>NZ_JBICXM010000010.1:0-67375 GCF_043200235.1 Streptomyces sp. NPDC048441
ACGACACCACGATGAGCGGAACGGTCGGGAGGAATAATCCCGGCCGTTCACAGCGTCCTCGCTGATGTTTTCTTCAAAGGAACCTCGTCCCAGCCAATGAAGGCCGGAGACGGGGTATCAACATATCTGGCGTTGACTTTTAGCACGCTGTTGAGTTCTCAAGGAACGGACGCTTCCTTTGTACTCACCCTCTCGGGCTTTCCTCCGGGCGCTTCCCTTCGGTGTTTCTTTTGTACTGTGTTTCTGTGTTTCGTTCTTGCGTTTCCGACTCTATCAGACTCTTTCGTGTCCGATTTCCTCGGTGCCTTTCCGGTTCCTGCTCCGGCCTTTCGGCTTTCGCGTTTCCCTTTCCGGCGAGTCCGACTTTATCAGAAGTTTTCCGCCGGGCTGACCGGCTCAAAGTTCCGATTTATCGGGAGTGGCTTCTTGGTAAATGAAATTCAAGAAGCAGGCAGATATTAACTGCCGCCACTGGACTTGTCCAGCTCTAGGCAACTGTTTGAATCTACCTCCCCCGTCCTGCCGTGTCAACGGTTTTCTTGGGGCGTCGAGGAGACTAGCAGCTCAGCGGGGCCGTACGCACATCACGCTGCTGTCGGGACAGTGGCGCTGCGTTCCGTGGGGTCCAGGTCGCCTGTGGCGCCGGCGCGTGCCGCTCTGCCGCCCAGGACATAGACGTACACGAGGAATGCCAGCTCAGCGGCGATTCCGATGCCGATGCGGGCCCATGTCGGCAGGCCGGAGGGGGTGACGAAGCCTTCGATGGCTCCGGAGATGAACAGGACAAGGGCTAGGCCGACCGCCATACCGAGGGCCGCTCTGCCCTCCTCGGCGAGGGCTGTTCGGCGAGAGCGCGGGCCTGGGTCGATGACGGTCCAGCCGAGGCGCAGGCCCGTTCCGGCGGCTACGAAGACCGCGGTCAGTTCCAGGAGGCCGTGTGGCAGGACCAGGCCGAGGAAGGTGTCGAGGCGGTCGGCGGAGGACATCAGGCCGATGCCCACGCCTAGGTTCAGCATGTTCTGGAAGAGGATCCAGATGACCGGGAAGCAGAGGAAGGCGCCGAGGACCAGGCACATTGCCGCCGCCTGGGCGTTGTTCGTCCATACCTGGGCGGCGAACGATGCCGCTGGGTGGCTCGAGTAGTACGTCTCGTACTCGCCGCCGGGGCGGGTGAGGTCGCGCAGTTCGCTGGGGGCCGCGATGGAGGACTGGACCTCGGGGTGCGTGGCTATCCACCAGCCGATGATGGCCGCGAGGACCGTCGAGAGGAGAGCTGTGGGGACCCACCAGTGGCGGGAGCGGTAGACCGCTGCCGGGAAACCGTGGGTCAGGAAGTGCGTGACGTCCCGCCAGGAAGCGCGTCGGGTGCCTGTCACCGCACTACGCGCGCGTGCCACCAGGTGGGTGAGGCGGCCGGTGAGCTGTGGGTCGGGGGCGCTGGACTGGATCAGGGAGAGGTGGGTGGCGGTGCGTTGGTAGAGGGCGACGAGTTCGTCGGTCTCGGCTCCGTTGAGGCGGCGCTGGCGGCGCAGCAAGGCGTCGAGTCGGTCCCACTCGGCTCGGTGGGCGGACACGAAGACGTCGAGGTCCATCAGGTGGCTGCTCCTCGTACTGCGGCACGATGCTGCCTCAGCTTGGCAGACTGGCCGTTCCGAAGGCAGGGCAGGGAAGGGCGGCTGGCGTGAGTGAGCTTGTGACGGGCGAGGCGGTGGCACTCGAGCTGCGCCCCGCGAAGTTGCCGAGCCGGGCGCTCGCCATATTGATCGACCTGGTGGTGGCCTTCGCTGTCTATCTGGCGGTCACGGTGGGGGTCGTGGCCTCCACCTCATCGTTGGATGACGCCGCGGCCGCGGCGGTCGCCGTCGCCAGTTTCGTACTGATCCTGGTCGGTGGGCCGATCGCGGTGGAGACCCTCAGTCATGGGCGGTCGCTGGGGAAGCTGGCATGCGGGCTGCGGGTGGTGCGGGACGACGGGGGGCCGATCCGCTTTCGGCACGCGCTGGTGCGGGGTGCGGTGGGGGTCGTCGAGATCCTGCTGACGTTCGGGGTCGTCGCGTGCATCGCTTCGCTGGTGTCTGCGCGGGGGCGCCGTCTTGGGGATGTCTTCGCGGGGACGCTTGTCGTGCGGGAGCGGGTGCCCAGCGGGCAGACGGCTTTCGTTCCTCCGCCGCCGCCCTGGCTGGCGGGGCGGTTCTCCGGGCTCGATCTGTCCGGGGTGCCTGAGGGCCTTTGGCTGGCTATACGGCAATACCTGACGCGGATGGGGCAGTTGGATCCGCAGGTCGGCTGGGCGATGGCTGAGCGGCTTGCCGGGGATCTCGCGGAACGTACTGGGGTGCCGGCTCCGCAGGGTGTTCCACCGGCTGCGTATCTCGCCGCCGTCGTGCAGGAGCGGCAGGCGCGGGATGCTCGGCGGGCGTTCGGCGGGGCTGGGGCGCCGGCCGGGGGTGGAACTGGGGCTGGAACTGGGGCTGGGGCTGGGTATTCGGTGCCTGGTGCCGCCTATCCGGCTGCCGCGGCTGCTCCCTCGTACCCGGTGGTCCCGGTGTCCCCGGCCGCCCCGCAGGCGCCGCGCGATGCACCGCGGCCGGTGAGGCAGGAAGGTGCGGAGGCCCCGCCTCCCCGCAGCGGGTTCGTGCCGCCCGCGTAGGGCGGGGTCAGGGGAATGTCGAGGGCGGGGACTCGAGGTTCTCGAGCTCAATGCCGGGGGCGGAGAGGACTACGTCGCCAGTGATGTGGATGGCGTGCTGTTCGCCGGTGTCCAGGGCTGTGACCTGGTATTCGTCCACGGGCAAGGGGCCGTTGTCAGTGGCGTGTGCTTCTCTTTTCAGCAGGGCCCAGGACTGGTCAAGAGTGCGGGGGGCGAGGACCGGGTCCGTGAAGGCGACGAGGCGGACGCGGGTCGCGGGGGCAGCGGGGGTGAGGCGTAGGAGGCGTGAGAGCGCGATGAGGAAAGCGGGGGATGTGCCGGTGAAGGCGTGGGCGGGGGCGTTGTCTTCTGTGGCGTGAGTACCGGTGGGGTCGGTGCGGACCCAGGTGACTCCATCGATCGCCGCGGCGCGGATCTGCCAGTCCCTCGCGTGCAGTTCGAGTCGGATGGGGCGGCCCAGTTCGTCGAGGGCGAGGTCGACGGAGCCGGTGGGGTCGCCGGAGGGAGCGGTTCGCTGGGAGACGTAGCGCCAGCCGGAGGGGCCGGGGGCGCAGTGGAAGTGTTCTTCACCTAGGGGGGTGCGATCGTGCGGGTCGTGAAGCGAATAGTGGCCGCGGGGCATAGGGGCTCGGTCCTCGTCGGGGGCTGATGCTTGGCCTGGGCCAAGTCGGGGCAGCCCTGTTGGCTGTCGGCACCATGGTGGCAGTGGCAGGGGCAGTAGCGATGCCGGGGACGGCGGTGGAGGCAGCCCTGGTCCCGGGCTGGGCTGGGCTGAGGAGTTGGTCTGGCTCGCGGTGGGGTGAGCTGGACCAGGCGGGGCGGAACACGGCGGAACCTGCACTGCGCAGGTGGCGCGACCTGCACAGTGCGGGGGTACTTCCGGGCAGTGCGGGGGTACTTCCGGCCCGGTCCGTTCCGGCCTTGGCTCGGGCAGGCCAGGTCCGGGACAGGCATATCGCCTCTCGTGCGCCACCCGAGACTGCCATCGGGGCCCGCGGTCGCCGACGAGTCCGTTGGGTGGGCCGACGGGCGCAGGCCCCCGCCCGGTGGGCGAGGGCCTGCGGATGAGCGATTGCCGGGGCGGAGCCCCACGCGGCTCGGTCAGTAGCGGTAGTGGTCCGGCTTGTACGGGCCGTCCACCTCTACGCCGATGTACGAGGCCTGCTCGGGGCGGAGCGTCGTGAGCTTCACGCCGAGCGCGTCGAGGTGGAGGCGGGCGACCTTCTCGTCGAGGTGCTTGGGGAGCACGTAGACGTCGGTCGGGTACTCGTCCTGCTTGGTGAACAGCTCGATCTGGGCCAGGGTCTGGTCCGCGAAGGAGTTGGACATCACGAAGGACGGGTGGCCCGTCGCGTTGCCCAGGTTCAGCAGGCGGCCCTCGGAAAGGACGATGAGGACCTTGCCGTCGGGGAACGTCCAGGTGTGGACCTGCGGCTTGACCTCGTCCTTGACGATGCCGGGGACCTTCGCGAGGCCGGCCATGTCGAGCTCGTTGTCGAAGTGGCCGATGTTGCCGATGATCGCCTGGTGCTTCATCTTGGCCATGTCCGAGGCCATGATGATGTCCTTGTTGCCGGTCGTCGTGACGAAGATGTCGACCTTGTCGACGACCTCGTCAAGGGTCGCGACCTGGAACCCGTCCATCGCCGCCTGCAGCGCGCAGATCGGGTCGATCTCGGTGATGATCACGCGGGCGCCCTGGCCGCGCAGGGACTCGGCACAGCCCTTGCCGACATCTCCGTAACCGCAGACGAGAGCGGTCTTGCCGCCGATGAGGACGTCCGTGGCGCGGTTGATGCCGTCGATCAGGGAGTGGCGGCAGCCGTACTTGTTGTCGAACTTCGACTTCGTGACGGCGTCGTTCACGTTGATCGCCGGGAAGAGGAGGGTGCCGTCGCGGTGCATCTCGTACAGGCGGTGGACGCCCGTCGTGGTCTCCTCCGTCACGCCGCGGATCTCCGAGGCGAGCTGGGTCCACTTCTGCGAGCCATCGGTGATGGTGCGGTTGAGGAGCTGGAGGATGACGCGGTGCTCGTCGGACTCGGCGGTGTCCTCGGACGGGACCTTGCCGTCCTTCTCGTACTCAACGCCCTTGTGGACGAGGAGGGTGGCGTCGCCACCGTCGTCCAGGATCATGTTCGGGCCGCCGGTGGGGGTGTTCGGCCAGGTCAGCGCCTGCTCCGTGCACCACCAGTACTCCTCGAGGGTCTCGCCCTTCCAGGCGAAGACCGGGATGCCCTGCGGGTTGTCCGGGGTGCCGTTCGGGCCGACGGCGATGGCCGCTGCCGCGTGGTCCTGGGTCGAGAAGATGTTGCAGGACACCCAGCGGACCTCGGCGCCGAGGGCGACCAGGGTCTCGATGAGGACGGCGGTCTGCACGGTCATGTGCAGCGAACCCATGATGCGGGCGCCGGCCAGCGGCTTGGTGGCGGCGAACTCCTTGCGGATCGACATCAGGCCGGGCATCTCGTGCTCGGCGAGGGTGATCTCCTTGCGGCCGAACGCGGCCAGGGAGAGATCGGCGACCTTGAAGTCCTGGCCGGTGGTGAGAGTCGTCATTGGCGAGCTGCTCCTCGTGGGATTGATCGAGGGTGGGTGGGCATGGCTGGCTGACCTGCGACGACGGCACAGAGGTGCACCGGCGCGCAGCAGCGCAGTCCGTCGGAGGCCCTCTCTCCCTCGGCCGGTGCCCGTGCAGGCACCGCCCGACCGCCATCAGCAGCGACGTCTGGCTCGGTCACAAAGCTACACCGATTGGCCCAGCGAGCCCCAGCCCGCCTCTGCCTGCCCTTGCCCACCTCTTGCCCGTCCCTTGCTCGCCCCGGCCCGCCTCCAGGGGCGGCGGGCCGGGCGGGAGGCCCGGAACAGGACGGGCAGGGACCACGGACAGGGCCACAGACCTGCCCATTCGGGACCTTTGCGCTTTTGAACCTGCACTTATGTGTTGCAGGATGCCTTGAGATCGGGAACATTTGCGCGATCTTGTGTGACGAAGGTGTTAGGAGATCCACGTGACCCATCCGGCCGATCCCCCCATAGGCGGAGGCGACGGTGAGCAGCAGAAGAAGCTCAAGCTGCTCGCGGTGACCGCCTGTCCGACCGGTATCGCCCACACGTACATGGCCGCGGAGAAGCTCTCGCAGGCCGCGGAGCGCCTCGGCATCGACATGAAGGTGGAGACGCAGGGCTCCATCGGGGCCGAGAACGTCCTGACTGACAACGATGTCAGAGAAGCGGACGGCATCATTATCGCCGCCGACAAGGACGTCGACCGCGGCCGTTTCGCGGGCAAGCGCGTGCTGTCCGTCGGAGTGTCCGAGGGCATCAGCAACCCCGAGCGGCTGATCGAGCAGGTGCGGAGCGCGCCCGTGCACGGGGGCGGTGGCGGCGGTGCCGCTGATCCGATCTCGGGTGGCGGTGGCGGGCGTGAGCGCAGCGTCGCGTACAAGGCGCTGATGAACGGCGTCTCGTACATGATCCCGTTCGTCGTGGTCGGCGGCCTGCTGATCGCGATCTCGCTCTCGCTCGGCGGGCACACCGACCCCCAGGGCGGGCTCGTCATCCCCGACGGCTCGTTCTGGAAGCACGTCAACGACATCGGTGTCATCGGCTTCACGCTGATGGTGCCGATCCTCTCCGGCTATATCGCGTACGCGATCGGGGACCGGCCCGCGCTCGTGCCGGGCATGATCGGCGGCTGGATCGCCAACACCGGTGATCTGTACGACTCCAAGGCGGGCGCCGGCTTCATCGGGGCCATCGTGACCGGCTTCCTCGCCGGCTATCTGGTGCTGTGGATCAAGAAGGTCAAGGTCCCGAAGTTCGCCCAGCCGATCATGCCGATCATCGTGATCCCCATCGTCGCGACGACGGCACTCGGCCTCTTCTTCATCTACGTCATCGGCAAACCGATCTCGTGGGTCTTCGAGCATCTGACCGACTGGCTCAGCGGCATGACCGGGACCAGCGCGATCCTGCTCGGCGCGATCCTGGGTCTGATGATTGCCTTCGACATGGGCGGGCCCGTCAACAAGACGGCGTTCCTGTTCGGCGCGGGACTCATCGCGACCGGCAACCAGACCGTCATGGGCATGTGCGCCGCCGCGATCCCCGTCATGCCGCTCGGGCAGGGGCTCGCGACGCTCGTCCGCAAGCGCCTCTACAGCGAGCAGGAACGGGAAACCGGTCTTGCCGCCTTGTTCATGGGCTTCTTCGGGATCTCGGAGGGTGCGATTCCGTTCGCCGCCGCGAGGCCCGCTCAGGTCATCCCCGCGAACATGCTCGGTGGCGCGGTCGCCGGTGCGATCGCCGGCCAAGCAGGCGTCGAGGACGCGGTGCCGCACGGCGGGCCGATCGTGGCGGTCCTGGGTGCCGTCGGCGGCGTACCGATGTTCTTCATCGCGATCGCCATCGGCACCGTCGTCACCGCGCTTACCACCGTCACGCTGGTCGACCTCAGCGAGCGCAAGCGGCGCGGGCAGGCGATCGTCGATGTGCCGGGCGCTCCCGAGCCGGTGTTGGTGGGTGTGGGAGCAGGAGCCGTCGGCACGAGTGGTGCCGGGGCCCCGCAGAAGGCGCCCGCGCCTGCTGCGGCCTTCTCCTCCCCCACGGCCGAGGACGAAGTCCTCTCCGGCTATCTCACCGAGCAGACCGTGAAGGTCCAGCTGGACTCCGCCGACAAAGACTCCGCGATCCGCGAGATGGCGAACCTCCTCGCCTCCACCGGCAAGGTGAACGACGTCGAGGAACTCGTGCGGACCGCTCTGCGCCGCGAGGCCCAGGGCACCACCGGGCTCGGCGAGGAGATCGCCATCCCGCACGCGAAGACCGATGCGGTGACCTCTCCGGTCGTCGGGTTCGCGCGGTCGTCCGAAGGCATCGAGTGGGGTGCCATCGACGGTACGAAGGCGAAGCTCATCTTCATGATCTCCGTGCCGGAGGCGGCCGCCGGGGACGAGCACCTGCGGATCCTCGCGCTGCTCTCGCGCAAGCTGATGGACACCGGCTTCCGGGAGCGTCTTGAGGCGGCGCCCGACGAGGCGGCCATCCTTGAGGTGCTGCGCGAGGTGCGGTGAGCGGTCCGTTGGGGGCCGGTTACTAGGCTGCGGGCCGGCTGTGGCTGGTCGCGCAGTTCCCCCGCCCCTTACGTACGTCGATGGGCCCCGCACCTTCCCGGTGCGGGGCCCATCGACGTACGTACTGACCAAACGGTTACTTCGCCGGGTTCGTGCCCTCGGCCGCTGCCGTCTCGCTGTAGATGTCGGGCTCCAGGTAGATCACGCGGGCGATCGGGACCGCCGCGCGGATGCGCTCCTCGGCGGCGTTGATCGCGGAGGCGACCTCGGCGGCCGTGTCGTCGTGCTGCACGGCGACCTTGGCGGCGACGAGGAGCTCCTCGGGGCCGAGGTGGAGCGTGCGCATGTGGATGACGCGGGTGACCGTGTCGCCGTCGACGAGGGCCTTCTCGATCTTTTCGACCTCGTCCGTGCCCGCGGCCTCGCCCAGGAGCAGGGACTTGGTCTCCGCGGCGAGGACGATCGCGATCACGATGAGCAGGATGCCGATGCAGAGCGTGCCGATGCCGTCCCAGACGCCGTCGCCGGTGCCGAGCGCCAGGCCGACGCCGATCAGGGCAAGGACAAGACCGACGAGCGCGCCCAGGTCCTCCAGGAGCACGACCGGCAGCTCGGGGGCCTTCGCGCGGCGGACGAACTGCGTCCAGGTGAGGTTGCCGCGCGTGTGGTTCGACTCCTTGATGGCCGTACGGAAGGAGAAGCTCTCCGCGATGATCGCGAACACCAGGACGCCGACCGGCCAGTACCAGTACTCGATCTCGTGCGGGTGCTTGATCTTCTCGTAGCCCTCGTAGATCGCGAACATGCCGCCGACCGAGAAGAGCACGATGGAGACCAGGAAGGCGTAGATGTAGCGCTCGCGGCCGTAGCCGAAGGGGTGTTGGGGGGTCGCCTCGCGCTGCGCCTTCTTGCCGCCGAGGAGCAGCAGCCCCTGGTTGCCCGAGTCCGCGAGCGAGTGCACGCTCTCGGCGAGCATCGATGACGAGCCACTGAAGAGGAACGCGACGAACTTCGCCACCGCGATCGCGAGGTTCGCGGCGAGTGCCGCGACAATCGCCTTTGTTCCGCCTGACGCGCTCATGTGTGCCCGTTGTCCCTTCGCCTGCGTACGTTCATCGTCCACTGCCGCTTTTTGCCCGGCCTTTGCGGTGGGTCATTGTTGCAGCACGAGGCGCTGGTGGTGAGTCAGGCCATCACAGTGGCGCGGAAGACCGTGCCTTCTCCGGACACTTCGGCCTTTTCGTCCGCGGGGACGAACACGGACTGTCCGGGCGTGAGTTCCCCGGCGTCGCCGACGCGGACCGAGCCGGACACGCAGAGCAGGATCTGCGGCGTGGCAGTGGTGAGGGCGTGCGGTGCCGCGCCCTCGGGCAGGACGAAGCGGGAGAGGCGGAACTCGTCGATCGGGGTGTCGTAGACCTCTTCGCCGTCGGGTGACGCCTCTGGGCGCAGGATGCCGGGGTCGGTCGCCTCGAAGCGGACGATGCGCAGGAGTTCGGGTACGTCGACGTGCTTGGGGGTCAGGCCGCAGCGCAGCACGTTGTCCGAGTTGGCCATGATCTCGACGCCGAGGCCGTCGAGGTAGGCGTGCGGGACTCCGGCGCCGAGGAACAGGGCCTCGCCGGGCTGCAGTCGTACGTGGTTGAGGAGCATCGCGGCGATGACACCGGGGTCGCCGGGGTAGTGGTGCGCGATTCCCGCGTACGGGGCGTAGGCGCCGCCCAGGCGCTCGGCCGCGGCGGTCGTCTCGGTGACGGTCGCGGCCATACGCTCGGGGTCGGCGGTCAGGACGGCCGTCAGGACCTCGCGCAGGGCGGCCTCTTCGGGCTTGGCGTGCAGCAGATCGACGTACGGCTTCAAGGAGTCGACACCAAGACCGGCAAGGAGATCCGCGGCCTCGACCGGCGCACGGAAGCCGCAGAGGCCGTCGAACTCCGTGAGCGCGCAGATCAGTTCGGGCTTGTGGTTGGCGTCCTTGTAGTTGCGGTGCGGGGCGTCGATCGGGACGCCCCGGCTCTCCTCGTCCTCGTAACCCTCCCTCGCCTGCTCCAGGTCGGGGTGCACCTGGAGGGAGAGCGGTGCTCCCGCGGCGAGGATCTTGAGGAGGAAGGGCAGGCGCGGGCCGAACTTGGCGACCGTCGCCCTGCCTAGCTCGTGTCCCGGGTCCTCGTCGATCACCTCGTCGAGCGGGCCGCGCTCGGTGCGCGATGGCGCGCCGGGGTGGGCGCCCATCCACATCTCGGCCTGCGGCTCACCGGTCGGCTCGACGCCGATGAGCTCCGCGATGGCGGTGGTGGAACCCCAGGCGTAGGGGCGGATGGTGTTGGTGAGGCGGTCCACGGAGGGGGTCTCCCTTACGTATGTACGTGCGTACGCGCGAAGCGGGGTCTCAGGTCATGACCTGGCTGGGGTCATGATCCGTCCCTCGGGGCGAGCGCCAGGTAAACGGCGGCGAAATCCGTGACGGCGATCAGCTCCGCGAGGGTCTCCAGATCGTCGCCGTCCTCCGGCTCCAGCTCGCTGAGCGCGATGTCGTGGCCGTGGGCGAGCTCGCGGGCCGCGGGCGCGGCGCTGAGGCCTCCCGCGTCCACCGGGCGGTCGCGGAGCAGGACGACTCGGGCGCGCAGCGCCTGGGGCTCGTCCACGCGGTCGCGGAAGAAGTCGTCGCCGTCGGCGCTGGGTGCGAAGTGGCCGGCGAGCAGCGCGCCGTGCGCGGGCAGCGACTCGGGCAGCTCACCCGCGACCGCCGGGTGTCCGGCGAGCTCGGCGAGCGTGGCGGCGAAGCGTCGGCCCACGGGGCCCGCGAACTGGCCCTCGGTCCAGATCACCGGGAGAGCGTCGGCGAGCTCGGCGGCGAGTGTCTTGGCGGGGTTGCTGTACGTCGCGATGACGGGGCCGCAGCGTTCCGCGACGTGGTCGAGGCGGTCGGCGATCTTCTCCAGGGTCTCGGCCGGTGCGGTGATCAGGCCGGTGCGGTCCAGGAGGATGAGCAGGGGGGTGAGCAGGGCCCAGAGGGTGGCGGGGGCGGACGCGGCGGCCTCGTCGTCCACGCGGCGCGCCTCGTAGGCCTCGGAGGCTCTCTCGCCGTCGTGCGGGGCTTCGTACTCCCCGTACGGAGAGGTGGCCATCGCGACCGTGAGGCCGTGCGTGCCCTCGACGCCCTCGGCGAGCGGGGAGCGGGCGGGGGCGACCGCGACGACCGTGCAGCCGCGGCGGTACGCCTGCTCCGCGAGGAGTTCCAGGCCTGGTTCCGTGCCGTCCGGGGTGGCGATGAGCAGCAGGTCCACCGAGCCTGCCCAGCCCGGCAGCGCCCAGCGCAGGGCGCCTGCGGCGGGGGCTACGCCGGTGGGGGCGAGGCGGACCACGGGGCAGCTTGCCCCTGCGAGGGTGTCGAGCAGGTCGGCCACGCAGGTGGCGGCGGTGCCGGGGCCCGCGATCATGATGGCGCGGGGGCGGCCGTCCGGTTTGAGCTGCGTGAGCCCCGCCTCGGTGGCGTGCCGTACCGCGGTGCGTACGCGGGCGCCTGCCTCTGCGGCGCCGCGGAGGAGGCCGCGGCGGTCGGCCACGGCGAGAGCCTCGGGGGCGTCAAGCAGCGATTCGTCGAGCATGGGAGTCGGGCCTCCGATTCGCCGGGCCTTGTGGTCTTTGCGCCGGGCCTTACGCGGGGCGGCGGGCCTCGTCCACGAGGAGGACGGGGATGCCGTCCCTGACCGGGTAGGCGAGGCCGCAGTCCTTGCCGTCAGCGGTGCAGACCAGCTCCGCGTCCGCCTCCTTGAGGGGGGCGTGGCAGGCCGGGCAGGCGAGGATCTCCAGGAGGCCGGCTTCGAGCGGCATGGGGTGGGTCCCTTCGGGTGGTGTTGGGGTGTGCTGTGGGATGTGGCCTGGTCAGCGTACCGCTGGGCTCGGGGCCTTGGCTGTGTGTACGGGCAGGGCTTCGCCCCATGGCCCCCGGTGAGACCTACGGTCGTTGGTCATCTGCGGGCCGGTGGACGCGACCTGGGTGGGTAGGAGCGTCGGGACGGCTGCCCGTCGGCCCTGCGGGCGGGCCGGGAAGGTGGGAGTGCCTGCCCACCGTCCGGCCGTCGCCTCGGCTCAGGCCCTGATGATCGCCAGGGCCTCGTCGCGAGTCTTCTTCATCGTCGCTTCGTCCCTCGCCTCTACGTTCAGGCGCAGGAGGGGTTCCGTGTTGGAGGCTCGGACGTTGAACCACCAGTCCGTGGCCGTCACCGTGAGGCCGTCCAGTTCGTCGAGGGTGATGCCCTCCTGGTCTCCGTACGTCGCCTTGATGGCCGCCAGGCGGGCCTTCTGGTCGTCGACCGTGGAGTTGATCTCGCCGGAGCCCGCATAGCGGTCGTACTGGGCGACGAGGCCCGACAGCGGGCCGTCCTGGCCGCCGAGGGCCGCGAGGACGTGGAGCGCGGCCAACATGCCCGTGTCCGCGTTCCAGAAGTCGCGGAAGTAGTAGTGCGCCGAGTGCTCGCCGCCGAAGATGGCGCCCGTCTTGGCCATCTCCTCCTTGATGAAGGAGTGGCCCACACGGGTGCGGACGGGCATGCCGCC
Source organism: Streptomyces sp. NPDC048441 (assembly GCF_043200235.1). Lineage (NCBI taxonomy): Bacteria > Bacillati > Actinomycetota > Actinomycetes > Kitasatosporales > Streptomycetaceae > Streptomyces > Streptomyces sp. NPDC048441. The sequence goes on from NZ_JBICXM010000010.1 coordinate 12,286, forward strand.
GTTCTCCCGCACGACCTCGGGGACCGACCACGAAGTGATGAGGTTGTGGATGATCGTGCCCTTGCCGCCGTTGCGCGCGAGCTCGCGCGAGGCGACCAGGGCGGTGACCGCCGACGGGGAGACCGGGTCGCCGTTCTGGTCGACGACGAAGCAGCGGTCCGCGTCGCCGTCGAAGGCGATGCCGAGGTCGGCGCCCTCGTCGCGCACCCGCTTCTGCAGGTCCACGATGTTCTTGGGGTCGAGGGGGTTGGCCTCGTGGTTGGGGAAGGTGCCGTCCAGCTCGAAGTACATCGGTACGACGGTGAGCGGCAGGCCTTCGAAGACCGTCGGGACGGTGTGCCCGCCCATGCCGTTGCCCGCGTCGACGACGACCTTGAGCGGGCGGATGGACGTCAGGTCCACCAGGCCGCGCAGATGTGCCGCGTAGTCCGTGAGGGTGTCGCGTTGGGAGAGCGTGCCCGGCGTCTCGGCGGCCGCCGGGGCGCCCGAGTCGGCCCAGTCCTCCACCAGGGCGCGGATATCGGCGAGGCCGGTGTCCTGGCCGACCGGGGCGGCGCCCGCGCGGCACATCTTGATGCCGTTGTACTGCGCGGGGTTGTGCGAGGCCGTGAACATCGCGCCCGGCAGGTTCAGGGCGCCCGACGCGTAGTAGAGCTGGTCCGTCGAGCAGAGGCCGATCTCCGTGACGTCGACGCCGAGCGCCGCGGCACCGCGCGCGAAGGCGCGCGAGAGGCCCGGCGACGACGGCCGCATGTCGTGCCCGGTCACGATCGCGTCCGCGCCCGTCACCTTCGCGAAGGCCGCCCCGAACAGCTCGGCCAGTGACTCGTCCCACTGGTCCGGGACGACCCCGCGCACGTCGTACGCCTTCACGATCTGGGACAGATCAGCAGTCACGGCCAACCCTCTCTGCAGGTTCTGCGAGTTCAGCGGTATCGGATGTCGGATAGCACTCGACGAGTACTCGTCGGTCACCCAAACTACCCGCAACAACTGACAACCAGCCGTGAGCCGCTCAGGCTCCCCTCACGGCAGCATCCAGCCGAGCACCACCGTGCTCTGTCCCAGCACGATCAGACACATCACCAGCAACAGGCCGATGCTCCACGGCAGCACCTTGCGCAGCAGGTCGCCTTCCTTGCCCGCGAGTCCGACCGCCGCGCACGCGATCGTCAGGTTCTGCGGGGAGATCATCTTGCCGAGTACGCCGCCCGAACTGTTGGCGGCGGCGAGCAGTTCGGGCGAGAGTCCCGACTGCTGGGCCGCCGTCACCTGGAGCGCGCCGAAGAGCGCGTTGGCCGAGGTGTCGGAGCCGGAGACCGCGACGCCGAACCAGCCGAGGATCGGCGAGAGGAAGGCGAGCCCCGCTCCCGCCGCCGCCACGTAGTTGCCGATCGTGGCCGCCTGCCCGGACAGGTTCATCACGTACGCGAGAGCGAGGACGGAGGTCACGGTGAGGATCGCGAACCGCAGTTCGTGCGCGGTCGCCGCCCATTCCCGTACCGCCACGCGCGCGTGCACCCCGATGATGGCCGCCGTGCCCACACCGGCGAGCAGTACGAGGGTCCCGCCCGTCGCCACCAGCGGCAGCGAGAAGAGATTGCCGCCGACCGGGTCCCCGTCCGGGTTGCCGACGTTCAGGAAGGGCCAGTCGAAGGTCTGTGTCGCCTTGGCCAGAAGGTCCTTCACGGGCGGGATCTGGGCGATCGAGAAGATGGCGACGATGAGGGCGTACGGGGCGTAGGCGCGCAGGATCTCGGGCCGCCGGTCGTCCTGGTCCAGGTCTTCGCTGCGTACGCCGGTGAGGACCGCGACGCGTACGGGCTCCTCGGCGGGCCTGCGCGCGCTCGGCACCGCCACCAGCGCGCCCGCGCCCGCCAACGCCGCCCCGATGTCGGCCAGCTGGGCGGAGACGTAGTTGGACGCGGCGAACTGCGCGGCGGCGAAGGCGAATCCGCACACCAGGGCGGGCACCCACGTCTCCCGGATGCCGCGCCGCCCGTCCACCAGGCCGACCAGGAGCAGCGGCACGACCAGGGCAAGCAGCGGTGTCTGGCGGCCGACGACCGTGGCGACGGTGTCCAGGGGCAGCCCGGTGACCTGCGCGAGCGTCACTACGGGGGTGCCCATGGCGCCGAAGGCGACGGGTGCGGTGTTGGCCACCAGGGCGACGACCGCGGCCTTCACGGGGTCGAAGCCGAGCGCGACCAGCATCACCGCGCAGATCGCGACGGGCGCCCCGAAGCCCGCGAGGGCCTCCAGGAGCGCCCCGAAACAGAAGGCCACGACGAGTGCCTGGATGCGGGGATCGTCGGAGAGCCGTCCGAAGGAGCGGCGCAGGATGTCGAAGTGCCGGGTGCGGACCGTCATCCGGTACACCCACAGGGCGTTGACGACGATCCACAGGATGGGGAAGAGCCCGAAGAGGGCACCTTGCGCGGCGCCAGAGGCTGTCTGGCCGAGCGGCATCCCGTATACGAGCCAGGCGACGAGGGTGGCGACGCCGAGGCCGATGAGGCCTGCCAGATGCGCCTTCATACGGACGGCACCGAGCAGGACCAGGACGGTGAGGAGGGGCAGGGTCGCGATGAGCGCGGACAGGCCGAGCGAATCGGCCACGGGTTCCAGCTGCTGCACGTACACGGGCGCTCCCCGGTTTCCGTGATGCGGAAAGTGATCTCTCACGAGTGGGGGAATGGTCGTGTCGACGACATGGGCACGTCAATGGGTTGCACAAGAGAAGTTGTTCAGCAGTAAACGACAGGGGTCCAGCGGCATATGGCCTACGGAGAGTGACGGTTCAGGAGTCCGGGTGCAACCGTCAGGAGTCCGGTGAACGCAGCACCCGCAGATGGCCGCGGCGTGCGACCTCCATCGGGTCCGCCGTGCGCCGGCCCGAACCGCCTGCCTCCGCCACGCGCTCCTGCGGGCGGGCCGCCTCGCGCACGGCGTTGGCGAGCGCTTCGAGATCGTCACCGCTGGGGCGGGCGGGACCGGAGGCGTCGGCGAGCCGGACGACCTCCCAGCCGCGGGGCGCGGTGAGGCGCTCGGAGTGCTCGGCGCACAGGTCGTAACAGTGGGGTTCGGCGTAGGTGGCGAGGGGGCCGAGGACCGCGGTCGAGTCGGCATAGACGTACGTCAGTGTCGCGACGGCAGGACGGCCGCAAGCGGTGCGCGAACAGCGACGTACAGGGCTCACGATGTTGGACGGTACCGCACTCTTGAGCGGGCCGCGACGACTCTCCGCGAGGTCACCCCACCGTGTCGTGCCGTGCTCCCCGGCCCGGCCCGCTCTCGCGGCGCCGCACTGACCTGCGGTGACGCAAAGGCCCAAGGTGGCGAGCGGTATTGAAACCGGTCACCACTTGGCGCAAATCCCGTCATTCGTCGCGAGATCGCCGGTCCTGGAGGGACCTGGAATCGAGCCCGAGGTTGGCCGGAACGGTCATCGGGCGACATGCCGTGCCCCGGACGGAAGCCGTGCGGAAAGGTCGATCTCGAGGACTACTCTTCGTCAGTGATGGACGACCCCGTACAGCCCCACACCGCAGAGCCGAGGCCCCGCCGCCGCGACCGCCATGGCAGGGGGATGCGCGGCCCCGTGGCGCCACCCCAGGTGCCGCTGTCCGCGAGCCGCGCCGAGGTCTTCACCGACCTGGTGCAGGACTCTGTGGAGCGGCTCGAGCGGCGGTGGCCGCAGCTCAGCGAGATCGAGTTCCTGGTGCTCGAGGTTCCGGCGCTCGGCCGGAGCGGGGCCGGAAGCAACGGCGACGACGACTGGAGCGAAGACGTCGTGCCCCTGGGGGGCACGATCGAGGCCGCCGACGGGCGGCCCGCCAGGGTCGTCATCTACCGGCGGCCCGTGGAGATCCGGACCAAGGGCCGGGAGGATCGCGCCGCGCTCGTCCACGAAGTGGTGGTCGAGCAGGTCGCCGAACTCCTTGGGCTCTCGCCCGAGTCCGTTGATCCCCGCTACGGGGAAGACTGAGGATCCCCCCGCTCTCAGACCCCGGCTACTTCTGCAGCACCCGCAAGTCCTGTTCCGCTTCCGGTACCGACACCGTCCCCTTGTCGTCCGGCAGGGTCTGGATCGTGAACATGGGGACGCCGTCCTCCGGGAGTGCCAACATGCGGGAGGCGTAGACCTCGCCGCCCGACACCGGTTCCACCGTGAGCGCGTAGGTGCCCTTGAGGCCGGCCGGGACGGGCGGTCTGACGTCCTGTGCCGTGCCGCCCTTGACCGTGTACGTCTTGGTCGTCGACGAGCCGCCTTCGGAGCCCGCCGATGCCGTGACCCTCACCTTTCCGGTCTTGCCGGGGGCGACCAGGGACAGCGTGGAGCCCTTCGCGCGGTTGTCGGCCACCGTCGCGCGCGAGCCGATCCCCTTGGTGCCCGGGATGAACGCCGTCTCCTGGTCGGCGCCCTCGCCCCGGGTGACGCGCAGGGCGGCCACCACCGGTGCCGCGTCGTCGGTCGGCGTCAGGACCAGGGAGCCCGCCTCGCCCTTGGTGACGTCACCGAGGTCGACAGCGGTCGTCATGCCGGACTTGACGTGCAGGTTCGCGTGTCCGGCGGGGCTGATCGAGCCGGTGGGAGAGGCCAGTTGGACCTTCAGGTCGGCGTCGGCGGTGCCCGGCGCGAAGGCGACGAGGCGCACCGAGGTCGCGTCCTTGGGGATGCCCGGCAGGATCACCCGGCTCGCCGGATCGGCGGACGAGGGCAGCCAGTCGCCGCCGAGCTTGTCGTCCGACGACTGCACGGCTGCCGCGACCCGGCCGCTGCGCGCGGTCACATGCATCGTGAGGTTCGTCTGCTCCTTGGGGGAGAGCGTGGAGAGGAGCACCGGCATGCTGGAGTGCGGCTGGACCTGGACCGCCTCCCCCACCTCGGTCTTGATGGCGCCGTCCGGGCCGTAGAGCTCGATGTCGACGACGGCCGCCGAGTCGTCCGGGTTGGTCAGGTGGACGTAGTCGCTGCGGTCCTTGGCGGTGCTCGCGCCCGGGAACCAGAAATCCGTGTCGGGCGCTGTGCAGTTGGCGCCCTGGACGCCTCGGCCGCTGCCCACGGCGTACTTGGTGGTCTGCTGGACGGTCCAGCCGGGGGCGAACTCGCCGTCGGCGGTGCCGAGGAGCGCTGGTGAATCTCCCCCTGACTCCTCACCGGTGACGGGCTTGCCCGGCGCCTTCTGGGTCAGGAAGGGCTTGGCGGCCTTCTTCTTGCCCTTGCCGCCGCCCTTCGGGGCGTCCGTCAACTCCCTCGTCGCGGGCAGCAGTTCCGCCTTGCCCGCACCCCCGGAGTCCTCACTCTTGGGGCTCTTCGGGCTCTCGGGCGTGAACGCCGTGTACGAGGTCTCGGCGAGGTCCGACGAACTGGGCACCGGGCAGAGCAGACTGGTGCGCTCGACGGGCAGCCTTGCTGCCGCCTTCGCGCCGTCGTCGCCGGTGCCGTCCGGGGCGTTGACCACGGCGAATCCGGTGACGGCGGCGAGCGCGGCCGCCGCGGCGATCAGGGACTGGGTGGTGCGGTTCACTGCTGGCTCCCGTCGGGGCGCTCACTGTCGGTGCCGTGCGGCGGCTGCGGGGGCTGGGGCGGCATCGGGGGCTGCTGCTGCCCGTACGTGGTGTCGTACGACTGGCCGTACTGCTCGCCGCCGCCCTGCGTCCCTCCGTAGGCGTACGGGTCGTACTGGCCGCCCTGGTAGGGGTCCTGGTACGCGGACTGGTCGTAGCCACCCGCCGGGTACTGCGCGTCCTGGTACTGCTGCTCGCCTTGGTACGTGCCGTAGTCGGCGCCCGGCTGAGCGGGGGCGTCCCACTCGCCGTACGACTGCGACTGCGCCTGGGCGGGCGAGTGCTGCTGGGGCACCGCCGCGAAAGCACCCTCCTCCTCCGGAGGAGGAGGCGTACCGGCGTCGTCCGGTGCCGCGGCTTCCTGCTCGGCCTGAGCGGCCCGCAGCCTGCGCGCCCTGCGTCCCTCGCCCTGGACCGGCTGGGCCGGGATGACGGGCTCGTCGGGAAGGTCGTCGTCCACGTGACGTCGGCGTCCGGGCAGGGCGAGGACCACCAGGACGACGGCGAGCGCGCCCTGCACCCACAGCCATCCCGTGTGGCTCGCAGGCGCTTCGTAGACGACGTCGAGGCGGCCACCGGACGCGGGCAGTTCGAAGCCCTGTGCCCAGCCGTCCAGCGTGGTCCTGGTCAGCGGGCGGCCGTCCAGGGTCGCCGTCCAGCCCTCGTCGGCCGCGTCGGCGAGCCGCAAGGTGCGGCCCTCCTCGCCTGCCGGGATGTTCGTGTGCAGTTCGACGGGGCCCGCGGCGACCGTCAGGGGGTCGCCGGACTCGGGCACGATCGCGGCGCGCGCGACCTGCCGGTCCACGCGCCACAGGGCGCTGCCGTCCTCCTGGCTGAGCCGGGTGAGGCCGGGCGTCGAGTCCAAGACGCGGCTCAGCTGGCGGGGCGCCCCGTCGCGTACGAGGACGTAGCGGACGGCGAAGCCGCCGAGCTGATCGGCCTGGTCGGCGCCGGAACCCGCGAGGAGCCGGGCGACGATCTTGTCGAGGCGCTGGTTCGAGCCGCCCGCGTCGGCGAGCTCGGCGTCACCGAGCCTGGCGCCGGAGCCGCGGACGAGCGTGTACGCGACCTGGGCGGTGTTCTCGCTGTCCAGGACGAGCGTGCGGGCCTGGTCCTGCGTGCCGCTCTCCTCGGCGACGAACGCGGGCACCTGCACCGGGTCGCGGCGCTCCAGGGGCCCGTCGGCGCCGCGGATCATCCACCCGGCGGCGACGAGCAGCGGCCCCGCTGCGGCGGCGAACGCGATCAGGACGGCGACCGGCTGACGCCAGCCGAAGCTCTGCTCGGCGACACGCGTGCGTGCTCCGTCGGCGCCGAGCGTGGCGGCGGCGAGCAGCGCGATTCCGTAGCCGAGGGTCGCGGGGCCTGCCCAGGCCGAGCTGTTCGAGAGTGCCGCGAAGACCAGCGAGACCAGGGCGACGACCCAGGCGGTGCGGACAGCGAGCTGCCGCTCGGTGCGCAGCAGCGCGGCAAGGGCGGCGAGCACGATGCCGATGAGCAGCAGCCCGTCCACGGTCCCGGGGCCGCCGGGGCTGCCACCGAGGAGGTCGAGCCCGGTCGCCGAGCCGGTGCCGAACTCGAGCCCCGCCTCTTTGAAGAAGCCGAAGGGCAGCAGCGAGAGCGACCACGGCGCGAGGATCAGGAGCGGGGTGCCGAGCCCGGCGAGGAAGCGAAGGCCGTACGCCGTGATGTCGCCCCTGCGCACCACCAGGAGTGCGAGGCCGAGCACCAGGGCGATGGGCCACATGATCGGCGTGAAGGCGGTGGTGAGCGTCAGGAGCAGTGCGAACGCCCACGAGGCGCGCCAGCTGCCGCGATTGCCCTCCGACAGGGTCAGACCGCTCGCCGCGATGGCCGCGCGCGCCATGAGCGGCAGGAGGATCGCGAGGACGGCGGTGCCGATGCGCCCGCCCGCGAGCGCGCCCGTGGCGGCCGGCAGGAAGGCGTACGCGACCGAGGCCCAGGCACGCAGCAGGCGCGACTCGACCAGCGGCCGTGAGGCGAAGTAGGCGGCGAATCCGGCCAGTGGCACCGAGCCGACGAGGAGCACCGTGACAGCGAGCCCGGTGGACCCGAACAGCAAGCTGCTGAGCCCGGCGACGAGCGCGATGTAGGGCGGCGCCGACTGTGTGCCGCCGGTCCCCACGGGGTGCCAGGCGTCCAGATAGCGCGCCCAGAGGCCGGCGGAGTCGGCGGGCGCGGGTAGCAGCGCGCCGCCCGCGAGCGCACCGCTGCCGAGGAGCTGGCGGCAGGCGATGAGCGAGACGAAGAGCAGCACTACGAAGAGCATCGGTCCCGGCTTGCGCGCCAGGCGCTTCAGCCGTGCGAACTGCTCGACCTGAAGGAAGTCGGCGTCGTCTCCGCCTGGGCCCGTTTCGACGGTGCCGTGCCGGCCTGCGCCGGTGACGGCCTCGGGGTCGGATCGGCCGACCACGCTGCCCGCGATCTGTTCGGCGGTGGCGCGCACGGTGGCGCCGGGCGGCGGGAAGAGCGGCCGCACCTCGGCCGGTTCGAGCGCGGGCTTGCCGCGCTTCTTACGGGCGCTGACGATCCGTCCGGGCCGCAGCAGCGTCCCCAGGAGCCCGGCGACCTCGTCGAGCGCCTGCCCGGGGGCCTTGCCGACCAGATACGCGACGGTGCGCACCAGCGTGCCGATGACGAGCCGGACGAGCACCCAGGGCAGCACGGCCGTGCGGGCGTTGACGAGCAGGGTGTAGGCGGCGCCCGCCTTGTCCACGCGGTGCGGCGACGTCGACGTACGGCCGACGCAGTCGACGGTGCGGCGCTCGCGCGAGGAGGCCTCGGCGTGCCGCACGACGGCTTCGGGGGCGATGAGGACGCGATGCCCGGCGTTCTGGGCGCGCCAGCACAGGTCGACGTCGTCCCGCATCAGCGGAAGGCGTCGGTCGAAACCGCCCAGCTGGTCGAAGACGTCACGCCGGATCAACATGCCCGCGGTGGACACCGAGAGGACCGGCCGTACGTGGTCGTGCTGGCCCTGGTCCTGTTCGCGCCGGTCGATGCCGGTCCAGCGGCGGCCGCTGTTGGCGATGGAGACGCCGACTTCAAGGAGCTGGCGGCGGTCGTACCAGCCGCGCAGCTTGGGGCCGACGATCGCGACGTCCTGGCCGGCCTCGCGTTCGCTCTCCACGACGCGGAGCAGCTCGGCGAGGGCGTCCGGTTCGGGCGCGCAGTCGTCGTGCAGCAGCCACAGCCACTGCTCGGGCTCTCCGTGCGGCAGGTCCGGGAGGTCGTAGGCGTCGTCGCGCCAGGACCGGCTGACCGGGTCCCAGCCGCTGGGTCGCTTCAGATACGGCAGCTCTTCCGGGGTCAGCACACCGGCGGTGCGGTTCGCCTCGTCGACGGCGGTGCCGAAGCCGGAGCGGCGGGCCAGGTGCAGGACGCGGTCGGGGCCGAGTGCCTCGGTGACCAGGCGGGCGGAGTCGTCCGCGCTGCCGGTGTCCGCGGCCACGGCGTTCTGCACCGGGCGCTCCTGGCCGAGCAGGCCGGCGAGGGCGTCGGGCAGCCAGCGGGCGCCGTCGTGGGAGACGATCACGGCGGTGACGACGTGCCGCGGGAACTCAGGGGCGGCAGCGGCGTCGTGGTGACTGGCTGCCGAATGGCTGTGCACGGACATCGAGGTACGGGCCCCGGTTCGATGGACTGCGGTGGACGCCTGCGCTTCATGGGGGCGCCGGGGCGTCTCGGACGGGGCCCCACACTAACGGCTGGCACCACAACAGCCCGCCGCCTGTGGATAACCCACGGGCGACGGGCTGTTCCTTACGTAAGGGTGTGTGCCGTTTGTTCGGGCGGAACCTGCGCGTGTTCACGCGGAACAGGCTCGCGTTCACCCGGAAACGACCCAGGAACCGGCTTGCGTTCACGCGCGACCGGCACGCGTTCAGACGGCGGCCTTCTTCAAGCGACGGCGTTCGCGCTCCGACAGGCCGCCCCAGATACCGAACCGCTCGTCGTTCGCCAGTGCGTACTCAAGGCATTCCGAACGGACCTCACAGGCGAGGCAGACCTTCTTGGCCTCACGCGTGGAGCCGCCCTTCTCGGGGAAGAAGGACTCGGGATCGGTCTGCGCGCACAGTGCGCGCTCCTGCCAGCCGAGTTCCTCGTCCGCGTCCTCGACCAGCAGTTCCTGAACCAGCTCGGTCATGTGCGCCCCTCGTCTGTCTGTGCGTCCCCGTCATGCTTGCCGCTACCGATTTCGGCTGAACGACACGAGTGAAATTACAAGTGCGCCGATCCGGGCCAGTCAAGCCGAGATCTGCTATTGGGTCCCTTATTCACCCTGCGGAACCAAGGTAATGCGGAAAGTGTTCAAATCGGCATAAACCCTGGCACGTGCCAGTGGCCCATCCCGAGGTGCCCCGCGACCACCCCCTCACCTGGGAAGGACGTCACGGAGATCCATCCCGTTGCGGCCGGTCCGCCGAAGCGAAAGGGATCACATTCGGGTCACGGGATCACGACGGGGTTTACGCGCCGGTTGAAGCGCGATGTGTCCCGTGAGCCGACTGCACAAACCTTTCAGCTCAGAGAACAACCGGATGAGGTGAAACATATCCCACATTGCGGACATAGAGTTGACAGGGAAAGTGTGAGGCGCTGTCCTAGTGGGCATGCTCGCAAAATTGGCACTCTCGACGACCCGCACCCGCGGGCTCCTCGGTGCTGCCCACGCGCGCTGTCGCTGTTCCTGCTCCAGCTGTTGAGCCATACCGCTTCCGGCTGTTGAGCCCGCTCCACTCTCTTCTGTTGAGCCTGCTCCACCCTCCCTCGCGACACCCCAGCACTCACGTTGAGGAACCACCGCACCATGAACAGCGACAGCGACCTCCAGATCGCCGGCGACATCCTCGAAGTCGCCCACCTCCTACAGCCCGCCCGCGAGCACCCAGCCACCGTGGCCGAGTTCGTCGGCCTGGCCCGCGGCATCGCGGCCGACCGCGCGCAATGGGCCCACCTCGTCGAGTACGACGCCACAAGCCGCTGGTACCACCGCCTGCGCACCGGGCCGGGCTACGAGGTCTGGCTCCTCTCCTGGGTGCCGGGGCAGGGCAGCGGATCGCACGACCACGGCCTCTCCTCCGGCGTACTCACGGTCCTGGAGGGCGAGCTGACGGAGCGTACGGAGCGCGGGCAGCGCGCGCTCGGCGCCGGAGCCCAGCGCGTGTTCGCGCCCGGGTACGTCCACGACGTCGTCAACGACTCCCTGGAACCGGCCGTCAGCCTGCACGTCTACTACCCCGGCCTGACCGACATGCCGATGCACGCGGCGCAGTGCGGCGTGCGGGCCACCGCCCCGGCGACCGGAGATGTCGTGACCGCCTGACGCGTTGTCGTATGTGCCTGACATGCTTGGTCCCATGCGCATTGTGGTCCTGGCCGGCGGTATCGGCGGCGCCCGTTTCCTCCGCGGGCTCAAGAAAGCCGCGCCTGACGCGGACATCACGGTCATCGGCAACACCGGTGACGACATTCACCTGTTCGGGCTCAAGGTCTGCCCCGACCTCGACACCGTGATGTACACGCTCGGCGGCGGCATCAACGAAGAGCAGGGCTGGGGTCGTACGGACGAGACGTTCAAGGTCAAGGAAGAGCTCGCGGCGTACGGCGTGGGGCCCGAGTGGTTCGGGCTCGGCGACCGGGACTTCGCCACGCACATCGTGCGGACGCAGATGCTGGCCGCCGGATTCCCGCTCAGTGCCGTCACCGAAGCGCTGTGCGAGCGGTGGCAGCCCGGCGTGCGGCTCATCCCCATGTCGGACGACCGCGTCGAGACGCATGTCGCCGTCACGATCGACGGCGAGCAGAAGGCCATCCACTTCCAGGAGTACTGGGTGCGCCTGAGGGCGTCCGTGGACGCGCACGCCGTCGTGCCCGTAGGCGCCGACCAGGCCAAGCCCGCGCCCGGCGTCCTGGAGGCGATCGCCGACGCGGACGTCGTGATCTTCCCGCCGTCCAACCCTGTGGTGAGCGTCGGGACGATCCTCGCCGTGCCGGGCATCCGTGAGGCCATCGCCGACGCGGGCGTGCCCGTCGTCGGACTCTCCCCCATCGTCGGGGACGCGCCCGTGCGGGGCATGGCCGACAAGGTGCTCACCGCCGTGGGCGTGGAGACGACGGCCGCCGCGGTCGCCGAGCACTACGGGAGCGGACTGCTCGACGGGTGGCTCGTCGACACCGTGGACGCGGGTGTCGTGGAGCGGGTCGAGTCGGCGGGCATCCGGTGCCGGGCGATTCCGCTGATGATGAGCGATCTCGACGCGACCACCGAGATGGCGCGTGCCGCGCTTGTCCTCGCGGAGGAGGTGCGGGCATGAGCTCTTCCGACGCCGGAGCCGGGGCTGCGCCGTCGTTCCGTGTGTGGGCCGTTCCCGGGCTGCCCGAGGTGCGGCAGGGCGACGACATCGCCAAGCTGATCGCCGCGGCGGAGCCGGGGCTCGCCGACGGGGACGTACTCCTCGTCACTTCGAAGATCGTCAGCAAGGCCGAGGGGCGGATCGTCGAGGCGAGCGACCGCGAGGCCGCCATCGACGCGGAGACGGTGCGGGTCGTGGCGCGGCGCGGGGCCCTGCGCATCGTCGAGAACCGGCAGGGTCTTGTCATGGCCGCCGCCGGTGTCGATGCCTCCAACACGCCTTCCGGGACCGTGCTGTTGCTGCCCGAGGACGCCGATGCCTCGGCGCGTGCGGTGCGGGACGGGCTGCGGGACACGCTGGGCGTGGACGTGGGGGTCGTGGTCACCGACACCTTCGGGCGGCCCTGGCGGACCGGCCTCACCGATGTCGCCATCGGGGCGGCGGGCGTGCGGGTCCTCGATGACCTGCGGGGCGGGGTCGACGCGTACGGGAATCCGCTGAGCGCGACCGTCGTCGCCACCGCGGACGAGCTGGCCGCCGCCGGTGATCTGGTCAAGGGGAAGGCCGAGGGGCTGCCGGTGGCTGTCGTGCGTGGTCTTTCGCATGTCGTGCGTGAGACCGATGAGGTCGTGGGTGAGACCGATGAGGGAGCCCGCGTCATGGTGCGGAGCTCGCGTGACGACATGTTCCGGCTCGGGACGTCCGAGGCCGTACGGGAAGCGGTGACGCAGCGGCGGACCGTGCGGGAGTTCACCGACGAGGCGGTGGATCCGGGGGCCGTGCGGCGGGCCGTGGCTGCTGCTGTGACCGCGCCCGCGCCCCATCACACGACGCCTTGGCGGTTCGTGCTGCTCGAGTCCGAGGGCTCGCGGGTGCGGCTGCTTGACGCGATGCGCGACGCGTGGGTCGCGGATCTTCAGGGGGACCGGAAGTCTTCGGAGTCCATTGCCAAGCGGGTGCGGCGGGGGGATGTGCTGCGTAAAGCTCCCTATTTGGTCGTGCCTTGTCTTGTCATGGACGGCTCTCATACGTACGGGGATGCTCGGCGGGATGCCGCCGAGCGGGAGATGTTCGTCGTCGCCGCCGGGGCCGGGGTGCAGAACTTCCTCGTCGCGCTTGCCGGGGAGCGGCTTGGCTCCGCGTGGGTCTCGTCGACCATGTTCTGCCGGGATGTCGTACGGGACGTTCTTGGGCTTCCGGAGTCCTGGGACCCCATGGGGGCGGTTGCCGTGGGTCATGCGGCGGGTGAGCCCCCGGCTCGGGCCTCGCGGAATGTGGAGGACTTCTTCGAGGTGCGGTGAGGGGGCTTGCCAGGGGCGTTGGGTGGGATAGGTGGGCCGGGTGGGCCGGGCCGGGTGGTGCAACTGCGGGTTGTGGGGGCTTGTCGCGCAGTTCCCCGCGCCCGTCGCGCAGTTCCCCGCGCCCCTTGACGGCCGCTGCGGGCTCGTCGTGGTTGCTCGCGCAGTTCCCCGCGCCCCTTACGGGGCTGGCTGCTCAGAGCCTGGCGATATCGCCCACCGGCATACGTGGCTCCCTGCGGGGTGGGGTGTGGCCGCTCAGGAGGATCAGGCGGGTTGCTCTGTGGCGTTGGCCCTCGTAGGGGGTCAGTAGCTTCAGCATGGCCTCGTCGTCCGCCGTGCGGTCGCCCGCCAGCGCGTAGCCGATGATTCCCGGAAGGTGGAGGTCGCCCACCGTGACCGCGTCCGGGGCGCCGTTGCTGCGCTGGACCGTCTCCGCCGACGTCCATGGGCCGATGCCCGGGATCAGTTCCAGGCGGGCCTGAGCCTGGGGCGGCCCCATCGCCGCCGCTTCCTCCAGGCGGGCCGCCACTCTTGCCGCTCGCAGGATCGTCGACGCCCGTTTGTTGTCCACGCCCGCCTTGTGCCACTCCCAGGACGGGATCAGCGTCCACGTCCTCGGGTCCGGCATGACGTGCATACGGAGCTGGGCGGGCGTCGGGCCCGGGGCCGGTTCGCCGTACTTGCGGACCAGGAGGCGCCAGGCGCGGTACGCCTCGTCCGTCGTGACCTTCTGTTCCAGGATCGACGGGATCAGCGACTCCAGGACCAGGCCCGTGCGGGTCAGGCGGAGGCCGGGGCGGCGGTGCGCTGTTGCTGCGAGCAGGCGGTGGCGGGGGGCGAAGGCCTCGGGCTCGTCGGACTCGCCGATGAGGTGCGGGAGTTGGTCCAGGAGCCAGGTGGCTCCTGGACCCCATGCCTCTGCCTCCACCGTCTTCGCGCGCAGGGCCACCCTCAGTGTGCCGGGGCCCTGAGGGGTGCGGGTCGCTCGCCAGGCCGAGCCGTCGGGGGTCGTGCGGAACGTGGGGTCCGCGGGGCCTCTTCGCAGAGGGCCCAGGGTGAGGCCCAGGTTCAGGGGGTGGGGTGGGGTCCAGGTGCGGGTCTGAGCCGCTGTCGCCTGGCGGGGCGTGCCCTGGGGGATCGCCGTTTCGCCGCCGCGCACTGTTGTGCGGGTGGGGGTGGAGCGTGGGGCGAAACGGGATGACATCTGTACGAGGGTAGGGGCTTTTTTGTCCCCTGCCCCGCCCCTTCCCGAAAACCTGCTCCGGCGCAGGGGCCTTGCTTACCGCATCACCGGCTTCGCCGAGTTCGTCCTCAAACTCCCCCAAGCTCTTAAGGAGAGCAGGGGGGACCCCCACCAAGTTCTTAAGGAGCAGGGGGGACCCCCACGACAGGCTGAATAGTCCTACTCGTCCGACGAGAACCTGACCGACCCCGCCGGCAGCCTCGCCCCGCACCACACCCGTACGCCCTCCCGGAGCTCGTTGTCGGCGCCGACCTCCGCGCCGTCGCCGATCACCGCACCCGCGAGGATCGTGCGGGCGCCCACCCTCGCGCCCGCGCCGATCAGGGAGTCGGTGATCACCGCGTTCGGTTCGATGACCGCCCCGGCCAGGACCGTGCTGCCGTCCACCCGTGCGCCCGCGCCGATCACCGCGTCGTCGCCGATCACCGTGCCGCCGGTGAGCTTCGCGTCCGGGGCGACTCCGGCGGTCGGCAGGACCAGGCGGTCGCCGCAGCGGCCGGGGACCGCGGGGGACGGTGCCCGGCCCAGGACCAGGTCCGCCGAGCCGCGTACGAAGGCCTGGGGCGTGCCCAGGTCCAGCCAGTACGTCGAGTCGACCATGCCCTGGAGGTGGGCTCCGGAGGCGAGGAGGTCGGGGAACGTCTCGCGTTCGACCGAGACCGGGCGGCCCTCGGGGATCGTGTCGATGACCGAGCGGCGGAAGACGTACGCGCCCGCGTTGATCTGGTCCGTCACGATCTCTTCGGGGGTCTGTGGTTTCTCCAGGAAGGCCTGCACCCGGCCCGTCGCGTCCGTCGGGACGAGGCCGTACGCACGGGGGTCGTCGACCTTCGTGAGGTGCAGGGAGACGTCTGCTCCCGAATCCTCGTGCGTCGTGACCAGGGCGCGGATGTCCAGGCCCGTGAGGATGTCGCCGTTGAAGATCAGGACCGGGTCGTCGGGGCCTGAGGTGAGGCGCGAGGCCACGTTGCGGATCGCGCCGCCCGTGCCCAGGGGCTCGGTCTCGGTGACGTACTCGATATGGAGGCCGAGCGCCGAGCCGTCTCCGAAGTACGGCTCGAAGACCTCGGCGAGGTAGGAGGTCGCCAGGACGATGTGCTCCACGCCTGCCGCGCGTGCCCGCGCCAGCTGGTGGGTGAGGAACGGGACGCCCGCCGCCGGAACCATCGGTTTGGGGGTGTGCACCGTGAGCGGACGGAGCCGGGTTCCCTTGCCGCCGACCAGGAGGATCGCTTCTGTCACCTGTCGTCTCTGCTTCCTGCTGGGGCCGGCCGAACTTGAGTCGCGGCCGGCCAGTGTATGCAGATGGCTTTGCAGATCGTGCAGTGCGCTGTGCGGGTCGTGCGGTACGCCGAGGGCTCAGCGGCCCTGGTAGCGGGCCGAGGTGGAACGGGCCGTGCCCAGCTTCCGATACAAGCGTGCACCGGGGCATTCCGTGGCGAAACCGTCACGGTGCCCGGAGATCACATGGAGCCGGACGTTCCTGCCTTTCGTGTACAGATTTCCACCCCCGGACTTCAGATAGGTCGATCCTCGCGGGTTGGCGCCGTACAGGCCGAGCTTCCAGGCGGTCAGCCGGGCGATGGCGTTCACGGCGGCCGCGGGCGGGTTGGAGTAGCCGAAGCTGCCGAGGACGGCGATGCCCATGCTGTTGGTGTTGAAACCGAGAGTGTGGGCCCCGAGGACTGGCTTGGCCACACCTCCGGCACGTCCTTCGTAGATGTTTCCGCACTTGTCGACCGCGAAGTTGTAGCCGAAGTCACGCCAGCCACTGCTCTTGACGTGGTAGCGGTAGATACTGCGCAGGACGGAGCCCGCCTGCGAGCAGCGGTAGTTGTTGCCGGTCGCGCTGTGATGCACGAAGGCGGCCTTCACGGTCTTCGAGTAGCCGAACTGCTTCTCGCGGAGCTTCTCGTCCGCGCCCCAGCCCTTGCGCGTGATGATGCGCGGCCGGGGCCCCACGTAGGGCCTGGCCTTCCCTGCGGCTTCCTCCGGACCGCCGCGGGCCGCGATCAGGTCGGCCTCCGTCTCCTTCTTGCTGAGCGCCGGGATGACGGCGGCGCCGAGCGGGGCGAGGTCGGCGTTGACGGCGGAGGAGGCGGCGGTCTCGGCGGTCAGGGCCGTGGAGCGGGGGCCTTCGCCCAGGGAGCCCTGCGGGGGCGGTTCGGCGCCGGGGTCGACGAGTTCGAGGCGCAGGCCCGCGGGCAGGGCGGTGCCTGCCGGGGGGCCGACCGCCCGGTGCCGCGGTTCCTCTCCCCGTACGCGGATCTCGACGGCGTCCGAGTCGCCGACCCACAGGGGGGCGGTGGAGCCGTGGACCCTGCCCGATGTGCTCTCCGGGTCGTCCGGGTCGGCGGCGTGCTCGTGGTTGTGCGTCTCCACGGCCTGCCAGCCGGACCAGGCGCCGGTGCCCGTGCCGCGCGTGCGGACCTGGACGCTGCCGTGCAGTTCGTCGTCCGGGTTGTTCCAGACGACGCCTACCAGAGAGAAGGGCCGGACTTCGCGCTGGAGCAGGCCCTGCTCGCGCGCTGACGAGCCCGCGCCGAGGGAGCGGTCGGAGCCGAGCGGGCCCAGCCGGAGCGACTGGGTGCTGCCGGGGATCTCGGCTGCGGATGACTCCGCCGGCGTCGCGGCGCGTGCGCCGGACGACGGCAGGGTGAGGGGGATGGCCAGGACGGCCGCGCACGTGACGCCGATCGAAGAAGCTAGAAATCCACGCATACATCTGATAGTTGGCATAGACGAACAAATCCGCCAATTGGGAATTGACGGACCGTTGGTTCCTGTCCGCCGAACGTCCGCCGGACGTCCGCCGAACCGGTGGCCCGCACTCCCCCGCCACGCCCGGGACGCAGGTGCGTCCGCGTACCCTTGCGCCCGTGAACGCCACCGACCGCACCCCTGCCGACCTGCTGCGATCCGCGCTCGCCACGGACCCGGGCCGCCCGCTGATCACCTTCTACGACGACGCGACGGGCGAGCGCGTCGAATTGTCCGTGGCCACCTTCGCCAATTGGGTGGCCAAGACCGCCAACCTGCTCCAGGGCGATCTCGCCGCCGAGCCCGGCGACCGGCTCGCGCTGCTGCTTCCCGCGCACTGGCAGACGGCGGTCTGGCTGCTCGCCTGTTCGTCCGTGGGGGTCGTCGCGGATGTCGGCGGGGATCCGGCCAAGGCGGATCTCGTCGTCAGCGGGCCCGATTCGCTCGACGCGGCGCGGGCCTGCTCCGGGGAGCGGGTCGCGCTCGCGCTCCGGCCGCTCGGCGGGCGCTTCCCGCATGCTCCCGAAGGCTTCGTGGACTACGCGGTCGAGGTGCCGGGCCAGGGCGACCGCTTCGCGCCGTACGCGCCCGTGGACCCGGACGAGCCCGCGCTCGTCGTGGACGGCGCCGGCGAGCTGACGGGCGCGGAACTCGTCGGGCGGGCCCGCGCCGACGCCGAAGCGCTGGGGCTCGCCGCCGGCTCCCGGCTGCTCTCCGGCCTGTCGTACGACACCTGGGAGGGCCTGAGCTCCGGTCTGTACGGCCCGCTGGCGGCGGGCGGCTCCGTGGTGCTCTGCCGCCACCTCGACAAGATCGCCGAGGGCGGCCTCGCGAAGCGCGTCGAGGACGAGCGGGTCACCGCCACCGCGAAGTAGCCCCTCCCCTGGCGTCCCCCGTTCGGCCCACACGAGCCCCTGGCCCGCAGGCCCCGAGCGTCGCGCCGGTCCATGGTCGTAGGAGCGCACCATGCACCGACGTCGCTATGAGGGGTGGACGTATCCGTGTCCGACACCGCAGGCATGGCCGCCGGGCCGGATCGTCCGGACCCGGACGGCGCCGCGCCTGATCCGCCGGCCACGTACGGGCCCGGCGCGGGCTCAAGCCCCACGGGTGCGGGCGCCGTCCGGCGCAAGCGGCGCTGGCTGCGCTGGACGGCCATGGGTGCCGCAGGCCTCGTCCTGGTCGCCGCGGGCGCCGGATGGGCGGTCTACAACAAGCTCGACGGCAACATCACCAAGGACACCGACGCCGCGGCGGAGCTGGCGCGCTACGAGAAGGAGCGCCCGACGCCGCTGGTGCACGACGCCCAGAACATCCTCCTGATCGGCTCCGACACCCGGTCGGGCAGCGGCAACAAGAAGTACGGCCGCGACCGGGGCACCCAGCGCTCGGACACCACGATCCTGCTGCACCTCGCGGCCGACCGGCAGAGCGCGACCGCGGTGTCGATCCCGCGGGACGTGATGGTGGACATCCCCAGCTGCCGCAGGCCCGACGGTTCGCGGACGCGGGCCCAGTTCGCGCAGTTCAACTGGGCGTACGAGTTCGGCGGGACGGCCTGCACCATTCGTACGATCGAGAAGATGACGAAGATCCGCGTCGACCACCACATGGTCGTGGACTTCGCCGGGTTCAAGGACATGGTCGACGCGGTCGACGGCGTACAGGTCTGCCTCAAGGAACCGATCGACGACTCCGACGCCCATCTGAAGGTCGCCGCGGGCAAGCAGACGCTCAACGGCGAGCAGGCGCTCGGTTATGTGCGCGCCCGTAAGAGCATCGGCAACGGCAGTGACACCGACCGTATGGACCGTCAGCAGCAGTTCCTCGCGGCGCTCGTCAACAAGGTGCAGAGCAATGACGTCCTGCTCAATCCGGCGAAGCTCTATCCCGTTCTCGACGCGGCCACTTCTTCGCTGACGACGGACCCGGATCTCGCGAGTTTGCGTGGTTTGTACGAACTGGTGCGCGGTATGCGCAACATCCCCACAGAACAGGTGCAGTTCCTCACCGTGCCCCGGCGGTCCTATGTCTACGACGCCAATCGCGATGAACTCGTGGAGCCCGCCGCGGAGGAACTCTTCACCCGTCTTCGTACCGACGCGCCGCTCCAAGTGACGCGCAAGGACCCCGGCACGGCCCCGCGCAGCGACCAGGCGGAGAGCGGCGACGACGACTCCGGGGACTCCGGAGACTCCGAGGAGTACAGCGACGACGAGAAGCCGGACGACCCTTCACATACTCCGAGTCCCGCTCCCACATTCCGGGGCAACACGGCCGCCGGAACGACCTGCGAGTAAAGGCGCCCTCAAGCGCAAGACCGCCTGCACAAAGAAATGGGGCGGATTGCCCAGTTGTAGGGGAGTGGAATGTGTCACCGCCGTCGTTCACCTCTGAACTGGACGGATAGTGTGAGCGATCCGGTGCGCCGAGCCCCTCGGGACCGCGCACCGCTGGACGACTGACCGAGCGCCTTGCTTGAGGGGGGAAAGGCGCCGCGTGGCCCCGACGGAGGACCAAACAACCGTGGACGCGCAAGGCCGTGGGCGGGCGGAGAACATCGACCCCGCAGACCAGTGGGTACTCAACCCGAACACCGGCGATTACGAACTGCGACTGAGCCCTTCCGCAGGGGAGTCGGCAGTGCCGGGACCGCGCAGATCATCGCGGTCCTCGCCCCGTTCGGGAACGCGCGGCCGTGGTGGCCGCCGCGACGAGCCCCGTGATGAACAGCACGAGGTACCGAACCAGCGCAGACGCCGTGCGCCGCAGCCGGAGGCTGCCGGTGGCAGGCGCAAGCAGCCGCCCAAGAAGTCCAAGGGCAAGAAGGCCCTGATGTGGACGGGCGGCGTGCTCGCCTTCGTCCTCGTCACGGGCTGCGCCGGCGCGTACCTCTACTACCAGCACCTCAACGACAACATCACATCGGTCGACGACGATGGTGCGGGCACCGGCGGCTTCAGCAAGGACCGGGCCATCAACATCCTGGTGATGGGCACGGACAAGCGCACCGGCAAGGGCAACGAGAAGTACGGCGACAAGGAGAGCGTCGGCCACGCCGATACGACGATCCTGCTGCACGTCTCCAAGGACCGTACGAACGCGACCGCGTTGAGCATCCCGCGCGACATGATCACCGACATTCCGGACTGTCCGACGAAGCAGGAGGACGGCAGCGAGAAGGTCATCTCCGGCTCGCAGAACGTCCGCTTCAACGAGAGCCTCGGCCAGAGCGAGCGCACGCCCAGCTGCACCATGCGTACGGTCACCGAGATCACCGGCATAAAGATCGACCACTTCATGGTGGCCGACTTCAACGCGGTGAAGACGCTCTCCAGCGCGGTCGGCGGTGTGGACGTCTGTCTCGCCAAGGACATCGACGACCCGGACTCGCATCTGAAGCTGCCCGCGGGCAAGCACACCATCGAGGGCGAGGACGCGCTGGCGTTCGTCAGGACGCGGCACTCCGTGGGCACCGGCGGCGACTTGAGCCGGATCGAGCTCCAGCAGCAGTTCCTCAGCTCGCTGATGCGCAAGCTCAAGTCGAACGACACGCTCACCAGCCCGAAGAAGATGATAAGTCTCGCGGAGGCGGGCACCGATGCCCTCACCGTCGACTCCAAGATCGCGGACATAATGAAACTCCGTGACCTGGGCATGGAGTTGGGCAAGCTCGACATGAAGAACCTCAGCTTCACGACCGTGCCCGTGATCGACAACCCGGCGGAGAAGGTCCACACGACGGTCGTCGTGAACAAGGGCAAGGCCGACCCGCTGTTCTCCATGATGCGCGCCGACGAATCGCTGACCGCGGTGAAGAAGCAGCAGAGGAAGGAGAAGAAGGAGGTCGCCGCGCGCCTCAAGGGGAAGAAGTCCGCGGCCGCCGACGTACGGGTCGACATCTACAACGGCAGTGGGAAGACCGGCGCCGCTCAGACAACTCTCACGTACCTGCAGAACACTGAGGGCATGTCCAAGGCCAGCCAGCTCGGCAACGCGCCGTCCGACCTCAAGAAGACGACCCTTGAGTACGCGCCCGACCAGGCCGACCAGGCCCGGCGGCTCGCCGACATCATGGGCCTGCCCGGCTCCGCGATGAAGCCCGGCAAGAGCGAGAAGAACTCCCAGGGACTTCCTGCCATCAAGCTGACGCTCGGCAGCGACTTCAAGGGCGCAGGGGTTCCGATCAGTTCACCGTCGAAGACCCCGGAGGGCATCCAGAAGGTCGAAGCGGACAAGACTGTGTGTGCCAAGTGACCTGAAGCGGCCATTCTGCGTCTCACTAGACGCAGGATGGCCGTAATTCAGTGCAGGGGCGGGGAGGGGCAAGGGGATGGGGAGAAGCAGCGTGCGTGGGGAGGGGGCGCGGGAACGCGCCCCGCACGCCAGTGACCGGGGTTCGGGCGAGAGCCCGAAGGGCGGGGAGACCCCGGAGGGCAGCGGACAGAGACACCGCCGTAGGGGCGGCGGTGACCGGCCGCCGCGCCGCAGACGTCGGGTGCTCCGCTGGTCGGCAACGATCCTGTCGGTACTGATACTTGGGACGGCCGGCGCCGGATACCTGTGGTACCAGCATCTGAACAACAATCTGGAGACCGACGATCTGAACCTCGGCGAGCACCGGGCCCCCGAGCCCACGCCGAACGCGGCGGGCCAGACCCCGCTGAACATCCTGCTCATCGGCTCGGACGCACGGGACTCCAAGGAGAACCAGAAGCTCGGTGGCGCCAAGGAGACCTTCGGGGGAACGCCGCTCGCGGACGTCCAGATGCTGCTTCACCTGTCGGCCGACCGCACCAACATGTCGGTCGTCAGTATGCCGCGCGACACGCTGCTCTCCATTCCGAAGTGCACCGATCCGGACGACGGCAAGGTGTACGAGGCGTCGACGCAGCGGACGATGACGAACCAGACGCTCGGCCGTGGCGGCCCCGGCTGCACGGTCGCCACCTGGGAGAAGCTCACCAACATCCACATCAACCACTTCATGGAAGTGGACTTCTCGGGTGTGGTCTCGATGGCCGACGCCATCGGCGGCGTACCGGTCTGCGTGGACGCCAACATCTACTCGCGCGACAGCAAGGGCCACGGCTCGGGCCTGAAGCTCGAAAAGGGCACGACAGCCGTCAAGGGCAAGCAGGCCCTCCAGTGGCTGCGCACCCGCTACGGCTTCGACGGCGGCACCGACATCAGCCGCGCCAAGGCCCAGCACATGTACATGAACGCACTCGTGCGCGAGCTGCGCGACAACGCCAACCTGGGCAGCCCCAACAAGCTGCGCAAGCTCGCCGAGACGGCCACGAGCGCGCTCAAGGTCGACGACGGACTCGGCAGCGTCAAGAAGCTCTACGACCTGAGCAACGAGCTCAAGAAGGTCTCTCCGGAGCGGACGACGATGACGACCATGCCGTACGAGTACGTGGGCGCGCGCGTCGTTCCCAAGCCGGGCGACGCCGAGCAGCTCTTCCGTCTCGTACGCGACGACGTCTCACTGGACGGCAAGGGCAAGAAGAAGCCCGCCAAGGAGAAGGCCTCCGACGACCCGGCGGCGGCGGACGGCGAGATCGCCGTGCAGGTGCAGAACGGCACCCGCACGGACGCCGAGCCACCGGTCAGCGGGCGCGCGAGCACGGTGACCCAGCTCCTCGCGGGGAAGGGCTTCACCAAGGCGACGGCCGATACGACGACGGCTCTCGCACAGGAGAAGACCGTCATCAAGTTCCCCAGTGCCGACCTGGAGGGCGACGCCCAGCGGATCGCCAAGTCCCTTGGTATGCGGCTGAGTTCGGTGGAGAAGTCGACGGACGTCTCCGGGGTCACGCTCGTCGTCGGTGCCGACTGGCGGGAGGGGAACACCTACCCCAAGTCGAAGCGGGACGACAAGACTCCCGACTCGGCCGAGGCGCTCAACGGCTCGGACAAGAAGGCGTGCATGCACGTGGACCCGGGGTACACCTGGGAGTGAGCAGGACCCCGGTCCGTCCTGCTGTGCTCAGGCCTCGCTGAGCACAGCAGGACGCCGGGAAGCGATGACCTTCTTGGCGAGCGCACGCGGGCTGGTGAGGAAGCCCCAGCCCCACGACATGTGCATGGTCGCGAGCGCCACCGGGATCTGGAGGCGCGCCTTCAGTGGAAGACCCTTGCCCGCGGGCAGCGAGCCCGCCGCGATCGCCGCGACGTATCCGGCGGGGACGACAAAGCCCCAGGGCGTCACCAGGGCGCCCACGACGATGCCCGCCGCGATCGCGCAGACGGCGGTCGGCGGCGCGAGGTAGCGGAGGTTGATGGAGCCTTCGTGGTAGCGGGCGACGACGTGCCGCCAGCGGCCGTAGTCCTTGTACTGCTTGGCGAGGGCCTTCACGCTCGGCCGCGGGCGGTACTGCACCTTCAGCTCGGGCGAGAACCAGATGAGGCCGCCCGCCTCGCGGATACGGAAGTTCAGCTCCCAGTCCTGGGCGCGGATGAACTCCACGTTGTAGCCGCCCTGCTGTTCGAGGGCCTCGCGCCGGAAGACACCGAGATAGACGGTCTCCGCCTGCTGGGCCTCGCCACCGGTGTGGAAGGCCGCGTTGCCCACGCCGATCTTCGACGTCATGGCGGCGGCGACCGCGTGCTCCCAGTCGTTCTCGCCCTCGGCGTGCATGATGCCGCCGACGTTCTGCGCGCCGGTCTCCTCGAGGAGGCGTACGGCCGTCGCGATGTAGCCGGGAGACAGGATGCCGTGGCCGTCCACGCGCACCACGATCGGGTGGCTGGATGCCTTGATGGCGGCGTTCAGGGCCGCGGGCGTGCGCCCGGTGGGGTTCGGGACCGTCTGCACCTTCGCGCGGTCGCCCGCGGTCTCGGCGACCAGTTCGGCGGCGATCTCGTCCGTACGGTCCGTGGAGGGACCGAGCGCGACGACGACCTCCATCTCGCCTTCGTACTCCTGCTCGAGGATCGCGGATACGGCAGCACGCAGATGCCGTTCCTCGTTGAGCACCGGCATGATCACGGATACGGCAGGAAGCTGCACGTCGGGCGTCGCGTTCATCGGCGCCACGTTACCGCGAATGGGGGACACCGGCGCGCGCCGCCCGGCCTGCTGCCCCGGGTCGCAGATCGTATGGGCCTACGGTTCTCGCGTCCCCCGGCCCATCCCGAGTCTCCCACCCGTCCCGGCCAGGCCGTCACCGCGGAGGTGTCCCCCCACGTGCCCACACCGCCCCGCCGCTCCCCCGCGTCGCCACAGCGCGGGCCCCGCCCCCCGCACGCGCGGCAGCCTTCGCAGCAGCCCGCGCGGCGGCCGGCCAAGCAGCGGAAGCGGCCTCGCTGGCCCATGCGGGTGGCGACGGGGTTCGCCGTGACGGTGCTCACGGCGGCCGGGATCGGGCACGGTGTCGTCACCAGTCTCGACACCGAGATCAGCCGCGTCGACGCCTTCAAGGACATGAAGAACCGGCCCAAGGGCGGCAACGGCATGAACGTGCTGCTCGTCGGCACCGACGGCCGCGACAAGATCACCAAGGCGGAGAAGCAGAAGTACCGCCTCGGCGGCGCACCCTGCCACTGCACGGACACGATCATGATCGTGCACATCTCGGAGGACCGGGACCGCGCGAGTGTGGTGAGCCTGCCCCGTGACTCGTACGCGGAGATGCCCGAGCACACCGACCAGAACTCCGGCGACAAGCACAAGGCGCACCCGGTCAAGCTGAACGCGGCCTACGCGGAGGGCGGCGCCAACCTGACCGTGCGGACCGTCGAGAACATGACGAAGGTCAAGATCGACCACTACATGGAGGTCGACTTCACCAGCTTCATGAAGACCGTGGACGTGCTCGGCGGCGTCGAGATCTGCACGGCACGCCCGCTGAAGGACTCGTACACCGGACTCGATCTGTCCGTCGGTACGCACAAGCTGAACGGCGGGGCCGCGTTGCAGTACGTCCGCACACGCCACGTCGACGGCACATCGGACCTGGGGCGGATGCAGCGCCAGCAGCGGTTCCTCGCGGCGCTGATCGCCAAGGCGACCGGCAGCGGGGTGCTGCTCAACCCGCTCAAGTTCCGCGACGTGAGCAGGACGCTGCTCGGCTCCGTCCGGGCGGACAAGGGCTTCGGTACGAACGACATGCTGGCCCTCGGCCGGGCGATGCGCGGCTTCTCACCGTCGTCGTCGGAGTTCACCACCGTGCCGCTGCTCAGCAAGGGCGTGCTGGTGCCGGGCATCGGGTCGACGCTGAAGTGGGACCCGAAGAGGTCCGGGAAGCTCTTCGACGCACTGCGCGGCGACCGTCCGCTGGCCGCGCACCACACCATGCGCAAGGCCGTCGTCGACGTGTCGCCGCAGCAGATCCGGGTGCAGGTCGACAACGCCGCGGGCACGCCGGGACTCGGCCGGCGGGTCGACAGCGGGCTGCGGTCCACGGGCTTCCGCACGACGCGGGCCCCCGGCAATGTGGCGGGCAGGCCGCTGAAGCGCACGGTCGTCGCGTACGACCCCCGCTGGGACCGCTCGGCGAAGTCCCTGGCCACCGCACTGCCCGGCAGTGAGATGCGGGCCGTGAAGGGGCAGGGCCCGACCCTGAAGGTGTTCGCGGGCCAGGACTACAAGCGCGTCAGGCCGGTGCGGGCGGAGGATGCGTACCAAGGGGAGTTCGGGGCGCTCACCGGGGACCAGGTGGTGTGCCCGTAGGACGGTCCGCGCCGGCGCCCATGAGCGCTCGGCCGTCGGGACCGCTCAGTCGTCCAGTCCCTCCGCGGCACGCGCCTGCCGCAGCTCCTTGATGGCCCGGCGCCGCGCGAGGCGGTGCGTGCGGCGGATCTGGGCCTCCTGATACCGCCGCCGGTCCCGCTCGGTCTCCGGGATGACCGGCGGCACGCCCCGCGGCTTCCCCTCCGCGTCGACGGCCGCGAAGACGAGATACGCCGACCCCACCTGCTGGGCCGGTGTCGACTCGTTCCAGCGCTCGGCGAGCACCCGCACGCCGACCTCGATGGAGCTGCGGCCGGTCCAGTTCACCTGCGCCTTCACATGGACGAGGTCGCCGACGCGTACCGGCTCCAGGAAGGCCATCTCGTCCATGGAGGCGGTGACGGCGGGTCCGCCCGAGTGCCGTCCCGCGACGGCCCCCGCCGCATCGTCCACCAATTTCATGATCACGCCGCCGTGCACCGTTCCGAGGAGGTTGGTGTCGTTGTGGGTCATGATGTGGCTGAGAGTCGTGCGGGACGCCGAAGTCGGCTTGCCCGGAATCTCCGATTCCGCGCCAGGGGCCAGGTCTGTCATGGGCTCCACCCTATGTCTGAGGAATGTCCGTGACGCGCCGAGCCGCTTTGCATCAGCTCTGCAACAGCCCTGCTCCGATTCCCCACCTGCCCTGTGAGTGGCACAGCCCAAGGCGGCACACTGGGTCACATGAGCGATTGGCCTGACGACCAGGGCAACGGCCGGGGATACGGCCGTGGCAGCGGGAGCACGCAGCCTGAGGGCGCCCGCAGGATGCGGCATGTCCAGCGCGGCGGCCCGTCCGGCCGACCGGGCCAGCAGCAGGGAGGAGTCCCGCAGCAGGGCGGGTACGACGACGGCTACGGCCAGCCGTACGGCGACGCACGCGACGACATGTTCGAGCCCCGTGCCTCCCGCCAGGACGCCCACGACGGCTACAACACCGGCCAGGTCTACGGCTCCCCGAACGGGCCGGGACAGGGCGCGGGCGGCGGTCAGGGCGGCGACGGCACCCGTGCCCCGCGCCCCGCGCCGAACTGGCGCCGCCGCATCAAGATCGGCTCGATCACCTTCGTCGTGCTGCTCCTCGCCGTCTCCATCACCACGTACTTCTGGGCCGACTCCAAGCTCAAGCGCGAGGTCGACCTCTCCAAGGTCATCGAGCGCCCCGACGGCGGCGCGGGCACGAACTACCTGATCGTCGGCTCCGACAGCCGCGAGGGCATGACCGCCGAGGACAAGAAGAAGCTCCACACGGGCTCGGCCGAGGGCAAGCGCACCGACTCGATGATGATCCTGCACGTCGCGGACGACGGCGGGAACACGATGATCTCGCTGCCGCGTGACTCGAACGTCACGATCCCCTCCTTCAAGGGCGCCGAGTCCGGCAAGCTCTACCCGAACCAGGGCCGCCAGACGAAGCTGAACGCGGCGTACGCGGAGGACGGCCCCGAGCTCCTCGTGCGGACCGTCGAGTACAACACCGGGCTCAAGATCGACCACTACGCCGAGATCGGCTTCGGCGGCTTCGCCAAGATCGTGGACTCGGTCGGCGGCGTCGAGATGGACATCCCCAAGGCCTTCAAGGACAAGTGGTCGGGCGCCGACTTCGAGGCGGGCAAGCAGACCCTGAGCGGTCAGGAGGCCCTGGCCTTCGTCCGCACCCGGCACGCCTTCTCCAGCGACCTGGACCGTACGAAGAACCAGCAGAAGTTCCTCGCGGCCCTGGCCCACCAGGTGGCCACGCCCGGCACGGTCATGAACCCCTTCAAGCTCTACCCCACGATGAGCGCGGGCCTGGACACCCTGATCGTCGACAAGGACATGGGCCTCTTCGACGTGGGCTCCATGTTCTGGGCGATGAAGGGCATCAGCGGCGGTGACGGCAAGTCCATGAACATGCCGATCTCGGGCTCGTCCGGCGGCAACCTCCTGTGGGACAAGGCCAAGGTCAAGCAGATGGTGTCGGAGCTGAACAACGACGAGAAGGTGACCGTCTCGGGCGGCTGAGGCGTTTCCTGGATACGTGGACGGGGCCCCGCCGGTGGATCGGCGGGGCCCTTCTCCATGCCGCGATCACGGCCGCGCTGCCCGGCCGGGTAACCCGAACGCGTACCCCGAACGCTTCGCCCGCCGCGAAGCCCCGGCTCCCGCATGTCACGGTGAACAGGACGGACACCCTGATACCCGGAGCAATTGCCATGGCGGACCTGCAAGACGAACTCAACGCCACCGCCGAAGCCGGAGAGCTTGACACGACCGACGCAGCGACCCCCGAGCCACCACCCATATCCGAGCCCGCAGCCACCCACTCACCGGACCACGCGCCGGACCACGTGGCGGACCCGCTCCTGCGTGCCCACGCACTGCTGGCAGCGCATCCCGTCGCCGACGGCTACAGCGGGCTGCCGTGGGCGCTGCGCGCACTGCCCTGGTACGACCTGGAGCTGGGTGACAGCGGCGTGGACGCCGATGTGCCGCGGCTGCGGGCGGGCGGTGTGGGCGCCCAGTTCTGGTCCGTGCACGTCCCTGACGGCATCACCGGGGAGCACGTACTCGGCGCGACCCTCGAACAGATCGACCTCGTCAAGCAGGTCATCGGCGACCACACCGACGGGCTGCGGCTCGCCCGCACGGCGTCCGAGACGGCCGACGCCCGCAACTGCGGCCGCATCGCCGCCCTGATCGGCCCGGCGCGCGCCGCCGCGCTCGGCGACTCGCTCGCCACCCTGCGCGCCCTGCACGCCCTCGGCCTGAGCTCCCTCACGCTGTCCGGTACGTCATGGGCGGGCCCGGGAGGGCTGAGTCCGTTCGGCGAGGAGGTGGTGCGCGAGCTGAACCGGCTCGGCGTGCTCGCCGAGCTGTCCGGCGCCTCCGAGGCCACGGCGCACCGAACACTCGCCGTCTCCAGGGCGCCGGTGCTCTTCGCCCGCTCGGGAGCCCGCGCGCTGCGCGACGCCCCGGCGAACGTCCCGGACGACCTGCTGACCGCGATCGGCACCGCCAAGGGCCTGTGCCTGGTGCCGCTCTCCGCCGAGCAGACGGGCTCCTCGATCCGTGAGGTGGCGGACCACCTCGAACACGTACGCCGCGTCGCGGGCCCGGAGTGCGTCGGCATCTCGGGAACGTACGACACCTCGGAGACCCACCCCGAAGGCCTGGCCGACGCCTCGCGCTACCCGCATCTCATCGCCGAACTCATCGAACGCGACTGGCCGGAGGCCGATCTCGCGATGCTGACGTGGGGCAATGTCCAACGGATGCTGCGCGGGGCGGACTTCACGGCGCGGGCGACGCGGGAGAGGCGGCCGCGGGCAAGCTGAGCCTGAAGCTCGGGCGCTCTCAGCAGGCGCAGAGGCAGAACGGGTGTCCGGCCGGGTCGGCGTACACCCGGAAGCTGCGGGCGCGGTCCGCCGCGTCGAGGACGGTGGCGCCGAGCGCGAGCACCTCCTTCTCGACCGCGTCCATCTCCGCCTGCGCCACATCGAGGTCCAGATGGAACTGCTGCGAGTGCGCGGCCGAAGGCCACTGCGGGGGTACGTGGTCCGGAGCGGCCTGGAACGCGAGCGGTGTGCCGCCTCCCTGGCCTTCGAGGTCCACCCAGCCTTCGCCGTCGTCCTTGGGGGTGCCGCCGATGACGGCCGCGTAGAAGGTGGCGAGGGCCAGGGGGTCGGGACAGTCGAGTACGACGACGCCGAGTTTGGCGAGGGGCATGACTACTTCTCCTCGATCGCGAAGGGGTTACCCATACAGGCCTGCTACGGGTAACTGTCGTTACTGCATACTCCCCCACTAGAGGTAACGTCGCAAGCATGAATGACAGAGCACCTGCTCCCGGGGGCCTGGCGCTGATCCAGGCGCTGGTGAACACCCTGGACCTGGAGTCGGGCGCGGACGCCCTGGACACGGCGGAGGGTCGCGCCCCGCTCGGCATCTCTCCCCGGACGGAGGAGGTGGCGGCGGCGCGGGAGCTGCGGGAGTCGCTGCGGGTCGCATGCCTGGCCCATGCGGGGCACGGGCCGCACGAGGCCGCGCCGCCGCTGGGTCAACTCCTCGCGGCAGCCCCGCTGTTGGTGAGGGTCGACGCACAGGACGGCTCGGCGTCGCTCACTCCGGCCGACGACCCGGCACCGCTGGTGTCACGGGTGGCGGCAGCCATCGCGGAGGCGGTCGCCGCCGGTACGTGGAGCCGCCTCAAGGCGTGCGAAGCCTCGGACTGCCACTGGGCGTACTACGACCGGAGCCCGGCCGGGCGGAGCCGGTGGTGCGACATGGGGGTGTGCGGGGCCCGCGCCAAGATGCGGGCCTACCGGGCGCGGAAGGGTGCGGCCGGGGAGGGGTGAGTCAGGGACGGATGAATCAGGCCGCCGGGCGGCCCATCGCGCGGTACGTCCAGCCCGCCGCGCGCCAGACCTCCGGGTCGAGCGCGTTGCGCCCGTCCAGGATGAGCCGGGCCGACGCGACATCGCCGAGGGCCTCGGGGTCGAGCTCCCGGAACTCCTGCCACTCCGTCAGGTGCAGCACGACATCGGCGCCCCGCACCGCCTCCACCGCGGAATCGGCGTACCCGAGCGTCGGGAAGAGACGCCCCGCGTTCGCCATCCCCTTGGGGTCGTACACCGTGACCTGACCGCCCTGCAGATGAATCTGCCCGGCGACGTTCAGCGCGGGCGAGTCCCGCACATCGTCCGAGTCCGGCTTGAAGGTGGCGCCCAGGACGGCGACGCGCTTGCCCAGGAAGGACCCGCCCCCCAGCGCCTCCCGCGCCATCTCCACCATCTGCCCGCGCCGCCGCATGTTGATGGAGTCGATCTCCCGCAGGAAGGTCAGCGCCTGGTCGGCGCCCAGCTCCCCCGCCCGCGCCATGAACGCCCGGATGTCCTTGGGCAGACACCCGCCCCCGAAGCCGATCCCTGCCCGCAGGAACTTCTTGCCGATCCGGTCGTCGTACCCGAGCGCCTCCGCCAGCTTCACGACATCCCCGCCGGCCGCCTCGCACACCTCGGCCATGGCGTTGATGAACGAGATCTTCGTGGCGAGGAAGGAGTTGGCGGCGGTCTTCACGAGCTCGGCGGTCGGGAAGTCCGTCACGACGAAGGGCGAGCCCTCGCCCACGGGACCCGCGTACACCTCGCGAAGGAGCTTCTCGGCGTGCGCGCTGCGTACGCCGACGACGATGCGGTCCGGGTGCAGCGTGTCCTTGACGGCGAAGCCCTCCCGCAGGAACTCCGGGTTCCAGGCGAGCTCGGCCTCCGCGCCCACCGGTGCGGCGGCGGAGAGCTCGCGCGCGAGCCGGTCCGCCGAGCCGACCGGCACGGTCGACTTGCCCACGACGAGCGCGGGGCGCGTCAGATGCGGGGCGAGCTGCGCGAAGGCGCTGTCGACGTAGCTCATGTCGCAGGCGTACTCGCCGTGCCGCTGCGGGGTGTTCACGCAGACGAAGTGGACGTCTCCGAAGTCGGCGACCTCCGCCCAGTCCATGGTGAAGCGCAGACGCCCGCTCGAACCCTCGATCCCGGCGACATGCTTGCGCAGCAGCTCCTCGAGACCGGGCTCGTACATCGGGACCTCGCCCCGCTGGAGCATCTCGATCTTCTCGGGTACGACATCGAGGCCGAGCACCTCGAAGCCGAGCTCGGCCATGGCCGCGGCGTGCGTGGCACCGAGATAGCCGGTGCCGATCACGGTGATCTTGAGGGCCATGCGGTGCTCCAGGGGTATACGGCCGTCAGTGCGGTGCCCGAGCATAGTCGGGCCCTGGCGCGGGCACGTTTCCGCCATCGCCACCCGTTCTCCCACCCGCCCCGGCGACGGCTGTCGGCAAGCTCACGTATCCCTCGCGTGAGCCGCCCTCTAAAATTTGGGTTACTTAACGGTAATTAGCACCTTGGAGCGTGAGAGACCTTGGCCGGATCGGCTGATTTCGACCTGTACCGCCCGTCCGAGGAGCACGACATGCTCCGCGACGCGATCCGTTCGCTCTCGGAGGCGAAGATCGCACCGTTCGCCGCGGCGGTGGACGAGGAGGCCCGCTTCCCGCAGGAGGCGCTCGACGCCCTCGTCTCCTCCGACCTGCACGCGGTGCACGTACCGGAGAGCTACGGCGGCACGGGCGCCGACGCTCTCGCGACGGTCATCGTGATCGAGGAGGTGGCGCGCGTCTGTGCGTCCTCCTCCCTCATCCCGGCCGTGAACAAGCTGGGTTCGCTCCCCGTGATCCTCTCCGGGTCCGAGGAGCTGAAGAAGAAGTACATGACGCCGCTCGCCAAGGGCGACGGCATGTTCTCGTACTGCCTCTCCGAGCCGGACGCCGGTTCGGACGCGGCCGGCATGAAGACGAAGGCGGTCCGTGACGGGGACTTCTGGGTCCTCAACGGCGTGAAGCGCTGGATCACGAACGCGGGTGTCTCCGAGTACTACACGGTGATGGCCGTGACGGACCCCGAGAAGCGTTCGCGCGGCATCTCCGCGTTCGTCGTGGAGAAGTCGGACGAGGGCGTCTCCTTCGGCGCCCCGGAGCGGAAGCTCGGCATCAAGGGCTCGCCGACCCGCGAGGTCTACCTCGACAACGTTCGCATCCCCGCCGACCGCATGATCGGCGAGGAGGGCACCGGCTTCGCCACGGCGATGAAGACCCTGGACCACACCCGCATCACGATCGCGGCCCAGGCACTCGGCATCGCCCAGGGCGCCCTCGACTACGCGAAGGGCTACGTCAAGGAGCGCAAGCAGTTCGGCAAGCCGATCGCCGACTTCCAGGGCGTGCAGTTCATGCTCGCGGACATGGCGATGAAGATCGAGGCGGCACGTCAGCTGACGTACGCGGCGGCGGCCAAGTCGGAGCGCGGCGACAGCGACCTGACCTTCGCGGGCGCGGCAGCCAAGTGCTTCGCGTCGGACGTCGCGATGGAGGTCACGACGGACGCGGTCCAGCTGCTCGGCGGCTACGGCTACACCCGTGACTACCCGGTCGAGCGGATGATGCGGGACGCGAAGATCACGCAGATCTACGAGGGCACGAACCAGGTCCAGCGGATCGTGATGGCGCGGAACCTTCCGTAGCGGGGTTTTTGCAGGTCAGATGCTGTTTCGGCGGGCCGGGGAGACGGTTTCGGGTTCCAGCCCGTTGAGGCCCGTTCTCGCCTGTTCCTGAGCATCCTGCTGGGGAAATCCTGGGTGGGAGCTGGGCTGAAAACGACCACTGACCTGCACAAACAAAGCAGCCCCCGGCGTGATGCCGAGGGCTGCTGTCGTATGCGGATCAGGCGAGCCCCGACGCCTCCGCGGGGTCGTCGGCGCCGGGCAGCATCGCGCGGTATCGGGGCGGAGCGGCATCCAGCATCGCCAGGACTTCCCGTCCCTGAACGCGGTTCCTCCTCAGGGAACTTGGCGGCCACGGATGCCAGCGCGTCAGGGGTCATGTCCCGCCGCGTGGCAGGGTCGGCCGTGTCGTACACACGCCAGGGCCCCGCCGCGTTCTCCGGGTCCTCCGGTGCCACCACACCGGGGATGCCCAACTGCCTCAGCACGGCATCAACTTGCCGGGCCTGCTCAGCGTCCACACTTCCGCCTTCCGTCTGCTCGCGGCCAGCCTGGCTACCGCCACCACCCGAGCAGTGCGAAGCACACTTGCCTGGATTGATCGGGCCGCAGCCGCCCGGCTTGGGAGTGTGGGAGCAGTTCGCCGCCACCGACACCAGGGCCTTGGTCGGGTCCGTCCGATCCGCGAGGCGGCGGCTGCGCCTTCGTAGCTGTCGTAGGGAAAGGCTCTCGTGTCAGATCCGATATGGCAGAAGTCCAGCTTCTCCGGCAGTGACGCGGGGCAGGAGTGCGTGGAGGTGGCCACCACAACTCCCTCTCCCCAGGCGGGGGCGGGCGGGTGGGGGAAGGGGCGAGCCGGAGCGTGGCGCGGTCAGGTGTCGGCTGCCGGGGAGGTGCGGCCGAGCACCGGCGGGGTCCCCCACGGAGTTTCCAGTGCCGCCCGCAGCGCGTCCGCCGTTTGCTGGCCGATGCGTTCGGCGAGCGTCTCCTCCAGCCTTCGCAGGACGCGGCCCGCCTCGCGGTGCGTGCGTTCGCCCTCCGCGGTGCGGCGGATCAGCCTCTGCCGCGCGGAGGAGGGGTCGGGGACCTGTTCGAGCAGGCCCGCCGCCACCAGGCCGTGTACCGCCTGGTGGGCGGTCTGCCGGGTGACGCCCATCCTGCGGGCCAGCTCCGAGACCGTCGTGCCCTGCTCGTCCAGGACGGCGAAGAGGCCCGCCTGGGTCGGGGACACATGGGCCTCCCCTGCCTCCTCCAGGGTCGCGAGGAGCGCGTCCTCGAACCAGCGCCGGGCGTCGCCGAGCAGTTGCGGGAGGTTGCGGCCGGTGTCGTGCATGTCGCGAGCCTATGGGTTCGGGGGCGGTCGCTCGCCCGCGGTCTTGCCCGCGGTGGGACTACTATGTCAGGCTACCTGACGTTTGCGTTCAACGTCACTGTTCCTCAGACTTCCCCCCGGGAGAGCCCATGACGATCGAGTACGCCACCCGCCACCGGCGCTCCTCCCGCATCCCCGCCGGTCCGGGCAAGCCCTACGTCATCGAGAAGGGCGAGGGCGACCGCGCCCATCTGTTCGGGGACCTGGTCACGATCTACGCGGGCGGCGAGCAGACGGACAACGCCTTCAACTTCTTCACCGTCGAGGGCCCCAAGGGCGACATCATCCCGGCCCACCTGCACACCGACACCTACGAGGTCTTCTACGTCACCGCAGGCGCCGTACGGCTCTTCGTCGAGGACACCGAAGGCGCACAGCAGGAGAAGCTCCTCACCCCCGGCGACTTCGGCTTCGTACCGAAGAACTGTCCGCACGCCTACCGCATGGAGCGCCACCACAGCCAGGTCGTCGGCGTCGCCGCCGGGCCCGGCGGCACCTTCGAGCGGTTCTTCGAGAACCTCGGGGCGCCCGCCACGGACCTCGGCCTGCCGCGGACACCCGTCGTACCCACGCCCGACAAGTTCGCCACCGTTCCCGAGCGGTACGACGTGCGCTTCCTTCCCGAGCACCAGTGGCACACCCGGTGAGCGACGCCCTGCGGGCGCTGATCGCCGCGCCCCACCCGGATCTCGCGCCGCTGCCGCCCGCCGCGCTCCCGGCACCGGGCCTGCGGCTGCTGCGGGGTGTCCCGTACGGCGAGACAGAGGGCGGGCGACCGCTCGAACTCGACCTCTGGCTGCCGGACGCATCAGACGCACCGGCCGCCGCCCCGCTCGTCCTCTTCGTGCACGGCGGTGCCTGGCGGCGCGGGCGGCGTGACGACATGGGGCCGCGGACCCGCCACTGGGCTCCGGGTCCGTTCGCGCGCATCGCCGCGGCCGGTTTCGCCGTCGCCTGCGTCGACTACCGGCTCAGCGGCGAGGCCCTCTTCCCCGCCCCGCTCGACGACCTGCGCACCGCCCTGCGCTGGCTCACGCTCCGTGCGGCGGAACTCGGCGTCGACACCGGGCGGATCGTGGTGTGGGGCGAATCGGCGGGTGGTCATCTCGCCTCCCTCCTGGCACTCGACCCCGCGAGCACCACCGCCGGAGCCGTGGTCTGGTACGCGCCGAGCGATCTGACCGTCCCGTGCGGTGCGTACGACCCGGGGAACCCCACGACCCCCGAGGCCCTGCTGCTCGGCGCCGCCCCATCGGCCGTGCCGGCGGCGGCCCGCGCCGCCAGCCCCGTCGCCCAGGTGCACCGCGACGCCCCGCCCTTCCTCCTGGTCCACGGCGAGCAGGACACGATGGTCCCGAGCACGCACAGCGAGGCACTCGCCGCCCGGCTGCGGGACGTCGGCGTACGCGTCGAGCTGCGTACGGTGCCGGGCGCCGACCACGGCTGGTACGGCGCGTCCGACGGCGCGATGGAGGACGTCTTCGCCCGCTCGTTGCGCTTCGCGAGGCAAGAGATCGCGGACTGAGAGCAAGAGCGGACTGAGAGCACGAAGGGACTGAGAGCACGAAGGGCGGGGCGGCAGCCGATCGGCTGCCGCCCCGCCCTTTGTGCCCGACTCCGGCCCTCAGCAGTCCAGTTGCTGGAGCGTCGCGTTCGAAGGACCGCGCCGGAACTGCTCGTCCCGTGCCACATCCTCCGCCGCGCCGAGTACCCGCACCGCGTTCTGCCACGTCAGCTTGGCGAGGTCACCCCGAGACCAGCCGCGACCGATGAGCTCCGCGATCAGGTTCGGGTAGCCCGATACGTCGTCGAGGCCGTCCGGAGTGAACGCCGTGCCGTCGTAGTCGCCGCCGATGCCGATGTGGTCGACGCCCGCCACCTCGCGCATGTGGTCGAGGTGATCGGCGACCGTCGACGCCGTGGCGACGGGGCGCGGGGTCGACTCCTCGAAGGCCGCGTGCACCTTCATCGCGTCCGGCGTCGTGTCCAGGTGGTGGAACCCGTGCGCCCGCATGTTCTCGTCGGCCGCTGACGTCCAGTCAACTGCCGCCTGGAGGACGAACTTCGGCACGAAGGTCGCCATCGCCACGCCGCCGTTCGCCGACAGGCGCTCCAGGACGTCGTCCGGGATGTTGCGGGGGTGGTCGCAGACCGCGCGGGACGAGGAGTGGGAGAAGATCACGGGCGCCACGGACGTGTCCAGGGCCGCCCGCATCGTCGTCGCCGCCACGTGGGACAAGTCCACGAGTATGCCGGTGCGGTTCATCTCCCGGACCACCTCGTGACCGAAGGGGGAGAGGCCCCCGACGCCCGGCTCATCCGTTGCCGAGTCCGCCCACGCGATGTTGTCGTTGTGCGTCAGCGTCATGTAGCGGACACCGAGCGCGTGCAACGACCGCAGCGTCGCGAGGGAGTTGTTGATCGAGTGGCCGCCCTCCGCGCCCATCAGGGACGCGATGCGGCCCTCACCCCGCGCCTCCTCCATGTCCGCGGCCGTCAGCGCGCGGCGCAGGTCGGACGGGTAGCGGGTGAGCAACTGGTCGACGCAGTCGATCTGTTCGAGCGTCGCGCTGACCGCCGCGTCGCCGGTCAGGTCCGTGCGGACGTACACCGACCAGAACTGGGCGCCGACCCCGCCCGCCCGCAGGCGTGCGATGTCCGTGTGGAGGCGGCCCGTCTGGTCGGATGCGATGTCGAGGCGGTCGATGTCGTAACCCGCCTTCTCGCGCAGCGCCCAGGGCAGGTCGTTGTGGCCGTCGACCACGGGGAAGTCGGCGAGAAAGGCACGGGCTTCAGCGAGAGCGTCACTGCCGGGAGAAGTCATGCCGCCTACTTTCCCGAGCCGAAGCCGAAACCGGAACCCGTGCCTTCGACCTTGGCCCGGAGCCGCTTGCCCTTCTCCGTGGCCTGCTCGTTCAGTTCTTGCAGGAACTCCTGCATACGGGTGAGGAGTTCGGGGTCGTGAACGGCCAGGATCCGCGCCGCGAGCAGGCCCGCGTTGCGCGCGCCGCCGATCGAGACCGTCGCCACGGGGATGCCGGCCGGCATCTGCACGATGGAAAGGAGCGAGTCCATGCCGTCCAGGTACTTCAGGGGGACGGGCACGCCGATGACCGGGAGCGGGGTCACCGAAGCCATCATGCCGGGCAGGTGTGCCGCGCCGCCCGCGCCCGCGATGATCGCCTTGATGCCGCGGTCGGCCGCTTGATCGCCGTACGCGATCATCTCGCGCGGCATCCGGTGCGCGGAGAGGACGTCGACCTCGTAAGGGATCTCGAACTCGTCGAGCGCCTTGGCCGCGGCCTCCATGACCGTCCAGTCGGAGTCCGAGCCCATGACAATGCCAACTACAGGTGCGGTCATTCTGTAATCGTTCCTCTGAGATATCCGGCCGCGTGACGCGCGCGCTCGAGCACGTCGTCCAGGTCGTCGCCGTAGGTGTTGACGTGGCCGACCTTGCGTCCGGGCTTCACGTCCTTGCCATACATGTGGATCTTCAACTGCGGGTCACGCGCCATGCAGTGCAGATACGCCTGGTACATGTCCGGGTAGTCGCCGCCCAGGACATTGGCCATGACCGTCCACTTCGCCCGCGGGCGCGGGTCTCCGAGGGGGAGGTCGAGCACGGCACGCACGTGGTTCGCGAACTGGGACGTGATCGCCCCGTCCTGCGTCCAGTGGCCCGAGTTGTGCGGGCGCATCGCGAGCTCGTTGACCAGGATGCGGCCGTCGCGCGTCTCGAAGAGCTCGACCGCCAGGTGGCCGACCACGCCGAGTTCCTTGGCGATGCGGAGGGCCAGCTCCTGCGCCTGACCCGCGAGGTCCTCCGAGAGGCCGGGGGCGGGCGCGATCACCGTGTCGCAGACGCCGTCGACCTGCTGCGACTCGACTACGGGGTAGGCCACGGCCTGGCCGTGCGGTGAGCGGACGACATTCGCCGCGAGCTCCCGTACGAAATCGACCTTCTCCTCGGCCAGGACGGGGACACCGGCCCGGAAGGGATCTTCGGCGTCCTCGACGGAACGTACGAACCACACCCCCTTTCCGTCATAGCCGCCACGCACCGTCTTGAGGATCACGGGGAAGCCGTCGCCGTCCGAAGAGCCTTCGGCCGCGAAGGCCGCCACCTCCGCCGGATCGCGCACGATCCGGTGGCGTGGACACGGCACGCCGATCTCCATGAGCTTCTCGCGCATCACGCCCTTGTCCTGGGCGTGCACCAGCGCGTCAGGCCCCGGACGGACGGGGATGCCGTCCGCCTCCAGGGCCCGTAGATGCTCGGTGGGTACGTGTTCGTGATCAAAAGTGATCACGTCGCAGCCCCTCGCGAACTCACGCAGCGTGTCGAGATCGCGATAGTCGCCGATGACGACATCGCTGACGACCTGCGCCGCGGAGTCCTGAGGGGTGTCACTGAGGAGCTTGAATCTGAGGCCGAGGGGGATGCCCGCCTCGTGGGTCATGCGGGCGAGCTGACCGCCGCCGACCATGCCGACTACCGGGAACGTCACACCCCCAGGGTATCGGCCTGTATCGGCCACCCCGGAACGGCCGGTTCTCCCCGCCCCGCACGGCCGATCCCGTCACAGAGCCGCCACAGTGTGGAGGCGCGCACGCGCGAGCGGCGGGGTCGCTGGTTAGCATGGCTGGGTTGACGCGACCGAATCACCACCTACGTCGACATGACCGATACGAATCGACGGAACGACGGGGGTTGGGGCGACCACCATGAAGGAACGTGGCGCACTACGGGTGCGACTGGACCAGCTCGCGCGCGAAGTCGCCAAGTTCGGAGCCGTGGGGGCGCTGGGCACGCTGGTGAATTTCGGCGTCTCCAACCTGCTGTGGCACACCACTGATCTGCAGGCCGTGCGCGCGAACGTGATCGCCACGGTCGTCGCCATCGCCTTCAACTACGTGGGCTTCCGTTACTTCACGTACAGGGACCGTGACAAGAGCTCCCGCACCAAGGAGCTCACGCTGTTCCTGATGTTCAGCGCGGTCGGCCTGGTGATCGAGAACGGCGTTCTGTACGCGGCGATCTACGGCTTCGACTGGGACAGCCCGCTCCAGCGCAACGTCTTCAAGTTCGTGGGCATCGGCATCGCCACCTGCTTCCGCTTCTGGTCCTACCGCACCTGGGTCTTCAAGTCACTGCCCGCGCGGGAGACCGTGGCCCATGCGGAATCGTTCCTGGACGAGCCGGTGGACGTGACGGCCGACACGAAGCGGGCCGCGGCTGCGGCTACGCAGCGGGCCAGCTGACCAGCTCTCCCCGTACGGGCCGTACGGGCCGCCTGACGGCCCTCTGGCGGCCCTCGGCAGCTATCTGACCGTCTCCTCGGAATCCGCCGCTGCCCGCTTCTGCGGCGGCGTACGCGACAGGAACAGGCCGAACACCGGCGGCTTGGTCTGCAGCATTTCCAGCCTGCCTCCGTCCGCCTCGGCCAGATCCCTGGCCACCGCGAGGCCGATACCCGTCGAGTTGCGGCCGCTGATGGTGCGCTCGAAGATCCGGGCGCCGAGATCGGCGGGGACGCCGGGGCCGCCGTCCGTGACCTCGATCACCGTCTGGTTTCCCGTGACGCGGGTCCGCAGCGCCACGGTGCCGCCGCCGTGCATGAGCGAGTTCTCGATCAGCGCCGCGAGGACCTGCGCGACGGCGCCCGGTGTGCCCACGGCCCGCAGCTGCCGCTTGCCCGAGCTGACGATGGCGCGGCCCGCGCTGCGGTAGGCCGGGCGCCACTCCTCCAGCTGCTGCTTGATGACCTCGTCCAGGTCGAAGGAGACGGCGGAGCCGGTGCGCGGGTCACGGGAATTGGTGAGCAGCCGCTGTACCACGTCGGTGAGGCGCTCGACCTGCGCGAGCGCGATCGTCGCCTCCTCCTTCACCGTGTCCAGGTCGTCGGTGACGGTGATCTCCTCCAGGCGCATGGAGAGGGCCGTGAGCGGCGTACGCAGCTGGTGCGAGGCATCGGCCGCGAGGCGCCGCTCGGCGGTCAGCATCCGGGCGATCCGCTCGGCGCTGCCGTCGAGGACGTCCGCGACGCGGTCGAGCTCCGGCACGCTGTACCGCTTGTGGCGGGGCCTCGGGTCGCCCGAGCCGAGGCGTTCCGCGGTCTCGGCGAGGTCGGTGAGCGGAGAGGTCAGGCGGTTGGCCTGGCGTACGGCGAGGAGTACGGCGGCGATGATCGCCAGCAGGGCCACGGCGCCGATGATCAGCAGGGTGCGGCCGACCTCCTGGGTGACCGCGGTGCGCGGCTCCTCGACGGTGACCTTCTCGCCCTCCTCGCCCTTGGCCGTGTCCCGGATGACCTCGCCGGTGGGGCGGGTGCCGATCTCGATGGGGGCGCGGCCCTGGATCTCGATGCGGGCGTAGCGGTCGGTGTCGACGGCGGCGATGTCGCGCAGGATCTCGGCGTTGATCCGCTCATCACTGATGAGCCTGCTGTCGACGATGCTGGCGAGGCGGAGCGCCTCGGAGGTGACTCGCTCCTGGGCGCTGCTGCTGATGGTTCTGGTCTCGACGATGACGAGGCTTACGCCGAAGACGGCGATGACGACGAGGACCACGGCGAGGGTGGAGTTGATCAGGCGGCGGCGCATTTACCCAGTGTCCTGGATGCGGGCCCCGTCAGGGGCGCGGGGAAGTGCCCCGTCAGGGGCGCGGGGAACTGCCCCGTCAGGGGCGCGGGGAACTGCCCCGTCAGGGGCGCGGGGAACTGCGCGAGCAACCACGGCGTGCCCGCACGGGCCTGGCGGACCGTTGAAGGCAGACGCGTCTGCCATCGACCCACTTCCCGCAGGTGCGGGCCGTCGACGGCTGGTCGCGCAGTTCCCCGCGCCCCTACGGGGCACTTTCCAGCGCCCCCAGGCGAGAGATCAGCTCTTCTCGAAGCGGAAGCCCACACCCCGCACCGTGGCGATGTACCGCGGATTCGCCGCATCATCGCCCAGCTTCTTGCGCAGCCAGGAGATATGCATGTCCAGCGTCTTCGTGGAGGACCACCACGTCGTGTCCCAGACCTCCCGCATCAGCTGGTCGCGCGTCACTACCCGCCCCGCGTCGCGGACCAGGACCCGGAGCAGGTCGAACTCCTTGGCCGTGAGCTGGAGCTCCTCCTCGCCCATCCAGGCGCGGTGCGACTCGACGTCGATCCGCACGCCGTGCGTGGCCGGCGGCTGCTGCGGCTCGGCCGCCCCGCGCCGCAGCAGGGCCCGGACGCGGGCCAGCAGTTCGGCCAGGCGGAAGGGTTTGGTCACGTAGTCGTCGGCGCCCGCGTCCAGGCCGACGACGGTGTCCACCTCGTCGGCGCGTGCGGTCAGGATGAGGATCGGCGCCGTGTGCCCCTCGGCACGGAGGCGGCGGGCCACCTCAAGGCCGTCCATGCCGGGCAACCCCAGGTCGAGTACGACAAGGTCGACGCTGCCCTGGAGTCCGGCGTCGAGGGCGGTCGGGCCGTCCTCGCGGACTTCGACCTCGTAACCCTCCCTGCGCAGGGCACGGGCCAGCGGCTCCGAGATGGACGCATCGTCCTCGGCGAGCAGTACACGGGTCATGAGGTGATGGTAGTCCGCGTCGGACGACCATCGTGGGGTGATCGCCTCATGATCGTTGAAGCCTGCGGCTCTGGGGTGCGATCCTGAGAATCACCTTTAAATGTGGGCTGTTGGTTCCAACATCACCTGTGATCCATGTCTCAAGTCCTTCCATATGCCGCCTTGACGTGGCGTATGGTGACCCAACGCCTGATGCACTACGCAAGGACCTTTGGCCCACTGTGCGGCCTGAGGTCACTTTTATGTGCGGGTCGGTTTCTGCCGGCCCTGGAAGGAATGACCTGTGGTCGGGCCCTGAACGCGTAGTGACGCGCCCAGGGCGTGGATCTCGGAGTCACCGCCCTGCGCCTTCCCCCATACGGAGCGCGAAACTCCCCCCGGGCGTGGGGGTGTGGACGGAATGACCCCGGTGCCGACCGCCCCCCACCGGGCGCGCACACGCTCCTGCCGCGCGTCCCGAACTCACGAGGATCGACCCATGGCGTCCAGCCTGACGAAGGACTCAGCCGGTACCCCTGGCTCTGAGAAGACCTTCTTCGGCCACCCCCGCGGACTGGCCACACTCTTCATGACCGAAATGTGGGAGCGCTACAGCTTCTACGGCATGAAGGCATTGCTCCCGCTGTATCTGATCGCCCCCGGCGGCATGAACATGAGTGCCACGACGGCGACGGCGATCTACTCCGTCTACATGTCGATGGTCTACCTGCTCGCCATGCCCGGCGGCTGGGTCGCGGACCGCTTCTGGGGACCGCGCAAGACCGTCGCCATAGGCGCCGGTGTCGTCATCCTCGGCCACATCACGCTCGCGCTGCCGAGCTCGGTGTCCTTCTTCGCCGGCCTCGCACTCGTCGCGCTCGGATCAGGCCTCCTGAAGGCGAACATCTCCACGATGGTCGGCCACCTCTACGACGGCCCGGAGGACCCGCGCCGCGACGGCGGCTTCACGCTGTTCTACATCGGCATCAACATGGGTGCCTTCCTCGCCCCGCTGACGATCGGCACCGTGGGCGAGAACGTCAACTGGCACTTCGGCTTCGCGCTCGCCGCGATCGGCATGGCGCTCGGCCTCGGCCAGTTCATGCTCGGCTCGCGCCACCTGAGCGGCGAGAGCAGCGTGGTCTCCAAGCCCGCGACCGCCGAGCAGCGCAAGTCCGCCCTGCGCACCGGCCTGATCTGGCTGATCGTGGCGGCGGCGCTCTACACGTTCCTCGCCGTGACCGGCAACTTCGCCGACTGGGCGCTGATGCCGCTCACGATCGCCGGTCTGGTCATCCCGATCGCCGTCCTGGTCCGCATGAAGCGCGACAAGGAGCTGACGAACCTCGAGCAGTCCAAGCTCTCGGGCTACGTCTGGTTCTTCGTCGTCGCCGCCGTCTTCTGGATGATCTACGACCAGAACGGCTCGACCCTGTCGATCTTCGCCGAGGGCAAGACGACGAACAGCCTGCTCGGGTTCGACTTCCCGACCTCCTGGTACCAGTCGCTGAACCCGATCTTCATCATGGCGCTCGCCCCCGTGGTCGCCTCGGCGTGGCTCTGGCTGAACAAGCGGGGCAAGGAGCCGAGCACGGCGGTCAAGTTCGCCTCCAGCCTCACGCTGATCGGCATCTCCTTCGCCGTCTTCCTGATCCCGCTGATCGACACCGCCAACAACGGCGGCAAGGTCAGCCCGATGTGGCTGGTGTCGATCTACTTCATCCAGACCGTCGGTGAGCTCTGCCTCTCCCCGGTCGGCCTCTCGGTCACCACGAAGATGGCGCCGGCGAAGTACACCGCCCAGATGATGGGTGTCTGGTTCCTCGCGGTCACCGCGGGCGACTCCGTGACCGGCCTGCTCACGTCCCCGCAGCTCGGCATCAACCTGGATACGTCGGGTGCGGTCGCCGTCGAGGCGGTCATCGCCGTACTCGCGGGCTTCGGTATCTGGATGAACCGCAAGAAGGTCAAGGAAATGATGGGTTCCGTCAACTGAGTCGGCTGGGCTGACAGACGACGCGACGAGGGCCGCCGCACCCGAGGGTGCGGCGGCCCTCGCGTTCGTCCACTCGCGCGAACAGAGGATCGTCCGCTAACCCGTGGCGGTGACGCGGAACGTTTCTGTGCCGGTGGCGGGGCCTGGCGGTGGAACATCTGGCCATGCGTCGTACGTTGCTGACCCTCGCCGTGTGCGGGGCGCTGCTGTCGTCCAGTGCGGTCGCCGATGCGACCCCCGAGTCCTCCCCGTCCGGACAGCGCTTCTCGTACGGGACCCATGCCCGCCAGAAGATCACCGTGTACGGGACCGGGTCCCACCGCCCCGCGCTGCTGATCCTGCACGGCGGCTCCTGGGTGCGGGACACCGACTGGAGCGGGTGGGCGCGGTGGTTCGCGGCGCGGGGGTTCACCGTCTACGACACCGACTACCGGCTGGC
Source organism: Streptomyces sp. NPDC048441 (assembly GCF_043200235.1). Classification (NCBI taxonomy): domain Bacteria; kingdom Bacillati; phylum Actinomycetota; class Actinomycetes; order Kitasatosporales; family Streptomycetaceae; genus Streptomyces; species Streptomyces sp. NPDC048441. The sequence continues at coordinate 56,635 of NZ_JBICXM010000010.1, forward strand.
ATCCGACGCGGCCTGGCCCGCACAGCGCGACGACGTGCTCGCGGCTCTGCGGTGGGTGAAGCGGCGCTCCGGTGAGCGGCCCGTGGTGCTCGGGTCGTCCGCCGGTGGGCATCTCGCCGTCAGCGCCGGGGCCTACGGAGCGGGGCGCAAGCGGGTACGGGCCGTGGTGGCACTCTCCCCCGTCGCCTCGCCCTACCGGGCCTGGGTGGACGGCGGAAGCTCCGCGGCCTCCCCGGCACAGCGCGGACTGCGGCGATCGGCCGAGCGCCTCGCGGGATGCTGGCCCGACCGGGGCGGGCAGAAGTGCTGGAGGCAGTGGGGAGACCTCGCCGCCAAGTCCCACGCCTCGGGTACGGACGACCCGCCGATGTTCCTCACACACTCGGCGGCGGACTTCGTGCCGGTCGCACACTCGACCGAACTCGCGCACGCACAAACGGAGTTGGGAATGAAGGACGTCACGGTACGCATCGAGCCGGGCTCCGCGCACGGCGGCGTACTCCTGAAAAGGCCGGGCACCGCCCAGGCCGTACTGAGGTGGCTGAGGAAGCACACGTGAGGGGCGCCCCTTAAGAGGCGCGAGGAGAGGCGCCCCTTAAGGGGCGCGGGGAACTGCGCGCCCAGCCACAACGGACCCGCACCGAAGATCCCCGCACCCCGAGCCGCGTCAGCGCACGCGCACGCCACCCCGCCGCTTCGGCAGGAACGTGAAGACCGCGCCACCCAGCAGGATGACCGTGCCGGCGACAAGCCCAAGTGCCCGCAGGGTCCCGTTGTCGTCGGCTCCGGTCTCCGCGAGACCACCGCCGCCGCTCGCCGAGGAGCCACCCGCGGAACCACCCGCAGAGCCGGAGCCACCGCCCGCCGAACCTGAACTCGAACCGCCCGCCGCCCCGCCAGGCTGCGCCGCCGTATCGATCTCGAGCGACACATCGGACTTCGACGGGGTGCAAGTCGTCGTCGTACCAAGGGCCTTGACCGTCAGGACACCCGGCGAAAGCGTCGACTTACCATCGGCGCCCGGCTTGTACGTGCCGGTCAGGTCAGGGATGGTCATCGGGTCACCCGACTTGATGGGCTCCTTGTTGGTGGGGCCCTCCACCGCCACCGTGCCCTTGTCCGCGCCACCCAGCTTGACCGCCATCGACGGCTTCACGGAGTCCGCGGGGATGTCGGCCGGACTGTCCATGACGGACTTCTTGAACTCCACCGTGAGGGCGTAGTTCCCGCCCTCCTTCTTGGCGTTGATCTGGACGGGAGACGTGGCGTCCTTGTCGCCGATCGGCGTCTTGCACTTGTAGGGGGTCTGGACTTCCTTCCCGGGGAAGTCGGTCTTGCCGCCGTCGCCACCACCGCTTCCGGTGGAGCCGCCGCCCGTGGAGCCGCCGCCGGAGGTACCAGCGGTGTCCCCGCCGGTGTTGCCGCCCGACGTACTGCCACCGCCCGACGCCGTACCGCCGCCCGAACTACCCCCGCCCTCCGTCACCTTGATGGTCGCGCCCGCCTTGACCTGCTCCTTCGGCGTGCACTTGGTGTCGGTCGACATCGGCTTGCTGACGTTGATGTTGTACGCGTCCGGGGTGAGTGTCACCTCGCCCGCCTTGGTCAGTTTCACCGTGCCCTTCATGTCGGAGAGGACCATGGGGCTGTTCTTCTTGATCGGCGGATTGACCCGCTCGCCCGCCACCGCCAGATCACCGGTCTGACCGCCACCCAGCTTGATGGTGCCGGTCGGCTTCACCGTGTCCTTCTCCAGGTCGATGATGTCCGGATTCTTGGACGCGGCCTGCGTCGTCTTCCATACGACATCGACCTCGTCACCCACCTTCGCGGTGGCCGGCGCGGTGATCTCCACCTTGGTGGTGCCCTGCACGGGTGGCAGCCCGGATATCGACGGCGGAATGCACTCCGTCTTGTACGCCACCTCGGCCGCCTGCGCGGGTCCCGCGCCAAGGAGGATGCCCGCCCCGCCGAGCAGGATCGAGACCGAGGCCGCGCCCGCTCTCCGTCGTGTGCTGATCACGTGTTTCCCTTCGTCGTCGGGCTGTTCTCTGACGGTGCGGAGAGCTGTCCGGCGGGTGCGGTCCCGGCGCCGGGGTCTGTGTCAGGGGTGAACCACGGGAGGGTGGTGGTGTTCGTGGCGGCGTCGCTGCCCTTGCCGGGTCCACGGGGCGGTTTCGTACGCGGCGTACGGGCCGCCTCGTCCGCCGCGACCGCCCCCTGGGGCAGCCTCAACTTCGGCAGCCGATCAGCGAGTTCGGCGATCCTGCCGGTGCGGTGGCGTCCGGCCGGGCGGGAGCCTCGTCCACCCCGCCTGCGGTTGGGCCGGAGCTTGTCCACCACCGCCATGCCGATGCGGAAGACGGCGGCAGGCACGACGACGCAGAGCAGGATCCAGAAGACGGTGACGCCCCAGGGGCGGCCGACACCCCAGGGCTGCTCGGCGAGGACCTTGCCGCCGAACTTCAGGGAGACCAGATAGTTGCCGTGCGCTCCGGCGGAGAGTTCCACCGGCAGCTTGATCTGCGCCTTCTTGCCGGGGGCGATGGTGCCGCGCCACTGCTGTTCCTCCCACTGCGGGGCAAACACGCCGTGGGAGGTGCCCACTTCGAAGACCGGGTTCTTGACGGGGGCCGAGCCGACGTTGCCCACGGTGAAGACGAACTTCCGGGACGGCGGGGCGCCGAACCAGGCCAGGAGGCCGCTCGAGCCTTCCAGGCTGGTGTCGGTGAGGACGGAGAGCCTGCCGCCGCCCTGCTGCTTGGGGAGGGGTTCGACCGGGTGGCCCGCGACCTCGAAGGGGGCGTCCGCCTGCGCCTTGTCCCCGGTGACCGTCGCCACGTGGACCACACAGGGGCAGGGCTTGGGCGGCTCGGCCACCGGGAGCTTCTTGGTGAAAGTGCCCTTGCCGTCCGTCGTGACGGCGAGGCCCTCCGCGTTGGCGCAGGAGTTCGTGCCGCCGGGGACGCCTCTGGCCGGGGTGGACTGACCGCAGATGAGCATCATCAGGAGGGCGTTGGAGCGCCAGCCCTTGCCCGTGACGGTGATGTCACCGCCCTTGCCTGCCTGGGCCTTGGAGAGCGTGACCGTCGGCTTGTCCGCGGCGGTGGCCTTGGCTTGTGCCAGCGGCGCCGGGAGCAGCAGGAAGGCCAGTGCCGCCAGTACGGCGGCTGCGGCTGTGTACTTCATGCCGCCTCGTTTACCGGTACTCACAGCGTCTCTCCCGTCCCTGCTATCGCCAACTCCCGTTCCGCACTGCCCTGTTCAGCTTCGTCCGGTGGTGGCCCCCCGGCCATCCCCCTGCGTCTGCGTGCGAACCAGAAGCCCGCCGCCGCAAGGCCGAGGAGACCGACCCCCACCCCCGCCACCGCCCCCCACGGCACGAAGCGCGCCGATGCCGTCGCCGTGTCCCTGGCTCCGCCCGATGCCGTCACGGTCAGCTCGACCTTGACGGAATCGAGTGCGGGGGCGTCGGTCCACGGTTCCGTCAGAGAGACCCTGCGGCCGGGAAGGATTTCGATCGGGAGGGTGCGCGGGCCGCGGTCGAGGGACGTACCGAGGACGCCGTCCGCGTGGACCGCGAGCCTGGGGGTCAGGACGGTGTTGCCGCGGTTGACGATGTCGTACGCGATGCGCCCGCCCTCGGCTTTCACCTGCTCCACCGTCAGCGCGGACAGCGTGGGCCCGCTCACCCGCAGGTGCACGCGGACCGCGGCGTCACGGCCGCCCGCCCGCGCGACGACCGCTCCGGGGTGGTCCCCCGGCACGGCGCCCTCGGGGACGCTCACGCTGAACGGCACCTCGGCGCGGGTGCGCGGCGGCACCTTCACCTTGCGCTCGGCGAAGGTGATCCAGGAGCCGGTGTCCTTCGGCCTGCCCCGCTCCAGCGAGAACGCGCCGCCCCGCGTGTTGTCCGCGTCCGCGCCGCTCAGCTCCACCGTGCGCGGCTTCGACCCCGGATTGGTGACCGTCACCGTGTCCTCGAGGACGGAACCTGGCGTGCCCTCCACGTAGAAGTAGGGCCGCCCGTCCTTCGCGGGCCGCGTCCCCCCTCCCGCGGAGGGCGCGACGGACCACGCTCCGGTGTCGTCGGCGTGCGCCGAGGTCGCCGACGCCGCACCCGTCACCAGTAAGGGCACTATGGCCACGGCTACGGCTGCGGTGAGAGCACGGGCAACGGACAGCAGCGACGGCATCGGCGGCTCCTGGATCTTCGTACACGTCATGCGCGGAGGGCGATCAGGGCAGGGCAGGGACGCGCGCGATCACCGCGCCCCTGCGACGCCGCACACCACGCACCGCGCGACCGCTCCTAGCGCGACCGTGCCGCCTGGTTCCTGCGGGTCAGCCAGAGCGCACCGGCCGCGCCCGCGAGCAGCACCGTGCCGCCGAGGGTGCCGAGCGCGATCGCGGAGTCCGCGGGTCCGGTCTGCGGCAGCTCGTCGCCGCCGGACGGCGCACTGGCCGAGCCACCCGATCCGCCGTCGTCACTCGCCCCGCCGGAGCCACCACCCGTGGTGCCGCCGCTGCCGCCGCCCGAGCCCTTCACATCGAGCGAGAGGGAGGGCTTGGGGCTGTTGGACGGGGTGCAGGTCGTCGTCGTACCGAGTGCCTTGATGGTCAGGACACCCGCGGTGAAGTCGACCTTGCCGCTCTTCTTCGGTGTATACGTCCCCGACAGGTCGCTGATCTTGATGGGGGTGTTGGCGGGGATCGCCTTGTCGTTGGGCGCACCGGACACCGGCACCGTGCCGCTCTCCGCGCCGCCCAGTTTGATGAGCGCGCTGGGCTTCATCGCGCCCTTGCCCAGCTCCACCGGGCTCGATGAGACGCCCTTCTGGAAGGACATGGTGAGTTTGTAGCCGCTGCCGCTCTTGACGCTCTTGATATCGATCGGCGATACCGCGCCTTTGTTGCCGATGGGCGTCTTGCACTGGTAGTTGACGTCCTGGACCTCGGCCTGCGCGGCGGGGGCGGCCATCAGCACCGCCGAGCCGCCGGCCAAGGCCGTGGCAAGCGCGAGCGCGACCCTTCGTTTCTGGTACGACACCTCGAGTTCCCCTCATGCCGGTCGTGGCGTGCCGCGGTGCGGATTTACTGACGGCACATCAGATTGGGCGCTCAAGGTACGCCCGGGGCCCTGTCGAGGGAAGACAAAGAACGCGCCGGATCTCGATGATCCGGCGCGTATACGAACCGTGGGTAACCCAAGGGGGAACTGAGCGGGCACTGCGCGAACGCGGCCCTGGGCCGGACATAGGGCGCGGCCCGGAGCGCCCGGCCCTGCACGGGTGGGCCCTACGGGTGGGCCCCGCCCCGCACTACGCGGGCGCGCTCAGCTCCGCCCACACCGTCTTGCCCGAGACCCCCGGGGTGCGGGCGACGCCCCAGTCCAGACAGAGCCGCTGGACGATGAACATCCCGTGCCCGCCGGGCCGCCCGGCGCGGTGCGGGGTACGGGGCGCGGGCTGGCCCGCGCCGCGGTCGGAGACCTCTATCCGCAGCACCTTGGCGTCGGAGGAGATCCAGAGCTCGTCGGGGCCCTCGGCGTGCAGACACGCGTTGGTCACCAGCTCGGACACGACGAGGAGGACATCCTCCGCGGCCGCGCGCTGATCGGCGCCCGCCGCGGGCAGCCAGCCCCACGCCTGAAGCGCCTGACGGGCGAAGTCCCTGGCGAGCGGGACGATGCCACTGGCGCCGTTCAGGCTCAGCCTACGAACCTGGCGCCCCGGACGACCCTCGGCCGCCGCGGCGGCCTGGCCCGCGGGAGCGTCCGCGACAACGGCCTCGGACTCCGGGCCGCGGTCGCCCGGCGAGTAAGGCCGGGTGGTGCTCATCAGCGCTTCACCTCACCGACAAGAGAACTCTGGACAAGGAACTGGACAAGTAGCGGGACCCGTCGCGGGACAAGTAGCGGGACAAGACGAGGCACCATCTGCTGCTTGGCCGTTCCTGCTGTTGATTTGGCAACGATTGAACGATTGGCTGGCGGACTTCTCTGGCGGACTTCTGAAGACGGATCCAGGGTGTCTCCTGCCCGGCCGAACCGTGAGAACACCCACTTATTCGACGCGACTCGTGTGACGCTGGTAACGCGGCGATCACATAGAGACAACTGACGCGTAACTCTTGAGTACGCTCCGTCAGCAGGCCGCCCGATCAGTCGGCCAGCGCCGCTCCGAGCGTCTCGTGGACAGTGAAGACAGCATCGGCGCCGGTGATCTCGAAGACTCGGGCCACCACCGGCAGCATCCCGGCCAGATGCACTCCGCCGCCCGCGGCCTCGGCCTTGAGCCGGGCCCCGAGGAGGACGTTGAGCCCGGTGGAGTCCATGAACTCCAGTCTCGAGCAATCGACGACAAGCCGCGAGAAGCCGTCATTCAGGCAGTTCTCGAGTGGCTCACGCAACACGTCGGCGGTGTGGTGATCCAACTCACCCGCCGGGGTCACGACGGCACTCGTGCCCTCTACCCGCACTTCGACCCGAAGTCGGCCCTGATGTGCGCTGCCGACCGTCCCGCGGTCCATTCCGTCACTCACTCCCGACCGTCGTGGCTGTTGATGACGCCCCTGAACATTACGCCTTCCGTACGGCCTCGGGTACCCGAACATCCCCCAGAATTCGGACATTTCCCCACGGACCGCACTTGCGACTGGCCTGTGGAAACGGGTAGGGGTAGAAGAGACAGTTTTCAACACGGACGGCTTTGGAGGCGCCGCACACCGCAGTGCACGTATTGGCATCGGCAGCCATATGCCGAGAACGATGGAGGACACCATGTCACCCCAGCTCGACGAATCGCGCACTGACCGAGCGACGTCGACACTCCCACCGCACCGTATCGAGACCGAGATCCCGGGTCCCCGCACGGAAGCCACGCCGGAAGGCCTTCCGGACCTGACGGCTGCCGTGTCGGAGGTGGAAGCCCTCGAAGGGCTGTCCGACCTGCCCGAGATCCCGCCGTTCGCCGAGGTGGGACCGCTGGATGCGAGGGCTCTGTCCAAGACCCTCTTCGAACGCCTCGAGTCCCTCGAGGAGGGCACGCACGAGTACGCGTACGTCCGAAACACCCTCGTCGAACTCAACCTCGCCCTGGTCAAGTTCGCCGCCTCCCGGTTCCGCTCCCGCAGCGAGCCCATGGAGGACATCATCCAGGTCGGCACCATCGGCCTGATCAAGGCGATCGACCGCTTCGAGCTCAGCCGCGGCGTGGAGTTCCCCACCTTCGCGATGCCGACCATCGTCGGCGAGATCAAGCGCTTCTTCCGTGACACCAGCTGGTCGGTGCGCGTCCCGCGCCGCCTCCAGGAGCTTCGTCTGGACCTTGCCAAGGCGGGCGACGAACTCGCCCAGCAGTTTGATCGCGCCCCCACGGTGGGCGAGCTCGCCGAGCGCCTGGGCATCTCCAACGACGAGGTCGTCGAAGGCATGGCGGCATCCAACGCCTACACGGCGAGCTCCCTGGACGCCCAGCCCGAGGAGGACGACTCCGAGGGCGCGCTCGCGGACCGGATCGGCTACGAGGACCACGGGCTCGAAGGCATCGAGTACGTCGAGTCGCTGAAGCCGCTGATCGCCGAACTGCCGCCGCGTGACCGGAAGATCCTCTCGCTCCGCTTCGTCGCCAATATGACGCAGTCGGAAATAGGCGATGAGCTTGGCATCTCGCAGATGCATGTCTCGCGACTGCTGTCACGGACGCTCGTCAAGCTGCGCAAGGGGCTGACGGTCGAGGAGTGATCGCGCCGTCCGGCGCTCGCCGTTCGGCGTTCTTGCGGGTGACTGCTGCACCGCCGCTTCGCGGCGGACCGCTCCCGCCCACCCACCCGTTTGCCCCGCAGTGCGGGGTGAGCAGGTGGGTGGGCGGGTTTGTTTTTACAGCGCCGCCCGCACCGCCGCCTCGGCATGGAGCCTTGTCGTCGGGAAGACGGGCACCTCGCTGTGCTCCTGCGAGATCAGGAGCTCGATCTCCGTACAGCCCAGGATCACACCCTCGGCCCCGTCCGTGACCAGGCCCGCGATGACCCCCAGATAGTCCGCCCGGGACTCCTCGCGCACCACCCCGAGGCACAACTCCTCGTAGATGACGCGATGCACGAGCGCTCGCCCCTCCGCATCCGGCACCAGCACCTCCAGCCCTCGTGCGGTGAGCCGCTCCCGGTAGAAGTCCTGCTCCATGGTGAACGCGGTGCCGAGCAGCCCCACGCGGCGTACGCCCGCGGCGAGCACCGCGTCGGCGGTCGCGTCCGCGAGGTGCAGGAGCGGCACGGAGAGGGCGCCCTGCACTTGGTCGGCGACCTTGTGCATGGTGTTGGTACAGATCAGCACAAGATCGGCGCCGGCCGCCTCAACTCCCTTGGCGGCACGGGCGAGCACCTCCCCCGCCTGCTCCCACTCCCCCGCGACCTGCAGCTCCTCGATCTCCGCGAAGTCGACGGAGTACAGCACGCAGCGGGCGGAGTGCAGGCCACCGAGACGCTCGCGTACGAGCTCGTTGAGCAGCCGGTAGTACTCGGCGCTGGACTCCCAGCTCATGCCGCCGATGAGGCCGATGGTCTTCATGGGGCCAGGATGCCGCACCGCCGGGGGGGCGGTCTTCAGGCGGACAGAGCCACACCGTGAACGACCGCCGGGCCGTAGTCCACGCCCTCCAGCGCGAGGGCAAGCGCCAGCCGCCGTTCCGCCTGGAGCAGGCGGTGCTCGGCGGCGTGGTAGTAGGGGCGGGTGAGAGGGATGCCGCTTACGTCGACGGGGCGGGCCTCGGTGACCTCACGGGCGTAGGGGCTGCGGGGGAGGGTTCGGGGGCGCGGGGCAGGGCTTGGCGGCGTCGGCGTCGACCTGGGCGGTGGCTCTTCCGCCGCGAGGCGAGCGCGGCGCGCGCCTGTGCCGGGCAGGAGCCGGATGAGAAGCCGGGCCAGAAGCCCGACGAGGAAACGGTAAGGCACCTACCCCTCCCCCAGCTCGCACCAGACGGTCTTGCTGTCGGGCCCCTGCTCCACGCCCCAGCGCAACGAGACGGCGTCCAGCAGGGCCAGACCGCGCCCTGTCTCGTCATCGCCGCCCGCGTGACGGAGCAGGGGCCAGGCGCGCGGGTCGGGGTCGGTGACGGCCACGCGGACCCGGCCGCCGCCTTGCGCGCCGGTGACGCGGACCGTCACCGGGGTGCCCTCGCCGAGGTGCCGGATCACGTTGCTGAGCAGTTCGCTGACGCAGAGATGCACGTCGGGGTGGGGGCCGTAGGGGTGCTCGCTCAGGGTGCGGCGGAGTTCGGGGACCGCCTTGGGGACGGCGAGCAGGTCGAGTTCGAAGTCGGGGGCGGGGACGGGGACTGGGACGGGGACTGGGTCTTGCATGGGGGTACGCCTTCCGTGCGCTCTGTGACGAAGTGGTCACACAGTGGCGCGGGGCGGCGTAGCGTGACAGAGGTTTGGGTTGCGCAGGGCAACTGGCAAATGGCGGTGGTGAGTTGTGCCTCCTCGTAAGGATCCCGACGCGTCGGCGAATGTTCCGGCCTTCTATGGCGCCGAGTTGCGCTTCAAAAGAGAGGCCGCGGGCCTCACCCTCGAACAGCTGGCCGAGGGCAGCTACCGGGGGATCTCCTTCCTCAGCCAGATCGAGCGCGGCGAGCGGCGCATGCCGCGCGATCTGGCCCAGCACGTCGACGAGAAACTCGGGACGGACGGCTTTTTCCAACGCCGTTGTGAAGATGCGCGCAAGGCCCGCCAGGGCGGTCACGCCGAGTACTTCGCGGATGTCGCGGAGATGGAGCGGTATGCGGAGTCCATTGAGGAATGGGCTCCGATGATCGTCCCCGGGTTGCTTCAGACGCGGGCGTACGCAGAGAAGGTGGTGCGGATCAGCCTGCCCTGGCTACGGCCGGACACCGTGGAGAAGCAAGTCACCGCGCGTATGGAGCGCGCGTCGCTATGGGAGCGGGATGAGCCTCCGGCCTTCTGGGCAATCCTGCACGAGTCGCTGATCCGCAAGCCGATTCTGCCGCGCGATCAGATGTCGGACCTGCTGAAGCACATCCTCGCGGTGATCCAGTCCGCGCAGGGCGTTTTGCAGATCCTTCCGGAAACGGCAGCAGCCCACCCACTCATGATGGGCATGGCCAAGGTCATGACCTTCCCGGATGCCCCTCCCGTGGTGTACACGGAGGGCCTCCACAGCGGCCAACTCATCGACTATCCAGGGCTCGTGAAGGACTACCGCAAGTCGTACGATCTGCTCAGGGCCGCCGCATTGCCACCCGAGGCGTCCCTGGACATGATCGAAGCAGCGGCAGAGGATTTCCGAGATGGCGAGCAGCCAGATTGACTTGAGCTCGGCGCATTGGCGCAAGAGCAGCCACAGCAACGGCTCCGGCGGCGACTGCGTCGAGGTCGCCGAGCGCTTCCCCGGCGCCGCCCGCTGGCGCAAGAGCAGCCACAGCAACGGCGATGGCGGCGAATGCGTCGAGGTCGCCGACGGCCTCCCCGGCATCGTCCCCGTCCGGGACTCCAAGGTCACGGACGGGCCCGCCCTCGTGATCCCGGCAACCGCGTGGGCACCCTTCGTCACCGCCGTCACGAAGGGCGAACTGACCGCCTGAGACGGGGGACCGGCGGACACAGGGGACCGGCGGCACGATGACTTGCAGAAAAGTCCCGGGGGGGCCCCCCCCGCGCGGGGGGGGGGGGGGGGGGGTTATTTAAAACCCAACAGCGCAAAAAAACCGCCCCCTACCAGCACCCC
>NZ_JBICXM010000010.1:67385-310646 GCF_043200235.1 Streptomyces sp. NPDC048441
GGGGGCCCGGGCCCCAGTTTCTTTTCCACAACCCCCCCCCCCCCCCCCGGCGGGGGGGGGGGGCCCCCCGGGACTTTTCTGCAACAGCATCGGCCTCAACTCGGCGGACTCGAAGCCGCAGCCTGGGCGCCTACAGCCCGGGGGTTGGCGGCGGACTGGCTCGGGGAGCAGTTGGTCGCGTACGCGCCCCGGTTCGATGCCGGGGCCGACCGGGACCCTGCGCGCCTCGCGGTGCTCGTCGGCTCCGCTGCCGAGAGGCTCAGCTGGGGCGGCGACCTGGCCCACGGCTTCTACCTGGAACGGCCCTCGTTCCTGTCCCTGGCCCTGGTTTCCTGCACCCCGAATCGCTCCATGCCCCAACTGGCCTGCCCGGCAAGGGCCCTCAGCGCGTGCGGACGCCCCTCTGCCACACCTCGCTGACCAGCGGAACCCCCGGCCGGTATGCCAGGTGGACATGGCTCGGGGCGTCCAGGAGGGCCAGGTCGGCGCGGGCGCCTTCGCGTACGAAACCGACGTCCGTGCGCCGCAGGGCCGCCGCGCCGCCCGCTGTCGCCGACCAGATCGCCTCGTCCGGGGTCATGCCCATGTCCCGTACCGCCAGGGCGATGCAGAAGGGGACGGACGAGGTGAAGGACGAGCCCGGGTTGCAGTCCGTCGACAACGCCACCGTTGCGCCCGCGTCCAGGATGCGGCGGGCGTTCGGCCACTCCGCGCGGGTGGAGAACTCGGCGCCGGGGAGGAGCGTTGCCACCGTGTTGCCTTGAGCCAGGGCGTCGACGTCCGCGTCCGTCAGGTGCGTGCAGTGGTCGGCGCTCGCCGCGTCCAGCTCCACCGCCAGTTGCACGCCGGGGCCGTACGAGAGCTGGTTGGCGTGGATGCGGGGGTGCAGGCCCTTCGCCTTGCCCGCCGTGAGAATTGCGCGGGCCTGGTCGCCGTCGAAGGCGCCCTTCTCGCAGAAGACGTCGATCCAACGGGCGTGGGGGGCGCAGGCGTCCAGCATCTCGCCCGTCACCAGGTCTACGTACGCCGCCGGGTCCTCCGCGTAGTCCGGGGAGACGATGTGGGCGCCCATGTACGTGACCTCGTCCGTGTGGCGGGACGCGATGCGCAGGGCGCGGGACTCGTGCTCCGTGGTCAGGCCGTAGCCCGACTTCGTCTCGAACGTGGTCGTGCCCTGGCGGAGTGCCTCGGCGAGGTAGTGGGTGAGGTTCGCTTCCAGCTCGGCGTCCGTCGCTGCGCGCGTTGCCGCCACCGTCGTGCGGATGCCGCCCGCTGAGTACGCGCGGCCCGACATGCGGGCGTTGAACTCCTTGGTGCGGTCGCCTGCGAAGACAAGGTGGGAGTGGGAGTCGACGAAGCCGGGGATGGCGGCGCGGCCCTGTGCGTCGTGGGTCGCGTCCGCTGCGGGGGCCTTGGCGGCCGGGCCCACCCAGGCGATGGTTTCGCCGTCCAGGACGACGGCTGCGTCCGTCAGGAGGCCCAGGGGGCTTCCGTCCCCTTGGGAGGGGTCGTTCGTGACGAGGCTGGCGATGTTGGTGATGAGGGTGGTGGGCATGGAGGCCTCCGTGGTGGGCTGAGGTTCGGGCAGCTTCTCTTTCCCCGACCCCGCCCCTTCCCGAAAACCCGGCTCCGCCGGGACCGATGCGCACCGTCGATCACCGGCTCCGCCGAGTTCGTCCTCAAACGCCGGACGGGCTGAGATTCTCCGCCGGTCCGGGGATATCTTTCAGCCCCTCCGGCGTTTGAGGAGCGGGGTCTGGGGCGGAGCCCCAGTTTCGGGAAGGGGCGGGATCGGGGAATGAATCAATCTCTCAGCGCCGCCACCGCCTCAGCCAACGCCCCCGCCACGTCCGGCACCAGGGCGTGGGAACCGTCCCGTACGACATGACGGCCCCCGACGATCGTGTGGCGGACATCCGCCGCCGTCGCCGCGAACACCGCAGCCTCCGCCGCCAGGCGCGGCACAGGGCCCGCCGTACGGACCGAGTCGAGCGCGACCGTCGCGAAGTCGGCGAGCGCGCCCGTCTCGATCGCGCCCGCGTCGGCCCAGCCCAGCGCCGCATGACCGTCAGCCGTCGCCGCCCGAAGCAGCGCCGCCGCCGTCCAGTGGCCCCGCGTGTGCGAGCGCAGGCGCTCGTTCAGCTCCATTGCCCGCGCCTCCTCCAGAATGTCGATCACCGCGTGGCTGTCGCTGCCCAGGGACAGCGGGCTGCCCGCTCGTTGCAGGCGGGTCGCCGGGCCGATGCCGTCCGCCAGGTCCCGCTCCGTCGTCGGGCACATGCACGTGCCCGTCGTCGAGTCTCCGAGCAGCGCGATGTCCTCGTCGGTGAGGTGGGTGTTGTGGACGCCCGTCGTGCGGGGGCCGAGCACCCCATGGTCCGCCAGCAGCCGCGTAGGAGTGCGGCCGTGGACGGCGAGGCATGCCTCGTTCTCCGCCGTCTGCTCGGAGAGGTGGACGTGGAGGGGGGCCTGGCGGGCCGATGCCCATTCCGCCACCGTGCCCAACTGCCGCGCGGGGACCGCCCGTACGGAGTGGATCGCCGCACCGATGCGGGCGTGCTCGCGGTCTTTGAGGGCCGATGCCCGCTCCGCCCACGCCTCCGCCGTGCCGTCGGAGAAGCGGAGTTGGTGGCGGTTCGGGGGCTCGCCCCGTGACTCCGTGAGGAGCCCCGAAGCCACGTACGCCGTGTCCAGGAGTGTGATGCGGATGCCCGCGTCCGCCGCTGCCTGGATCAGCGCCTCGCCCATCGCGTTGGGGTCGGCGTACGCGGCGCCACCCGGAGCGTGATGCAGGTAGTGGAACTCGCCCACCGTCGTGATGCCCGCAAGGGCCATCTCCGCGTACACCGCGCGGGCCAGCGCGTAGTACGTCTCCGGGGTCAGGCGGTCCGCCACCGAGTACATGACCTCGCGCCACGTCCAGAACGTGCCGGAGCCCACCTGGACCGTGCCGCGCAGGGCCCGGTGGAAGGCGTGGGAGTGGGTGTTGGCGAGGCCGGGGAGTGTCAGGCCGCGCAGCACCGTGGCTCCGGGCGGCGGGGTCTCGACCTCCTTGCGGACGGCCGTGATCCGGTCGCCCGTCACGTCCACCGCCACGCCCGGCTCGACATGCGTGTCGAGCCAGGCGTGCTCCAGCCAGTAGGTGGTCGCCTTCTCCGTGTCCGTCTTCAGCTGCACGCCAGCCCTTCCAGTACGTCGGCCAGTGCGGTCACCCCTGCGACGCAGTCGTCCTCGGCGGCGAACTCGGCCGGGGAGTGCGAGATGCCCGTGGGGTTCCGTACGAACAGCATGGCGGTGGGAATCGATTCGGACAAAATACCCGCGTCGTGTCCGGCGCCCGTTCCGAGGACGGGGACCTTCCGGTCCGTGCCGCCGCCCAGGATCTTGCCCAGTTCGTCGCGCAACGCGTGCTCGAACTCGACCACCGGCGTGAACGACTCGCGTACGACATCCAGGTCGATGCCGTGCCGGTCCGCGTACTCACGCGCCGCCTTCTCGATGCCCGTCACGACCGTGTCGAGGGTGGACTGGTCCGCCGCGCGGGAGTCGAGCCAGCCCCTGACCAGGGACGGGATCGCGTTGACGCCGTTCGGCTCGACCGAGATCTTGCCGAAGGTGGCTACCGCGCCCGCCAGTTCGGCCTCTCTGCGGGCCGCGAGGACCGTCTCCGCGTACGTCAGCATCGGGTCGCGGCGGTCGACGAGCCGGGTGGTGCCCGCGTGGTTGGCCTCGCCCCTGAAGTCGAAGCGCCAGCGGCCGTGCGGCCAGATGGCGGAGGCGATGCCGACCGGGTCGTCGGACAGGTCCAGGGCTCGGCCCTGCTCGACGTGCAACTCTACGAACGCGCCGATGCGGGCCAGGCGTTCGGGGTCGGGGCCGATCGCAGAAGGGTCGTACCCGGCCGTCTCCATAGCCTGCGGCAGCGTGATCCCGGACGCGTCCGTCAACTCGTACGCCTGCTCACGCGTCAGCTTCCCCGCCGTCAGGCGCGAGCCCACGCAGGCCAGGCCGAAGCGGGCACCCTCCTCGTCGCCGAAGTTGGTGATGGCGAGGGGACGGCGGAATGCGACCTTCCGTGCGCGGAGCTCGTCGAGCGCCGCGAAGGAGGAGACGACACCCAGCGGGCCGTCGAAAGCGCCGCCGTCCGGGACTGAGTCCAGGTGCGATCCGGTGACCACCGCGTCGCCACGGGACGGGTCGCCGAGCCAGGCCCACTGGTTGCCGTTGCGGTCGACCTCGTAGTCGAGGCGGCGCGCCTCGGCCTGCGCCTGGAACCAGAGGCGGCACTCGGCGTCGGCGCCGGTCCATGCGTATCGGCGGTAGCCGCCCGTGGCGTCGCTGCGGCCGATGGGCCGCAGCGAGCGCCACATGGCGTGGAACGTGTCGCTCACGCCTGGTCACCCTCGCTGCCGTCGTCGCCCTCGACACCCTCGCGCATCGGAATCCGTACGCCCTTCTCGTCCGCCACCGACTCCGCGATGTCGTATCCCGCGTCCACGTGCCGGATGACGCCCATGCCGGGGTCGTTGGTGAGGACGCGGCGGATCTTCTCGCCCGCGAGCTTCGTGCCGTCGGCCACCGAGACCTGGCCCGCGTGGATGGAGCGGCCCATGCCGACGCCGCCGCCGTGGTGGATGGAGACCCAGGAGGCGCCCGAAGCGACGTTCACCATGGCGTTCAGGAGCGGCCAGTCGGCGATCGCGTCGGAGCCGTCGAGCATGGCTTCCGTCTCGCGGTAGGGGGAGGCGACGGAACCGCAGTCGAGGTGGTCGCGGCCGATCGCGAGGGGGGCGGCGAGGGTGCCGTTGCCGACCATGTCGTTGAACATGTCGCCCGCCTTGTCGCGCTCGCCCTGACCCAGCCAGCAGATGCGCGCGGGCAGGCCCTGGAAGTGGACCCGCTCCCCCGCCATCTTGATCCAGCGGTGCAGGGACTCGTTCTCCGGGAAGAGGTCGAGGAGCGCCTTGTCCGTCTTGTGGATGTCCGAGGCCTCTCCGGAGAGCGCGGCCCAGCGGAACGGGCCCTTGCCCTCGCAGAAGAGGGGGCGGATGTAGGCGGGGACGAAGCCGGGGAAGGCGAACGCGCGCTCGTAGCCCGCGAGTTGAGCCTCTCCTCGGATCGAGTTGCCGTAGTCGAAGACCTCGGCGCCCGCGTCCATGAAGCCGACCATGGCCTCGACGTGCGTGGCCATCGACTCGCGTGCGCGGGTGGTGAAGCCCGCTGGGTCCTTCGCCGCGAGCGTCTGCATGTCGTCGAAGTCGACGCCTACGGGGAGGTACGCGAGGGGGTCGTGGGCCGAGGTCTGGTCGGTGACGATGTCGATCGGGGCGCCCTCGGCCAGCATCTGCGGGAGCAGCTCGGCGGCGTTGCCGAGCAGGCCGATGGAGAGGGGCTTGCGTGCGTCGCGCGCCTCTACCGCCAGCTGGAGCGCGTGCTCCAGGGAGTCGGCCTTCACGTCGAGGTACTTGTGCTCGATGCGGCGCTCGATCGCGCGCGGGTCGACGTCGATACAGATCGCGACGCCGTCGTTCATGGTGACGGCGAGGGGCTGGGCGCCGCCCATGCCGCCGAGACCGGCGGTGAGGGTGATCGTCCCGGCGAGGGTGCCGTTGAACTTCTTCGCGGCGACGGCGGCGAACGTCTCGTACGTGCCCTGGAGGATGCCCTGCGTGCCGATGTAGATCCAGGAGCCTGCGGTCATCTGGCCGTACATGGTCAGGCCGAGGGCCTCCAGGCGGCGGAACTCCTCCCAGTTCGCCCAGTCGCCCACGAGGTTCGAGTTGGCGATCAGGACGCGCGGGGCCCACTCGTGGGTCTGCATGACGCCGACCGGGCGGCCGGACTGGACGAGCATCGTCTCGTCCTGCTTGAGGGTCTTGAGCGTACGCACCATGGCGTCGAAGGAGCGCCAGTCGCGAGCGGCCTTGCCGGTGCCTCCGTAGACGACGAGCTTGTCGGGGTGCTCGGCGACCTCGGGGTCCAGGTTGTTCTGGAGCATACGGAGGGCGGCTTCCTGCTGCCATCCCAGGGCGCTCAGTTCCGTACCGCGCGGTGCCCGTACGGGGCGGGGTCCTGACATGGCGATGCCTCCTCGCGTGAAGCTCTGCTGGTGAGCTCGTGGTGGTGCGCTGCTGTGTGATCTTGCCGCTGTGACGTTGTGACGTTGTTATTCACATCCTGCGATGTTGAATAGAGCTAGTCAATACGTTGACGGGGCAGCGGCGGCGCGTCACGGATGATTGGCTGGAACGCATGAGCGATCAGGGCGCAGAGACCGCACACGTATCCGAGGTTGGCCAAGGGGAGCCTGCGGACCGCGCCGCCCGGCGTGACCAGGCCGTTCGTGCCGCCGTCGAGCAGGGTCTCGTCGACCCCGCGTCCCCGATCATCGGCCTCCTGGACGTCACCGGAATCCGCGCGGGCGCCGCCGCCCTGCGCGCCGCCTTCGAAGCGGTCACACCGTCCGGCACCCCTGTCCTGCACGCCTTCGCGGTGAAGGCATCGCCCCTGGTCCCTGTCCTGCGGCTGCTGCGCGACGCGGGCATCGGCGTCGAGGTGGCGAGCCCCGGTGAGCTGGCCATCGCACGGGCCGCCGGCGTGCCGCCCACGCACACGGTCCTCGACTCGCCGGCGAAGACCCCGGCCGAGCTGCGCGAGGCGCTCGCGCTCGGCATCGCGGTGAACGCGGACAACCCGCAGGAACTCGCCCGCATCGACGCGATGACCCGGTCCGCGCCGACCAGCTCCCCCATCGGCCTGCGCGTGAACCCGCAGATCGGCGGCGGCTCCATCGGCGCCCTTTCCACGGCCACGGCGACCTCGAAGTTCGGCGTCGCGCTGCTCGACGACGGCGCCCGCGAGTGGATCGTCCAGGCCTACCTCGACCGCCCGTGGCTGACCCGGCTGCACGCCCACTCCGGGTCGCAGGGAATGCCCCTCGAACTGATGGTGCGGGGGGTCTCGGCGACGTACGAACTGGCCGAGGAGATCAACGAACGCGTCGGTCGGCAGCAGATCGACACCATCGACATCGGCGGCGGCCTGCCCGTCAACTTCGGCTCGGACGAAGAGACCCCGACGCACGCGCAGTACGCGCGCCGTCTGAAGTCCCGCGTGCCGGGGCTGCTCGACGGGCGGTACGGCCTGGTCACCGAGTTCGGCCGCTCACTGCTCGCCAAGCACGGCACGATCCTGGCCCGCGTCGAGTACGCCAAGTCGGCGGGCACCCGGCCCGTCGCGGTGACGCACGCGGGCGTCCAAGTGGCGGCGCGCACGGTGTACGCGCCCGCGTCCTGGCCGCTGCGGATCGCCGCGTACGACGCGAAGGGGCGCCCCAAGAGCGGCCCGCCCGTCGGCCAGGACATCGCGGGCCCGGCCTGTTTCGCGGGCGACCTGCTCGCCGAGAACCGTCCCCTCCCCCTGCTCGAACAGGGCGACTACGCGGCGGCGCTGGACACGGGCGCGTACTACTTCGCGCACCACTACTCGTACAACAGCCTTGCCAGGCCCGGGATCTACGGCTTCGCGGCGGGCACGGCAGGCACGGCCGAGGCTCAGGTCACCTTCGCGACCGTGCGGGAGCCGCAGAGCCTGGAGGAGATCGTCGCCGAGTCGGGGGGCGCGCAGCGGGACGCGCTGCGCGCGCTCTGAGGTATCCCCGAGAGACCCCCAAGAGACCCCCGACATTCCCCCCCGACACCCCCTGACGTTTCTCTGAGGTTCCTCAACTCCCGCATCCCTGGCGCACTTACGGGGCAGATCCTCCCTCCAGGCACATCCTCGGGGGAGTTGATCCTGTGAGCACATCCGACACGACCACCGACGCACCACCGCCCGCCGGAGAGCCCGAACCGGCGCTGCACCGCGCGATCGGCCCGAAACTCCTGATCCTCTTCGTCATCGGCGACATCCTCGGCACCGGGATCTACGCCACCACGGGCAAGGTCGCGGGCAAGGTCGGCGGCGCGCTGTGGCTGCCGTTCGCGATCGGCTTCGTCGTGGCGATCCTGACAGCGGCTTCGTATGTCGAGCTGGTCGGCAAGTATCCGAAGGCGGCGGGCGCGGCTCTCTACACCCAGAAGGCGTTCAAGACGCCGTTCCTGACCTTCATCATCGCCTTCATGGTGATGTGCTCGGGCCTGTCGTCGGCGAGCGCGGCGGCCCGCGCCTTCAGCGGCGACTACCTCGGGGAGCTGACGGACGACGCGCTGCCGCCGACGCTGATCGCGATCCTCTTCATCCTCGCGCTCGCGGCGCTGAACCTGCGGGGCGTCGCGGAGTCGGTGAAGGCGAACGTGGTCCTCACGCTCGTCGAGCTGACCGGCCTGGTCATCATCCTCACGATCGGCGCGTACGCGGTCCTGAGCGGGGACGGGGACCCCAGCCGCCTCACGGACTTCGAGTCACCGAGCGGCGGCACGGGCTACGCCCTCCTGACGGGCGTCCTCGGAGCGACCGCGCTCGGCTTCTTCGCGTTCGTCGGCTTCGAGGACTCGGTGAACATGGCCGAGGAGACGCAGGATCCGACGCGTACGTTCCCGCGGGCGATCTTCATAGGTGTCGCGGTCACGGGCACGATCTACGTCCTGGTGGCGCTGGTCTCGTCACTGCTGGTGGACTACAAGGTCCTGGAGGGATCGAGCGGCCCGCTCCTGGAGGTCGTGAAGGTGGGCGGCATCGACTTCCCGCACAAACTCTTCGCGCTGATCGCCCTGTTCGCGGTCACCAACTCGGCGCTCATCAACATCATGATGGCCTCGCGCCTCTGCTACGGAATGGCCAACGAACGCATCCTGCCCCGCGCGATGGGCCGGGTCCTCGCCCGCCGCCGGACACCGGTGGTAGGGATCGTCTTCGTGTCGCTGCTCGCGATAGGCCTGGTGTCGACGGGCGAGATCGAGGGCCTGGGCGACACGACCGCGTTCCTGCTCCTGTGCGTGTTCGCGGTGGTCAACGTGGCGGTCCTCGTGCTGCGCAGGGATCGGGTGGACCACAAACACTTCCGCACACCGACGGCACTCCCGGTACTGGGCGCGATCACCGCCCTGATCCTGGCAAGCCCACTGGCGGACAGGCCCGCGGAGGTCTACATCAGGGCGGGGGTGCTCGTGGCGATAGGTGTCGGACTCTGGGCGGTCAACACGGTGGTGATGAAGGCGCGGGGCGAGGACTGAACAGGGGGCTTGCGCCGCCTGGTGCCGCCCGTAAGGGCAGCTCAGGGCAGCTCACTCCACGAACAACCCCCGCGCCGCTGCCCCCGCGTCGAACTCCTCCAACCGCGCCTGTGCGTCCGGCAGGCCGTCGCACATGGCCTCCAGGAGTACCCGGCCGAGCAGCATCGGTGCGCACGCCGTGTCGAAGGCCAGGCCCGTGCCGACCGCTGCCGGGAGGAGGAGGTCCGAGTGTGCCGCCACCGGGGCGAACGCCGAGTCGGCGACCGTCACCACCGAGAGGCCCGTCGACCGGGCGTAGGCCAGCGCGTCCACCACCTCGCGGGGGTGCCGGGGCAGTGCGAAGCAGAGGAGGGCCGAAGCCCCGGCCCGTACCGCCGCGTCGATCCGGTCGGTCAGCATCGTGCCGCCGCCGTCGAGGAGGCGTACGTCGGGGTGGACCTTGGCCGCGAAGTACGAGAAGCCGTACGCCTGGGACGCGGCGGCCCGCAGGCCGAGGACCAGCAGAGGGCGGGAAGAGGCGAGGAGCTGCCCCGCGCGCTCCACCGGTGCCGGGTCGGCGAGAACGTCCGCCAGGTGCCGGAGGTTCTCGATCTCCGCCTCGACCGCCTGCTGGTACTCGTTGAGGGACGCCTCGCCCGCCGCCTCCGAGGGTGCGAGCTCCCGCAAGTGCCGCCGCAGCGCCGGGTATCCGTCGAAGCCGAGCGCCACCGCGAACCGGGTCACCGAAGGCTGGCTCACCCCGGCGAGCTCCGCCAGTTCGACGCTGGAGAGGAAGGGGACGTCCGCCGCCCGCCGCACCATGCAGTGCGCGATGCGCCGTTGCGTGGGCGTGAGCCGGTGGCCCTCGAAGAGCACTTGCAGCCGCGCCGCAGGACTGTCACTCATACCGATCCCCTCATGCCGTTCCCCTCACAACACCCTGACTCTCGCCCAGGCCCGCCCACAGTTCCGCGAACCGGTCGAGCAGCCCGGCCGCCGCCGTCACATCATCCGTCAGTGGCCGGTCGGCGAGCTCCGGGGCGAGGATCGAATCCGCGAGATCGAAGGCCCGCCCGACCGGCAGATCCGGGTCGAGGCGCATGTCGCGCTGCCTCAACGTCCTTACCGCCGCCACCAGTTCACAGCCCACCACGAGCCGGTACGCCGCACAGGCCCGCAGTGTCTGCCGCGCCGCGAGCGAGGCGAAGCTGGCCTGTTCCTCGACCCCGCGCGAAAGCACCGCGTGGCCGAGGGAGGCGGGGGCGGAGAACGCCCGCAGGTCGCCGAGGGCCGCACCGGCCGCGTACTCGAGGATCATCACGCCCGACGACGCCGGTTCGCCGTCCGCGAGGAACGGGCGCAGGCGGGTGAAGCCCGGTTCGTTCAGCGTGGAGAGGCGTGCGGTCGACAGGCGCGCCGCCTGGCTCACCGCCAGCCTGAAGTGATCGAGGGACAGGGCGACTTGGGCCACGTAGAAGCCACCGTGGTGGTACGCCGCCATGTCCTCCGCCGAGATCAGCGGGTTCTCGGCGGCCGCGTTGATCTCTACCGTGAGAACGTCCTCAAGGGCGTCGGCCGCGTCGTGCGCGGCCCCGTGGATCTGCGGCACACAGCGCAGGCCGTACGGGTCCTGGATCCGGCCGAGCGGTGGCGTGGGGCGGTCCGCGGCGCCCAGGATCTGCCGCATCCGCTCCGCGACCGCGTACGAACCCGCGTGCCGCCGCGCCTCGTGCACGGGCAGCGCGTACGCCTCGTACGAACCGTCGACCGCCATCAGGGTCAGCGCCGCCACCACCTGCGTGGCCGCGATGAGCCCGCGCAGCTCGTGCAGGGCGAGCGCGGACTGGCCGAGGGTGAGGGCGTTGCTGCTGATCAGGGCGAGGGCGTCGTTGTTGTCCAGGGGCTGCGGTTCGGGGGCCTTGCCCGCGCCCTGCCAGGGGTGCTCGCCCGCGAGCGCGAGGCCCATCTGCGCGAGGGCCGCGATGTCGCCCGTGCCGACCGAGCCGAATTCGTTGACCTTCGGATACGCGCCCGTCTCCAGGGCCTCACACAGCGCCGTGACGACGGTCGGGCGCAGACCCGCACCGCCTGCGAGGAGCTGGTTGGCGCGGACCGCGAGCATCGCGCGCACCTCCCGCGCGGGCAGCTCGGCGCCGATCGCTCCGGCGTGGCTGCGCAGCAGGCGCAGGCCGTGGTCCGAGGCCGCCTCGGTGGGTACGGACTCATTCCGGTTGGCGCCCACGCCGGTGGAGCGGCCGTAGACACGACCCCAGGATGCGATCTCCCGGGCCGCGTTCCACGAGCTCTCCACTCGCTTCATCCCGTCCGTCCCCGGAACGGGCTTT
Source organism: Streptomyces sp. NPDC048441 (assembly GCF_043200235.1). Lineage (NCBI taxonomy): Bacteria > Bacillati > Actinomycetota > Actinomycetes > Kitasatosporales > Streptomycetaceae > Streptomyces > Streptomyces sp. NPDC048441. The sequence continues at coordinate 78,883 of NZ_JBICXM010000010.1, forward strand.
GCGGTGGATTCGGCCATACGTACGACATCTGCGACCATCAATCCGCGGCCGTCCAGGACGACGACCGAGCCGCTGTCGTCGGTCGGCCTGTCGGTCGCCCTACCGGTCGCCCTGTCCGCGATACGAGACGACATCACTCGTAATTCCTCCTCAACCCGGACGCTCCGTCTTGCCCTGCGACCACTCGTAACCAGTGATTTACGCCGGGGCGTGGACAAGCTATTGACAATCTATTCAGTCAACGAGAACTCTGCATGACGATATACAGCCGGGCAAGGGACTCCTCATGATCCAATTCGATACGGTCCACAAGCGCTTCCCGAACGGCACGACCGCGGTCCACGATCTGACCCTCGAGATGCCGGAAGGGGGCGTGACCGTCCTCGTCGGATCTTCCGGTTGCGGCAAGACGACGACGCTCCGCATGATCAACCGGATGGTCGATCCGACCTCAGGGACGATCAGGGTCAACGGCAAGGACGTCCTGGAGCAGGACGCGGCCGAGTTGCGCCGCTCCATCGGCTACGTGATCCAGCAGTCCGGGCTCTTCCCGCACCGGACCGTTCTGGACAACATCGCGACGGTGCCGCTGCTGCTCGGCTGGGGCCGCAAGAAGGCGCGGTCGCGGGCGGCGGAGCTCCTGGAGACGGTCGGCCTCGCCGCCGACGCCGGGAAGCGCTACCCCCACCAGCTCTCCGGCGGCCAGCAGCAGCGCGTGGGCGTGGCCCGCGCGCTGGCCGCCGACCCGCCCGTGCTCCTCATGGACGAGCCGTTCGGCGCGGTCGACCCCGTGGTCCGCACCCAGCTCCAGGACGAACTCCTGCGCCTCCAGCGGGAGTTGAACAAGACCATCGTCTTCGTCACGCACGACATCGACGAGGCCGTACGGCTCGGCGACCGCATAGCCGTCTTCCGCACCGGCGGCCACCTCGTCCAGTGCGCGAGCCCCGCCGAACTCCTGGCCCGCCCCGCGGACGACTTCGTCGCGGACTTCCTGGGCGCCGAGCGCGGCCTGAAGCTGCTGTCCCTGACGACGCTGGCGGACGTCCCCCAGGCCCCGGCTCCCGAGGGCGGCGCCTGGACGCTGCGACTCGACGCGGCGGGGGCGCCGGTGGCCTGGCGGCACAAGGACGGCGACGCGGCGGACATCCCCGTACGCCCCCTGCGCGACACGGACTCGCTGCTTTCGGCCCTGAACGAGTCCATAGCCGCCCCCAGCAGCCTGATCGCCCGCGTCGACGCGTCGGGCACCCTGACCGGCGTGACGTCCCGCGACGACATCCACGACCACGCGGGGACAGCCCACGAACGAGCAACCCACGACGGCGGTCCCGACGGAAAACCCACGGAAACTGCCCCTGCCCCTGCCCCCGCTACTGCAAAGCGCACAGCGTGACCGTCGACTGGTCGTGGATAGCCGACCACACCGACGATCTCACCACCCTCACCCTCTCCCACCTCCAGGCCGCCCTCACCTCCGTACTCCTCGGCCTGCTCATCTCGCTCCCCCTGGCCGTCGTCGCGCACCGCGTCCGCCCCCTGCGCGGCCTCCTCCTCGGCCTCTCCAACGTCCTGTTCACCATCCCGTCCATCGCCGTCTTCGTGCTGCTCCTGCCGGTCAGCGGGCTCACCCGCACCACCACCGTCATCGGCCTGACGATCTACACGCTCGTCGTGCTCCTGCGGAACACCGTCGAGGGTCTGGACTCCGTACCGGCGAAGACGAAGGAAGCGGCCAAGGCCATGGGCACCCGGCCCCTGCGCACCCTCCTCACCGTCGAACTCCCCCTCGCACTGCCGGTGATCATGGCGGGCGTGAGGATCGCGACGGTCATGGCCATCTCCCTCGTATCCGTGGCGACGTACATCGGCGACGGCGGTCTCGGACAGCTCTTCACCGACGGCTTCCAGCGCAACTTCCCCACCCCCGTCATCGCCGGCGTCGTCCTGACCCTGCTCCTCGCGCTCGTCGCGGACGCGCTGCTCGTCACCCTCCAGTACGTCCTGACGCCCTGGGCCCGCCGCAAGAGGAGCGCGTGACATGTACGAACTCTTCAAGGATCTCGGCGCCTGGCTGGTCAGCGGCGAGCAGTGGGCCGGACCCGACGGCATCGGACACCGCCTCGCCGAGCACCTCCAGTACTCGCTGCTCGCGACCCTGATCGCCGCCGCGATCGCACTGCCGGTCGGCCTGCTCATCGGGCACACCGGGCGCGGCGCCTTCCTCGCCATCAACCTCTCCAGCTTCGGACGCGCGCTGCCCACGGTCGGCCTCGTCGTCCTCGTCTTCCTCGCCAGCGGGCTCTCGATGTGGCCCGTCTACATCGCGCTGGTCGCCCTCGCCGTCCCCTCCATCGTCACCAACACCTACGCCGGGATGACCGCCGTCGATCCCGAGGTACGGGACGCCGCGCGCGGCCAGGGGATGCGCTGGCACCAGGTCCTCTTCCAGGTCGAACTGCCCCTCGCGCTCCCGCTGATCATGACCGGGCTCCGGCTCGCGCTCATCCAGGTCGTCGCGACCGCCACCATCGCCGCGTACGTCTCCTTCGGCGGACTCGGCAGGTACGTCTTCGACGGGCTCGCCCAGCGCGACCTCGTGCAGGTGCTCGGCGGTGCCGTGCTCGTGGCGGTCGTCGCCGTCGTACTCGACCTCGCGCTCTCCGGACTTCAGCGCGCCCTCTTCCGCCACCGCCCCGCCAAGTCGGCCTAGGAGCACACCAGATGGCCCCCAACAGCATCAACCGCAGGACTCTCCTCGGCGGACTCTTCGCCGCCGCGTCCGTCCCCGCACTCGCCGCGTGCAGCGGCGGCATCACCTCCCTCGACGGGGGAGGATCCGGCGGCGGAGGCGGTGGCTCCAGCAAGGACGGCGTCACCATCGGCACCGCCAACTTCACCGAGAACCAGGTCCTCGGCTACCTCTACGCCGCCGCCCTCGAAGCGGCCGGCGTGAAGACCAAGGTCCGCCCCAACCTCGGCACCCGCGAGATCCTCATCCCCGCCCTCAAGGGCGGGGACATCGACCTCCTGCCCGAGTACCAGGGCGCCCTCCTGCACTACCTCGACACCAAGGCGAAGGCCACCGAGGAGGGCGAGATGCAGAACGCCCTCGCCATGGCCCTGCCGCGCGGCCTGCAGATCCTGCCCTACGGCGAGGCCGAGGACTCCGACGCCTTCGTCGTCACCCGGGAGACCGCCGCCACGTACGGCCTCAAGTCCCTCGCGGACCTCGCCAAGCACAACGGCAAGCTCGTCATCGGCGCCGCGCCCGAGGTCAAGAAGCGCGCGGTCGGCTCGGTCGGCCTCAAGGACGTCTACGGAGTCGAGTTCAAGGAGTTCAAGTCCCTCGACTCCTCGGGCCCGTTGGTGAAGGGCGCCCTGAAGAAGGGCGACGTCGACGTGGCGAACCTCTTCACCACCGACACGGACATCGTCGCCGAGAAGTGGGTCGTGCTCACCGACCCCAAGAACCTCATCCCCGGCCAGCACATCGTCCCGCTCATCGCCGACCGCAAGGCCGACTCGACGGTCCGCAAGGCGCTCGCCCGCCTCGGCGACGCACTGACGACCAAGGACCTCACCGAGCTCAACCGCCTGGTGGACAAGGACAAGAAGGACCCGGAGGACGTCGCGAACGACTGGGCGGCGAAGCACGGGATCAGCAAGAAGTAGCCAAGCCCCAGGATCCAAGACCCATCCAGAGGTAGCTCGTACAGCAGCAGGGAGTTCACCGGATCATGGCAGACACTCTCGTGGAGCGACGCTCCATCGACGTCGTCCCCGACGACGAACGGCACGGCACCGCGTTCAGCCAGTTCACCCTCTGGCTCGGCGCCAACCTCCAGATCACCGCGGTCGTCACGGGCGCGCTCGCCGTCGTCTTCGGCGGTGACGTGGTGTGGTCGGTGGTCGGACTCCTGCTCGGCAATCTGCTCGGCGGCGCGGTGATGGCCCTGCACTCGGCGCAGGGCCCGAAGCTGGGCCTGCCCCAGATGATCCAGTCCCGCGCGCAGTTCGGGGTGCGCGGCGCGGTCGTACCGCTGCTCCTCGTGATCCTCATGTACGTCGGCTTCTTCGCGTCCGGCAGCGTCCTCGCCGGACAGGCCACGGCCGAGCTCACGCACACGAACGACACCACCGGCATCATCGTCTTCGCGGTGATCACCGCGGTGGTGGCGGCGGTCGGCTACCGCGTGATCCACGTCCTGGGCCGGGTGGCGAGCGTGATCTGTGCGATCGCCTTCATCTACCTGGGCATCCGCCTCCTGGACCGCGTCGACCTCTCGGCACTGCTCGGCGACGCGCACTTCGACCTGCCGATGTTCCTGCTCGCCGTCTCGCTCTCGGCGTCCTGGCAGCTCGCCTTCGGGCCGTACGTCGCGGACTACTCGCGCTATCTGCCGCGTACGACGTCGGGGCGGGCCACGTTCTGGTGGACCCTGTCCGGCTCTGCGATCGGCTCGCAGTGGTCGATGACGTTCGGTGTCCTCGTGGCGGCGACCGCGGGCGACGCGTTCCTCGCGAACCAGGTCGGATACGTGGTGGGCCTCGGCGGCACGGGCCTGATCGCGTCCGTCCTCTACTTCGTGATCGCGCTCGGCAAGCTGACCATCAACGTGCTCAACACGTACGGCGGCTTCATGTCGATGGTGACCAGCATCAGCGGATTCCGCGGCCAGAAGACGCTGTCGCCGCGCGGCAGGGCGGTGTACATAGCCCTGATCATGGTGGCGGGCACGGTGGTGGCCCTGCTCGGCAAGGACAGCTTCCTGACGTCCTTCAAGGACTTCCTTCTCTTCCTCCTGACGTTCTTCACGCCGTGGTCGGCGATCAACCTGGTCGACTACTACTTGATCTCGAAGGAGCGCTACGACATCCCCGCGCTCTCGGACCCCGAAGGCCGCTACGGAGCGTGGCGCTGGGACGCGCTGACGGTCTACGGAGTGGGCATCCTGGCCCAGCTCCCCTTCCTGGCGACGCACTTCTACACGGGCCCCCTGGTGGACCCCCTGGGCGGCGCCGACATCTCCTGGATCGTGGGGCTGGCGGTCCCCGCGGCCCTGTACTGGCTGCTCGCGAGGCGCGACACGTCACACATCCCGACGGAGCCGGAGCACGCCCCCGAGGAAGGGGGCTTGGCCCCGGTGAGAAAGGGGGGCTAGCCCCAGTGCCGGGCCCGCGTCCGCTGCGTAACCTGACGAACCATGGAAGCCCGTGACGCGGAACTCAAGAAGGAACTCAACGCCTCTCTGCACGCTCGCAAAGAGCTGGGCGAAGAGTACGAGTCCGCGCTGGTCGACTCGTTCCTCGAAAAGGTCGAGCAGCGCCTGGACGGCACCATCGACCGCCGGATGCGCCGTCACATGGCCGAGCAGCAGATGGTCGTCGCCCGCGGCTCCCGCGCGCCCAACAGCGCGGTGGACTCCTGGGGCGAGCGCTTCGGCTTCGGCATCGTCTCGCTGATCCTCGCGATCCCGCTCTCGGCGATCGGCGTGGTCAACGCCGACCTGCCCGGCCTCTTCGTCACCTGGGGCGGAATCGTCGGTGTGAACGCGGTGCATTCGATGCGGGGCGTCCATTTCGGGCGCGGCAGGAACCGTGACCGGAAGTCGGAGTGGGACGACTGAGCCTGCGGCTCGGGCTTCGGGGGATTTCGCCCTGAGCGGGACCGGTGGCGTCGCCCCTCGCCGGAGGCGGACCGTGCCCCCATGACCAACCCCATGACCACCTCCGTCGCGCACCTCAGTGACCCGCACATCACCACCGGCGCGCTGGCCGCCGAACCGGCGGCCGGACTGCGCCGCGCCCTGGCCCGCGTCCTGGCCCTCGAACCCCGGCCCACCTGCGTCGTGCTCACCGGCGATCTGACGGAACACGGCCACCCCGAGGAGTACGAGCAGCTACGCGAACTCATCGCGGGCTTCCCACTCCCCCTGCACCTGACCACGGGCAACCACGACGACCCGGCGGCTGTGGTCAAGGCGCTCGGCGGCACACCTCACCTGGGCGGCACGCACTCCACGCACTACGCGGTGGAGTACGACGACCTGACGCTGCTCGCCCTGGACTCGAAGGTGCCCGGCGCGGGGCACGGCCACCTGGGCGCGGCCCAACTGACCTGGCTGGACAAGGCGTTGGCCCGCAGGCCCGAGGTCCCCGCCCTGGTCTGCGTACATCACCCGCCGGCGGACATCGGCATCCCGTTCCTGGACGGTATGCGCCTCACGGACGGCGAAGCCCTGGCGGAGGTCGTGGCCCGCCACCCCCACGTGGTCCGCGTCCTCGCGGGCCACGTCCACCGCCCGATCACCGGCGCCTACGCGGGCACGACGCTGTCGACCGCCCCGTCGACGTACCTCCAGAGCTCACTCACGATGCGCACGGACCGCCCCATCGGCTACCTGCCCGAGCCGACGGCCTTCCAGCTCCATCTGCGCACGGCCACGGGCTGGGTCACGCACACGGTGCCGGTGAGCGATGCCGCGGGGCAGATCCAGGGGTACTGAAGTTCATGCGCGGGGACCGCCGCACCCCCGGGAGAACCAGGGGGCGGGACGACGGCGATCCCCGCGAGGGACGCGGGCCGGGTCAGGACCGGGCCCATGTCCAGGCGTTCAGAGGTCCGGGAGCCGCTCCGGAGTTCCTGTACGCCGACAACAACCAATGTGCCGGAGCCGTGTTAAGCGGGTGCTGCGCGGACGTGTCGCCCTCGTACCACTTCCGCGAAATCCGGCCAACAGCCAACAGCCAACGACTCACGACACCCGGCTCACGACACACCCCGCGGCTACTGCCCCTGCTGCACCGCCAGGAAGGCCAGCAGGTCCTGACGGCTCACCACACCGGTCGGCTTGCCCTCGACGAGGACGATCGCCGCGTCGGCACGACCCAGCACCGACATCAGGTCGGCGACCGGCTCACCGGAGCCGACCTGCGGCAGCGGGTCCGACATGTGCTTCTCCAGCGGGTCGGAGAGCGAGGCGCGCTGCGTGAACAGGGCGTCCAGGAGCTCGCGTTCGACGACTGAACCGATGACCTCGGCCGCCATCACGTCCGGGTGACCCGCGCCCGGCTTGACGATGGGCATCTGCGAGACGCCGTACTCACGCAGTACGTCGATGGCCTCGCCGACCGTCTCCTCCGGGTGCATGTGGACGAGCGAGGGCAGCTCACCACCCTCCTTACGGCTCAGTACGTCGCCGACGCGAGGCGCGTCGCCGGCCTGCTCCAGGAACCCGTAGTCGTTCATCCATTCGTCGCTGAAGATCTTGCTCATGTAACCGCGCCCCGAGTCGGGCAGGAGAACGACCACGACATCATCCGGGCCGAGCCGCTCCGCGACCCGCAGCGCCGCCACGACCGCCATTCCGCAGGAGCCGCCGACGAGCAGCCCCTCCTCCTTGGCCAGGCGCCGCGTCATCTGGAAGGAGTCCTTGTCGGACACCGCGATGATCTCGTCGGTCACGTTCCGGTCGTACGCCGTCGGCCAGAAGTCCTCACCGACGCCCTCGACGAGGTAGGGCCGCCCGGAGCCGCCGGAGTACACGGACCCCTCGGGGTCGGCGCCGACGACCGTGACCTGACCCTTCGAGATCTCCTTCAGGTATCCGCCCGTCCCGGAGATGGTGCCGCCGGTCCCGATGCCCGCCACGAAATGGGTGATCTTCCCTTCCGTCTGCTCCCACAGCTCGGGGCCTGTGGAGTGGTAGTGGGAGAGGGGGTTGTTCGGGTTGCTGTACTGGTCGGGCTTCCAGGCGTCGGGCGTCTCGCTCACGAGACGGTCGGAGACGTTGTAGTACGAGTCCGGGTGCCCGGGGTCGACGGCCGTGGGGCAGACGACCACGTCGGCGCCGTACGCGCGCAGCACATTGATCTTGTCGAGGGAGACCTTGTCAGGGCACACAAAAATGCACTTGTAGCCCTTCTGCTGGGCCACGATGGCGAGCCCGACCCCCGTGTTGCCGGATGTCGGCTCGACGATGGTGCCGCCGGGCTTGAGCTCCCCGCTCTGCTCGGCCGCCTCGATCATGCGCAGCGCGATGCGGTCCTTCACCGAACCGCCGGGGTTGAAGTACTCGACCTTGGCCAGGACGGTCGCCTGAATGCCCGTGGTCACGTTGTTGAGCCTCACCAGCGGGGTGTTGCCGACGAGGCTGATCATCGAGTCGTGGAATTGCACCGTTGTCTCCGGGCTGCGATGTAGTGCGACGAATGGGTGCCGTCAGCCTAAGGCTCCGGTTCAGTTCCCGTTCAGTCGTTCACCTCCCTATGCGATTGGCCGACCGTCCTTACGGGGCAATGAGTTGATGTAGGGCGAAGTGGCTAGGCGGAGGAGGTGGCTGCAGGGCATGTCGAGGGCGAGGGTGGCGCGGCGGATCGCCGCGGGCGCGGCATACGGCGGTGGAGGGATCGGACTGCTCGGGGCGGCGGCCGTGGGAGTGGTCCTCGCCGAGGTGCAGCTGGCGAAGCGGACCGTCGGGAACAGCGGGCAGCATCCTGCTCCGCCGCGGGCGGACGGCCGCTACGGCTGGGGGTTCGCGGATCGGCCCGACTGCGCGGAACCCTTGCGGTTCGCGATGCTCGGCGATTCGACCGCCGCTGGTCAGGGGGTCTACCGGGCCCGGCAGACGCCCGCCGCGCTGCTCGCCGCGGGGCTCGCCGCGGTGGCCGAGCGGCCGGTGGAGCTGCGGAACGTGGCGCAGCCGGGGGCCATGTCGGACGACCTGGACCGCCAGGTGACGTCGCTGCTCGCCGATACGTCGTCCTGGGTGCCCGACGTCTGCGTCGTGATGATCGGCGCGAACGACGTGACGCACCGGATGCCCGCGACGCGTTCCGTGCGCCATCTGTCGGCTGCGGTACGCAGGCTGCGCACGGCCGGGGCGGAAGTGGTGGTCGGGACCTGTCCCGACCTGGGGACGGTCGAGAACGTCTACCAGCCGTTGCGGTGGATGGCGCGGCGGGTGTCGCGGCAGCTGGCCGCGGCGCAGACGATCGGCGTGGTCGAGCAGGGCGGGCGGACGGTGTCGCTCGGGGATCTCCTCGGCCCCGAGTTCCTCGCGAACCCGCGGGAGCTGTTCGGTCCTGACAACTACCACCCCTCCGCGGAGGGGTACGCGACCGCGGCGATGGCGGTGCTTCCGACGCTGTGCGCCTCGCTGGGCCTGTGGCCGGAGGAGGAGCGCCCCGATGTGTCGCGGCGCGAGGGTTTCCTGCCGGTGGCCCGTGCGGCCGCTCAGGCCGCTTCGGAGGGCGGCACGGAGGTGGCTGCCGCGATGCCCACGGGGCCCCGCGGCCCCTGGGCCCTCCTCAAGCGGCGGAGGCGCCGGCGTATCCACGCCCCGGATCCGTCGCCGCTGCCGCAGTAGCCCGCTCAGGCCGGGGGGCCCTCTCCCGGCCTGAGCAAGCGCTTAGAAAAATGCGGCCCGCATCACAGTCCCCGCCCGGTGACCTATAGCAATACGTACAGGTAACTTCCCAGGGAGTCCTGCCCCCTCGTCACTGGAGTGCCGTGATGCCCGAAGCCGTGATCGTCTCCGCCGCCCGCACCCCGATCGGTCGCGCCTTCAAGGGCTCCCTGAAGGATCTGCGGCCGGACGACCTGACCGCCACGATCATCGAGGCCGCCCTCGCCAAGGTCCCCGAGCTCGACCCGAAGCTCATCGACGACCTGATGCTCGGCTGTGGTCTGCCCGGCGGTGAGCAGGGGCACAACCTCGGTCGCATCGTCGCCGTACAGATGGGCATGGACCACCTGCCGGGCTGCACCATCACCCGGTACTGCTCCTCCTCCCTGCAGACCTCCCGTATGGCACTGCACGCCATCAAGGCCGGGGAGGGCGACGTCTTCATCTCCGCCGGCGTGGAGATGGTGTCCCGCTCCGTCAAGGGTTCGAGCGACGGGATGCCCGACACTCACAACCCCCTCTTCGCCGACGCCGAGGCCCGCACCGAGGCCGTGTCCAAGACCGAGGGCGCCGACTGGCACGACCCGCGCGAGGACGGCCTGATCCCCGACGCGTACATCTCGATGGGGCAGACCGCGGAGAACCTGGCCCGCGCCAAGGGCGTCACCCGCAAGGACATGGACGAGTTCGGCGTCAGGTCCCAGAACCTCGCCGAGGAAGCCATCAAGAACGGCTTCTGGGAGCGGGAGATCACCCCCGTCACCACCCCCGACGGGACCGTCGTCAGCAAGGACGACGGGCCCCGCGCCGGCGTCACCCTCGAAGGCGTGGAGGGCCTCAAGCCCGTCTTCCGCCCCGACGGCCTCGTCACCGCGGGCAACTGCTGCCCGCTGAACGACGGCGCCGCCGCCCTCGTGATCATGAGCGACACCAAGGCCCGCGAGCTCGGTCTGACCCCGCTCGCCCGCATCGTCTCCACCGGCGTCACGGGGCTCTCCCCCGAGATCATGGGCCTGGGCCCGGTCGAGGCCAGCAAGCAGGCGCTCCAGCGCGCCGGTCTCACCATCGACGACATCGACCTCGTCGAGATCAACGAGGCGTTCGCCGCCCAGGTGATCCCCTCCTACCGGGACCTGGGCATCGACATCGACAAGCTGAACGTCAACGGCGGCGCCATCGCCGTCGGCCACCCCTTCGGCATGACGGGCGCCCGCATCACCGGCACGCTCATCAACAGCCTCCAGTTCCACGACAAGCAGTTCGGTCTCGAGACCATGTGCGTGGGCGGCGGACAGGGCATGGCGATGGTCATCGAGCGCCTCAGCTGACACGCCCGGCTGCGCCTCAGCTGCCCCTTCGGGGTCCCGCAGCCCCCTGCGCACCCCTCGCGTCTCCACTCGTTCGTGACTCAATCTCCCCCAGGATGTGACCTATCTCCTGGGGGAGATGCATATACGCAGGTCAGAGCGCATCTGGGGGTAAACACCGGGCCGAAAGACCTGTCCAATTCGTGACGTAATGCACTGACAGGTGGATCGTGCAGGCTTCAAGCTGATGTAGGAAGTCGGGGGTCGACTTGAAACCGGGAGTATGTCAGTGAGCGCCATGTCTCTTGCCTTGCTGCTCTCCACAGCCGCTGCCACGGCCGTGGGGGCCACCGCCTTGCACGCCGTGCACGGGCTGCGGAAGCAGCTCGCAGAAATCACCGCCCTGCGCACCGAGCTGGCCCAGAGCCGCTCCGTCACGGGCCACCCAGCAGTGCCCGCCGCCCGCACCACTCCGGACACCGACGAGATACGCACGGCTGTCGCCGAGGCCCTCGCCGAGGAGCGGGAGCGCGAGCTGGCCGAGGCGCGGGCCTTCTGGGCCGCCCAGGAAGCCCGCGACGCCTCGGACGCGCCGTCCCTCCTCAGTGGCCTGCCGGGCCTCTCCGACATGGCCGACGAGCTGTTCCTGCCCCGCCAGGCGGACTTCTCGGGCCTGGAGGCGGACAGCCTGGAGCCGGTGATCGAGCCCTACGCCGATCCGTCCGACGAGTTCGGGGGGGATTCCGCCGAGCTCGCGGCGGCCCGCCGCCGCCACCCCTCGCACCCGGACTTCGTGCCGGTTCAGTCACCCGTCAACGGCGACCACGAACGCACCGTCGCCTGTCTTGAGGAACTGGCCGACGCCCGCACCGCGCTCGCCGACGTCCGTCCGGGACCGCTCGGCACGCTGGACGTCTACGTCTTCGCCGACGGCACGACGCTCTGCATGACCCCGGGCCACCGCGAGACCGCGGAGCTGCTCGCCGACGCCCTGCGCGACGGCCACACCCCGGTCCTGCTCGGCGGCTCCGGAGTCTCCGGCGCCTACGCCCTGACCTTCGAGTGCGGCGCCGAGAACGTCTACATCCTGGCCGACCGCGTCATCGCATCGGTCTGACCGCAGCGACCCCGGCGCACGCCGGGGTCGGCCCGTCACACCCCGTCGAACCCCGTCACACCCCGGCGCGCTTCTGCGCCTTCTCCACCAGCGTCAGTGCTTCCGCCAGCTGCTGTGAATCCTCCAGCACGAGGGCCAGATCCCGCCCAGCGACAGTGATCTGGTCGGCCGCCGCGAACATCCCGGCGTCCGGCATCTCCCGCGGCTCGGCGCCCGCCTCCTCGATCCGCTGCGTCCACGCCGCCAACTCCCTGGCCAGAGCGAGCGCTTCGGTCGCCGCCCCCCGCTGCAGGCGGCTCTGCGGGGCGGCCCGCAACCGGTCGGCGAAATGGTCCACTGCGGCCGTCAAAGGCGTCGTATCAAGCACCCGGCGACCTTATGCGCACGGGCGGGACTGTTGCCAACGCCCCAACGCTCAGGCACGGTGTCGTGAAGGACGGAACACATCGCGACGCGTCCGGAGGCGCCGATGTCCCAAGTCTTCTCCGAGGAGACCCACCGAAATCTGCTCGCCCGCATCCCCCACTGCACCGGCCGTGAAATCTCCGACTGGCTGCACGCCGTAGACGAGGGCCCTTCACTCTTCCGCTTCGAGGAGAAGGTCAGTTGGCTCCGCACGGAGCACAACCTCGCCTACGGGCACGCCAAGGCAATCATTCACGAGTACGACTTGCGACGAGCCGCGCGCAAGCTGCTCTGACCCCCTGTCCCCCTCACACACGACGAAGGGCCCCGCGGAACGCATGTTCCGCGGGGCCCTTCGGTGATCAGCCGCGTCAGTCGTTGCCCTGCAAGATGGCGATCAGACGCAGGAACTCCATGTAGATCCAGACCAGCGTCATCGTCAGACCGAACGCCGCGAGCCAGGCCTCTTCCTTCGGAGCGCCGTACGCGATGCCGTCCTCGACCTGCTTGAAGTCCAGGGCCAGGAAGCACGCGCCGAGCAGAATGCCGACGATGCCGAAGACGATGCCGAGGCCGCCGCTGCGGAAGCCGAGGCCGTCACCGCCGCCGAAGACCATGAACAGCAGGTTCACCGCGGTGAGGAGCAGGAAGCCCATCGCCGCGGCCATCACGAAGCCGTAGAAACGGCGGTTGACGCGGATCCAGCCCGCCTTGTAGGCGATCAGGACACCGGCGAAGACCGCCATCGTGCCGATCACGGCCTGCATGGCCGCGCCGTCCGCGATGCGGTTGTCGACGACGCTGGAGACGACGCCGAGGAAGACACCTTCCAGAGCGGCGTACGCCAGGATCAGCGGCGGCGATGCCTTGCGCTTGAAGGCCTGCACGAGGCCGAGCACCATCGCGATGAGGCCTGCGCCGATCGCGATGCCGTACGACTTGCTGATGTTGGCGTCGTCCACCGGCAGCAGCGCCCAGGCGAGCGCTGCCGTGACCAGGAGCGTGCCGAGCGTGGTGGCCGTACGCAGGACGACGTCGTCCATCGTCATGCGGCCGGCGGTGGTTACGGGTGCCTGCGGCGCGCCGTACTGCAGGTCCTGCTGGGCGTACGGATTCGTCGCGTACGGATTGGCGGGGGCCTGCTGGCCCGCGCCCGCGTACGGATTGCCCTGCTGGGTCTGTGTCCCGCCCGAGGGTCCCCCGGCCTGCGGCTGCGTGCCGAAGCCCGCGTAGCCGTTGTCGCGGCTGAACCCCCGTCGCGAGAAGACCGGGTTACTGCTCCTCATTTCACTCCTCCATGGCCACCGTGCGTGGCTTTGGGTCAAGAGTAATGCGTAGGCAAAAGGAAGACCCTAGTGCTTGGGGAGGATCTTTCCCTCCTTGTGACCAAGAACGACAGAGGAAGGGCCCTGTGTTCCCGTCGCTGCGGGGGTTCGGCGGCTGCGCCGGACGAGTGGCACCAGGGAGATCGCGACGGCTCCGAGCACCGCGGCCACGGCGAACGTGGTGAATCCGAGGGACGCGTTCCCGCCGGAGACCACAGCGCCTCCCAGCCATGGCCCGACGACCGCGCCGGTGCGCCCGACGCCGGTGATCCAGCCGAGACCCGTGGCGCGCTGGGCGGGCGTGTAGACGGAGGGGGCGGACGCGTAGACCATGACCTGCGCCGAGAAGAGCCAGATGCCGGTGACGAAGACGATGACGTACGCGACACCGAGCGGCAGCTCGGCCTTGAGCAGGAACGCTCCGCAGGCGGTGAGCAGGAACCAGATCGCGGAGATCCGCACCGCGCCGAACTTGTCGGCGGCCCGCCCCGCGACCAACATGCCGACGATGCCGCCCGCGTTGATCACCATGAGGAAGGTCACGGAGGAGGAGAGCGAGTAACCGGAGGCGCGCATCAGTTCGGGGAGCCAGGTGGAGACTCCGTAGACGAGCAGCAGTCCGGCGAAGGACGCGAGCCAGAGGAGCGGGGTCGCGAGCCGCTGACCGGGTGTGAAGAGCGAGGCGACGGCGGCGAAACGGCCCTTGGCGCCCGCCTCGGGGGCTTCGGCGAGCGTCGGGGACGGCAGCGAGAAGCGGGCGGCGACGGCCTCGGCCTCGCTGCTGCGGCCCTTGGCGAGGAGCACGCCTGGCGATTCGGGCAGCCACTTCAGTACGAGGGGGATGGCGATGACCGCGGGGATCACGCCGGCCCAGAAGACGACGCGCCAGCCGTGGTCGGGCCCGAGAGCGAGCCCGAGGCCCGTGGCCGCCATGCCGCCCGCGTGGTACGAGGTCATCATCAGGCCGGTGGCGAGCGCGGCCCTGCGCGGCGGCGCGAACTCGGCGACGATCGCGAGGCTGATCGGCATCAGACCGCCGAGCCCGAGCCCGGCGATGAACCGTCCGGTGCCGAACACGGCGGCGCTCGGCGCGAGCGCGCACACCGCGGAGCCGAGGGAGAACAGCGCGACGCTCCCCGTCACCATCGGCTTGCGGCCGATCCAGTCGGTGAGGGTGCCGCAGCCGAGGGCGCCGATGAGCATCCCGAAGGTGGTCCAGGAGCCGATGGTGCCCGCGGTCGACGCGGTGAAGCCGAAGCCCTTGTCGTCGATGAGGTGCGGCATGACGGCGCCGTAGATGTTGACGTCCATGCCGTCGAAGAAGACGACGAGCCAGCACAGGGCTATGACGGGGGCGACGGTTCTGAAGGTCCGCTGGGGCGCGGCACCTTGGGGAGCGGTCACGGGGCTCTCACTTCTTTGTGGAGTGGGGACTTCCAAGGGGGACGGGTGTGCGGCGGGCTCAGTCGAGGGGGAAGCCCGTGTAGCTCTCGGCGAGGTCGGCCTCCGCCGAGCGCGACGAGGTGATGCGGTCCAGCTGAGCGAGCTGGATGCGGTCGTCGAAGGGGGTGGCGTCGGGGGCGCGGTGCAGCATCGTCGTCATGGCGTACGAGAAGCGCTCGGCCTGCCAGACGCGGCGCAGGCAGGTCTCGGAGTAGGCCTCCAGGCGGGCGTCGGAGCCGCTCTCGCGGAGCTCGGTGAGCGCGCGGGCGAAGGTGACGACGTCGCCGACGGCGAGGTTGAGGCCCTTGGCACCGGTGGGCGGGACGATGTGGGCGGCGTCCCCGGCGAGGAAGACGCGGCCGTGCCGCATGGGCTCGTGGACGTGGCTGCGCATCGGGGTGACGGACTTGGAGGTGATGGGGCCGCGCTTCAGCGTCCAGGAGCGGTCGTCCGTCTCCAGGCGGCCGTCGAGCTCGTCCCAGATCTCCTCGTCGCTCCAGTCGGCGGCGTCGGTGCCTGCGGGGACTTGCAGGTACGCGCGCGTGACGGTCGGCGAGCGCATGGAGAGCAGGGCGAAGCCTCGGTCGTGGCGGGCGTAGACCAGCTCGTCGTGCGAGGGCGGTACGTCGGCGAGGATGCCGAGCCAGCCGAAGGGGTACGTCCGCTCGAAGACCCGGGAGACGTCCGCGGGCACGGCCCTGCGTGCCACACCCCAGGAGCCGTCGCAGCCCACTACGTAGTCGCACTCCAGGATGTCCTCGCGGCCCTGGTGGCGGAAGCGGATGCGGGGGTTCTCGGTCTCCGCGCCTTCGACGGCGAGCGCCTCGGCCTCGAAGAGCAGCGGGCCGCCCGCCGCGAGCTGGAGGGCTATGAGGTCCTTGCAGACCTCGGTCTGGGCGTAGACCATCACGGACCTGCCGCCGGTGAGCGCGGGGAAGTCGACGCGGTGCCTGCGGCGGTCGAAGCGCAGCTCGATGCCGTCGTGCGGGATGCCCACGCGGTCCATGCGGACGGCGGCGCCCGCCTCGCGCAGGACATCGACTGTGCCCTGCTCC
Source organism: Streptomyces sp. NPDC048441 (assembly GCF_043200235.1). Classification (NCBI taxonomy): domain Bacteria; kingdom Bacillati; phylum Actinomycetota; class Actinomycetes; order Kitasatosporales; family Streptomycetaceae; genus Streptomyces; species Streptomyces sp. NPDC048441. The sequence goes on from NZ_JBICXM010000010.1 coordinate 94,945, forward strand.
AGGATTCCGGCGCGCTGACGCTGCTCCACGTAGGCGCGGTCCCGGGTCTCCAGGACGACGGAATCGATGCCGGCGTTGTGCAGCAGGCGGGCGAGGAGCAGTCCTGCCGGTCCGGCTCCGATGATTCCGACGGTGGTGCGCATCGATCGTTCCCCTCACATGACTTGTTCGCCTGGTGAACTTTCGTTCATAATGTGCTGACGGGAGTCTCCGACCGGACCCAGCGGCTGTCAACGGTTCCGGGGCATCCGATTCCCACCCGTGCGAGGAGTGGCGCCATGCCCGAAGAGTCCGTACGCCCCCTGGAGCGCGGCCTCGCGGTCCTGCGCGCCATCGCCGCCGCCGACGACCAGGTCAGGGCGGGCGATCTCGTACGTGCCACCGGCCTCGCCCGCTCGACGGTGGACCGGGTCGTGGCGACCCTGGCCCGCATCGGTTACGTACGCGAGCAGGGCCAGGAACTCCACCTCACGCCCCGCCTGATGGGGCTCGGCAACGCCTACCTCGCGGCGAGCGGCCTGAGCGGCGAGGTCGCGGCGCGCACCGCCCGGCTCGCGGACGAGCTCGACGAGTCGGTGTCCCTCGCGGTGCCGGACGGCGACGGCGTCCGCTTCGTCACGCAGGCCGCGCGGCGCCGCGCGATGTCGGTGGCCTTCCGCATCGGTGATCTGCTGCCCGCCGAGCGGTGCGCGCCGGGCGCGCTGTTCGCCGCCGAGTGGGACGAGGCCGGGTGGGCGGGATGGCGGGCGCGGGTGGCCGCAGACCCCGAGGGCAGGGCCTTCCCCGCGCTGCCACCGGGCCCCGCGGCCCCGCCTCCGGAGCCCGCGGACCTAGCGGACCGCGTGGAGCGCTCGCGCATGACGGGCTGGGCCCTGGACAACCAGCTGATCGAGCCGGGCCTGATCGCGACGGCGGTCCCGGTGCGCGACGCGGCGGGCCGCACGCGATACGCCCTGTCCGCGGTGAGCCACACCAGCAGGCACACGGCCCAGGGCCTCGCGGAGCTCGTACTGCCCCGACTGCGGGAGGAGGCGGCGCGGCTAGAGGAGCTGCCGAAAGACCAAGCCGCGTACGCGGACGCCGAGCTGACGGAAGCTCAGGGTCCTGACGCCACGGACACCACAGATGCCAAGGCCCAACTCGGCCCAGACTTCCTCCAGTCGCTCGCCCGCGGCCTCACCGTCCTGCGCGCGCTCGGCCGGGCCCGCGGCGACGGCCTCCCGCTCACCGCGATCGCGGCCGCCACGGGCCTGCCACGGGCCACCGCACGCCGCTGCCTGCACACCCTGGCTCTTGAGGGGTACGCGGCGCTCGACGGCCGCCTCTACCGCCCGCTCCCCCGCATCCTGGAGCTCGGCTACGCCCGCCTCTCACGCCTCGGCTTCGCCGACATCGCCGAGCCGCATCTGCGCCAACTGACCGCCCGCGTCCACCAGTCGGCGTCCGTGACGGTGCTCGACGGCACGGACATCCTGTACGTGGCGCGGGCGGCGACGGTCCGCGTCATGAGCGTCTACATCACCCTCGGCACGCGCTTCCCCGCCCATCCCACCGCCATGGGCAGGGTCCTGCTCGCCGGACTCCCGAAGCGGGACCGCACACGTCTGCTGAAGGCCGCCCCGCCCACGTCCCTCACCCGGCGCACCGTCACCGACCCGGCGGAACTGAACCGCGTCCTGGACCGGGCCGCCGCCGACGGCTACGCCACCGCGGACGAGGAACTGGAAGAGGGCCTGCGCTCGGTCGCCGTACCCCTCAAGGACGCGGAAGGACGCGTGGTCGCCGCCCTGAACGTGGCCCAGCACGCGGGCACCACCCCGCTGGACGAGACCATCGGGGCGCTGCTCCCCGCCCTGCGCGAGACGGCGGCGGCGATCGAGGCGGACCTGCACACGGCGGCCCGCTTCAACGGCGTACTGATGCCTTAGCGGGGTCCGCCGATGCCTTGGCGGAGGTGCCCGGAGCCGGACTTGAACCGGCACGCCCCGCTAGGGGCAGCGAGGTTTAAGCTCGCCGTGTCTGCATTCCACCATCCGGGCAGGCCATGGGCTCCGCATCAGGTGATTCGACCCTATCGGGAGGCGTCCCCCGAACAGCGGAACAACAGCTCGATGTTGTCTTATTTTATTGACGTCTGAGGGTGCATCAGCCAACGGTATGGCCCATCGGTACATGCCGCAGGCCCTTCCACCAGTTTGCAGGCTCCGCGACGGAATGACGGAATTTAGCCGCCGCCAGGTGCTACTCGCCTCAGGGGGCGGGGTCATCCCCAGGTATGACACGGGCACTCGGTGTCCGACTGCAGAGGGCCCCCGGAACCGGAACAGCGGCTGACTACAGGGCGCGGATCGGCAAGCACGATGGAGTACGTCCCCACTCGTCGTCCCGACAGGAGCACCGCCCCGTGACCACCACTCCCTTCGCCGCCCGCACCACCACAGTGGCCGCGCGCGCCACGGATCTCTCCAAGGTGTACGGACAGGGCGAGACTCAGGTGGTCGCCCTGGACCATGTCTCCGTCGACTTCCGGCAGGGCGAGTTCACCGCGATCATGGGCCCGTCGGGCTCCGGCAAGTCGACCCTGATGCACTGCGTCGCCGGGCTCGACAGCTTCAGCGGCGGCTCCGTACGGATCGGCGAGACCGAGCTGTCCACCCTCAAGGACAAGCAGCTCACGAAGCTCCGCCGGGACAAGATCGGCTTCATCTTCCAGGCCTTCAACCTCCTGCCGACGCTGACGGCCCTGGAGAACATCACGCTGCCGATGGACATCGCGGGCCGCAAGCCGGACAAGCAGTGGCTCGAGCAGGTCATCTCCATGGTCGGCCTCTCCGAGCGGCTCAAGCACCGGCCGACCGAGCTCTCCGGCGGGCAGCAGCAGCGCGTCGCCGTAGCCCGCGCGCTCGCCTCGCAGCCCGACATCATCTTCGGCGACGAGCCCACCGGAAACCTGGACTCGCGCTCGGGCGCCGAGGTCCTCGGCTTCCTGCGCAACTCCGTACGCGGCCTCGGCCAGACCGTCGTCATGGTCACCCACGACCCGGTGGCCGCGGCGTACGCGGATCGCGTGATCTTCCTGGCCGACGGGCGCATCGTCGACGAGATGATCGACCCGTCCGCCGATGGGGTCCTCGACCGGATGAAGGATTTTGACGCGAAGGGCCGTACGAGCTGACCGACCAGCGCGTCCCCGTCTCGTCCCACTCCTCCTCCACCAGGACTCACACCCATGTTCCGTACCGCCCTGCGCAACGTGCTCGCGCACAAGGCCAGGCTGTTGATGACCGTGCTCGCCGTCATGCTCGGCGTCGCCTTCGTCTCCGGCACCCTGGTCTTCACCGACACCTTCGGCAACGCCTACAAGAACAAGTCGGCGAAGAGCTTCGACCATGTCTCGGTCGCCATCCAGCCGTTCGGCGGCTCCGACGACGAGACCAAGCAGAAGCCGCGCCTGACCGACGCCCTTCTTAAGAAGAGCCAGTCCCTGCCCGGCGCCGACTCGGCGATAGCCACGGTCAACGGCTTCACCGCGCTCGCCGACAAGGACGGCAAGCTGGTCGGCGGCGAGTGGGGCACCACCGGCGCCAACTACTTCCCGGGCAAGAGCGGCAAGGACCCCCGCTACGACTTCACCGAGGGCGCCGCCCCGAAGTCCGCAGGTGACCTCGCGCTCGACTCCCGCACCGCCGGGCGCACCGGCTACAAGGTCGGCGACACCGTCCGCTACTCCACCGACGGCCCGGTGAAGAAGGCGAAGATCAGCGGCATCTTCGACACCACGGACGGCAGCGTCCTCGCGGGCGGCAGCCTGGTGGTGTTCGACAACGACACCGCGCGCACGGTCCTCGGCAAGACCGAGTACGACGAGATCGATGTGAAGGCCGCCGCCGGCACCTCCGAGACGGCGCTGAAGAGCTCGGTCGAGAAGATCCTTCCGAAGGAGACGGACGCCGTCACCGGCGCCCAGCTCTCCGACGACCAGGAGAGGATGATCGAGCAGGACACCAAGTCGATGAGCCAGGTCCTGCTGATCTTCGCGGGTATCGCGCTCTTCGTCGGCATCTTCATCATCGCCAACACCTTCACCATGCTGGTCGCCCAGCGCACCAAGGAGCTCGCCCTGATGCGCGCCGTCGGCGCCTCGCGCCGTCAGGTGACGCGCTCCGTACTCATCGAGGCGTTCCTGGTGGGCCTGGTGGCCGCCGTGACCGGCTTCGCGCTCGGCATCGGCGTGGCCATGGGCCTGGAGACCCTGATGAACTCCGCGGGCGCGTCGCTGCCCGACGGGCCGATCATCATCGCCCCGACCACGATCGTCGTAGCCCTGGTCATCGGCGTACTGGTGACCATGCTCGCCGCCTGGCTGCCCGGCCGCCGCGCCGCGAAGATCCCGCCGGTCGCCGCGATGAACAGCGTCCACGCGACGCCGACCATGCGCGGCCTCGTGGTCCGCAACACCCTCGGCTCGATCGTCGTCGCCCTCGGCGTGGTCATGCTCTTCATGGACGACAACTACGTGAAGTCCGGCGGCGCCGCCACGATCATGATCGGCGTCATCGTCCTCACGCCGCTCCTGTCCCGCCCGTTCATCGCCGCGTCGGCCCCGCTCCTGAAGCCCTTCGGCGTCACGGGCAAGCTGTCCCGCCTCAACGCGGTGCGCAACCCGCGCCGCACGGCATCCACCGCCGCGGCCCTGATGATCGGCCTGACCCTCATCACGGCGATGACGGTGGTCGCGACCTCCATGAGCAGCGCCATCAACAAGATGGCCGCGGGCTCCCTGAAGGCCGACTACACCGTCTCGATGGCGAACTACCAGCCGCTGACCCCTGAGGTCCGCGAGAAGCTGGACAGGCTCCCCGACGTCGAGGCGAGCAGCCCGCTGCGCACGGCCTACGGCGAGCTGGACGGCTCGTACACCCAGGTCTCCGGCGTCGACGAGAAGGCCTTCGGCAAGCTGACGAGCCTCGACTTCACCAGTGGCTCGCTCGCGGGTCTGAAGGGCGACTCCACGCTGGTCGACAAGGAGACCGCCGACAAGCAGGGTCTCAAGACGGGCGACACCGTCCCGGTGAAGTTCGACGACGACAAGACGGCCAAGCTCAAGATCGCGGGCATCTACCAGCAGAACGAGATGATCGACGGGCTCTTCACGCCGCTCGCCGTGGTCGACCCGCACCTCTCCAAGATCACCGATGAGCAGGTCCTGGTGAAGATGAAGGGCGGCGTCTCGGACAAGGCCGAGGACGCCATCGTCAAGGCCCTCGGCGACAACCCTGCCATCAAGATCCAGGACAAGGACGCGCTCAGCAACGAGATCGCGGGCGCGATCAACCTGATGCTGAACATGCTCTACGGCCTCCTGGCGATGGCCATCCTGATCGCGGTGCTCGGCGTCATCAACACCCTCGCCATGTCGGTCTTCGAGCGGAAGCACGAGATCGGCATGATGCGGGCCATCGGCCTCGACCGCTCCAAGGTCAAGCAGATGGTGCGCCTGGAGGCGGTCATCATCTCGCTGTTCGGCGCGGTGCTCGGCATCGGCCTCGGCATCTTCATGGGCTGGGCCGCGGGCGGCAGCATCGCCGACTCGGTCGCGACGTACTCCATGGAGATCCCGGTCGGCCGGATCGCGATCTTCCTCGGGATCGCGGCCCTTGTCGGTGTCCTCGCGGCGATGTGGCCCGCCCGCAGCGCCGCGCGCCTGAACCCGCTGATGGCGATCAAGAGCGAGTAGCGCCTGACGGCAGGTGTGCGTGAGCGGGGCCCCGGGCATTCGCCGTCCGGGGCCCCGTTCGCGTACGTCCCACCGCTGCGGCCTACCGCCAGTCGCGGGCCCGCAGCCCCATCCCCGAGGTGCCGACCTCGGGGGTCTTCACCGCCAGGACCTGGTTGACGCCGATGCGGTTGCGCTCGAAGGCGAGCGCGGACGCCGCCATGTAGAGGCGCCAGATCCGGGCGCGGCCGGGGGACGTGAGCCGCTGACCCTCCTCCCAGTGCGCCTCCAGGTTGGCGACCCAGCGGCGCAGCGTGAGGGCGTAGTGCTCGCGGATGGCCTCCACGTCGCGCACCTCGAACCCGGCGCGCTCCAGGAGCGCGACCGTGGTCCCCACGGGGGCGAGCTCGCCGTCCGGGAAGACATAGGCGTCGATGAACTCGTCCACCGAGTACGTCGACTCGTCGGCCTGCGGCCTGCGGGCGATCTGGTGGTTGAGGAGCCGGCCGCCCGGCTTGAGAAGGGCGTGCAGGTCGTGTGCGTACTCCAAGTAGCGCTCGGAGCCGACATGTTCGGCCATGCCGATGGAGGAGATGGCGTCGTACGGACCGTCCCGTACGTCGCGGTAGTCCTGGACGCGGATCTCGACCCGGTCGGTCAGGCCCTCCTCCGCGATGCGTTTCCTGGCGTACGCGGCCTGCTCCTGGGAGAGCGTGACGCCGACGACGGTGACGCCGTGCTCGCGGGCCGCGTGGATCGCCATGGAGCCCCAGCCGCAGCCGACGTCGAGGAGCCGCATACCGGGCTTCAGGGCGAGCTTCCGGGCGATGAGCTCCAGCTTGTCGCGCTGGGCGGCCTCAAGGGTGGAATCCTCGGACTCCCAGTATGCGCACGAGTAGACCATCGAGGGGCCGAGCACCAGCTCGTAGAAGTCGTTGCCCACGTCGTAGTGGTGGCTGATGGCCTGCCGGTCGCTGCCCTTGGTGTGCAGATGCAGGCGGCCGTGCCTGCGCATCTCCTCCGGCGGCGGGGGCGGCGGCAGGAACGGCGCGGCGAGGGCCACGAGCGAGCGGGCGGCGGCGCGGAACTCCGGCTCGCGCAGGGAATCCCTGAGGCTCTTGGCGTCCTCGGGGCGCTCCCAGATGAACTCGGCCAGCTGGTCGAGCGCCGCGTACAGATCACCCTCGACATCCAGGTCACCGGCCACCCAGGCACGGGCGAGACCCAGCTCGCCCGGCTTCCACATGAGGCGGCGCAGGGCACGGCGGTTGCGTACGACGAGGGTGGGGCCACCCGGTGGACCTGCTTCGGAACCATCCCAGGCACGCAGACGTACGGGGAGCGGGGCTCCCAGCAGTTGTTCGGCAAGGTTCTTCAGCCGCAGTGCGGCGTCCGGCATGGTGCACACCTCCGTGATTCGGGCTATCCCGGATAGGTTCAACACCACGTAAACACCAACGGGGCGCTCCCGCAGTCCCGTTGCCGCGTCACGGATCGGCAAAATACATGTAACACCCACGTACAAGCCGCGTACAAAGTGCCCGGAAACCCCGAAGGGGCCACTCGCACCACGGATGGCGAGCGGCCCCTTCGGGGTTGATCAATGACCGGAGGTCAGGAGGCCTTGACCTTCTCCTCGGCGGAGGAAGCCGTCGGCTCAGCCTTGGCCGCAGGCTTGGGCGTGGGCTTCGCAGCCTCGTAGAACTCCTCGCGCGGCGTCTCCATGGCGCCCAGCGAGACGACCTCACGCTTGAGGAAGACCGCCAGGGTCCAGTCGGCGAAGACACGGATCTTGCGGTTGAACGTCGGCATCGCCATGCCGTGGTACGCGCGGTGCATGTACCAGGCCAGACGGCCCTTGAGCTTGATCTTCATCTTGCCCATGACGATCATCGCGACGCCCTTGTGCAGGCCCAGACCGGCGACCGCACCCTTGTTGGCGTGGCTGTACTCCCGCTGCGGGAAGCCCCGCATACCGGAGATCACGTTGTCGCCGAGGACCTTGGACTGACGCAGCGCGTGCTGGGCGTTCGGCGGGCACCAGGCGTTCTCGTTGCCTGCCTTGCGGCCGACGAGGTCCGGAACCTGGGCGTTGTCGCCCGCGGTCCAGATGTAGTCGGTGCCGGTGACCTGGAGCGTCGGCTGAGCATCCACGTGACCGCGCGGGCCGAGCGGCAGACCGAAGCGGGCGAGCGCCGGGTTCGGCTTCACACCGGCGGTCCACACGATGGTGCTCGAGTCGACCTCGAGGCCGTTGTTGAGCACCACGTGGCCGTCCACGCAGGAGTCCATGCCGGTCTTGAGGTAGATCTCGACACCGCGGCCCTCGAGGTGCTCCTTGCCGTACTGGCCGAGCTTCGGGCCGACCTCGGGAAGGATCTTGTCCGCGACGTCCACGAGCACGAAGCGCATGTCCTCGCGCTTCACGTTGTTGTAGTACTTGGCCGCGTCGCGAGCCATGTCCTCGACCTCACCGATGGTCTCCGCACCCGCGAAGCCACCGCCGACGAAGACGAAGGTCAACGCCTTGCGGCGGACCTCCTCGTCCGTCGTGGAGTCAGCCTTGTCCAGCTGCTCGAGGACGTGGTTGCGCAGGCCGATGGCCTCCTCGATGCCCTTCATACCGATGCCCTGCTCGGCGAGGCCGGGGATCGGGAAGGTGCGGGAGACCGCGCCCATCGCGATGATCAGGTAGTCGAAAGGCAGCTCGTACGCCTCGCCCACGAGGGGGGCGATCGTCGCGACCTTGCGGTCCTGGTCGATGGTGGTGACCCTGCCGGTCAGAACTTCCGCCTTGGGCAGCACGCGTCGCAGCGGGACGACGACGTGCCGCGGCGAAATGCTGCCGGCGGCGGCTTCGGGGAGGAAGGGCTGGTAGGTCATGTACGACCGGGGGTCGACGACCGTGACGGTCGCCTCTCCGTAGCGCATCTTCTTCAGAATGCGCCGAGCTGCGTACAGGCCTACGTACCCACCGCCTACTACGAGGATCCTGGGACGCTCCGTGGTGCTCATGCCATCGAGTATCCACCTGCTCGACGGGGGTCGCTCGTGCGCCCCTTCACAAGCATAGGCGGGGGGTCTGCTACACTTCGCCGCCCACGTGACGCAGGCCATAGCGCCCCACTGGAACCACGGTGCCACCCGAAACGTTCTGCACCCCTCGTGAGCTGCCACTCTGGCCCCTCACCCACGCTGGACCACTCACCCGGTCAACGCTCCGGACACACTCCCGAACCTTCACCGTTACGGGTCACGGAGCGCTCAAAGGGCACTTTCAGAGGCACGGAACCTCTGAACATCACCCAACCGAGCCGTTTTCCTTGTGAAGAACTTCACGAAGTTTCCCGACGGGATGTCGCCAGGGCCCCTTTCGGCGCCCTCAACACCCGCTCAGACGCTATATGAGGCGCTCAGGCGATCGACCAGCCGATGCCGTCAAGGATGTCGTGCTCGCTCACGACGACCTCCCGGGCCCCGGTCCGGTCCATGATCCCCAGCAGCACGAGCGCGCCCGCCGCGATGACGTCCACGCGTCCCGGATGCATCACCGGGATCGCGGCGCGTTCGTCGTGCGTGGCCTTGGTCAGGCGTTCGACGATCTCGCTGACCTGCTCGTAGGAGATCCGGGAGTGGTGAATCGCCTCGGAGTCGTACGCGTCGAGACCGAGCGCGATCGCGGCCACGGTGGTCACCGAGCCCGCGAGCCCCACCAGGGTGCGGGCCTCGCGCAGCGGGACCGTCTGCTCGGCGAGGTCGAGTGCGGCCTCGATGTCAGTGCGGACCGCGTCGAGTTCGACCGGGGCGGGCGGGTCCGTGCGGATGTGCCGCTCTGTGAGGCGAACGCAGCCGATGTCGACGGAGCGGGCGGCACCGACCTGGTCGTCGCCGACCACGAACTCCGTGGAGCCGCCGCCGATGTCCACGACGAGGTAGGGCTTGGCGAGGTGGTCGCTGCCCGTCAGCTCCTTCGTCGCGCCCGTGAAGGAGAACTCGGCCTCCTGGTCACCGCTGATGACCTCCGGCTCGACGCCGAGGATGTCCAGGACTCCGCGTACGAAGTCGTCGCGGTTCTCGGCGTCGCGGGACGCGGAGGTCGCCACGAAGCGGGTGCGCTCCGCGCCGTGGGTCTTGATGATCTCCGCGTACTCGCGGCAGGCCGCGAAGGTGCGGTCGAGTGCCTCGGGCGCCAGGCGCCCCGTTTTGTCCACGCCCTGGCCCAGGCGGACGATGGTCATCCTGCGGTCCAGGTCGACCAGTTCGCCGGTCTGCGGGTCGGCGTCCGCCACCAGCAGGCGGATCGAGTTCGTGCCGCAGTCGATGGCGGCTACGCGGGTCACTCTGAGGGCTCCTCAGTTGAATCGGTACTCAGCGGCTTCGCGTTGTGCCCACCCGTTCCGCCCTGCGGAACGCCTGCCCACAACGGGGGGACCTCTACTACTTCTCCGGAAGGGACACGCAAGCCCCCTTGCGCCACCACTCCGGGAGCATCGCGATCGCCTCGTCGCCCAGGGGGTTCACGCCGGGGCCCGCCGCCAGCGAGTGGCCGACCAGGACGTGCAGGCACTTCACGCGGTCCGGCATACCGCCCGCGCTCGGGAAGCCCTCCAGAACCTCGATGGCGTCACGGCGCGCGATGTAGTCCTCGTGCGCCGCGCGGTACGCCGCCGCGAGCTCGGGGTCCGTCTTCAGCCGCTCCGACATCTCCTTCATGACGCCGTTGGCCTCAAGAGTGCCGATCGCGGAGGCCGCGCGGGGGCACGTCAGGTAGTACGTCGTCGGGAACGGCGTCCCGTCCGGAAGGCGCGGCGCCGTCTCGACGACGTCCGGCTGCCCGCAGGGGCAGCGGTGCGCGATGGCCCGCAGGCCGCGCGGCGGACGGCCGAGCTGCTGCTTGAAGGCCTCGACGTCGGCGTCGGTGGGCTCGGTGCGCGGGGTGGTCGGCGGGGGCGTTTCCATGCCTGTCTTTCGATCGGTTCTCTAGGAGAGGTTGGTCAGGAGGGGTTGTACTGAAGAACAGAAGCGCTGAAGAACTGCGTCAGTCGTCGCCGTCCGTGCGGTCCGCCTTGTCGACGCCGTCCCAGACGTTCGAGTACCAGGGCCTGGTCGCCGCCCCCTGGTCGGTGCGCTGCTTCCTCGCCGACTCCGGGTCGACCACCGTGAAGCCGGTCTCGCCCGGCATCACATAGTGCAGCCGGTCCCGGACGCGCTGCTCCGCGTACGAGTCGTCCCGCCAGCGGGCCTTCTCGTCGCGCAGCTTCTCGACGTTCTCGCGGCGCTCGGCCTGCTCCTGGCGCTGATCCGCGATCTCGGCGCGCTGGGAGACGTACTGCCTTATCGGGTACGCGAGCGCGACGACCAGCGAGCAGAGCACGAGCGCGAGGAGCGCGGCTCGGCCCGTGAGCCGGGAGCGGCGCGCCTGACGCTTCGTCTGCGAGCGGTAGACACGCTCCGCGGTCTGCTCGCCGAGCAGCCGCAGCCTGGTCGCGGTGGAGAACCGGTCGCGGTCCTTCACGGCCATGTGTGCCGCCTCCCCGATACGTACGTACGTCCCCGCACACGGTACGGGACCGAGTACGGGGACGTAGGTAACTACTCAGGGCAGCCGAGCTCAGCCCTTGAAACGCGGGAACGCCGAACGGCCGGCGTAGACCGCCGCGTCGTCCAGGATCTCCTCGATGCGCAGGAGCTGGTTGTACTTGGCGACGCGCTCGGAGCGGGCCGGGGCGCCGGTCTTGATCTGGCCGCAGTTGGTGGCGACGGCGAGGTCGGCGATGGTGACGTCCTCGGTCTCACCGGAGCGGTGCGACATCATGCACTTGAAGCCGCTGCGCTGCGCCATCTCGACGGCGTCCAGGGTCTCGGTCAGCGAACCGATCTGGTTGACCTTGACGAGCAGCGAGTTGGCGGCGCCTTCCTCGATGCCGCGCGCCAGGCGCTCCGGGTTGGTGACGAAGAGGTCGTCGCCGACGATCTGGACCTTGCTGCCCAGCTTGTCGGTGAGGACCTTCCAGCCCGCCCAGTCGTCCTCGAACAGCGGGTCCTCGATGGAGACGAGGGGGTACGAGGCGACGAGCTCCTCGTAGTACTCGGTCATCTCGGCGGCCGAGCGGGACTTGCCCTCGAACTCGTACTTGCCGTCCTTGTAGAACTCGGACGCGGCGACGTCGAGCGCGAGGCCGATCTGCTCACCGGGGACGTAACCGGCCTGCTTGATGGCCTCGAGGATGAGGTCGAGCGCGGCGCGGTTGGAGTCCAGGTTCGGGGCGAAGCCGCCCTCGTCGCCGAGGCCGGTGGACAGGCCCTTGCTCTTCAGGACGGCCTTGAGCGTGTGGTAGACCTCGGTGCCCCAGCGCAGGGCCTCGGAGAACGACTCGGCGCCGATCGGCGCGATCATGAACTCCTGGATGTCCACGTTCGAGTCGGCGTGCGACCCGCCGTTCAGGATGTTCATCATCGGAACGGGCAGCAGGTGCGCGTTCGGGCCGCCGAGGTAGCGGAAGAGCGGGAGGTCGGAGGCCTCCGACGCGGCGTGCGCGACGGCGAGCGAGACGCCGAGGATGGCGTTGGCGCCGAGCGAGCCCTTGTTGTCGGTGGCGTCGAGGTCGAACATCGCCTGGTCGATCAGGCGCTGCTCGGTCGCGTCGTACCCGACGAGCTCCGGGCCGATCTGCTCGATGACGGCGAGGACGGCCTTCTCCACGCCCTTGCCCTGGTAACGGTTGGGGTCACCGTCACGGAGTTCGATGGCCTCGAAAGCACCGGTGGACGCACCGGACGGAACGGCGGCACGACCCGTGCTGCCGTCGTCGAGGCCGACCTCGACCTCGACCGTGGGGTTGCCTCGGGAGTCCAGGATTTCCCGGGCTACGACGACGTCGATGGACGGCACGAGCATCTCCTTCTGGGATGTGACGCGGGTACGCGGGGCGTTGGCCTCGCGGACACGAGCCTAACCGGCTCCCGGGCAAGAGCCAGCCGAGCGACCGCCCTGTGGACAAACCGAGAGCAAAAAGTTTCCGAACGGAACAAAGCGGTGGGGAGAGCGGCGGGCGCAAAAGAACCCCGCCCCGGTGCGTACGGGGGATACGCGCACCGGGACGGGGGGCCCGTGGGGACGGGGTGGCGCCCCAAAGGGGGCGGGGGTAGCGCCCCGAAGGGGCGCGGGGAACTGCGCGAGCAACCACGACGCACCCGCAGAGACAAGTAAGGCACTGCAGGGCGCCCCCGCCAGCGACTAGCTGAGGTGCAGCTGCTGACCCGGGAAGATCATGTCGGCGTTGTCGATGATGTCGCCGTTGAGCTTGTACACCTTGTGCCAGCCGCCCTTGACGTTCTTCGCCTCGGCGATCTTGGAGAGCGTGTCGCCCTTCTTGACCTTGTACTCGCCGTCGCCCTTCTTGACCTTCTTGCCGGTCGGGGTCTCGACGGTCTTCTTGGACTCGGCCTTCGGGGCGGCCTCCGCCTTCTTCGGAGCGGCCTGCTGCGGCTGCTCGGTCTGGGCACTGGGCTGGCTCTTGGGCTGCTCCTGGGTCTGCTGCGGGGCGCTCTCCTGCGCACCGCCACCCTCGTTGGAGGCGCCCGAGAGGCCGACGCCGCAGCTCGGCCAGGCACCCTTGCCCTGGCCCGCCAGGACCTTCTCGCCTATCTCGATCTGCTGGGCCTTGGAGGCCTGGTCGGCGCTGGACGCGTACTTCGTACCGCCGTACGCGGCCCACGTGGACGACGAGAACTGCAGGCCGCCCGTGTAGCCGTTGCCGGTGTTGATGGACCAGTTGCCGCCGGCCTCGCACTGGGCCACGGCGTCCCACTCGGAGTTGGTCGCGGCGGACGCCGAGCCTGCCGCCATCAGCGGGGCGGCGACGGCCACACCGGTGACACCGGCGAGCGTGGCGACACGAGTGGCCTTGGACGGGCGGCGGTGCTTGCCCTTGCTGGAAAACAGCATGAGTGATCCCCTCACCGACGCCTGCGAGGTGAGCTGTCGGGTTCGGGCCGATGAAGTTGCCCGGCCGCGCTTCCTGAGCGCGGCTTAACCCCTAGCCGTTCCCGTCCGTTCGACTGCCTCGCTCTCGCGATGCTGAACGGCCGGGCCCGGCGGAAACCTTGGTTCCCCCGCTCCTGCCTACGGCGCTTACGCGACGACTGTTCCCGAACGGCCGTTGGCAGGACTCGGCGTACCGACCGGCGGGGCCCGCTGTGGCGAGCGGTCACGACCGTAGTCATGCGATCGACGGAATTCCAAAGACGATCAGGGCTTCTGAGACCCATCTCTCACTTACGCCAATCCGGACATTCGGCGCGAAGCGGCTAGCCGACTCTTCGTCAACTTCCCTTACTTTTCGCCCAAATCGAGGCTCTGACCGGGAAGAATGAGGTCGGGGTCGGAGCCGACGGACTTCTCGTTCTCCGCGTACAGCTCGGCCCATCCGCCCTGCACGTCGAGGTCGTCCGCGATGACCCAGAGGTTGTCCCCGGAGCGGACCGTGTACGTCCCGTCGGCGCCGTCCTGCTGACGCTCGTCGCCACGGGAGGCGTGCCGGCCCGAGCCGTCGCGGTCGCCGCTGCCGGTCTTCGCGTCGTCCCCGCTGCCACCGCGGTGGCGGCCCTCGCCTTCACCGGTGGAGGGCGTGGGAGTGGGGGCGGGGGTCGGCGAAGTCTCATCGCTCGGCCCGGACTTGCCCGAGCCGTTCGAATCATGCGACTCGCCCGGCTTGCCCGGCTTGCCCGACTCGTCGTGACTCTTGTCTCGCGACTCGTCATCAGCGTCGGGCTTCTCGGAAGGCTTCTCCGAGGACTCCCCGGAAGGCTCGGCGCTGTCCGAGGGGTCGGCCGAATCACTCGGCGACGTACTCGGCTCACTCGGCTCGGCCGAATCGCCCGGCTCCGACGCCTCGTCGGAAGGCACCGTGGTGATCGGAGCGCCCGGGTCGACATCGGCGGCGGCACCGTCATCGGTGAGCCCGGCGATCGGCGCGCAGCTCGGCCAGGCCTTGGGCCCCTGGTCGTCAAGAACCTTCTCGGCGACGGATATCTGCTGCGAACGGCTCGCCTGGTCGGCCCGCGGCGCGAAGTCGAGGCCGCCGTACTCCTCCCAGTTCTGCTGCGAGAGCTGGACCCCGCCGTAGTACCCGTTGCCCGCGTCCGCGCTCCAGGAGCCACCGCTCTCGCACTCCGCGAGCTTGTCCCACGTGGCGGTGTCCGCCGCGCTCGCGCTGGTCGCGCCGAGCAGCGGGATGGCGATGGCTGATCCCGCGACTCCTGCCGCGACGATCAGGGCCGGGGCCTGGCGGGGGCGTCGGTGACGACCATTGCCGGAGATCATGCGGTTGCCTTTCGCGTGACTGGAGCGACGACTGCGGCACGGGATGCCGAGTCGTCGGTGAACGTAGCGGCAGTCGAACGCTTGTCACAAGTCGATGCAGCGGAGATCACGTGAAAGTCACAGTCTTGACGGACCGTCAGCTAAACGGCGTTTCGGCGCCTTTTCCGGTATGGACTATTTGCGGCTCTGTGCGGGTGTGAACTCCACGGGCAGCGTGCGCAGTCCACGCATGATGAGCCCGCCACGCCATCTCAAATCGTCAGGTTCCACCGCGAGCCGCAGGTCAGGGAGGCGGCGCAGAAGGGTCGCGAGGGCGGCCTGCCCTTCGAGCCTGGCGAGGGGTGCGCCGAGACAGTAATGAATGCCATGGCCGTAGCCGAGGTGCTGGTTGTCGCGCCGTGAGAGGTCGAGGGTGTCGGGCCGCTCGAACCGCGCGGGGTCGCGGTCGGCCGCCGCGAGTACGACGAGGACGGGGTCGCCGGCGGCGATGTCCTGGCCTCCGATCGTCAGCGGCTCGGTCGCGAACCGCCAGGTGGCCAGTTCGACCGGGCCGTCGAAGCGGAGGAGCTCTTCGAGCCCGGTCTCCAGGAGGCCGGTCTCCCCGCTCGCGAGAGACGCCTGTAGCCGCTCACGCTGCTCGGGGTGCGTGAGAAGGGCGTAGGTGCCGTTGCCGATGAGATTGACGGTCGTCTCGAAGCCGGCGAACAAAAGGATGAAGGCCATCGCGGCGGCCTCGTTCTCGGTGAGGTGCTCGCCGTGGTCGGACGCGCGGATGAGCCCGGAGATGAGGTCGTCGCCCGGTTCGAGGCGCTTGCGGTGAATCAGCTCGGCGAGATAGCCGCGCATCTTCTTCACGGACCGGGCGACCCCGCCCCTGGGCCCTCCCCCGTGACGGATCATCATCCCCGCCCAGTCGCGGAAGTCGTCCTGGTCCTCGCGCGGGACACCGAGGAGGTCACAGATGGCGTAGATGGGGAGCGGGAAGGCGAAGTCGTGGATGAGGTCGGCTTCGCCCTTCGCCGCGAACCTGTCGATGAGCTGATCGGTCAACTCCTGGACGCGGGGCTCGAATTGGGCGATGCGCCGGGGAGTGAAGGCCTTGGAAACGAGGCGGCGAAGGCGGGTGTGGTCCGGCGGATCGATGTTGAGCAGATGCGTCATGAGGTTGGCACTGCGCTCGCCCGGGATGCCCGTCTTGCTCTTGGCGTGCGCGGGCTCGCCGTGATGCGCCGGGTTCTTGCTGAGCCGCTGATCGGCGAGCGCCTCCTTGGCATCCGCGTACCGGGTGACCAGCCAGGCATCCACACCACTGGGCAGCCGCGTCTTGTGCACGGGCGCGTGCTCCCGCAGCCAGGCGTAGGCGGGGTAGGGATCGGTGGCGAACTCCCAGGTGAAGAGCTCTGGCCCCTGGGCCTCGGACAAGGGGGCCCCTGCGGGGCAGGCTGCGGGGGGCGCCTCTGCGGAGGCGGGCGGCTGGTCTTGCATGAGGTCGACCGTATCCGGGGTCGGTGGTTCCCCTCCCCCTGGCTCGGTCGG
The DNA here is from genome assembly GCF_043200235.1 of Streptomyces sp. NPDC048441. Classification (NCBI taxonomy): domain Bacteria; kingdom Bacillati; phylum Actinomycetota; class Actinomycetes; order Kitasatosporales; family Streptomycetaceae; genus Streptomyces; species Streptomyces sp. NPDC048441. The sequence goes on from NZ_JBICXM010000010.1 coordinate 111,522, forward strand.
AGCCATGCTGCTCCGCTCCGGGGTCTTGCGCACCGTCATCAACGGCTCCGCCGAGTTCGTCCTCAAACGCCGGACGGGCTGGAACCCCGGCGCCGCACTCCGTCCGTCCTCACCTGCCGGAAAGGCTGGAACCCCCCTCGGCAACCAGCACCGCATCCCGATAAGCCCGCGCCGCGACCCGCAGTGCCGCCTCCGGATCCACACCCTCCGCCTCGGACCTCAGCGCGAGGGCGAGCAGCTCGTAGCCGACCCCGTCCCCGGAGGGGAGAGCCACCTCGAGCCCCGCCGCACGCACCCGCGAAGCCAGCTTCGCCGTGAAGGCCAGGCCCGGCTGGCCCAGGGGGATGCCCTCCGTCAGTGATGAACGCTGCTTCTCCTCCGCCTTCGTGCGGAGCCAGTGCGCCTTCACGTCCTCGGGGGTTTCCGCCGCGTCGTCGCCGAAGATGTGCGGGTGGCGGCGGATCAGCTTTTCGACGATGGTGCCCGCCACGTCGTCCACGGAGAAGGGGGACTCGGCGTCCTCCTCGGCGATGCGGGCGTGGAAGACCACCTGGAGCAGGACATCGCCCAGCTCCTCCCGCAGCTCTTCCCTGTCGCCCTCCTCGATCGCCTCGACCAGTTCATACGCCTCCTCGATGGCGTACTTCACCAGGCCCTTGTGCGTCTGCTGGGACGACCAGGGGCACTCGACCCGGATCCGGTCCATGACCTGGACGAGGTCGAGGAGCCGCGCGCCCGGAAGGTCGTACGACGCCGGGAGCAGTTCCAGGTCGGGCATCGAGACGCGGCCCGAGCCCGCGAGCCTCGCCAGGCCGTCCGTCAGGGCGCGGTCGCCCTCCGCGGTGGCGATGACCAGGACCGTGCGGTCGCCCGCGCAGGCTTCCACCAGCTCCTGGGCCGTGGGCGATGACTGGTCGACCCGCACACCCGCCTCGCGCAAGTACGGCAGTTGGTGGTGCGTGGCGTCCGCGCACAGCACCTCGTCGGCCGCGTGCAGTGCCTGCCACGCGGGCCAGGAGAGGAGGCCGGGGGCCACGCGGTGGCTGGTGGTGAGGAGAATGACGCGGCCGGGGGCATCGGCCTGGGGCGTGGTTTCGTTCACCCGTCGAACGTAACCCACGGCACTGACAGTGCTCCTACCCACGGCGCTGACCGCACTCCTCCCTACGCCTGCTCGGGCTCCGCGGCTCCGTCCCCGGACACCTCACGCACCCACGGCGTCTTCGCGTCCGCGCGCTTGCTCTTCTCCACGTCCCACCTGCCGTACCGCGGGTTCAGATCCACGTCCATCTTCTTGGAGGCCGCGGAGAGGGCCTTCCAGAAGACCGCCTGGCCCTCCGGCGCGTTCATGTCCGCGCCCAGCCGCTTCGCCAGCTTCTGCGCCTCGATCTCCGTACGGAAGCTTTCGTCGAGGCGGGACGGGGGGACGCTGTACTGCTGGAGCCAGCCCTGTTCGAGCGCCTTCTTGCCGCCCGCCTGCTGCTCGAGGCCCGCCTTCATCGTCTGGATCTCGCGGCGCGAGACATCGACGCCCGCGTCGGCCGCCGCGCGGTGCAGGACCTTGTCGAGGACCATCGTGTGCAGCGTGCTGCGCGTGAGGCCGCCGGACTTGGAAATGGCCTGTTGGTACTGCTGCTCGTCCGGGATCGCGGCGCGCTGCGCGTCACGCACCTCGTTCACCCGGCCCTCCAGCTGCGCCACCGTGATCCGGTCGCCGCCCACGACGGCCGCGGCGCCCGGATGCGCTTCGTTGCCGCAGGCGGTCAGGAGGGGGGCCGCGGCGATGGCCGCGGTGGAGAGGGCGAGCGCGGTACGAAGACGACGGCGGTGCAAGTGAGCCTCCCGGTCGAGAGATTGTGCGGCGGTGCACAAAGTCTTGCGGTGATCGATGTTAGGCAGTGGCCGGTCTCTCGGCCACCTATTCGACCAACGATTCTCGGGGAGTTGGGGCACCCTCGCCCACCATCCTCGCCCCCACCTGTCACTATCCGCGCACTTGTCCGAGCCATTGCAACGTACGCCGGATCTCCGCCGGGAACATATGGCCCACCCCGTGCATCCGCTCGGCATCCAGAAGAAGGCGCCCCAGTGTGTCGTGCGCCGCGGCCCGGTCGCCGAGGGCAAGGAGCAAGTGGCCGATGCGGCGGCGGATTTCGAGGGGGCGCTGGCGGTCGTCGGATGCGTAGCGGTTCTCGTAGTACGGCAGGAGCGCCCGGTACTCCGCGAGGGCCGCCGCCGGTTCGCCCAGCTGTTCCAGGCACTGCGCCGCCTCGTAGCGGAACTGGAGCGAGTGCGGGTCGGCGTGGCCGGACTCCGCGGCGCGCTCGTCGGCGAGGCGGCGCAGTTCGGGCAGGGCGCGGCGGTACTGGCCGTCGTCCATCAGCGTCGCCGCGTACTGCTTGCGCAGGGAGCGGACCACCGGGGAGTTCTCGCCGTGCTTGGCGGCGGCCGCGGGCAGGATCGAGCCCAGGATGTCGACCGCCTGCGTGATGCGGCCCTCGCCGAGGAGTCGCTTGACCTCGTCGACCGCGCGGACGACGTCGGTCTGGCTGCCGGGGCCGCCCGAGCCCTGCCGCCGGTCGGTCCTGTCCGGATGGATGGCGGGGGCCGATGCCGGTGTCGCCGCGCGGTCGGGCCACGGGGCGTGCGGGCGAAGGAAGGGGCGGGTGGGGTCGAGGGGGCCGCCGGTGGGGATGCCACGGGCGGGAAGCAGCGGGGCCAGGTCCTCGTAGACCTCCTGGGCGCTGCCGTGCCGGTGCTGCGGGTCCTTGGCGAGGAGCCGGAGCACCAGGGTTTCGAGGGCGTCGGGCACCTCGGGGCGCAGGCGGCGGACCGGGACCGGCGGTTCGTAGAGGTGGCGGTGCAGGACGCCGAGCGCGGTGGAGCCGGAGAACGGCACGTCTCCGCTGAGGAGTTCGTGGAGAAGGACTCCGAGGGCGTACAGGTCGGTGTACGGGCCTACCGCGCCGCCCATCGCCTGTTCCGGGGCCATGTACGCGGGGCTGCCGATGGGCGAACCGGTGTGCGTGAGGCGGGTGGTGTCGGTGTCCAGGACCGAGGCGATGCCCAGGTCGAGGATGGAGATGGTGCCGTCCTGCTTGACCATCACGTTCCGCGGCTTGAGGTCGCGGTGCACGATCGGCACGGCGTGCACCGCGGAGAGCACGGCGCAGAGTTGGGCCGCGATCGCCACGGCCCACTGCCACGGGTAGGGGTCGTGTTCGGCGAGGTGGTCGCCGAGGTCGGCCCCGTCGACGTACTGCATGACGAGGTAGAGGTCCTCGTCCTCCGTGCCCGCGTCGTGGACGGTGACCAGGCCCGGGTGGTCGACCTGCGCGGTGACGCGGCACTCGCGCACGAAGCGGCGGCGCAGTTCTTCGGCCTCGGCGCCGGCTACCCGGTCGGGGCGCAGGAGTTTCACCGCGACGCGGCGGTCGAGGCGTTGGTCGTACGCCGTCCAGACCTGGCCCATGCCGCCCTGGCCGATGAGCTTGGAGAGTTCGTAGCGCCCGGCGACGACACGGCCGCCCCCCGTTCCGGGTGACACGGTCAGCTGCCGCCTTCCTGCTTGCGCAGGTAGTCACTGAGCTCGTCGAGCTCGGCCTGTACTTGGTGGATGCGGGCCGGTGCAGGGCGCGTGGGCGGGGGCGGCGTCTGCTGGACCGGCGGCTGGTGCAGTTGTGTGGGCTGGAGGTGGACGGGGGCGGGTCCCGGCTGCTGTGGATAGCCGTACGAAGGCTGCGTTCCCGCGTAGCCGCCGTACTGCGGCTGCCGGTTGCGGCTGAAGTGCCGTATGTCCGCGGACAAGTAGTAGGCGATCGCGGCGACCAGCGTGCTCAGCAGGATCACCATGCCCGCGCTGCCCTGCTGTTGGAAATCGTCCTCGCCCGGGTCGACGCCGATGAGCACCAGTGCCATCACGTCGAGCGCGGCCACCAGCCCGAAGAGACCCCAGTCGCGCGCCTTGCGCGTCACGATCGCGAGCCGCAGCATCGGCGCCCAAGCGGCGAGACCGCAGGTCATGAAGGCGAGGACCACGAACAGCACACGCAGCGTCACCTGGGTGCCACCTGAGGTCGGCGGCGGTTGCTGCGGCGCGTAGCCGTGGCCTTGCATGGCTGCTCCTGGTGCCTGGTGCGGCCGCGCGTCCTCTTGGGGAACGCACGGCCGAAAGTCAAAATACGAACGGATACGAACGGATGCAGATTCGAGCGTATAGGCCGACAAGGAGAAGCGGTCCCGGGTTGGACCGAACCGTTGCCGTACTGGTCACGCCTGATCGCGTCCGGATCGCGGCCCCCCGCCGGAACCCGATCGTGCCACTCCGGCGGAAGCCGGCCGTCCGTCAGTCCGTCAGCCCGTGCCGCACCCACACGTTCGGTTCCACGTACACCGCGTACCCCCGCTCCGGATCACAGTGCACCGGCACCAGCGCGCCCGTCACCTCGACCGGACCCGCCGTGTCGAAAGGAAGCCCCGTCCACGCCCGCCACTGGGCGGTCGAACCGGACACCGTCATCGACGCGTGCGCCACCTTCGCGATGACACCGCCCGCCCGCACATGCACCCGCAGCCACGGGTCGGCGGGCAGCCCGTCGTCCCGCTTACGCTGTGCGTACGTGTCGATGAGCGCGGCCGGTTCGAGGTGCTTGGCGTTCGGGCGCACCGGAGCGACGACTTCCGTGAAGCCACGCGCGCGTGCGTTCTCGCGCATCGCGGCGAGCATCCGCCCGGACACTCCTTGACCGAGGAAGTCGTTCGCGACGGTGATCTCGATCGCGCTCACCGTGTCGGGCTTCCTGCCGTGCCGCAGATCGGAGAACGCCCACAGCATGACCTGGTCCCAGCCACCGTCCGGCAGCCCCCCGCGCCCGTCGGCACGCAGCGCGAACGGCACGCTGAACGCCCGTGCCACGACCGCGCCCCGCTCGTCCGTGGCGACCAGGACGTAATCGGGGAGTTCCTTGACGATCCGCCCGATCATCGACCACGCGATGGGGTCGTGTCCGATGAACTCCGGCCAGGTGTCGTCCATCTCCCAGAGCGGCCCGGTGAGTTCGGGCCGCTCGGCCAGTGTCGTGATCTTCAGGTCCATGTCCGGGACGGTAACGGGCACGAAGCGGCCTGTTAAGCCCTTTTCCCGTACGCCTCAGCGCGCGTGGAACCGGCCCGGCGCCGCTGTCGGATTGCCGCCCGCGGGCAGCTTCTCCCGCGGGCACCCCGACAGGACCCGCTTCATGGCGTCCCGCTCGGCGCCCGTCACCCACACCCCGTACTTCTTCTTCACCGCCACCTGCCGTGCCACGTAGGCACACCGGTATCCCTTGTCCGGCGGCAGCCACGTGGCCGTGTCGCCGTCCCCCTTGCCACGGTTGGGGCCCGCGTCGACGGCGAGGAGATTGAGCGGGTCATTGGCGAAAGCTATGCGCTTGCTCGGCTCCCACGTGCCCGCACCCTTCTGCCAGGCGTCGGACAGGGCGACGAGATGGTCGATGTCGACCTGGCTGCGGCCGCGTACGAACGTCACGTCCTTGCCGGTGTAGGGGTCGGGCGCGAGCGCCCCGGAGGCCACCTCGCAGTCACCGCCGTCCCGGAACTTCACGTCCTCCAGGTCACGCTTGAGGATGTCGTCCCGGGTCCCGCAGGAATTGGAGTCCGTGTCGGCCCAGGCGCTGCCGAACCGGTCGCGCTCGTAACCGGTCTTGGGGGCACGGCCCTTGACGGTGAGTGAGCTTACGGCGGCGAGCGCGGAGCCCGCCTTGGCGTCGGGCCCCGAGGAGCCGCCGCCCTCCTCCTCCTGCGGGTCGCAGCCTGTGACGGAGCCGGTGACGACCAGCGCGAGCAGCAGCGCTGCCGGAACAGCGGCGGTACGACGGCGGCTCACTGGACGGCCACCTTCGCGCCGAGCGCCAGCGTGCCGGGCGTCACGACGTCCGCGTACACCCCGATGCACATGCCGCGCGTCGCGGTGAGCGTCTTCAGGATGCGGTTGTCGGCGGGGAGGCCGCGCTGGGCCTGGGTGGTCATGACGCAGCGCTCGATGCGCTCGGTGACACGCAGGCGCAGGCCGCCGTCGAAAGCGATCTCCCGCCCCACCCAGTCCTCCTCGACCCACGGCTCTTCCGTCCCGACCACGATGTTCTTGCGCAGCCGGCGTACGTCGGCGGGGTCGGCGTCGCCGAGCAGCTCGCCGAGCGCGTGCAGCGAGGCGGTGCCGACGAGGGAGGCGGCGCCCGCGTCCTGGTGGCTCACCTCGCCCTCGCGTGCCAACTCCACACCGGCGCCGAAGAGTTCACCGATCCGGGGATCGCCAGGCCGCAGCGTCTCGCCGTCCGGCGTGGTGACCACAGGGCCGCCGTCCTCGTAGGCGGCGGCATACTCGAGCATCCCCGGCGTGCGCCGGAACCGGCGGCTGTTCTTCCCGCTCCCCAGCTTCCCGTCCTCGTACCGCAGGGCCCACAGCCGGTCACCGGCCACGCCCCGCTCATCGAGGACGAGCCGCTCGCGCTCCTCCCCCAGCATCGACTTCACCGGAAAACGGACGAGCCCCACAACGGCCCCAGACCCCACGGCACTTCCCCTCCCCTGACGCACATGCTTCCGACTCTTACCGCCACCGTACCGAGCGACTGGTTTAGACCATATCGCCCCTCGACGAGCAACCATGACAAAGCAGACGTATCGTCGATCGCATGGGCATCTTCGACAAGATCAAGGACCAGCTGCGCGGCAGCAAGGGCAAGGACATCTCCGACGCCGCGGAGAAGAAGATCAACGAGAAGACCGGCAACAAGTACACCGACCAGGTCGACTCGGCCCAGAAGCAGGCCGAGGACAGGTTCGGCATCGGCGGCGACGACCCGAAGCAGTGACGCCATAGCCAGGCAACGGCACAGGGAGTCGCGGCGGCACACACCGCCGGGACTCCCTTGCGTACGTCGGCGTACGTCGGCGTACGTCGGCCATTACCTCCCGCGTAATCGACCCCTCCCGGCCCCTGCGGCACCATCGAACACATCCGCAGGAACACCGACCGAGGAGTCCGAATGACGACGACCACCAAGGCGCTCACCGAAGAAGCCACCCGCGCCGCCGTCCAGGCCTTCCTGGGGCACCGGCTCACCGGTGACACCGAGGGCCTCACCGCCCTCTTCGCCGACGAGGTCGACTGGATGCTGGCCGACAACCCGGGCGTGCCGTGGCTCCGGCCGCGCTCCACCGCCGCCGAGTGCGCGGCCCAGTCCGCCGAACTCGCCGCGCACACGGTCCCGGAGAAGGCCGGAGCCACCGTCGACACCATCATCGTCGAGGGCACGGACGCCGTGATCTTCGGTCGGCTCTGGGGCACCGTGACCGACACCGGCAAGTCCTTCGAAGGGCCCTTCGCGCTGCGGCTCACCGTCGAGGACGGCCGCGTCACGCGGCACCACCTCTACGAGAACAGCCGGTCGATCGCCGACGCCTGCACTCCGTGACTCCAGGCCCTACGAGCCCAGGATCGTCGTCAGGAACTCCCCGACCCAGCCGAGCAGTTCACGCCCGACCAACGGCTTCCCGCCGACCTTCGCCGTCTTCGGGCGTGGCACGAGAAGCTGGTGGGCGTTCGCCTTGATGACCGTGCCGGGGTAGAGACGCTTGAGCCTGAGCTCCTGCGACTCCCGCAGCTCCACCGGCGCGAACCGGATGTTGTTGCCCTGGAGCACGATGTCGCCGACCCCGCAGGCACGGGCCAGCATCCGCAGGCCCGCCACCAGGAGGAGGTTCTCCACCGGCTCCGGCAGCTTGCCGTAGCGGTCGGTGAGTTCCTCGCGTACGGCCTTGACGTCCTGCTCGCTGCTCGCGGAGGCGATCGAGCGGTAGGCCGCGAGACGCAGCCGCTCGCCGGGGGCGTAGTCGTGCGGGACGTGCGCGTCGACCGGCAGCTCGACCTTGACCTCCAGCGGCGGCTCCTCCTCCACACCGCCCTCCAGGGAGGCGCGGTAGTCGGCCACGGCCTCGCCCACCATGCGTACGTAGAGGTCGAAGCCGACGCCCGCGATGTGGCCTGACTGTTCGCCGCCGAGCAGGTTGCCCGCGCCCCGGATCTCGAGGTCCTTCATGGCCACGTACATGCCCGCGCCCATCTCCGTGTGCTGGGCGATGGTGGCGAGGCGCTCGTGGGCGGTCTCCGTCAGAGGCTTCTCCGGCGGGTAGAGGAAGTAGGCGTAGCCGCGATCACGGCCACGTCCCACCCGGCCGCGCAGCTGGTGCAGTTGGGACAGGCCGAAGTTGTCGCCGCGCTCGACGATCAGCGTGTTGGCGTTGGAGATGTCGATGCCCGATTCGACGATCGTCGTCGACACGAGCACGTCGAACTTCTTCTCCCAGAAATCCACCACCACTTGTTCCAGGGCCTGTTCGGACATCTGACCGTGGGCGGTGGCGATGCGGGCCTCGGGGACGATGTCCCGGAGACGGGCCGCCGCCCGGTCGATCGACTCGACCCGGTTGTGGATGTAGAAGACCTGGCCCTCGCGCAGCAGTTCGCGGCGGATGGCCGCGCCGATCTGCTTCTCCTCGTAAGGACCGACGAAGGTCAGGACCGGGTGGCGCTCCTCGGGGGGTGTGGTGATCGTCGACATCTCACGGATGCCGGTCACAGCCATTTCCAGCGTACGAGGGATCGGGGTCGCCGACATCGTCAGGACGTCGACGTTGGCCCGCAGCTTCTTCAGCTGCTCCTTGTGCTCGACACCGAAACGCTGTTCCTCGTCGACGATGACCAGGCCCAGGTCCTTGAACTTGGTCTCGGAGGAGAAGAGGCGGTGCGTGCCGATCACGATGTCGACCGAGCCTTCGCGCAGGCCCTCCAGGGTCGCCTTGGACTCCGTCTCCGTCTGGAAGCGGCTCAACGCCCGTACCTTCACCGGGAATTGGGAGTAGCGCTCACCGAACGTACCGAAGTGCTGCTGCACCAGGAGGGTGGTGGGGACGAGGACCGCCACCTGCTTGCCGTCCTGGACCGCCTTGAAGGCGGCGCGTACCGCGATCTCCGTCTTGCCGTAGCCGACGTCGCCGCAGATCAGACGGTCCATCGGGACCGTCTTCTCCATGTCGTCCTTGACCTCGGCGATGGTCGTGAGCTGGTCGGGCGTCTCCACGTACGGGAAGGCGTCCTCCAGCTCGCGCTGCCAGGGCGTGTCGGGCGCGAAGGCGTGGCCGGGGGCCGCCATGCGCGCGCTGTACAGCTTGATGAGGTCGGCGGCGATCTCCTTGACCGCCTTCTTCGCGCGCGCCTTCGTCTTCGTCCAGTCGGCGCCGCCCAGGCGGTGGAGGGTCGGCGCCTCGCCGCCCACGTACTTGGTGATCTGTTCCAACTGGTCCGTGGGGATGTACAGGCGGTCGCCGGGCTGGCCGCGCTTGGCGGGGGCGTACTCGACGACCAGGTACTCGCGCGTCGCGCCCTGGACCGTGCGCTGCACCATCTCGATGTAGCGGCCGACGCCGTGCCCCTCGTGGACGATGTAGTCGCCGACCTCCAGGGTCAGCGGGTCGATCGTCTTCCTGCGGCGCGCGGGCATCCGCTGGCCGTCCTTGCCGGCCGCCTTCTGCCCTGAGAGGTCGGTCTCGGTGAGGACGGCGAGCTTGAGGGCCGGGTCCAGGAAGCCGTAGTCGATCGAGCCGCAGGAGACATGCACGAGGGAGGGCGTGAGCTCGCCGAGTTCTGCGTCCAGGCGGGCCGCGATGCCCTCGCCGCCGAGGACCTCGACGGTGCGGGCGGCAGGGCCGTGGCCCTCCGTCACATAGACGGTGCGCCAGCCGTCGGCCAGCCAGCCCTTGGTATCGGCGAGGGCCTTCGCCGTGTCGCCCCGGTAGGTCTCCGTGGCGTGCATACCGAGCTTGAGGGTGTCCTCGTCGAGGTCCTCGTCGGCGGCGAAGGGCGAGACCGACCACCACATCATGCCCAGGTCACGGGCATGGTCACGGACATCCGCGATGCCCCAGAGCGAGGCCGCGTCCACGTCGATGGGGGCCTCGCCGCCACCGGCCGTCGCGGCCCAGCTGGCCTGGAGGAACTCCTGCGATGTCGCCACCAGGTCAGCGGCCCGGGTGCGCACGCGCTCGGGATCGCAGACCACGGCCATGCTCTGCGCGGGCAGGACGTCGAGCAGCAGCTCCATGTCGTCGACCAGGACCGGGGCGAGGGACTCCATGCCCTCGACGGCGATGCCCTCGGCGATCTTGCCGAGCAGCTCGCCCAGCTCGGGGTGGGCCTCGGCCAGTGCGGCCGCCCTTTCCCGTACGTCGTCAGTGAGGAGCAGCTCGCGGCAGGGCGGCGCCCACAGGCCGTGCTCGGCGACTTCCAGGGAGCGCTGGTCGGCGACCTTGAAGTAGCGGATCTCCTCGATGTCGTCGCCCCAGAACTCGACGCGGAGGGGGTGCTCCTCGGTCGGCGGGAAGACGTCGAGGATGCCACCGCGCACGGCGAACTCACCGCGCTTCTCGACCAGCTCCACACGGGAGTACGCGGCTGCCGCGAGGGCCTCCACGGTCTCGTTCAGGTCGGTGGTCCCGCCGGAGCGCAGGGCGACGGGCTCCAGGTCGCCAAGGCCCTTGACCTGGGGCTGGAGGACCGAGCGAACGGGCGCGACGATGACGCTGACCGGGCCGGTCTCGGGGTCGTCGGAGCGCGGGTGGGCGAGGCGGCGCAGGATCGCGAGGCGGCGGCCGACGGTGTCGGAGCGGGGCGAGAGGCGCTCGTGCGGGAGCGTTTCCCAGGAGGGGTACTCGACGACTCCGTCCGGCGGCAGGATCGTACGCAGGGCGGCTGCCAGATCCTCGGCCTCGCGGCCGGTGGCCGTCACGGCGAGGACGGTGCGGTTCGTCTCACGGGCGAGGGCCGCGACGGCGAAGGGACGGGCGGCGGGCGGGCCGACCAGGTCCACGTGCATCCGGTTGCCGTCGGTGGCGGCCTTGACCGCTTCGGTGAGGGCGGAGTCCTTGACGACAGCGTCGAGCAGACCGTGCAGGCTCATGTGGGCTTTCGCTTTCCGTCCAGGTTCAGGGGCGCGCGAGGGCAACGCGAACCGCCCGGCAACGTCATACGGGCCGGGGGTCTCCAGCGTACGACTTGCGAGTGACAGGCGCGGCTCGGTCCGCCAGGGCTGTCACCGGACAGGCCGAAAAGCAGGCGGCCCCGGCGGGCGCATCTCGCGCCCGCCGGGGCCGTAGCTCCCGCACCCCCGTAGCGGGAGCCACCCCGCACTCCCTTGGCGGGAGCTATTCGGTGGCGATCGCGTTCAGCACATTCATCCGCCCCGCCCGGAATGCCGGGACCAGTGCCGCGAACAGCCCCACGAACGCCGAGCCGATGAAGACCGTGATGATCGTCGGCCAGGGGATCTCCAAGACCTTCAGGCCCTCCAGGGCGAGGAGCTTCTGGGCCGTGGCTCCCCAGCTCATGCCGAGGCCGAGGCCGAGCAGTGCGCCGAAGAGGGCGATGACCACCGACTCCATGCGGATCATGCGGCGCAGCTGGCGGCGCGAGAGGCCGATCGCCCGCATCAGGCCGATCTCACGGGTCCGCTCGACCACCGAGAGGGCCAGCGTGTTCACGACGCCCAGGATGGCGACGATGATCGCGAGACCGAGCAGGCCGTAGACCATGTTCAGCATCTGGCCGACCTGGTCCTTCAGCGTGTCCTTGAAGTCGGTCTGGTCCATGACCTTGTACTGCGGATAGTCGGCCATGGCGGCCTTCAGCGACTTGTACGCGGCGTCCTGCTGGCCCTTCTCCGCCTCGGCGAACATGATCTCGTTCGGCGGCATCCGGTCGGCGGGCACGTACTTCGCGGCGGTCGAGATGTTCACGTACATCGCGCCTCCGTCGATCGCGGAGTCGCTCGATGTGATGGCCCGGACCGTCAGCTCGCCCGTCCTGCCGTGGTCGAAGGCGAGCTTCACCTTGTCGCCGACGCCGATCCCGTGGTCCTTGGCGAAGTCCTCGCCGACCGACATGGAGTCCGGCTTGTAGGCGTCGGTGAGCTTGCCCGCGACGGTCTCGGCGCGCAGGTCCTGTGCGTACGTCGCGTCGGCGGCGCTCAGGCCCACACCCTTCGCGACCTTGCCGTTCGCGGCGGTCAGGTCCGCCTTGACGTCCTTGTACTGGGTGATGTGGTCGATGTGGTCGGCCTTCTCCAGGGCCTTCGCGGCCTTCGGGGTGATCGCCTGCTCGTTGTCGGACTGGATGATGAAGTCCGCGCCGACCGACTTGTCGAGCTCGTCCGTGGCCGACGCCACCATCGAGGAGCCGACTACGGAGAGGCAGGCCACCAGGGCGAGGCCGATCATCAGGGCCGCGCCTGTGGCGCCGGTGCGGCGCGGGTTGCGCAGGGCGTTGCGCTCGGCCATGCGTCCCACGGGGCCGAACATCCTCAGGAGCAGGACGCTGATGACGCGGACCACGCCGTTCGCCAGGACGGGGCCGATGACGACGAAGCCGATGAGGGTCAGGACCACACCGCCGCCGAGGAAGAGCGAACCCTCGCTCGCCTTGTCCGCCTGGGACGCGGTGTAGAGGCCGAAGCCACCGGCGCCGGTGAGGACCAGGCCGATCAGGGCGCGCAGTGCGCTCGCCTTGCCGTCGGCCGGTGTTCCGGCGTCACGCAGGGCGGCCATCGGGGAGACCTTGGCGGCGCGCCTGGCGGGGAGGTAGGCGGCGAGGACGGTGACGACGATGCCGAGGACCATGCCCACCACGGGAGTCGTCCACTTGACCGTGAGGTCCTGGGTGGACAGTTCCATGCCCATGCCGGACATGAGCTGCATAAGGCCGACGGCGAGCCCGACGCCCGCGCCGACCCCGAGGACCGAGCCGACGACACCGAGCAGCAGCGCCTCGACGAGCACGGAGCGGTTGACCTGCTTGCGGCTGGAGCCGATGGCCCGCATCAGGCCGATCTCGCGGGTGCGCTGGGCGACCAGCATCGAGAAGGTGTTGATGATGAGGAAGATGCCGACGAGGAAGGCGATTCCGGCGAAGCCGAGCATCGCGTACTTCATCACGTCGAGGAAGCCGCTGACGCTCTCGCGGCCGTCGTCCGACGTCTCCTGCTGCGTCTTGACCTTGTACGCGGCGGCGTCGGCGGCCATGGTGCCGGTGACGTTCTTCTTGAGCACGGTGTCGCTGACGCCCTGCTCGGCGGTCACGTTGACGTGGGTGAACCTGCCGGTGGCGCCCAGGAGTTCGCGCTGGGCGGTCGCGGTGTCGAAGTAGACGATCGCGGCACCGGGGTTGGTCACCTTGAAGGTGGCGATGCCGGAGATCTTCGCGGTGTGGTCGCCTGCGACGGCGATGGTGCGCAGCTCGTCACCGATCTTGAGGTGGTGCTTGTCGGCGGTGTCGGAGTCGACCATCACGTCGGTGGGGCCGCGCGGGGCGTGCCCGGAGGTGATGTCCATCGAACGGAGGTCGTTGTGCGTCCAGTTGCCCGCGATGGTCGGTCCGCCGCCGGTCGGGCCGACGTTCTTCTTCTCGGAGTTGACGACGGTGACAGCGGTGCTGCTGACCGCGCCCTCGGCGGACTTCACGCCGTCCGCCTTCTTGGCCTGGCCGACGACCGAAGCCGGTATCGACTCGGGCCTGCCGCTCTCGGGGGTCTCGCCGCTGTCCTTCGCGTCCTTGGAGGTGACGGTCACATCGGCGGACGTCGCGGCGAAGAGCTTGTCGAACGTCGTGTTCATCGTGTCGGAGAAGACGAGCGTGCCGCACACGAACGCCACCGAAAGGACCACGGCCACGGCGGAGAGCGCCATGCGGCCCTTGTGCGCGAGGAAGTTGCGCATCGAGGTCTTGAGGACAGTCATGACGTACGCCCCCGCGCGTCGAAGTCCTTCATGCGGTCGAGGACGGACTCGGCGGTCGGCGCGTACATCTCGTCGACGATCCGGCCGTCCGCGAGATACAGGACGCGGTCCGCGTACGAGGCCGCCACCGGGTCGTGCGTGACCATCACCATGGTCTGGCCGAGCTCGGTCACCGACTTGCGCAGGAAGCCCAGGACCTCGGCGCCCGCACGGGAGTCGAGGTTTCCGGTCGGCTCGTCACCGAAGATGATCTCGGGGCGCGCGGCCAGGGCGCGGGCCACGGCCACACGCTGTTGCTGGCCACCGGACAGCTCGGTCGGGCGGTGCTTGAGCCGGCCCGCGAGACCGACGGTCTCCACGACCTGGTCCAGCCAGCCGCGGTCGGGCTTGCGGCCCGCGATGTCCATCGGGAGCGTGATGTTCTCGATGGCGTTCAGCGTCGGCAGGAGGTTGAAAGCCTGGAAGATGAAGCCGATCCGGTCCCGGCGGAGCTGCGTGAGCTTCTTGTCCTTCAGGCCGGTGATCTCGGTCTCGTCGAGGTAGATCTGCCCGGACGAGACGGTGTCGAGGCCCGCGAGGCAGTGCATCAGGGTCGACTTGCCGGAGCCGGAGGGGCCCATGATCGCGGTGAACTGCCCGCGGGCGATGTCCACATCGATCTCGTCGAGCGCGACGACCCGGGTCTCCCCGGATCCGTACGCCTTCACGACCTGGCGCGCCCGTGCCGCCACGGCCGTACGCCCTCCAGTGCCCCCGTGCCTGGGAATGGTTACAGCCGATGTCACGGTAAGTCTCCTAAGTCGGTTACGCGGTGGGTCAGGCGTGTTCGCTACGCATAAAGAGTCTGGTCGTCCGACGGCTCCGGCGCCCTGGTGCCCAGCGCAGTCTTTTACTGGGGAAAACCCCACCCCCGAAGGTGTGGCCGGTCCGACCCTCGAGGTGCGAGGCCCGAGGTGCGAGGCCCGACCTCGTCGGCATAAAGCCAATCTAAGAAGCGCCTGGAGCCTTCTCGTCCTCCAGCAGTACGAACAGCACCCTGTCCGTAGTACGGAGGTTCCCCTAGGGGATCTCCACCCGCCGGTGGAGCCGTTCTCGGGGTCACTCCACCCTCCTGTTGAGCGGACACCGGCCCACCTGCCGAGATGCTCTCCACCCCTGCCCCCGGCGCGCACCGGGTGAGAAGGTGACCGGAAGCAACTAGATGCAGGGGGAAGGAATCTCGGTGGGCGCGGACGGAGCGGGCGGCGCGACTGGTTCGGGCACGGATGGCATACCTTCGGGCTCGAACCACGGACGGCGGCGCGGCCCCGTCGTCGCCGCGCTCATGCTCGCCATGGCGCTCGCCGCCCTTGACTCCACCATCGTCTCGACCGCCATCCCGCAGATCGTCGGCGACCTCGGCGGCTTCTCCGTCTTCTCCTGGCTCTTCTCCGGCTATCTGCTCGCCGTCACCGTCACCCTGCCCATCTACGGCAAGCTCTCCGACACCTTCGGCCGCAAGCCCGTCCTCATCGCGGGCAGCATCCTCTTCCTGATCGGCTCGGCCCTGTGCGCCGTGGCCTGGAACATGGGGGCGCTCATCGCCTTCCGTGTCGTCCAGGGCCTGGGCGGCGGCGCACTCCAGGGAACGGTGCAGACCCTGGCCGCCGACCTCTATCCGCTCAAGGAACGCCCCAAGATCCAGGCCAAGTTGTCGACCGTATGGGCCGCTTCGTCGATCGCGGGCCCGGCCCTCGGCGGCCTCATCGCCGCGTACGCCGACTGGCGCTGGATCTTCCTCATCAATCTGCCCATCGGGGCGGTGGCCCTGTGGCTGATCGTGCGCCACCTCCACGAACCGCGGCGCGAGGCGGCGGCGCGTGGACGTACCGACTGGGCAGGCGCGTTCGCCGTCTTCGCCTGCGGCGGCGTCCTGCTCACCGCGCTCGTGCAGGGCGGCGTCGCCTGGAGCTGGCTGTCGGCGCCCTCGCTCGCGCTCTTCGCGGGCGGGCTGCTCCTCGCGGGAGCCGTCGTGGTCATCGAACGACGGGCGGCGGAGCCGATCATCCCCGGCTGGGTGTGGCGGCGGCGCACCATCGCAGCCGTCAACCTCGCCCTCGGCTCGCTCGGCCTCCTGATGGTCGCGCCCACCGTCTTCCTGCCGACGTACGCCCAGTCAGTGCTCGGCCTCGCGCCGATCGCCGCCGGATTCGTGCTCTCCGTCATGACGCTGAGCTGGCCGGTGTCGGCCGCCCTGAGCCAGCACGTCTACCGCAGGCTCGGCTTCCGCGACACGGCGCTCATCGGCATCGGCGGCGCCGCGCTCTTCCTGTTCGCCTTCCCGTTCCTGCCCTATCCGGGCCAGGCCTGGCAGCCCGCCCTGATCATGCTCCTGCTCGGCGCGGCGCTCGGCCTCTTCCAACTCCCGCTGATCATCGGCGTCCAGTCCACCGTCGGCTGGTCCGAGCGCGGCACGGCCACGGCGTCCATCCTCTTCTGCCGCCAGATAGGCCAGACCCTGGGCGCCGCCCTCTTCGGCGCGGTAGCCAACGGAGTCCTCACCTCACGGCTCGGCGGCGCGGGCTCCCTGGACTCGGTGGCACACGCCCTGGAGGACCCGGCGTCGATCGCCGACCCTGAACAACTGCGCAGGGCCGTCGACTCGGCGGTCGACACGGTGTACGTGGGGGCGGGGTGCGCGGCGGTGATCTCTTTCCTCGTACTGCTGTTTCTCGCACCCCGGAGATTTCCGGTAATCGGCGCGGGCGGACCGGAAAACGGAGCGGAAGTCGGGGTGGAAATCGCGGTGGAGGGAGCCTCGGTGAGCAGGGAGAACGCCGAACAGACCCGGCATGAACGCCACTTGAATAGACCATCCGAATAAACCGACCGAGCAGTATGTGCAAAACCCTTCGCGACTCCACTACTTACAAGTAACGTGCTCGGCTCTCACCTCTCGCTCCCTGCGGTCCCGCACCGGACCGACGCCGCGCAAGGAGAACCGGGATGTCCTACCCTCCGCACCCTCAACAACCCCATCAGCCCCATCACCCTCCGCATCCACACCGCTCCCCCTCAACCACTCCCCACGAGTCGTCCCCCTCCTACCCCACCTACCCCTGGCAGCCCGTCGCGCCCCCGCCTCCCCCACCCCCGAGGCTCCCCCGCCACCCGGCACTCGGCCGCCACAGCGATCTGCGCTACCTCCGCAGCGCCTACCGTTGGCAGCGCCGCGTCGCCACCCTCACCGCGCTCGGCTACTTCACTCTCTTCCTGGCCCTCTCCGCCTTCGCCCCGTCCCTGATGACGGGCACGGTCTCGGGCGGCCTCTCCACCGGCCTGCTGCTCGGCCTGTGCCAGGTGCCCGTCACCCTGCTCGCCATAGCGCTGTACGAGTTCACGGCGCGCCGCAGGCTCGACCCGATGGCCGAACGCCTGCGCAAGCTGGCCGAGTTGGAGGCGAACCGCGTGGAGGCGGCGAACCGATGGGAGCCGAACCGATGAACCGGGACCTCACACTCGCCACCGACTCCGCGCAGGCCATGTCCCTGGTGGCGTTCACCGCCGTCGTCACCCTCACGCTGCTCCTGTGCGTGCTGACCGGACCCGACCGCGACGACCTGGGCGAGTTCTACACGGGCTACGGCGCGCTCTCGCCGATGCGCAACGGCCTCGCCATCGCGGGCGACTACATCTCGGCGGCGAGCGTGCTCGGCACGGGGGGAGTGATCGCACTCCTCGGATACGACGGAGTGGTCCTGGCCCTGAGCACGGCACTGTCCCTGATGCTCCTGATGTTCCTGCTCGCCGAACCCCTGCGCAACGCGGGGCAGTTCACCATGGGCGACGTACTGGCCCGCCGGATGCCGGGCCGTGCCGTACGCATCACCGCGTGCGCCGCGACACTGGCCGCGCTGCTCCCCCTCATGCTGGTGCAGCTCGCGGGCGCGGGCGATCTGCTCGCCTTCATCCTCGGGTTCTCCGGCGAGGGCGTGAAGACGGGCTGCGTCGTCGCGCTCGGCGCCCTCATGATCAGCTACGCGGCGATCGGCGGCATGAAGGGCACCGCCCTCATCCAGATCCTGAAGATCGTGATGCTGCTCGGCTCCGGGGTGGTCATCGCCGCCCTGATCCTGCGCCGCTTCGACTGGGACCCGGGCGCGCTGCTCGCCGCCGCCGAGAAGGGGAGCGGGGTCGGCCCGGCCTTCCTCCGGTCAGGACTTCAGTTCTCGGGCGGACCCAACCCCCGTCTGGACATGATCAGTTCAGAACTGACGGTGGTCATCGGCGGGGCGTGCCTGCCGCACGTCACGATGCGGATGTATACGGCGCGCAGCGCACGCGAGGTGCGCCGGTCGCTGTCGTGGGCGGTGTCGTCGATCTCGCTCTTCGTCGTCATCGTCGCGATCGTCGGCTTCGGCGCGACGGCGATGATCGGCCGGGCGGCGATCGCGAAGGCGCATCCGCAGGGCAACACGGCCTACCTGATGAGCTCCAGAGCGGTGTTCGGCGTGGACGCGTCGACGGCGGAGACCCTCATCTTCACGACGGTCACCACAGCGATCTTCCTCACCCTGCTCGCCTCGGTCGCCGGAATGATCCTGGCCTGCGCCAACTCCCTGGCCCACGACGTCTTCGCGCACCTCCGCCTCCGCAAGGAGCTCACTCCGCGCCGCGAGATGACACTGGCCCGCGTCTCGGCCCTCGCCATAGGAGGCATGTCGATCGCCCTGGCGGTCATGGTCCAGCACCGCAATCTGCAACCGCTCGTCACACTCTCCTTCTGCCTGGGCGCATCGGCCCTGGCCCCGGCCCTGGTCTACAGCCTCTTCTGGCGCCGCTACACCCGCAGAGGCCTCCTCTGGACCCTGATCGGCGGCACCCTGGGCTCCGTCATCCTCATGACAGGCACCAACCTGGTCTCGGGCGCCCCCACTTCGGCGTTCCCGAACCACGACTTCAACTGGTTCCCGTTCACGACGACGGGCCTGGCCTCCATCCCGCTGGGCTTCCTCCTCGGCTGGCTCGGCACGGTGTCGTCGGGCCCGAGGGAGTCCGAGGAGCAGCGCAAGCGGTACGAGGCGGTGGAGGGCTGGATCCTGGCGGGGGTGACGAGGAAGTAGGGTTTCCCAGGCCTTTTCTTCAGCCGGTCACTCCGCGGTGGCCCGGCCGGTCAGTGCGGCGAGGCTGCTGCGGACGTGTTCCATGTGCGCCCGCACCTCGTCCCACTCCTCCCCGTGCTCCCGCAGCAACCGCTCGGTCTCTCCTGTGACGCCGTCCTCGCGGAGGCGTGCGGCGGCGAGCAGCTCCGCGGCCCGTGCCTCCGCGTCCTCCTGCCCGTGCCGTGCGGACTCCTCCGCCTCGACGGAAGCCCGCTTCGCCTCCGAGAGGCGTGCCTCGGCGGCGGCCACCAGTGAGGCCTCGTGAGCCTCTGCCTCCGCTTCCCCCGAGGCGATCTCCCGCTCGGCGGCCTCCCAGCGCTCGGCGTGCTCCTTCTCCTGCTCCTCGATGAGCGCGGCGCTCCGCTCCCGCGTCTCGCGCAGGGCGGCAAGGGCCTCGCCCCGCCACTCCTTCACGTCACGCCGGGCCGCGATCCGCGACTCGTCCGCCGTCGCACGGCAGGCGAGCAGCCGCTGCCGGGCCCGCTCCTCCGTCTCGGCGAGGAGCTCGTCGGCGTACGCGCGAGCGGCCGCACGGAGCTCCCGCGCCTCCGTGTCGGCGGCCTCCGTCACGCGCCGGACGTCGGCCTCAGCCGTCGCCCGCACGGCGGCGGCCTCCTCCTCGCTCAGGGCGAGGACGCTCCGCGCGCGCTCGCTCAGCGTCTCGTACGTCTGAGGGGCGAGCCGCGACACCACGTCCCGCAGCCGCTCCGCCTCCGCCTCCATCTCCTTGGCGAGGACGGTGAGCCGGGCGGCGCGTTCCCACGCGCCGTCGCGGTCCTGGGACAGACCGAGGGCGTACGCGTCCACCTGCTCGGGACGGTAGCCACGTCCGCGCACGGCGACGAAACCGTGCTCCGACGCCGTTGCACCGCTGCTCATCCTTGAATCCCTCCTCCGACGCACCACGCGCGTACTTACGCGATTGGCGCACATCTTGATGGATCAACCGGAAGTGCTCATAACGCGACACTCCACGTATCTCATCCGCTCAAGGATGCGCTATTTGTTGCCAGAAGTCGGAATCGGGGGTGCCACCCCTCCAGGTGCTACCCCTCCGGGAACGCACGAGGCGCCCACCCCCCGCAGGGGCAGGCGCCTCGTTCAGCAACTACCGGGGACTACAGCAAGCCGTCCCACATCTGCTCGAGCAGCACCGACCACCAGCTCTCCGGCGAAGCCAACGCCGCCGGATCGAGCGCCGCCAGCTGGCCCTGGAAGTCGACCGTCCAGCGGCCCGCCTGCTCCTGGTTCAGACCGAACCGCAACCGCCACATACGGCCGAGCAGCGCCAGACAGCGCGCGAACTCGGGCAGACCCGTGTTCACGAACTGCGGCGGCACCGGGGCGCCACCGGGACCGGCCTCCACAGGCACGGCGACAATGTTCGCCGTGCCGTACTGGACACAGATCGCGCGGCCGAAGTCACTGCCCATGACGAGATACGAACCCGCGTCCGCCGCAGGCTGCACCCCGCGCTCCTGCGCCGTCTCGGCGAGGGTCGGCACCGGGCGTCCCGGCTGGGCCTGCGCCCAGAAGAACGGTCCGAAGTCGACGGGCAGGCCCGCCACGACGAGCGTGTGCGCGACGAGGTCAGGCACACCCTGCCGGGACACCGCACGCTGATCGAAACGGAAGATGCCGGGACCGAACGCGGCCACCAGCTCCTGCGCCACACCCTCCGGCGGGACCGGCGGCGCGGGCTGCACCTGCGGCAGCGGCGCACGCACCGGCGCGGGGCGCGCGGGGCCGTCGGCGACCTGGTGCAACTCGCCCTGGTGGGCGATGAGTTGCTGCATACCGCCCTGGCGGGACGCGTGATCCCTGCCGTACGGGGCGATGCTCGTGATCCGCGCCTGCGGCCAGGTCTCGCGGATCATGCGGGCGCAGTACGCGCCGGGCAGCTCGCAGGACTCCAGCTCCGTGTGGAGTTCGAGCACCTGCTGCGGCGGCACGTTCATGCCGCGCAGCTCGTGCAGGATCTGCCACTCCGGGTGCGGAGTACCGGGCGCCGAGCGGCGGATGAGCTGCTGCTCGGAGCCGTCCTGCGCGCGATAGCGGAGTACGGCTTGGTAGCCGGGCCCGACGGTCGGCTGACCGGTGGGGGGCTGCGGGTAGCCGTAGGGCTGACCCGGAACAGGCTGACCAGGAGCAGGCTGGCCCTGGGCGGGTGGCGGCGGCAGGGGCGCGCCGGGGCCGCCGACCGCGGGACCGGCCAGCATCGTCGCGGCGTGGTGCACACCACCGGGAGGCGTACCGGGAGGAGTACCGGGAGGAGTACCCCCCGGAACTCCGGGCGGGCCGGGAGGCTGGGGCGCACCAGGCGCACCCGGCGGCTTCAGTCCGCCAGGGCCACCCAGGCTGGGGTCGGCCAGCATCGTCGCCGCATGGTGGACACCACCGGGAGGCGCACCCGGAGCACCGGGCGGCGCGGGAGGCTGCGGCCCCTCAGGGCCGAGCGCCGAGACGAGCTGTGTCGGGACGTAGCCGCCCGCCGGGGTACCCGGAGCACCGGGGCCGGACGGCGGCGTACCCGGCGGCACACCCGGAGTCCCCGGAGCACTGGGAGGCGGCGGCGTACCCGCACCGCCCCCACGAGCGCCACGGGCGCCACGCGGCGGCGACTGCGCCTTGCTGGTCGCGGCATCGGCGATGTCCCCGGCACCCTGCGGCACACCCGGCGCCGGGGCCGCGGGAGCGGAAGCGGCCGGGGCGGCCGGAGCCGCCGGGCCGCCCTGCGGATAGCCGTACGCGGAAGGGTCCGGAGCGCTCACGCCCGGAGGCGGCGGCATGTGCACCGCGGCGCCAGCGGGCGGCGGCGGCATGTTCGGGCCGGGAGCGGGCGGGGCCTGCGGCGCAGGGGCACCCGGCGGCGGCATGTTCGAGCCGTCGTACGCGGGGGCCACCGCCGTCGACGGCAGGCTGCTGCCACCCCGCATCAACGCGGTCTTGGCCTCCGGCGCCACACCGGGCGGCGGGGTGCTGCCATCGCCGCCGTCGACCAGCGGCGGCGCGAACACCGTCGCGGGCGCAGGCACCGAACGGTCGTCGCCGGACTCCGCGTTGGTGTCCCTGCCGGCCCACGGAGTGGCCCCGGCGGGCGCACCCGACGCCCCGGCCGCGGGCCACGGCGTACCGCCACCGGGCGCTTCGGGAGCAGCCGCGGCCACGGGGGCCGGAGCAGGGGCGGGGGCAGGAGCCGGAGCGGCAGGCTCCGCACTCGCCGAACCCGCGGAACCCGCCGACCCCGCCCTGCGGTCCGGAATCCCCAGCTTGTCCGCCGCCTCCTGGAGCCACTCCGGAGGGCTCAACAGGAACGACGTCTGATTCAGGTCGACACGCTCCGACGGGGCCGGAGCCGAATCCTCCGGCACCGCGTCCGGAGCGCCGTACTCCTCCTCGTACCGGCGAATCACCTCACCCACCGGCAGGCCCGGCCAGAGCGTGGCGTCGCCGCTGTCCCGCGCGATGACGAGCCGCTGACAGCCGCCGTCGGACACCGGACCGGACTCCCGGTCCTCCGCCCATACGACGAAACCCAGCTCGAACTCCCGCACCCGCACCTCACGATGCTGGTAGCCGGGCACATCGCCGTTGATCCACTCCTCGGCGCGCTCCTGCGCCTGTGCGAAGGTCACCATCGACAAGTCACTCCCCCACCGGGACGGCGCGCGCGAAGCCGCCGTCCACCATCAGGTTCGCCACGGTCTCCAGCTCCGGCGGATTCCCCGCGAGCCGGGACAAGAACGCGTCGAAGTCGTCACCGCACGGCAGCAGAAGACGCTGCACGCGCTCGGCGGGCTGCCAGGCGGCCGTTTCCGAGACATCCCGTGCGTCGTCGTACGCGCAGAACCACACCGAACCGATCCGGTCGCCCTTGACCTTCACGGCGAGAATGCCACCCTGCACGAAACCGACCGCCAAGTAGTCCTTGGTCAGATGGTCGCGCAGGCATTTGTTCACGTACACCAGGTCGTTGACCGCGGCCTCGTCCCGCACCGTGAAGAACGGCTGGTCGATCAGAAGACCGAGCTCCGCGTCGAGCGCCGTGCCGACCGGCGCGCAACCGCCCGCGGCCTTCAAGAAAGAACGGTAGGCGCCGGGCAGCCGATAGCCAAGGTCCTCCTCCGCACCGAGGATCTCCTGCTCGCTCACCGAGACCGCCGACTTCGGCAGCGCGAGATGCGCGGGGCGGGTCTCCTGGAGCGGACGCGTACCCCTCTTGTTCTGGTCCACGGGAGTCGTGGCGAGCCCGCCGTGATGCCGGAGCAGCGCCTTCACGTCGACTGGAACCAGTTCGAGACGCCTGCCGCCCGGCACGTGGTGCCAGGTCCAGCCGTGCGGGGTCGCCACCGGCGGGATCGTGTCCCACAGATCGTGATCCGCCGCGGCCAGCGCCGCGTTCGCGGAGACGTAATCCGTCAGACGCAGCTCGTCGACGCCGAAACCCTCCGGGGGCTCGGCGATCTCGGCGGCGGCACGCGCGTACGCCGAGAAGTCCGGATAGCCGTGCTCATCCATGCGCACACCTCTGGGGTGGCGCGTGGCCCGGACCGGATCCGGGAAATGCACGGTCTGCCCGGCGTAGGCCGCGTTCGGCGGCGCGGCTTGCTGCCCCAGCCGACCTGTCGTCATGGCGGTTGCCCCCTGCGGCACTGTTAACGGTTCTGCGGATATCGACAGCCTATGCGTAAGCACGACACCGGTCACCGGGCCTCCGGTTCCATGACCAGCAGCCACCGGACCGTCACCGTGCGACGAAAGCCGGGCGTGTCGCGGCGCCCCAGCTTCCGCACCACCCGCCCCATTTGGCAGGCTGTCCCCGCAACGCGGGGGCGTGGCACACGCGGTCACACCGCGAGTTGCGGGGAGGGAAGCACCACCATGCACACGGCACAGACCGGCAGGTCCGGCCAGACACCGGCAGCGACAGGGGCCTCGGCAACCTCGACGAGCCCGGCGACCGGCGAAAGCCTCGCCGATACGGGGGACCCGCGCGTCGGCTGGAGCAGCGCCTCCGCGCACGCACCCACGCTGCGTCAACGCCGCGACGGCATCCTGCCCACCGTCGCCGCCGCGCTCTCCGTACGTGACGCAACGCTCACCTGTACCGCCGGCCGCAGCGAAGAACCACCGGCCCTCCACCCACTCGTACAAGACTTCCTCGACACCCTCACCAGCGGCCAGCGCGAACGCTTCACCGGACGGTGCGCCGAAGCCATCCTCATCTCACGCCACCTCACGGCGACCGACGGAAGCCGCTCCAAACGGGCGGCGCGAAAACCGATGACCAACAGCGAAGCCCGCAAAGCCCTCAAGCACTCCAAGCTCACCACCCGCCGCATCCGCGAGGACGGCGACCCCCTGCACGGCGGCTTCGCCCGCCCCTGCCGCTCCTGCACGGCCCTCACCGCGCACTTCGGCGTACGCATCGTGGACCCGACCACCGCTCCGGAAGCCTGACCCCCTTCCCGTCGCCCACCGAGTCCCTTCCCCCACCGAGCCGCGAACCGCAACGAGGGCCGCCATGCACACGGAACAGCACGCCGACCACCACCCCGCCACCCCGGCAGCCGCGTCACCCCGCTTCCCCGTCCCCGTCGACGCCGCCCTGCGCGGGGCCGGCTGGCGCCCCGGACGCTGGGACATAAAGCAGGCCGAGATCTGGGCCGACGTCCTGCGCCGCCACACCTCACCGGCAGGCCACCAGCACGCCGTCTTCCCCGCCGCCGTGGAAGCCTGGGCCGAATTCGGCGGACTGCACATCACCCCGCAGGGCCCCGGCCGCCACATAGCACCCGCCACCGTGCACCTGGACCCCCTCTACGGCCTCCACCTGGCCCGCACACTCGGCGACCTGGGCCGCGCCCTCGACACCGAGGTCTGCCCCATAGGCGAAGAGACGGAGACCCAGTCACTCCTGGCCATCGACGCGGAGGGCCGCGTCTACAGCCTCGACCACAGCGGCGACTGGTACCTGGGCCCCCACATCGACGAAGCCCTGGCCACACTGGTCTCGGGCACCCAGCCGGAACGGCTCACGGCGGGCTGAAAGGGCGCGTACCAAAAACCATGCGCAGGAGGCTTCGCCAGACCTCCTAGGCCTCCTAGGCCCACTAGGTCTCCTAGGCCCCCTAGGTCTCCTAGGCCCCCGCGACCGCAGCCGCCGGCAGCACCGCCGACACCCGGAAACCACCCGCGTCCGTCGGCCCCGACACAAAAACACCACCCAACGCCATGACCCGCTCTTTCATCCCCACAAGCCCGTTCCCACCACTCGGCAGCCGCGCGTCCGCGGGGCCCGCCTCCGGCGGCGGCTCGTTCTCCACCTGCATCGCGATCTCCGCACCGCGATGCGCGAGCCGGACGTACGTCTTCGCGCCCGCGGCGTGCTTGTGCACATTGGTCAACGCCTCCTGCACCACGCGATAAGCCGTCTGCTCGACATCGGCCTCATAAGCACGCGACTCCCCCTGCACGGACAGATCCACCGCCATCCCCGCCGCACGGGACTGATCCACCAGCTCGTCGAGCTCGGCCAGGCACGGCCCGTCCTCATCCACCGCACGCGAGGCCGCGGCAGCGGCCGCGAACCCCACAGCGGCCAACGGCACAGCGGCCGGAGACGCCGGCACAGACCTGCCGATGCCACCTCCAGAACCCGTCTCCCCGGTCCGCAGCACCCCCAGCATCTCGCGCAGCTCCGTCAACGCCTGCCGGCCCATGTCACCGACGAGCGCGGCATTCTTGACCGCCTTCTCCGGATCCTTACGAGCCACCGCCTGCAACGCGGCCGCATGTACCACCATCAGACTCACCCGATGCGCGACGACATCATGCATATCCCGCGCGATCCGAGTCCGCTCCTCATTACGTGCCCACTCCGCCCGCTCCTCCGCCCGCTCGGCGAGAAGCTGCAACTCCCGCTCCAAGCTGTCGGCACGCTCCCGCAGGCTCTCCATCAGCCGCCGCCGCGCCCCGACATAGAGCCCGAGCAGAATCGGCGGCGCGGTGAGACCGATGGAGGTGGTGATCGCGATGAACGGTATGAACCCCTCCGCGAAACTGAGCTCCCCGCTCGCCATGTCCTGCCGCGTCCGCACCAACGTGACGATGAGCGTCCCGAGCAACGACATGCCCGCGAGCGACCCGATGATCCGCCGGGGCAGCTCCGACGCGGCAAGCGAGTACAGCCCGACGACCGTCAGGAAGATCCCCATCTGCGCAGGCGTGATCGCGATCGAGATCAGCACCACGGCGATCGGCCACCGCCGCCGCAACACCAGCGAGGACCCGGCAAGCACCCCGAATGCGACCCCCACCCCCGTGGGAATCCCCGTGTCCCGCGAAAACGCGATCCCCTCAGCCCCGCACTCCGCCGCCGAAGCCAACGCGAGCCCCACATCCAGCACGGCACTGCGCCGCCGCTCCCACCACCACGGCCCGGTCACGGCCGCCCTGTGGCTCTCCCCCGTCGTGGTCATACCGTCCAGCCTACGGGCGCGAAGCCATCCTTTTCCGGTGAGTTTCGGGCTCCGTGATCCAGCACACGAACTGTTCGACGGAAAGCGAAACCTGCCGGTATCCCTCGAACTGTTGAACCGCTCACCGTTTCCGGCCGGACGTCCGCATTCCGGACGAGTGTCGTCACATGACGGAAATCACGAGCAAGTACGCCGACTTCGAGGGGCTGCGGGAGCGGGCGGTCGCGTCGCGGCGCGAGGCAAGAACACCGGGGACGGGTACCACGGGTGCCTGATGATCTACGTACGCCAAAGCGCTGATCTTTACCGTCGCGTCGAAGGGGCTTGGTACGGCATAGTGTTGGGTGCTCACTCGGCGACCTGACCGAATGTCCGGTTTGGGTTGTTTTAATCCCCCGTGGTGTAATTGGCAGCACTGTGGCTTTTGGTGCCATCTGTCCGGGTTCAAGTCCTGGCGGGGGAGCTTCGCTCGGGTCCTGACCGCAAGGTCAGGACCCGCACTCATTTCCGCCCCACAACGCCCCGGTATCCTGCGGATGTCCACTCCCCGCACAATCCGAAGCCGAAGGGCATCCCCGTGAGCGCCAACTGCCCGGCAGCCGTCGTCGTCCTCGCAGCGGGTGAGGGCACCCGTATGAAGTCGTCCACTCCCAAGGTCCTGCATGAGATCTGTGGCCGTTCCCTCATCGGGCACGTCCTCCAGGCCGCGTACGCGCTGAGCCCGGAACGGCTCGTCACCGTCGTCGGGTTCGCCCGCGAGCAGGTCATCGCGCACCTGGGGACCATCGCCCCCGACGTACGCACCGCCTATCAGAGTGAGCAGAAGGGCACCGGGCACGCCGTCCGCATCGGCCTCGAGGAACTCGGCGGGTCCGTGGACGGGACCGTCATCGTGGTCTGCGGCGACACCCCGCTGCTCACCGGCGACACGCTGCGGGAGCTGGCCGCGACGCACAGCGGTGACGGGAACGCCGTCACGGTGCTGACCGCCGAGGTTCCGGACGCGACGGGCTACGGCCGCATCGTGCGGGACGGCGAGAGCGGCGCGGTGACCGGCATCGTCGAGCACAAGGACGCCACCGCGGCGCAGCGCGCGGTCCGTGAGATCAACTCCGGGGTCTTCGCCTTCGACGGTCAGCTGCTCGCGGACGCGCTGGGCAAGGTGCGTACGGACAACAGTCAGGGTGAGGAGTATCTGACTGATGTGCTTGGCATTCTGCGTGAGGCCGGGCATCGGGTCGGTGCGTCCGTGGCTCGTGATCACCAGGAGATCGCCGGGATCAACAACCGGGTTCAACTGGCTGAGGCCCGTCGGACGTTGAACGACCGGCTCCTGACGGAGGCCATGCTGGCCGGTGTCACGGTCGTGGACCCGGCGTCGACGTGGTTCGACGCGACGGTGACGTACGAGCAGGACGCCCTCGTGCACCCGGGTACGCAGTTGCAGGGGGCCACGCATCTCGGTGCGGGCGCGGAGGTCGGGCCCAACTGCCGACTGAGGGACACCAAGGTGGGCGCGGGGGCCCGGGTGGACAACACGGTCGCCAATGACGCCGAGGTCGGGGAGCAGGCGAGCGTCGGTCCGTACGCGTATCTGCGGCCGGGCACGCGGCTCGGTGTGAAGGCCAAGGCCGGTACGTACGTGGAGATGAAGAACGCGAAGATCGGCGAGGGCACGAAGGTCCCGCATCTGTCGTACGTGGGTGACGCGACGATCGGTGACTACACCAACATCGGTGCCGCGAGTGTCTTTGTGAACTACGACGGTGAGGCCAAGCACCACACGACGATCGGGTCGCACTGCAAGACCGGTTCGGACAACATGTTTGTGGCTCCTGTCACGGTCGGGGACGGCGCCTACACGGCGGCGGGTTCGGTCATCACGAAGGATGTTCCGGCGGGTTCGTTGGCTGTGGCCCGTGGGCAGCAACGGAATATCGACGGTTGGGTGGCCCGTAAGCGTCCCGGGTCCGCTGCCGCGAGGGCGGCGGACGCGGCGTCAGGGGACTCCAGGAATTCGGCAAGCGGAAGCTGACCGGAAACAGGTGCGTCGGACACGGCGTACCGTGATAGATGCACACCATTTCGGCCGACTCAGCGCGACGGACTGCTTTTTCCGGGCGGCGCGCGGGGGCGGCAGCGGGAAGAACTCGTCCGAGGAGACAAGTGCTGTGACCGGGATCAAGACGACCGGCGAGAAGAAGTTGATGCTCTTCTCCGGCCGCGCCCACCCCGAGTTGGCCGAGGAGGTCGCACACAGGCTGGGTGTCGGCATCGTGCCGACGAAGGCTTTCGATTTCGCCAATGGCGAGATCTATGTGCGGTATCAGGAGTCGGCTCGTGGCGCGGACTGCTTCTTGATCCAGAGCCACACGGCTCCGATCAACAAGTGGATCATGGAGCAGTTGATCATGATCGACGCGCTGAAGCGCGCGTCGGCCCGCTCCATCACCGTGATCGTGCCGTTCTACGGCTACGCACGCCAGGACAAGAAGCACCGCGGCCGTGAGCCGATCTCGGCCCGTATGGTCGCCGACCTGATGAAGACCGCGGGCGCGGACCGCATCCTCACGGTCGACCTGCACACGGACCAGATCCAGGGCTTCTTCGACGGCCCGGTGGACCACTTGTTCGCGCTGCCGATCCTCGCGGACTACGTGGGCGCGAAGGTCGACCGTTCGAAGCTGACGGTGGTCTCCCCCGACGCCGGCCGGGTGCGTGTCGCCGACCGCTGGTGCGACCGTCTGGGCGCCCCGCTGGCGATCGTGCACAAGCGCCGCGACAAGGACGTCGCCAACCAGGTCACCGTCCACGAGGTCGTGGGTGAGGTGAAGGGCCGCGTCTGCGTCCTGGTCGACGACATGATCGACACCGGTGGCACGATCTGTGCCGCCGCCGACGCCCTGTTCGCGCACGGCGCGGAGGACGTCATCGTGACGGCGACGCACGGTGTGCTCTCGGGCCCCGCCGCGGACCGTCTGAAGAACTCCAAGGTGAGCGAGTTCGTGTTCACGGACACGCTGCCCGACCCGGGTGACCTGGAGCTCGACAAGATCACGGTGCTCTCGATCGCGCCGACCATCGCGAACGCGGTGCGTGAGGTCTTCGAGGACGGTTCGGTCACGAGCCTCTTCGACGAGCAGGCGTAGCGGCTTAAAGATCCACTTTGGGCTGCGGCCTCCCCGCCGGGTAGACTCACTGAGTTGCTCGGCGAGGGAGGCCGTACTCATTGCAGTACGGCAGTCCGTTATCGACGCGCTCTTCGTAGCAGGCCAGTAGTCGCATGGCCGGGTAACCGACACCGACCCATCCGACGTTTCTGTCATACGAGGAGTGCACATGTCCGAGGTCAAGCTCGCCGCCGAGACCCGTACCGAGTTCGGCAAGGGCGCCGCCCGCCGCATCCGCCGTGAGCTCAAGGTTCCGGCCGTTGTCTACGGCCACGGTGGCGACCCCCTCCACATCACGCTTCCGGGCCACGAGCTGCACCTCGCGCTCCGTGCGTCCAACGTCCTTCTCGCTCTCGAGATCGACGGCAAGAAGCACCTGGCGATCCCGAAGGCCGTCCAGCGTGACGCCATCAAGGGCTTCCTCAAGCACGTCGACCTGCTCCTCGTCCGTCAGGGCGAGAAGGTCAACGTCGACATCTACGTCCACACCGAGGGCGAGCTCGCCCCGGGCGGCAACCTGCTCGAGTACGTCCTGAACGCGCTGCCCGTCGAGGCCGAGGCCACGCACATCCCCGAGTCGGTGACCGTCTCCATCGCCGGTCTCGAGGCCGGTGCGACCATCCTCGCCAAGGACATCCCGCTGCCCGCCGGCACGACCCTGAACGTCGAGGAAGACGTCGTCGTCCTTCAGGTCCTGGCCGCGCAGGCCGAAGAGGCCGAGGCCACCGAGGGCGAGGCCGCCCCCGCCGTCGAGGCCTGAGCCTCCGACTGAGTTCGACTCTGCCAACCGCCGCTCCGCGCTCCGTGCGCGGGGCGGCGGTTGAGCTATGAAGGAGACATGCAGATGACGACGGACCCCAGCGACCCCAGCGCGCCCTGGCTGATCGTGGGTCTGGGCAATCCGGGCCCTGGGTACGCCATGAACCGGCACAACGTGGGCTTCATGGTGGCCGATCTCCTGGCCGAGCGGATCGGGGGCTCGTTCAAGCGCAGCGGTCGTACGCAGGCGCAGGTGCTCGAGGGCCGGATCGGTCCGGTGGGTCCTGCGAACCGCCGGGTGGTCCTGGCGAAGCCGATGTCGTACATGAACGTGTCGGGTGGCCCGGTGACGGCGCTGCGCGACTTCTACAAAGTCCCGACGGCCAACATCGTCGCGGTCCACGACGAGCTGGACATCGACTACGGGACGCTGCGCCTGAAGCTGGGCGGCGGCGACAACGGCCACAACGGTCTGAAGTCGATGACGAAGGCGATGGGCCCGGACTACCACCGGGTGCGGTTCGGGATCGGGCGTCCGCCGGGGCGTATGCAGGTGGCGGACTTCGTACTGAAGGACTTCGCTTCGGTGGAGCGCAAGGAGCTCGGCTACTTCGTGGACCGGGCGGCGGACGCTGCCGAGGCGCTGGTCATCGAGGGCCTGGAGCGGGCGCAGAGCGCGTACAACTCCTGAGGTGGCTGCCGCCCGCCGCCTCCGCCTGTTGACTGAGCGCATCCCTATGGCCAAGGATCGCCGCCATGAATGCGCTGCTTCTCGTACGCCGGACGGCCATGGGCGGGCTCGCGGCGCTGCTGCTCGTCGCGGGCGTGTGGGCGTCCTGGGGGACGGCACAGCATGTGATGCTCACCGATGAGCGTGAGCGGGGCACGATGCGGGTCTCGCGGTGCTCGTCGGACGAATGCGTAGGTTCGTACGCCCCTTCGTCTTCCTCCGCCTCCTCCGGCTCCAAGCCGCGCGACCGGGTCGTGATCGACCGCTCGATCGCCGAGAAGGCAGGGGCGCGGATCCCGGTGGCGGTGAAGCCGGGCACCTCCGAGGTCGTCCGCACGGGCGGCCCCGGCTTCCTCCACGCGTGGCTGCCGCTGGGCGGAGCGCTGCTGCTGTCCGCGGTGGTGGTCGCCGGTGGGCTGCGTCTGCGGCGCACGGCGTGGGGTCTTTTCCTGGCGGGCGGCGCGCTGCTGACGGCGTCTTTCGCGACGTTGGCGTTCTGAGCAGGTCCGGCGAAGTCCGCTGCGGTCCGGGAGTGCCCTGAAGGGGCGCGGGGAACCGCGCGACCAGCCACGACGGCGCCGCAGATGATCGACAGCGCCTCGCGGTACTTCCAGCAGAGCGCTTAGTTGTCGTTCCAGCGGGGCAGAAGGGCGCCCGCCCCCTGCGAAGGGAAGGCGCCCCCGCCCGAAAGGATCAGCCGGTGTTGCGCAGCCCCGCTGCCACGCCGTTGACGGTGAGCAGCAGTGCCCGGCCAAGGAGCGGGTCCGGCTCCTCGCCCGCCGCGGCCGCGTCACGCTGGCGCTTGAGCAGCGCGACCTGGAGGTACGAGATCGGGTCCAGGTAGGCGTCACGGATGCCGAAGGTCTGCTGGAGCTCCGGGTGGGAGTCGAGCAGCTGCTCGCCGCCGGTGATGCGCAGAACCTCCTGCACCGTCAGCGCGTGCTCCGCCTCGATCACGTCGAAGACGTGCTTCAGCTCGTCGGGGACGAGCGTGTCCACGTAGTGGCGGGCGATCCGCAGGTCCGTCTTGGCCAGGGTCATCTCCACGTTCGAGATGAAGTTCTGGAAGAAGTGCCAGTGCTCCTGCATCTCGCCGAGCACCGTGTCGCCCTCTTGTCGCAGACCCCCCTCGCGCAGCGCCTTGAGGCCGGAGCCGACGCCGAACCAGCCCGGCACGATCTGCCGCGACTGCGTCCAGCCGAAGACCCACGGGATGGCGCGCAGGCCGTCGAGCGAGACGCCCGAGCCGGGGCGGCGGGAGGGGCGGGAGCCGAGGTGCAGGTCGGCGAGCTGGTCGACCGGCGTCGACGCGAGGAAGTACGTCGGCAGGTCCGGGTCCTCGACCAGCTTGCGGTACGCGGAGTGCGCGGCGTCCGACACGACGTCCATCGCCGCGTCCCAGCGGGCCAGCGCCTCGTCGGACTGGCGGGGAGCCGTATGCAGAGCGGAGGCCTGGAGCGTCGCCGCGACCGTCAGTTCCAGGTTCTCCCTGGCCAGCGAGGGCACCAGGTACTTGTCGGAGATGACCTCGCCCTGCTCGGTCACCTTGATCTCGCCCTCGAGTGTGCCCCAGGGCTGAGCCAGGATCGCGTCGTGGGACGGGCCGCCGCCACGCCCGACGGTGCCGCCACGGCCGTGGAAGAGCCGCAGCCGCACGCCGTAGCGGTGCGCGACGTCACGCAGCCTGCGCTGCGCCCGGTGGATCTCCCACTGCGAGGTGGTGATGCCGCCGAACTTGGAGGAGTCCGAGTAGCCGAGCATGACTTCCTGGACGTCGCCGCGGAGCGCGACCAGCTTGCGGTACGACGGGTCGGCGAGCATCTCGTCGAGGATGACGTCGGCGGCGCGCAGCTCGTCCGTCGTCTCCAGGAGCGGCACGATGCCGATCTTCGCCCAGCCCGCGTGCAGGTCGACGAGCCCGGCCTCGCGGGCGAGGACGGCGGCGGCGAAGACGTCGTCGGCGCCCTGGCACATCGAGATGATGTACGACTCGATGACCTCGGGCCCGAAGACCTGGAGGGCCTTCTTCACGGTGAGGAAGACCCCGAGGGTCTTCTCACCGGCGGCATCGAGGGGCGCCGGGGACGGCCCGAGCGGCCTGCGCGAACGCAGCTCCTTGGCGAGCAGCTTCTGGCGGTACTCGCGCGGCATGTCCACGTACCGCCAGGACTCCTCGCCGAGGCGGTCGAAGAGCTGGCCGAGCGCGTGGTGATGGGCGTCGGCGTGTTCCCGTACGTCCATGGTGGCGAGCTGGAGACCGAACGCGGCGAGCGTACGGATCGTGCGGTTCATCCGGCCTTCGGCGAAGAGCCCGCCCTTGTGCTCGCGCAGCGACGTCTGGACGAGGGTGAGGTCGTGCAGCAGCTCACCGGTGCCGAGATAGTCGCGCCCCTCCTCGTGGGCGGTACCGCGGGCCAGGCGCTCCTTGGTGTTCTCCAGCTTCTGCCGGATGCAGGTGGCCTTGAGGCGGTAGGGCTCTTCGGAGTTGAGCCGCTTGTACCGGGGGCTGATCTCGGGCAGCCGCTCCAGGTCGAGCTGGAGGGAGGTCTTCAGCTCTTCGGTGGCTCCGGTGTAGCGGATGGAGTTGGAGAGGTAGCCGCGCAGCTCGTCGATGAGCAGGAGGGCGTCGTTGATGCCGTGCTCGTGCTGGAGGATCAGGACGTTCCAGGTGACGTCGGGCGTCACGTTCGGGTTGCCGTCGCGGTCGCCGCCGATCCAGGTGCCGAAGGTGAGCGGCCGGGTGCCTTCGGGCAGCTCGACGCCGACGCGCTCCAGCTCGGCCGTCAGATCCTCCAGTACGTCCCCGACGGCGCCGGCGTGCAGCTCGTCCAGGTAGTAGATGGCGTTGCGTGCCTCGTCGGCGGGTTCGGGACGGACGACGCGCAGCTCGTCGGTCTGCCACACCAGGTCGATGTTCTCGGCGAGGCGGGTGTCGTGGCGGCGCCGGTCGGCCTCGATGACCGGGGTCTCCAGGAGCTCGGCGACGCGGCGCAGCTTGTTGAGGACGGAGCGGCGTGCGGCCTCGGTGGGGTGCGCGGTGAAGACGGGGCGCACGTTCAGGTGCTCCACGGTCTGGCGCAGGTGCTCGGGGTCGGCGTCCTTGAGCCGGTCCGCCGTACGGGCGAGGAGACCGCCCTCGGCGGCTCGCCGGGCGCGCAGCTCGCGGCCTCGGTGGACCTGCTCGGTCACGTTCGCCAGGTGGAAGTACGTGGAGAAGGCGCGGACCAGCTTGGCCGCGGTCTCCAGTTCGGTGCCACCGAGCAGGCGGGCGGCGGCCTCGCCGTCCTCGCGGGTCAGGCGGCGGACCTTCTCGACCAGTTCGAGGAGCTCGGAGCCCTCCTGACGTACGAGGGTCTCGCCCAGCAGGTCGCCGAGGCGGCGGATGTCAGCGCGCAGCTCGGTGCTGGCTGTGGTGGTCTGGTCGTCGGCACTGCTCACAGGTGCGGCTCCTTGCAGTGTTGAAGCACGTCAGGTCTGGGAGGGGTCCCCTGCCGGATAGGAATCCGGGTTCCGGGGGAAAGGGGAGATAGAGAGCGGACCGCGCTGTCCGACCGTTTCCGTTCCCAAGGATAGGTGTCACTTCGCGGCACGTACTCGCAGCCTCTTGCCGTCGGGTTCCGCGCTGCCATACTTACGTCGCCGTAGGTTACGGGACCGTAGATAACGCGGAGCCCGTGACCGTGCGCCCGCCGCACCTGCGCCGTGACCTCAACCCTCGACCCCACAGGGGACGTGCCCATGACCTCATCTTCCGATGCGTACTCCGACACCGATGTGATCGAAGACGCTCCGCAGGCCGCGGGTTCCCCGTCTGCCACTGCTCCGTCCGCCGCTGCTCCGTCCGCGACGCTGGGCGGTGAGCAGAAGCGGTCCATCGAACAGATCACGCTGCTCCTGTTCATCGCCGTCCCCTTCGTCGCCGTGCTCGGTGCGGTGCCGCTGGCCTGGGGCTGGGGCGTGAGCTGGCTGGACCTCGGCCTCCTGGTCTTCATGTACTACCTGGGCTGCCACGGCATCACGATCGGTTTCCACCGCTACTTCACGCACGGCGCCTTCAAGGCCAAGCGCCCGCTGCGGATCGCGCTCGCCGTGGCGGGCTCGATGGCGGTGGAGGGCCCGCTGGTCCGCTGGGTCGCGGACCACCGCAAGCATCACAAGTTCTCGGACGCGGAGGGTGACCCCCATTCGCCGTGGCGCTTCGGTGAGACGGTCCCGGCCCTGATGAAGGGCCTGTGGTGGGCGCATATCGGATGGCTGTTCGATGAGGAGCAGACATCGCAGGAGAAGTACGCACCGGACCTGATCAAGGACCCGGCGATCCGCGCGGTCTCCCGTCAGTTCCTCATGTGGACCATCGTTTCGCTGGCCGTCCCGCCGCTGGTCGGCGGCCTGGTCACGATGTCCTGGTGGGGCGCTTTCACGGCGTTCTTCTGGGGCTCGCTCGTCCGGGTGTCCCTGCTCCACCACGTCACGTGGTCGATCAACTCGATCTGCCACGCGGTGGGCAAGCGCCCCTTCAAGTCGCGGGACCGCTCGGGCAACGTGTGGTGGCTCGCGGTCCTGTCCTGCGGTGAGTCCTGGCACAACCTGCACCACGCCGACCCGACGTCGGCGCGGCACGGCGTTCTGAAGGGCCAGGTCGACTCGTCGGCGCGGATCATCCGCTGGTGCGAGCAGCTCGGCTGGGCCAGCGATGTGCGCTGGCCGTCAGAATCGCGTATCGATGCCCGCCGGAAGCACAAGTCCGTCGGCCCGGCATGATTGACGACGTGGCGACCGACTCCAGCAATACCAGCCCCTCCAGCAAAGAGAAGCAGCCCCGGCGTACGCGTCGGACCCGGATGACGGGTGCCGAGCGCCGGGAGCAGTTGCTGGACATCGGCCGCACGCTGTTCGCCGCGAAGGGCTTCGAGGGCACGTCGGTGGAGGAGATCGCGGCGAAGGCCGGCGTCTCCAAGCCTGTCGTGTACGAGCACTTCGGCGGCAAGGAGGGTCTGTACGCGGTGGTGGTGGACCGCGAGATGCGGGCACTGCTCGACGGCGTGACGGGAGCACTGACGGCGGGCCACCCGCGTGAGCTGCTCGAACAGGCGGCGTTCGCCCTCCTCGACTACATCGAGACGTACACGGACGGCTTCCGCATCCTGGTCCGCGATTCGCCGGTGGCGCAGTCGACAGGCACGTTCGCCTCGCTGATCTCCGACATCGCGACGCAGGTGGAGGACATCCTCGGCCAGGAGTTCAAGACCCGGGGCTTCGACCAGAAGCTGGCCCCTCTCTACGCCCAGGCCCTCGTCGGCATGGTCGCGCTGACGGGCCAGTGGTGGCTGGACGTCCGCAAGCCGAAGAAGGCGGAGGTGGCGGCCCACCTGGTCAACCTGGCCTGGCACGGTCTCGACGGTCTTGAGCCCAAGCCGCGGTTGATAGGGCACAGGAAGAGCTGACGCCCGGCCGCCGGTTGTGGCGGCGGGGTCAGGCGCGTCGTGTGATGGCCTCGCCGATGGCGAATCCCTTGGCGGGGCCGCTCGGGACGACAACTTCGGTGCCGTAGGGGACGCGGTGCTCGTCGTCGTACGTCGCCTTCTTGGGGTTGGGCGCGGTCAGCACGAGGACGACGCCTTCCTCGTCGAAGTCATCGACGATCACGTAGACCGGGATGCCCGCGCGCGCGTACTCGCGACGCTTGCGGACGCGGTCGCGCGCGATGCTGGCGCGGCCCGGCGAGACGACCTCGATGACCATGGGCACTCCGGCGGCGTCCACGCCGAGATCTTCCTCGTCGGGGATCTCGTCGAGGTCTTCGGGGGCCACGAAGATGTCCGGGATCCAGACCTTGCGGCGGTGGATCACATTGGCGTCCTGATGCGCGACGTAGTCACTGCCGACCAGGTGGGCGTCCAACGCCCGGCGGAGTCGGCTGATGAGCACGGCATGACGACGGCGACCGGTGGGCGACACCTCGATGGCACCCTCGATGATCTCGGCGCGGTAGCCCTCGGGGAGATCCATGGCTTTCCACGCCTGCCACAGGACCTCGTCCAAGTCGGATACCGGGTTGTTCACCACGGGGGTCACCTCATGTGCGAGAGCGGTCATCGTGCAGCACCTCCTCCATCAGTGTGGGCGCGGGCACCACTGCGGCACAAGCGACACGGGGACGCTATGGCCTTGCTGCCGCTCCCATCCGAAAAGCCCTCGCGATCACCCGAAAGGGCAAGGTCAGGCCAACGGTTCGAGGAATTCGAGCCGGTTGCCCACCGGATCCTCCGAGTAGAACCGCCGGTGCCCCGGAAGCGAGTCGTCCCAGACCACGGACGCGCCCCGCGAGGCGAGCCGCTCCGCGTACGCCGCGATGTCCCGCACTCGCAGCCCGGGGTGCGCCTTGCGGGCGGCCCGGAAGGCGGGCTCGATGCCCAGGTGCAGCGAAACCGCCCCCGCGCGGAACCAGCACCCGCCCCGCGCCGCAAGCACCGGAGGCTTCGGGATCTCCGTCATGCCGAGTACGTCGGCGTAGTACGCCCGCAGCTCCGGCTCGCTGCCGGGTGGCGCGGCGAGCTGCACATGGTCGACGGCGACGAGTGTCACGCGGTCGCCGGACGCCGGGCCACCGCGAAGACCCGCCGGAAGGGGAACACCGTGCCCCCCGCTCCCACCGGGTACGCCTTGCGGAGCAGCTCCCGGTACTCGGACAGGAAACCCTCCCTCGCCTCCGCGTCGGATGCCAGTGCCGTCAGGACCGGCCGCAGGCCCGTCCCCTTCACCCAGTCCAGGACCGGGTCCTCCCCCTCCAGGAGGTGCAGATACGTCGTCTCCCAGGCGTCCACCTCGCAGCCCAGCGAGACCAACCGTTCCAGGTACGCCGTCGGCGAGAGCACCGCGTCCGCGTGGCGGAGGTGGCCGCCGAGCCTCTCCCGCCAGCGCTCCGACTCGCTCAGCTCGCGCATCAGGACGTGGCTGGGGGCGTCGAAGTTGCCGGGGACCTGGAAGGCGAGCACTCCGCCGGGGGCGAGCGCCTCGATCCACGCGGGGAACGAGTCGGGGTGGCCCGGCACCCATTGGAGGGTCGCGTTGGAGAGGATCAGGTCGTACGTTCCCGCGGGCGGCGCCCAGCCCGACGCGTCCGCCTCGGCGAAGTCCAGGCGGCCACCGCCGGACGTGGGGCCCGCGAGGCGCTCCGCCTGCTCCAGCATCTGGGGGGAGTTGTCGAAGCCCGTGACGTGCGCCGTGGGCCAGCGTTCGGTGAGGAGGCGCGTGACGTTGCCGGGGCCGCAGCCCAGGTCGGCGATGCGGGGCGGTCGGCCGTCGGTGGCGGGGAATTCGGGGACGCGGGCCAGGAGGTCGATAAAGGGGCGGGCCCGGTGGCCGGAGTGGCGCAGGTATTGGCCCGGGTCCCAGGCGGGGGCGGGGGCGGGGGCGGAGCTGCTGCTGGGGGCGGCGGACATGAGGGCCTCCTCGATCACGGGCTTCGGGCGTCGAACCCCGGCGTTGCACTGCCTTCGCGCAGGCTTCGTACAGGCTTCGTACAGGCGTCACATCGCCTTCGCAGCGGCGCCACGGACGTCGTAACGCCATCCTCAACCCCGAAGTATCTTGACGTCAAGAGACTTCATGTCGACAGACCCTCTACACTGATCGCCATGGAGGACGAGGTCGACCGTTTGGTCGCAGCATGGCGCCGGGAGCGCCCCGACCTCGACGTGGAACCACTCGAGGTGCTCAGCCGCGTCAGCAGGCTCGCGCGGCATCTCGACCGCGCCCGTCGGCTCGCATTCTCCGAGCACAGCCTGGAGCCGTGGGAGTTCGACGTACTGACGTCGCTGCGGCGCGCGGGCGCGCCCTATCAGCTCTCCCCCGGCCAGCTGCTCACCCAGACCCTGGTCACATCCGGCACGATGACCAACCGCATCGACCGGCTCGCGAAGAAGGGCCTCGTCGAGCGGCTCCCCGACCCCAGTGACCGGCGCGGCGTGCTCGTGCGGCTCACCGAGGAAGGGCAGGACCGCGCCGACCAGGCCCTCGCCGGGCTCCTCAAGCAGGAGCGGGCCATCCTCGCCGAGCTCTCGCGCGGACAGCGGGGCGAACTGGCCGCGCTGCTACGCCAGTTGACCGCCCCGTTCGACAACATCCCTGGCTAGGTCGACCGGGCCGACCCCGGCCCTGCGAGCGAGCGCGACGGCCGCGAGCGTGGAGTGGACGCCCAGCTTCCCCAGCACGTTCTGCATGTGCGTACGCACGGTGTGCGGGGAGAGGAAGAGGCGCTCGGCCACGGCCTTCCTGCCCAGGCCCGCCACCATGCAGCGAAGCACCTCGCGCTCGCGCGGAGTCAGCGACTCCACCAGGCGCTCGGACTCCGTGCGGTGCTTGCGTGCGGCGGTCAGCTCGCGCAGGACGCCGGTGAGCAACGCGGGCGGCAGATGGGTCTCCTCCCGCAGCACGCCCCGTATGACCGTGAGGAGCCGGGACAGCGAGCAGTCCTTGGCGACCCAGCCCGAGGCACCGGCCTGTAGCGCGAGGGCGGCCCTGCGCGGGTCGTCCTTCTCGGCGAGGACCACCGTGCGGACCATCGGCTGGCCCGAACGGACCCCGGCCACCAGGGAGATGCCGTCCACCAGACCGTCCGCGTTGCCGTCCTGCACGGACGGCGCGGGGCGAACGCCCTGCATGGCGCTCGCGGATGCGCCGAGGTCGGCGTCGACGAGCAGCACGTCGTACCTGCGCCCCTCGGCGATTCCTCGCTCCATGCAGCGCAGCGCGGCCGGGCCGCTGCCCGCCGCGGACACGTCGACGTCGGGCTCCGCCGCCAGTGCCGCTGCGAGCGACTCGGCGAAGATGCGATGGTCGTCGACGACCAGGACTCGGATACGAACCACTGAAACCCCCTTCCCCAAGCTCTCGTCGGAGAGCAGGGGATACCCCATCGCCGGAGAACGCACGGTGCGGGTACGGCGCCCGGAACGAGGGTCACGGCAATCGCACGGCCGCCGCCGCGCTATGACTGCTACCCCCACGCCGGGCGTCGTACCCGACTGTCTCGCCCCCTGATCGGTGCCGGCCCCCACCGGCACTGCCACTCAGAGTAGG
Organism: Streptomyces sp. NPDC048441; assembly: GCF_043200235.1. Lineage (NCBI taxonomy): Bacteria > Bacillati > Actinomycetota > Actinomycetes > Kitasatosporales > Streptomycetaceae > Streptomyces > Streptomyces sp. NPDC048441. The sequence continues at coordinate 151,729 of NZ_JBICXM010000010.1, forward strand.
GCCGGACGGCAGGAGCGGAAGGTGATTTACAGAACTGATTGGCCAGCGCGTTTATGGTGAGACCTATGTTTCGTATTGAGACAGGAGTCGACAAAGAGCGATCCGCTCTGCTCCTTGCCCACCTCCAGGACTCGAACAACGCCGCATCACCCGTGATCCGTGCGATGCGCGGAACCGTCGAGGAGCGTGAAGTACCGCTGGCAGTCTGGGTGTTGGGCCGGACGGACGACCTGATCGGCGGCCTCGCCGGGCACACCTGGGGGCGCTGGCTCCATGTGAACCACCTCTGGGTCAGCGAGGACCACCAGGGCGCGGGCCTCGGCACCCGGCTGCTCGGCGAGGCGGAGCGCATCGCCCGCGAGGAGCGCGGCTGTCTCAACTCCCGCGTGGAGACATGGGACTTCCAGGCTCCCGGGTTCTATCGCGGCCAGGGCTACGACGTGGTGTCCGTCATCCCGGACTACCCGCAGGGCGCCAAGGAGTTCACCCTGACGAAGCGGCTGACCTGACGAAGCGACCGACCTGACGTCACGCCACGCGACGCGCCCCCGCCGAAGGCACCGCCGGGAACACGCGGGGCGGAGTATGTCCTGCCGACGCGAACGCCTCGACGACCGCCTTGGTGACCGCGTCCGCGTCCACCTCCTCGACCAGGACCACCGCGGAGCCGCCAAAGCCCCCACCGGTCATCCGGGCGCCGAGCGCCCCCGCCGCGTTCGCCGTGGACACCACCAGGTCCAGCTCCGGGCAGGAGATCCGCAGGTCGTCGCGGAGCGAGGCGTGGCCCTCGGTGAGGACGGGGCCGATTCCGCGTACGTCGCCCGCGTCGAGCAGGTCGATGACGCGCTCCACGCGGTGGTCGTCGGAGACGACGTGGCGGACGTAGTCACGGACGGTGTCGTCCGTCAACTTCTCCAAGGCATCGGGGAGTTCGGTGTACGGGACGTCGCGCAGATGGCTCACGCCGAGCGCCCGCGCGCCCGCCTCGCACCCGGAGCGGCGCTCGGCGTACGCGCCGTCGCCGAGCGCGTGCTTCACGCGGGTGTCGACCACCAGGAGCCGCAGCCCCTGCGCCGCGAGGTCGAAGGGAACCTGACGTATCGACAGGTCACGGCAGTCCAGGTGCAGGGCGTGGCCTTCCGTGGCGCACGCCGATGCCATCTGGTCCATGACACCGCACGGCACGCCGACGAAGTCGTTCTCGGCGCGCTGGGCGATGACCGCCAACTCCGGGTGGGTCAGGCCCAGTTCGTACAGGTCATTCAGGGCGAGCGCCATGACGACCTCCAGGGCGGCGGACGAGGAGAGGCCCGCCCCCGTCGGCACGGTCGACGCGAGGTGGACGTCGGCGCCGCCGGTCACGTCATGTCCCGCCTCCCGCAGCGCCCACGCCACGCCCGCCGGGTAGGCGGCCCAGCCGCCCTGCCCGTAAGGCGACAAGGGGGTCAGCTCGTCGACCCGCAGCTCGGCCACCGGTGCGTCGATGTCCGCCGAGTGGAGTCGCAGGACCCCGTCCGAGCGCCGCGCCACCGCCGCCACCGCGGTGTGCGGCAGTGCGAGCGGCAGTACGAAGCCTTCGTTGAAGTCCGTGTACTCGCCGATGAGGTTGACCCGGCCCGGCGCCGAGAAGACCCCGTCCGCCTCGTACCCGTACAACTCGGCGAACTGCCCCGCTACGTCCATCAGTTACCCCTTGATACCGGTCAACGCTGGGCGAATGCCCATGCGTCGGCGACGATGCCCGCGAGGTCCGCGCGGGACGGATTCCAGCCGAGGCGCTCGCGCGCGGTGGCCGCCGACGCGACGAGGACCGCCGGGTCGCCGCCGCGGCGCGGGGCCATGACCTCGGGGATCGGGTGTCCGGTGACCTGGCGGACGGTTTCGATGACCTCGCGTACGGAGAAGCCGTTTCCGTTGCCGAGGTTGCAGATCAGGTGCTCGCCCGAGGTGGCCGCCTCGACCGCGAGGAGGTGCGCCTGGGCCAGGTCGGCGACGTGGATGTAGTCGCGTACGCAGGTGCCGTCCGGGGTCGGGTAGTCGTCGCCGTAGACGTTGATTGCTTCTCGGCGGCCTTGCGCGACCTGGAGGACCAGCGGGATCAGGTGGGATTCGGGTTCGTGCCGCTCACCCTGCTCGCCGTACGCGCCCGCCACGTTGAAGTAGCGCAGCGACACCGCGCCCAGGCCGTGCGCGGCGGCCTCGCCGCTGATCATGTGGTCGACGGCCAGCTTGGAGGCGCCGTACGGGGAGGTCGGGGCGGTCGGGTCCGTCTCGGTGATGGGGGTGCTGACCGGTTCGCCGTACGTCGCCGCCGTCGAGGAGAACACCAGTTTGCGTACGTCGGCGTCGCGCATCGCGGCGAGCAGCGCCATCGTGCCGCCGACGTTGTTGTCCCAGTACTTCTCGGGCTTCACGACGGACTCGCCGACCTGCGAGAAGGCAGCGAAATGCAACACGGCGTCGAAGGAGGAGTCCAGCCACTTGGCGGCATCGCGGATGTCGCCCTCGATGAACGTCGCGCCGGACGGGACGCCCGCGCGGAACCCGGTGGAGAGGTTGTCGAGGACGGTCACCTCATGCCCGGCCTCGATCAGATGCTGGGCCACCACGCTTCCCACATAGCCCGCCCCGCCGGTGACCAGGTACTTACCGCTCATGAACTCGCTACCTCTCGCAGTCGCTGGGCCGCGGCTTCCGGCGGCACGTCGTTGATGAACACACTCATGCCGGATTCGGAACCCGCGAGGAACTTCAGCTTGCCCGAAGTGCGGCGAATGGTGAAAAGCTCGAGGTGGAGGGCGAAGTCGTCCCGATTGACGCCTTCGTGCTCTGCCAGGTCTTCCAGCGACCCGAAGGGCGCTTGGTGCCACGCCGCGATGTACGGGGTCGGCTGTTCACCTTCGCCGAAGATCCGGTCGAAGCGCCTCAACAGTTCCAGATAGACCTGGGGAAACTCTGTGCGCGTCGCTTCGTCGAGTCCGAGCAGGTCGGGCACCCGGCGCTTGGGGTAGAGGTGTACCTCGTAGGGCCAGTGCGCCGCGTACGGCACGAACGCCACCCAGTGTTCGGCTTCGAGGACCACCCGGTCGCCCGCGAGCTCATCGGCCACGACGTCGTCGAAGAGATTGCGGCCCGTCGCCTCCTTGTGCGCGGCGAGCGACCTCAGCATCAGGGACGTACGCGGAGTGGTGAAGGGATAGGCGTAGATCTGCCCGTGCGGGTGGCCCAGGGTCACGCCGATCTCGGCGCCGCGGTTCTCGAAGCAGAACACTTGCTGGACGGAGGGCAGGTGCGAGAGCTCGGCGGTCCGGTCCGTCCAGGCATCGAGGACGAGGCCCGCTTGTTCCTCCGTGAGGTCGGCGAAGGACGAGTCGTGGTCGGAGGTGAAGCAGACGACCTCGCAGCGTCCCGCGTCCCCGGCAAGGGAGGGGAAGCGGTTCTCGAAGACCGCGACGTCGTACGAGGAGTCGGGGACCTCGCTCAGCCTCTCGCCCGCCGAGGGGCAGAGCGGGCACTCGTCGGCCGGCGGGTGGTAGGTGCGGCCCTGGCGGTGCGAGGCGATGGCCACGGAGTCGCCGAGGAGCGGATCGCGGCGGATCTCCGATGTGGTGGAGATGGGGTCAAGGGGTCTCCGGTCGATGGCGTCGCGCACCGCGTCATCACGCGAGTCGTAGTAGATGAGCTCACGACCGTCTGCGAGACGGGTCGAGGTCTTCTTCACGTCCGGGGCTCCTCACCAACACCCACCCAACATAACCGAACATAACAAATCACAAGGCAACAGCATCGTCAATGCGGTGGGAGGGATGCGTCCGAGCGGCGAGCGAGCAGCGAGCAAGCGACGAGAGGGATGCGTCCGATCACAATCCAACAAAGAACACCAACAGAAGTCTTCAGTTATTGAAGCGAGAGGCGTAGGTTCCGGTCTGATTCAGTTCGCGCAACGAAGCGAGTTCCCCATGCAGTCCCCCACACAGACCCTGGCCGAGGGGCTTCGGCTGCCCACCAACGGCCTCGACTACGCGATCCTCGCGATCTACTTCGCAGTCGTCCTAGGCATCGGCTTCGCCGCCCGGCGCTCCGTGAAGACAAGCCTCGACTTCTTCCTCTCGGGCCGCTCCCTGCCCGCCTGGGTCACCGGCCTCGCGTTCGTCGCCGCGAACCTCGGTGCCACGGAGATCCTGGGCATGGCCGCGACCGGCGCCCAGTACGGCGTCGCGGTCGTCCACTGGTACTGGATCGGCGCCATCCCCGCGATGGTCTTCCTCGGCCTCGTGATGATGCCGTTCTACTACCGCAGCAAGGTCCGCTCGGTCCCCGAGTTCCTGCTCCAGCGCTTCGACAAGTCGGCGCACCTGCTGAGCTCGGTGCTCTTCGCGTTCGCCGCGATCCTCATCGCGGGCGTGAACCTCTACGCCCTGTCGATCGTCGTCGAGGCGCTCCTCGGCTGGCCGCAGTGGGTGGCGATCGTCGTCGCCGGTTTCTTCGTCCTGGCGTACATCACGATCGGCGGGCTCTCCTCGGCGATCTACAACGAGGTGCTCCAGTTCTTCGTGATCCTCGCCGCGCTGATCCCGATCTGCGTCATCGGCCTGAAGAAGGTCGGCGGCTGGGACGGTCTGTCGGGATCGATCGAGAAGTCGCACGGCGCGGACTTCATGAGCGCGTGGGGCGGCACCGGCATCGGTGACGCCAACCCGCTGGGCGCGAACTGGCTGACGATCATCCTCGGCCTCGGCTTCGTGCTCTCCTTCGGCTACTGGACGACGAACTTCGCCGAGGTGCAGCGCGCCCTGTCCGCGAAGAACCTCTCCGCCGCCCAGCGCACTCCGCTGATCGCCGCCTTCCCGAAGATCTTCATCGTCTTCCTGGTGATGATCCCGGGCCTGGTCGCGGCCGTACTGGTCCCGAAGATCGGCACGGCGGGTTCCGACCTGACGTACAACGACGCGATCCCTTACCTGATGCAGGAGCTGCTGCCCAACGGCGTGCTCGGCATCGCGGTGACCGGTCTGCTCGCGGCGTTCATGGCGGGCATGGCGGCGAACGTGTCGTCCTTCAACACCGTGTTCACGTACGACATCTGGTCCAAGTACGTGAAGACGGACAAGCCCGATGGCTACTACCTGAAGTTCGGCCGTCTGATCACCGCGATCGGCGTCCTGGCCTCCATCGGAACGGCCTTCATCGCCTCGTCGTTCTCGAACATCATGGGGTACCTCCAGACGCTGTTCTCCTTCTTCAACGTCCCGATGTTCGTGGTCTTCATCATCGGCATGTTCTGGAAGCGGGCCTCGGTGAAGTCCGGTGTGTGGGGCCTGCTCGCGGGCACGACCGCCGCGATGGTCAACTACTTCTGGATCTACAAGCAGGGCGTCATCGACATCCCGACCGACCAGGGCGCCAACTTCGTCTCGGCGATCGTCGGCTTCGTCGCGGGCGCCGTGGTGATGGTCGTGGTCACGCTGTTCACCGCGCCGAAGCCGGAGGCCGAGCTTGCCGGTCTGGTGTACGGGACGACCGCGCCGGGCATCGAGGAGCCGCCCGCCGAGGGCGACGACGCCTGGTACCGCAAGCCCGCACTGCTCGGCTGGGGCGCGATCGTGCTCGCCGCGCTCTGCTACCTGCCGTACTCGCTCTAACCCCGATCGGAGGTCTGACACACCATGTCTGAACTGCAGAACGAAGTCTCCGAGCTGGAGCGCAAGTCCGCGACGGCGGCCCGTCTCTTCGACATCCGGCGCATCATCGGCGGCCTGTTCGTCGTCTACGGAATCATCGTGACGATCGCCGGAATCTCCCCGTCCGACGCCGACCTGAAGAAGGCCGAGGACATCAACATCAACCTGTGGACGGGCCTGGCCATGCTGGCCCTCGGGCTTTTCTTCCTCGGCTGGCTGTGGCTGCGCCCGACGGTGCCGCCCGCCGAGGTGCCGGAGAGCGAGTAACTCCCCTGGACGGGGCCCGAGCCGCCACCGCGGTAGTCACTACTGCGGTGGCGGCTCGGGCCCCGTCGGCGTATCCGCGATGCCATTGATGCCATTGATGTCGTTGATGTCGTTCGCATAGCTCGACGCAGGGCGCTCCGCGCGGTCGAGGAGTCCCGTTCGCGCGGCGAGCGCGGCGGCTTCGAGCCGGGACCCGACGCCCAGTTTCATCAGGACGCGCTGCACGTGCGTACGCGCGGTGCTCGGCGCGATCCCCATCCCGGCCGCGATCAGACGGGTGTCCTCGCCGTCCGCGACCCGCACCAGGACCTCGACCTCGCGCGGCGTCAGCATCTGAAGCAGCCGCTGCCCCTCGTCGTCGGGCTGCGCGGCCGGATTGAGCAGCTCGCTGAACGCGCCCTGGAGCAGCTGCGGGGCGACGGCGGCCTCGCCCGCTCTCGCCTTCATGATGGCGCGTTCGACGCCTTCGATGCGCTCGTCATGACGTACGTATCCGGAAGCACCCGCGGCGAAGGCGGCCGCGATGCCGCGCGGACTCGGCACCGGGCCGAGCACGACCACGGCGACCTGCGGGCGCTCCCGCTTGATCTTCACAACCGGGTCGAACATGCCTGCATCGGCGGGCGTCGCCGTGCCGAGCAGACAGACCTCGGGCGCGCGGCTGATGACCAGTTCCGCCGCCCCGGCCGCGGGCGCGGCCGCGGCGAGCACCCGGTGACCACGTAGTTTCAAGGCCGAGGCGAGTGCCTCGGCGAGCAGTCGGTGGTCGTCGACCACCATGAGCCGCACACCCATCGAGCATCCCCCCACATTTCCCCGCTGATCCCCCACGGATCGAGGACCCCCCGGCCCCACACCCACTCATCCCCCGGAAGCTACACGCTTGTTCGACGTTGCGCGCCCCCTACCGGCGATAAGCCGCCCGGAATGCCGAAATCCCGGCCTTCGAGGGGTGAGGGGGAGTACGGGCGTACGCAACAGCCCCGCTCCTCTTCAGGAACGGGGCTGAACGGCGCGTACGCAGGAAGTACAGGGCCTACTTGGCGACGAAGCCCAGGGCCGAGTACTCCTTCTCGTCCTTCGAGTACGGCTTGCTGATGAGCTCCTTGCCGAGGAACAAGGTGCCGTCGCTGTAAAGGAGTTCGTTCGACTTCGGGACCAGGCTGCTGATCGCGCTGCCGACGGATTCGGCCGCGGGGGTCTCCAGGAGCTTGGTCTCCTTCAGCGTCTTGCCGTTGAGGGAGACGACCTGGGCGCCCTTGTTGTAGCCGGCATCCTTGTACGCCAGGATGTTGCCGCCGTCCATGCGGATCGGGAACATCTCGCCGTCCTCGCCCGCGTCGGCACGGTCGCCGGTGGTCTTGCCGGTGGCCAGCGAGAAGGCGACGATCTCGTTGGTCTGGCTGTAGCCGTCACCGCCGCCGTCGTGCTGGCGAGTGGGGACGTAGAGCTTGTCGTTGCCCACGGCCATCGAGCTGCAGTCGTGGACGACGTTGACCTCGCAGTTGTGGTCGTACTTGCCGTCGGGCAGCGAGATCTTGGCGCGGAGACCGCCCTTGTCATCGAGCGAGAAGGCGTCCGTGACGCCGGTCGCGGTGATGTCCTGGGTGTCCTGGCCGAAGACGACAGGCCGAGTCGAGATGATCTTGGCGTTGTCGACGCCCGGCGTCACCGGGTAGGTCCACTTGACCTTGCCGGATGTGGGGTCGAGGAGCTGGATCTTGAGCTTCTCGTCGTCGTAGTCACCGCACTTCTGGACGGCCACGAGCTGCTCGCCGCCCGCGTAGCCCTCGTCCTGGCAGGTGTCGCCCGGGGTGGGCTCCCACAGGTGCTTGCCCTTGTTGGCGATGTCGAAGGCGGCGCCGCCCGCGCTGGAACCGGCCGCGACGGTGTTGCCGCTGATGGTGAGCTCCTCGACCCGGGCGGCCTCGCTGCCCTCTTCGATGGTCTCCGTCCAGAGCTTCGTGCCGGACTTCAGGTCGATCGCGGAGATCTGCGAGCAGGTCTGGTGATCGCCCTTCTTGGTCCGCTTGGCCTCTTCGTACGCGACCGCGGCGATGCCGTCCTTGGTGACCTCGGGAGAGCCCGCGCACGTCTGGCCGGCCAGCGGCAGCGTCCACACCTGCTTGCCGGTGGTCGAGTCATAGCCGACGACCTTGTTGACGCCCGCCTTGGCGTAGATGCCGTCGTGCAGCCAGGAGCCCTTGATGCTCCATACGTCGTCCTTGGGGACCTCGGGCTGCGCGAGCTGCATGGAGACCGTGGCGCTGGTGTTGGCCGGGACCTTCTCCTTGCCGGGGTCGCTCGGGCCCTGCTCGCCGCCGCCCTTCTCGTCGCCGCCCCCGCCGCCCTTGGTGCCGCCGGACGAGCCCTCGGAGCTCGCCTCGGTGTCGTCCTTGCCGGACGTGGACGCGTAGAAGACTCCGCCGCCGACGATCAGGGCGATCGCCACGACCGCGCCGATGATGATCTTCATCTGGCCGCTGATCTTCGAGCCGCCCGAGCCGGGGGCGCCGGGCTGCGGCGCCATCGGCATCGTGGAGGGCTGCTGGTAGGCGCCGTAGGGAGGCTGCTGGCCGTACTGCGGCTGCTGCTGACCATAGGGCGCCTGACCGGGCTGCCCCGGATAGCCGTAGCCCTGCGGCTGGCCGGGAGGCGGGGTGCCGGGGGCCTGCGGTGCCTGCGGGTAGCCGTAGGTGGGCTGGCCCTGCGGCGGCGGAGGCGGGGTCGGCGGCTGGGCGGGCGGCGGGGTCTGCGGGTAGCCGTACGACGGGTTCTGGTTCTGGTTCGGCTCAGGGGCCTTGCCGAAACCGACCGGCGGCGGGTCCTGAGGTGCGCCGAAACCACCCGGCGGGGGGTCCTGGGGAGCGCCGAACCCGCCCTGCGGGGGCTCGTTGGGCGGCTGGGGCGGCTGCGTCATGACGTCGATTCCTTGGGGACGAGAGGTGAACTGGGCGACGAAGAGGGCGACTTGCCCACGGAGAAGATCACTTGCCGTAAGCCAGCATCAGCTTCTCCGGGCCCTTCGTGCTGCCCGAGAGCCGCGTGGTGGAGATGTAGAAGCGGCCGTCGACATAATCGACATCCTTCGAGTAGAAGCCGCTCTCGATCTCCGAGGTCCCCTCCGGGTTCTTCAGGAGGGTCTTCGGCTTGTGCGAACCCGAGGTCGGAATCGAGACGACCTGACCGCCGGAGTCGTACGACGGGTTGACATAGGCGACGACGGAACCGCCCTCGACCTTCATCGGCAGCATCGATTCATCGAGGGGCGACTTCGTGCGCCAGGCCTCCTTGCCGGTGGCGAGACTGATCGCCACGACCTCGTTGGCACCGGAGGTCGCCTCGGTCGGCAGGTAGAGGTTGTTGTTGTCGACCGTCGCGCCCAGGCAGCCCTGCAAGCTGCCGCCGAGGAACGTCGAGCCGTCGCACTCGGGCGCGAACTTCTCGTCGACGTTCACCTCGGAGCGGGTGTCACTGCTGTTGGGCTTCAGCGTGGTGATGTTCCACTGCTTCTTGTCCTCGTTGGTGAGGTAGACGACCGTCGGGCTCTCGGAGTAGATCCGGCCGACCTTCCAGCCCTTGGGGAACTTCTTCGTCCACACCACGTCGCCGGTCTTCGGGTTGAGCTGCTGCATCTCGTCGTGCTCGGAGGGCGAGCTGGCCCCGCAGGAGAGGGCGACGAGCAGCTTCTTGCCACCGGCGAAGCCGCTGGGGAAGCAGGTGCCCTCGTCCTTCTTGCCCGCGACGAAGAGCTGCTTGCCGTCCTTCATCCGCAGTGCCGTGCCGGACTGGGAACGGCCGACCATCAGTGTGTCGCCCGTGAGGGAGAGGTCCGTGGAGAGGGACATGTCGAAGAGCCCCTCCTCCTCGACGGGCTTCTTCCAGCCCTTGCCGCCCGTCTTCAGGTCGACGACCTGAATCTGGTTGCACTTGGCGTCGTCCTTGAGCCCGTCCTTGTACGCGACGACGATCTTGCCGTCGTCCGTCATCTGCGGGGTGGCGCCACAGATCTTCTGCGGGAACTTGATCGTCGGCCAGGCCGATTCGCCCGTCTTGACGTTGTAGGCCGTGATCTCCTTGTACGCCGCCTTGACCGCGATGTCGCCCTTGACCCACATGCCGTCGGCGTCGGCACCGGAACCGGGCGCCTTGGGCGCCTCCTTGTACCAGAGCACCTTCGACTCGCCCGGCTGGCGGCCCGCGTTGAGGTCTTCCTGCTTCGCGCCGTCGCCGTCACCGTTGCCCGGGTTGACCGGGGCGGAGCCGCTGGCCTTGGGGTCGTCGCTCTTCTCGGCGACCGGCTTCTTCTTGCCGTCGTCGTCACCGCCGACGACCGCCCAGGCGACGCCTCCGATGACGAGGGCCGCCGCGGCCGCGGCCGCGATGATCAGACCCGGCTTGCCCTTGAAGGGGTTCTTGCCGCCACCGCCGGCCGGACCACCGGGTGCACCGGGGCCACCGGGGCCACCGGGGAACTGCGGCTGCTGCTGCGGGTACCCGTACTGGGGCTGGCCGTAGGGACCCGGCTGACCGGGCTGGCCGTAAGGTCCGGGCTGGCTGTACGGACCGGCCTGCTGGCCCGGCTGCTGCGGGTAGCCGTAGCCAGGCTGGGGCGCGGGCGGAGCCTGCGGGTAGCCGTAGCCGGGCTGCGGCGCGGGCGGAGTCTGCGGGGCTCCGGGCGGCGGGGCCTGCGGCGGCTGACCGGGCATCTGCGGTGGCTGGCCCGGTGGCTGCGGAGCGGCCCCCTGCTGCGGATCCTGCGGAGCTCCGAAACCGCCGGACGGCGGTTGGTTGGGCGGCTGAGTCATCAGCGCTTCCCCCTTCACTGATTTTTCGGCACGCCAAGTGGTGCTCAGGCGGACCTTTCTATCACCCTGACCCCGTAGCACAACGGACCGGTCCATCCCCTGTACCCAAGGGAGGACCGGCCCGTGATGAGTCTGTTACTGGACCTCTACGCGCTCTCCGCCAGCTCGAGCCAGCGCATCTCCAACTCGTCGCGCTCGCTGACGAGTTCACGCAACTCGGCGTCCAGTTCGGCCACCTTTCCGAAGTTGGTGGCGTTATCGGCGATTTGGGCGTGCAGCCAGGTTTCCTTCGTGGACATCTTGTCCAGCTGTCGCTCGATCTTCTGAAGTTCCTTCTTGGCGGCGCGCGCGTCGGCGGAGGAGACCGTCTTCTGCGCGGCGGCCGGCGCCGCGGCCGAAGAGCCGACCGCGGCGAGCGGGGCCGCCGGGACACCGGCCGCCGCCATCCGCTTGCGCCGCTCCAGGTACTCGTCGATGCCGCGCGGCAGCATCCGCATCGTGGCGTCGCCGAGCAGCGCGAACACCTTGTCGGTGGTGCGCTCGAGGAAGAACCGGTCGTGGGAGATCACGACCATGGACCCCGGCCACCCGTCAAGAACGTCCTCGAGCTGAGTCAAGGTCTCAATATCAAGGTCGTTCGTAGGCTCATCGAGGAAGAGCACATTCGGCTCGTCCATCAACAGCCGCAACAACTGCAGCCGCCGCCGCTCGCCACCGGACAGATCACCGACGGGCGTCCACTGCTTCTCCTTGTTGAACCCGAACGTCTCGCAGAGCTGCCCGGCGGTCATCTCCCGGCCCTTGCCAAGGTCCACCCGCTCGCGCACCTGCTGCACGGCCTGCAACACCCGCAGTGTCGGGGAGAGCTCGGCCACCTCCTGCGACAGATAGGCCAGCTTCACGGTCTTGCCGACCACGACACGCCCCGCCTCGGGCTGCACGTCGCCATCGGAGCGCTGCGCCTCGGCCATCGCCTTGAGCAGCGAGGTCTTACCGGCGCCATTGACACCCACCAGACCGATCCGGTCACCGGGTCCGAGCTGCCAGGTCAGATGCTTCAACAGCAGCTTGGGCCCGGCCTGGACGGTCACGTCCTCCAGATCGAAAACGGTCTTGCCGAGCCGCGTCGTCGCGAACTTCATCAGCTCGCTGCTGTCCCGGGGCGGCGGCACATCGGCGATGAGTTCGTTCGCGGCCTCGATGCGGTAGCGCGGCTTGCTGGTACGGGCGGGGGCACCGCGCCGCAGCCAGGCCAGCTCCTTGCGCATCAGGTTCTTGCGCTTGGTCTCCTCGGTGGACGCGATGCGCTCGCGCTCGGCACGGGCGAAGACGTAATCGGAGTACCCACCCTCGTACTCGAAGACAGACCCGCTCTGTACGTCCCACATGCGCGTGCACACCTGGTCCAGGAACCAGCGGTCGTGCGTGACGCAGACGAGCGCCGAGCGCCGCGTCCGCAGGTGCTCGGCGAGCCAGGCGATGCCCTCGACGTCCAAATGGTTCGTGGGCTCGTCGAGCACGATCAGGTCGGGCTCACCGATGAGCAGCTTCGCGAGCGCGATACGCCGCCGCTCGCCACCGGAGAGGGGCGCGATGACCGTATCGAGCCCCTGCGGGAATCCGGGCATGTCAAGACCACCGAAAAGACCGGTGAGCACATCCCGGATCTTGGCGTTACCCGCCCACTCATGATCGGCGAGATCACCGATGACCTCGTGCCGGACGGTGGCCTCGGGATCAAGGGAGTCATGCTGGGTCAGCACGCCGAGCTGAAGGCCGCCGTTGTGCGTGACCCGCCCGGAGTCCGTCTCCTCCAGCTTGGCGAGCATCCGGATGAGGGTCGTCTTCCCGTCTCCGTTGCGCCCCACGACGCCGATCCGGTCCCCCTCGGACACGCCGAGGGATACACCGTCGAGCAGGGCACGGGTGCCGTACACCTTGCTGACTGCCTCGACATTGACCAGGTTGACGGCCATTAACGCTCCAGGGAAGGGGATGGATCGACCTCCAGGGTAGTCGGAGACGGCGACTGTCAGCCCGGCGGCCGATGCGGACGCGATCAGCCCGCCCGGCGCCGCCCCGCCCGCTCCACCAGCAGCCACCCCACCAGCGCCATCCCCACGGCCGTCGGCGCCGTCATCCGTACGGCCACCACCATCGCCGTACGCCCCTCAAGCAGTCCCCCGAACCCGACCATGGAGATCCCGAGCACCCCGAAGAGACACAGAGCGACCCCGACCGCGGCGGCCGGCCCGGAGAGCACGCCCGGCGCAACGGGCAACTCCCTCGCCCCTCCCGGCCTTTCGAAGCGCCGGAACGCCGCGACCAGCAGCCCGGTGAGCACCACGGCGGCCGCCATGCGCAGCGGCACCTGAGTCCACCACTCCGCCGTAGCGGGCTCGGGCAGCCGCACGTGCATCGCGAGCAGCGCCCCGTACACCCCGAGCATCGCCGTCAGGTGCCACAGGAACGCCGTCATCGAGACCCCGTTCGCCGCCACCACGCCCCGCCACACCCGCGGTCGCGCGAGCCACCGCACAGCGGGACCCCGGAGCAGCTCGACCGCCCCGACCAGCCACACCCCGTGGCAGAGCAGGGCGAAGGTGGGCGGGGCCATGTTCGAGACGCGCTCGCCGGGCATCCCGACCATGGAGAGCGGATACGGGCCGAAGGCCACCAGAGCCGCGGCTCCCGCGAGCCCCGCCGCCGCCATGGCAGCAGGCACCCGCAGCCTCCCGTCCGCCCGCAGGAACCCGAGCTGATGCACCGCGAGCCACACGAAGGCGAAGTTCAGGAATTCCACGTACGGCACCCCGAAGGCGAACCGCGCGAAGTCCACACCCCCCGCGGCAAGCACGAGCCCCCCGAACGCACCCCACCCGTACCGATCGTGCAGCCCCAACAACAACGGCGTGAACGCGACCATCGCCAGATAAATACCGATGAACCACAGCGGCTGAGCGACAAGCCGAAGGGAAACATCCAGCAACGCCCCGCCCTCACCCGCGAGTTGGACCACCAGCGCGGCAACACCCCACACCCCGATGAACACCATCGTGGGCCGCAGCAGCCGCTGAAGCCGGGCCCGCAGGAACGCCGCGTAGACGGAGCCCGGGGCTTTCCGGCTCAGCGAGCGGTACGACAGCGCGTGCGAGAAGCCGCCGACGAAGAAGAACACCGGCATGATCTGCAACGCCCAGGTGAGCAGCTGAAGGCCGGGCACGACGGCGAGAAGATTCCCGACCTCGGTACGCCCGTCATCGCCGACCGTCACCGCCGCCATCAGCCAGTGCCCGATGACGACCGTGCCGAGCGAGGCGACCCGCAGCAGGTCGATGTACCGGTCACGCCCGGCGGGCGTCTTCTCGGCCAGTTCGTGAACGCGTGATCCCATACGCATACGGTCGCGCCCACGACATGCCCCGCATCAGCGCGAACGTACTCAGATCCGCACCTGAGTACTACAGGACCGTCGCACCGGCCGCGGGCGAGCCCGCGACCCGAGCCGTCCGACAGGTACCAGAGGCCACAAGAGCTTCAGCGATCAACCGCGCGGACCCGGCATCCGCGGCCAGGAACGCCGTCGTAGGCCCGGAACCAGAGACAAGCGCGGCAAGGGCGCCCGCGTCGGTGCCCGCGGCGAGGGTGTCGACGAGCGACGGAAACAACGAAAGAGCCGCGGCCTGAAGATCATTGGCAACAGCGCCGCCAAGAGCTCCGGCATCCCCCTCCCGCAGGGCGTCGAGCAGCACGCGCGACGCCTCGGGCTCGGGGGCGTCCGGGGTCAGACGGTCGAACTCCCGATACACCGCGGGCGTCGAAAGCCCACCGTCGGCCACGGCGAACACCCAGTGGAAGTCCCCTCCCACCTCAAGCGGCTCAAGCTTCTCGCCCCGCCCCGTGCCGAGCGCCGCCCCGCCCACCAGGCTGAACGGCACATCGCTGCCCAACTCGGCGCAGATCTCGATCAGTTCACCCCGCGAGGCACCGGTCCCCCACAGCGCGTCGCACGCCACGAGCGCACCCGCGCCGTCGGCACTACCGCCCGCCATACCGCCCGCCACGGGAATGTCTTTGGCGATGTGGATATGCACATCGGGCGTACGTCCGTACCGCGCACCCAGCAACTCAACAGCGCGCGCGGCCAGATTCGTACGATCCAAAGGCACTTGCCCCGCATCCGGCCCGGCACAGGTGACCCGCAGCGACTCAGCCGGCGTCACCGTGACCTCGTCATAAAGGCCGACAGCGAGAAAAACATTGGCAAGGTCATGGAAGCCGTCCGCGCGCGCGGCACCGACAGCGAGCTGAACATTGACCTTGGCAGGAACCCGCACGGTCACGCTCACGCGTCCGCTCCCTTGTGCTTGTGCTCGGCGATCCGCGCGAACTCCTCCACCGTCAGCGCCTCGCCGCGTGCCTGCGGCGAGACTCCGGCGGCGACGAGCGCCGCCTCAGCTGCCGGGGCCGAGCCCGCCCATCCGGTGAGCGCGGCCCGCAGGGTCTTGCGGCGCTGGGCGAAGGCGGCGTCGACGACGGCGAAGACTTCCTTCTTCGAAGCGGTGGTCTTCACCGGCTCCGCGCGCCGCACCAGCGAGACGAGCCCCGAGTCGACGTTCGGCGCGGGCCAGAAGACGTTCCGCCCGATGGACCCGGCGCGCTTCACCTCCGCGTACCAGTTCGCCTTCACCGAGGGCACGCCGTACACCTTCGACCCCGGCGCGGCGGCGAGCCGGTCGGCGACCTCCGCCTGAACCATGACGAGCGTGCGCTCGATGCTGGGGAAGGTGTCGAGCATGTGCAGAAGCACCGGCACAGCCACGTTGTACGGAAGATTGGCGACGAGCGCGGTCGGGGCGGACCCCGGCAGCTCGCGCACGAGCATGGCGTCACGGTGCACCAGCTCGAACGAACCGGCCTTCGCCGGAAGCCGCGCCTCGATGGTCGCCGGAAGCGCCCCGGCGAGAACGTCATCGATCTCGACCGCGATGACACGCTCCGCGGTCTCCAGCAAGGCCAGGGTCAGCGAACCGAGCCCCGGCCCGACCTCGACGACCACATCCTCCGGGCCGACATCCGCGGTGCGGACGATACGGCGGACGGTGTTGGCGTCGATGACGAAGTTCTGACCGCGCTGCTTGGTCGGGCGTACGCCCAAGGCAGCGGCCAGCTCGCGGATGTCGGCGGCACCGAGGAGGACGCCGGGCTCAATATTGCTCACCACCCCAGGTTACGGTCCCACCCGCCCCTCGATTGCCCCGCAGTGTTGGTGGTCCCGCCCGGAGCACGGTTCCCAGAACCCCCACCCGCCACAGGCGCCGCAGGCCTCCCCTACAACCGCCCCCCACAATGCGGCCAAGGACTCGCTCCCCGCTGCACATACAACTTCTTGGCCCGAAACGTCTGCTCCCCCGCCGGCGCGTCCTGAGGCCGCCCCGCCCCACCCAGCGCCTGCCACGTCCGCGTATCGAACTGGTACAGCCCCCCGTACGTCCCCGACCCGTCCACCGCGTTCGGCCGCCCGCCCGACTCGCAGTGCGCGAGCGAGCCCCAGTTCAGGCCGTCCGCCCCCGCCACCGAATTCGGCAGCCGCTTCGTCCCCACCTTCACGATCCGCGTCTGCGGCTCCCGTGCGACCTCCGACCGCACCCGCCGCGGCTTCTGCTTGACGCCGTTGACCGTGCGCAGTGCGTACGTCACCCGCCGAGTCCCCTGGTGCCCCGCCCGCTCGACCACTTCAGTACCGGCGAACAGCGTCGGATCGTCCGTCCGCCGCACATCGAACGGGATCGGCTCCTCCCGCACCTCCTTGTGCCCGGAGATCCGCATGACGGTGACCGTCTGCCCGTCGCGCGGAAAGCTGTCGGGGGCGACGGACGTCGTGTCCTGGCCGTTGAGGCTGATTCCCGACTCCGCGACCGCCTCACGCACCGTCGCCGCGTTCGTACGGATGGTCCGCTCACGCCCGTCCGCCATGATCGTCACGGTGCGCTCGGTGCGTACGGCCAGCTCAAGGCCGCCCCGCTCGATCCGCTTGCTCCGCGAGGCCGACAGATAGGCGCCCTCGGCCCGCACCCCGAGCTGCCGCAGCGCGCCGTCCACCGTGCGCGCCGTCGTCCACACCTCGCGCCGCTGCCCGTCGAGGGTGAGCTTGACGGGCCGCCCGTAGCGGACGGCGATCTCGTCGCCGCTGGCCAGGGCCTCGTCGGCGGACGGGGCCACGATGTCGTGGGCGCCGAAGTCCACGCCCTCGTCCGCGAGCAGCTCGCCCACGTCGTCGGCGAAGGTGTGCAGGGTCCGGGACTCACCGTCGACGGTCAGCTCCACGGCCTTGTCGTCGGCGACGAAGGCGGAGGTGCCGCCCGCGAGGAAGGCGACGACCAGGGCCTGCGGCAACAGGCGCCGCAACGCGTCGGGCCGTTCGGACGACGGCCCCCTCGACCCCTTCGTCTTCTTCCGCCGAGCGGCCCGCCCCCCTTCGGAGCGGTGACCCACCACAGGCGCGGTCCCGGTGGACTGCCGGGGAAAACACTCCCCCGACCCGAGCTCAGGCCCAGGCTCATAGGTCGTGCCGCCCCCATAAGACGTCTCGTACTGCGGCGCATGACTCACGACAACGCTCCAGCGTTCTGGTTCCCGTTCCGATCCGGATCGGGCGAGGCGGACCAGAACCTAGCGGAGCAACCGTCACTCTCCAAAGCCGCCCCACTACGCAGTGTCGCGACAGCCGCGGGCGTTATCGGTCAGTAATCAAAGGCACGTGCCGTATTCGCCGAGATCGCCCCGGCCATGGCGTCCTCACCGATCCCGCGCACCTCGGCCATGGCCCGCAATGTGACCGGAATGAGATACGGCGCGTTAGGCCGTCCGCGGTAGGGAGCAGGCGTGAGGAAGGGCGCATCCGTCTCGACGAGGACCAGTTCGAGCGGGGCGACCGCTATCGCGTCCCGGAGACCCTGCGCGTTCTTGAACGTGATGTTGCCCGCGAAGGACATGAAGTACCCGTGCTCCGCGCACACTTGGGCCATCGCCGCGTCACCGGAGTAGCAGTGGAAGACGGTGCGCTCGGGGGCGCCCTCCTCCTTCAGGATGCGCAGCACATCCTCGTGGGCCTCGCGATCGTGGATGACCAGGGCCTTGCCGTGCCGCTTGGCGATCTCGATGTGGGCGCGGAAGGACCGCTCCTGGGCGGCCTTGCCCTCGGGTCCGGTGCGGAAGTAGTCGAGGCCGGTCTCGCCCACGCCCTTGACCTGCGGCAGCGCGGCGAGACGGTCGATCTCGGCGAGGGCCGCGTCGAGCGCCCCCTCACCACCCGCCTCGCGCGCGCCCTGCCGGGACCAGCCGTCGGGGTCGCCGAGCACGATGCGCGGCGCCTCATTGGGATGCAGGGCGACGGTGGCGTGCACGCTGCCGTGCACGGCGGCCGTCTCCGCGGCCCAGCGCGAGCCCGCCACGTCGCAGCCCACCTGCACGACCGTCGTCACGCCCACCGCCGCTGCCTTGGCGAGGCCCTCGTCCACCGTCCCCGACTGCATGTCGAGGTGGGTGTGGGAGTCGGCGACCGGAACCCTCAGGGGCTCGGGCAGCGGCGGAGCGGCGTTCTTGGCGTCGGAAGACATGCCCCCGATCTTACGAAAGGGAGGTCATCCCGCCTTGCGGTGGTGGAAGGGATGCAGAAGCGCCGACAGATGCCAGTGGTGGTGATGCTTGGGCTCACGGGGTTCCGCCGCCCCGGAGTCGGAGTCGTCCGCCTGCACGCCCGCCGCCCGCGGAGCGTGATGCCGATGCATCAGATCGAGCACCGACGACACCTGCCCGGACCGCATGATCCGCACGACATGGCCGCCGCAGTTCAGGCACGTCGGCCGGGTCAGCGGCGACGGCACACGCAGGCCGTCCGCGACGTACACCACGAATTCCTTGCCCTTGCCGTCGACGTGATGCTCGATCGAGTACGACTGCTCCCAGCCGTGCCCGCACCGCATACAAGCGAAGGCGTACGACTCGTGAACTGTGTTCGTCGCTGTAGCCGCGGTAACCGCAGTAGTCGCGTCGGACGCACCGAGCGCACGCGCATCGACGGCGTTTATCGCGTTGGACGCCGCGGCGTGATGACCGGTGTCGGCGAACTCACTCATGCCAGCTCCTCTTGTCCGCTGGACAAGCGCCACCGGACCGGGAATTTCCTCCCGGCCGGAAGCGTGGGGACGGGTGCGTCCCTTCGACCAGTGGACGCCTTTCCCGGAGCGAACGCATCAGACCTGTCGACAGTTGAAGGCGATTTGGCCTTTCCTTAGCTTTCAGGCCTGGTGCGCGGCCCGCACTTTGCTTTTCACGATAGTCCTTTGCCCTCCGATGGGGCGGCCTGAGCCGCATTCTTTGCCGCCACGACCGCATCGAATACGTCTCGTTTGGGTAGCCCGGCATCAGCGGCGACGGCGGCGATGGCCTCCTTGCGCCGCTCCCCCGCCTCCTCGCGCACCCGCACCCTGCGCACCAGCTCGTCGGGACCGAGCTCACCAGCGCTTTTCTCCGGTGCGCCCTCGACGACGACGGTGATCTCACCGCGTACGCCGTCGGCCGCCCACTCGGCGAGTTCCTTCAGCGAACCGCGCTTGACCTCTTCGTACGTCTTGGTCAGCTCGCGGCAGACAGCCGCCCTGCGCTCTTCGCCGAACACCTCGGCCATCGCGGCGAGTGTGTCGTCGATGCGGTGCGTCGCCTCGAAGTAGACGAGGGTGCGGCGGTCCTCGGCGACCTCGCGCAGCCGCGAGAGCCGCTCGCCCGCCTTGCGCGGCAGGAAACCCTCGAAACAGAAGCGGTCCACCGGGAGACCGGACAGCGCGAGCGCGGTGAGCACGGCGGAAGGCCCCGGCACCGCGGTAACTCGGATGTCCTTCTCCACGGCCGCGGCGACAAGGCGATATCCGGGGTCGGACACCGACGGCATCCCCGCATCGGTCACGAGCAGCACCCGCGCACCGCCCACCAGGGCCTCGACGAGGTCAGGCGTACGCGCGCTCTCATTGCCCTCGAAGTACGACACGACGCGCCCGCCCACCTGCACGCCGAGCGCCTGCGTGAGCCTGCGGAGGCGCCGCGTGTCCTCGGCGGCCACGACATCGGCCGACTCCAGCTCGGCGGCGAGCCGTGGCGGCGCGTCCGCGACATCGCCGATGGGGGTGCCCGCGAGAACGAGGGTTCCGGGGGACGGGTTTCCGGGAGACTGGTTTTTGGGAGAATCTGCGCTTCCTGTCACGGTTCCATCCTCGCAGGGGCCTGGGGACGGGACTCACACAGTCGGGTTCCCTACGATGGCGCGGTGACCAGTACCGCGTCTTCCCCGGATACCCGCCAGGGCCAGGCAGCCGAGGAGCAGCAGCCGTCGTGGCAGCGCAGGCTGCGCCGCTTCGGATATGTGGCGCGGCCCAGAGCTGATGTCCGGGCCCGGCTCGTGCCCGCGTACGCCGAGCCGAGCCCCCGGCTCTGGGCGTCGATCGGCATGTCGAAGCAGTACGCGGGGCAGCTGGTCCGGTGGTCGGGCTGGATCGGCCCGGTGCTGATCACGCTCGTCGCCGGGCTCACCCGGTTCTGGAATCTCGGCAGCCCGAAGGCCGTGATATTCGACGAGACGTACTACGCCAAGGACGCCTGGGCGCTGATTCACCGGGGCTTCGAGGTCAACTGGCCCGAGAAGGTCAACGACACCGTCCTTGAACAGGGTTCGAGCATCACGATCCCCACGGACGCCGCGTACGTCGTGCATCCGCCGGTCGGCAAGTACGTCATCGGTGTCGGCGAGTGGATGTTCGGCTTCGATCCCTTCGGCTGGCGCTTCATGACGGCGGTGCTCGGCACCCTGTCGGTCCTGATGCTGTGCCGGATCGGGCGGCGGCTCTTCCGCTCGACGTTCCTGGGCTGCCTCGCGGGCGGGCTGCTCGCGGTCGACGGGCTGCACTTCGTGATGAGCCGCACCGCGCTGCTCGACCAGATCCTGATGTTCTTCGTGCTCGCCGCGTTCGGCTGCCTGCTGATCGACCGGGACAGGGCTCGGGAGAAACTCGCGGCCGCGCTGCCGACGGACGAGGACGGGGTGGTCCGTCCCGACGCGTACGTCGCCGAGACACTGCGCCTTGGCTGGCGGCCCTGGCGCTGGGCGGCCGGGCTCTGTATGGGTCTCGCCTTCGGCACCAAGTGGAACGGGCTGTACATCATGGTCTTCTTCTGCTTGATGACCGTCCTGTGGGACGTGGGCAGCCGCCGCGTCGCCGGCGCCGAGCGCCCGTACCGCGCGGTCCTGAAGCGAGACGTGTTCCCGGCGTTCGTGTCGACGGTGCCGGTCGCGATCGGTACGTACGTCCTGTCCTGGCTCGGCTGGATCCTCTCCCCGACCGACGGCACAGGCGGCTACTACCGCAACTGGGCGGCCACGGACGGCAAGGGCGGCTCCTGGACGCTCCTGCCGGACTGGCTGCGCAGCCTCTGGCACTACGAACACGCGGTGTACGACTTCCACGTCGGACTGTCCTCTCCGCACACCTACCAGTCGAACCCGTGGAGCTGGATCGTCGACGGGCGCCCCGTCTCGTACTTCTACGAGTCGCCGCTGCCCGGCAAGGGCGGCTGTCCCTCCGGCACCACCGAGAAGTGCGCCCGCGAGGTCCTCGCGCTCGGCACTCCCATGCTGTGGTGGGCGGGGGCGTTCGCGCTGCTCTACGTGCTGTGGCGGTGGCTCTTCCGCAGGGACTGGCGCGCGGGAGCGATCGTGTGCGGGATCGCGGCGGGATATCTGCCGTGGTTCATGTACCAGGAACGGACGATCTTCTTCTTCTACGCCGTCGTCTTCGTGCCGTTCCTCTGTCTTGCCGTGGCGATGATGATCGGCGCGATCCTCGGTCCGCCGGGATCCAGTGAGCGGCGGCGGGTGGTGGGTGCGGCGGCTTCGGGCGCCCTGGTGCTGCTGATCCTCTGGAACTTCATCTGGTTCTGGCCGATCTACACCGGCCAGGCGATTCCGATCGATTCCTGGCGGGCCAGAATGATCCTGGATACGTGGGTGTAGACCTGCCTCCGCCCCTTAAGGTTCGGGGCGAGCGACCCTCCCGAATTCATTCGGGAGGGCTCCTGGGGAGGGGATCGCGGAATGCGCAAAGGGGTAAAGGTCACTCTTGTCGGTGGAGTGTTCGCCGTCATAGTGGGGGGCGCCGGCTACGGCGCGTACAACGTGGTGAACGGCGTGACCGGGGGCGGCGGTTCGGCGGGTTCCGGGCCCGAGGCGGTGAAGACGGGGCCGCCGACGAGCGGCGAGATCACCGAGGCGACGGACAAGTTCCTCACGGCATGGGCCAAGGGCGACGGCAGGACGGCCGCCAAGTACACGAACAACGCGGAAGCGGCCTCGCCGCTCCTGACCGGCTACCGCGCCGACGCCCATCTGACGAAGGTGAAGCTCACGCCGGGCAGGGCGGCGGGCACCCGCGTCCCGTTCTCCGTCGAGGCCACGGTGTCGTACAAGGGGAAGAGCAAGCCCTTCGCGTACGACTCCGAACTCACCGTCGTGCGCGGCGTCAGCACCGGCCGCGCGCTCGTCGACTGGGACGCGTCGGTCGTGCACCCCGATCTGGAGAAGGGCGACACCCTCCACACCGGCGAGGCGGTCACGCCGCCCATCGAGGCGGTCGACAGGAACGGCGAGGTCCTGGACAAGAAGGACCATCCCTCGCTCGGCCCGGTCCTCGACCAACTGCGCGCAAAGTACGGCGACAAGGCGGGCGGCACACCCGGCGTCGAGCTCTACGCCCAGCACGAGAGCGCGGACGATGGAACCGCAGCTACGAAGACGCTCCTGACCCTGGCCAAGGGCAAGGCGGGCCAGTTGCGGACGACGCTGAGCGCGCCCGCGCAGCAGGCCGCCGAGAAGGCGGTGGCGGGGCACGCGAACTCGTCCGTGGTCGCCGTGCGGCCGAGCTCGGGAGAGATCCTCGCGGTGGCCAACCACCGCGAGGACCAGTTCAACGCGGCGTTCGAGGGCAAAATGGCCCCCGGCTCGACGATGAAGATCGTCTCGGCGGCGATGCTCATCGACAAGGGCGTGACGAAGGCGAGCGGCCCCGCGCCCTGCCCGGACACGGCGACCTGGCAGAGCAACACCGTCAAGAACCTGCCGGGCCTGGCCCCTGACGAGAACGCGACCCTGTCGGACAGCTTCGCGCGCTCCTGCAACACGGCCTTCGTGAAGCTGGTCGACGAGGAGGGCGTCACGGACGAGTCGCTCACCGAGGAGGCACAGAAGCGGTTCGGCCTCGGCCTCGACTGGAAGACCGGCATCCGGACGACCGACGGCTCGGTCCCGGCGTCCGGCGGACCCGACCGCGCGCAGAACATGATCGGCCAGGGCCAGGTCCAGCTGAACCCGCTCAACCTCGCCTCGGTCACGGCGACCGCGATGACGGGGGACTTCCGGCAGCCGGTCATCGTGGACCCGGGCCTGGACAACCGTGAACTCGCGCAGGCGGACGGCCTGCCCGCGTCCACCGTCCAGCAGCTGCGCCAGATGATGAACCGCACGGCGGTCAGCGGCACCGGCGCCCCCGCCATGTCCGGGCTCAGCGGCAGCATCGGCGCGAAGACAGGCTCCGCGGAGGTGGACGGCCAGGCGAAGCCCAACAGCTGGTTCAGCGGCTATCGAGGCGATGTGGCGGCGGCAGCGGTCGCCCAGGAGGGCGGCCACGGCGGAGATACGGCGGGTCCTATCGTGGCGGCGGTGCTTGCCGCAGGCACTTGAGACATGTGGTCGGGGCGTTCATGAAAGCCCCCTAGGGTGGGGCCGTCCAGTGCGGAGCATGGGGGCTCTGGCGAACTGCGGAGGGTTTGTGGGCAAGCGAGGGCGCGCCAGCGAGCGCAAGGGCATCAAGAACATCACGGGCACATCGGGCGTCCTGGGCGCGATGAGCGCCAAGGTGCATCCGGGCGTGCTCGGCGGCGCGGCTGCCGTGGTCGTGTGCGGCGTGGGCATCGCCGCGTACAGCCTGATCGGCGGCGGCGGCTCGTCCGGTGACGGCGACTCGACGGTCGACGAGAAGCCGGTGGCCTCGGGCCCGCCGACGGCCGCCGAGGTCCGTGCCACCACGCAGGACTTCCTCGCCGCGTGGGAGAAGGGCGACGTGCCGCGGGCTGCCGCGGTCACGGACGACCGGGCGGCGGCGAAGACCGCGCTCACCGCGTACGCCAAGGACTCCCACCTCACGAAGGTGAAGCTGACGCCGGGCAAGCGGGCGGGCGCGAAGGTGCCGTTCTCGGTCACGTCCACGGTCTCTTACGAGGGAAAGAGCAAGCCCTTCGCCTACGAGTCCGAGCTCACCGTCGTACGAAGAAAGCACGACGGCAAGACACTGATCGGCTGGCAGCCCTCCGTCGTCCACCCCGAGCTGAAGGACGGCGACCGCCTGGTCACCGGCGAGGCGGGAGACCCGCCGATCAAGGCGGTGGACCGCGACGGTGCCGAGCTGACGGCGGCGAAGTACCCCTCCCTCGGCACGGTGCTTGACAGCCTGCGCGAGAAGTACGGCGAGAAGGCGGGCGGCACGGCGGGCGTCGAGCTGCGCGTCGTACGCAAGAACGCCGAGAAATCTGCGAAGTCCGCCGAGAACGAGAAGTCGGCGTCGACGAAGGACGACTCCAAGGCGACGCCCGACAAGACGCTGCTCACTCTGTCCCCCGGCACCCCGGGCACCCTGAAGACGACCTTCGACGCCTCGCTCCAGGCGACGGCGGAGAAGGAGACGGGGAAGCGGAAGCAGGCGGCGGTTGTCCTGGTGAAGCCCAGCACGGGCGAGATCCTGGCCGCGGCCAATTCGACTCCGGGCGGCTTCAACACGGCGTTCCAGGGCTCGCTGGCCCCCGGCTCGACGATGAAGGTCATCACGTCGTCCCTGCTCCTCGAGAAGAAGCTCGCGGGGGTCGACAAGAAGCACCCGTGTCCGAAGCACGTGACGTACGGCGGCTGGAAGTTCCAGAACGACGACAAGTTCCAGATCAAGGACGGCACGTTCCGCGCGAGCTTCGCCCGGTCCTGCAACACGGCCTTCATCAGCCAGGCCAAGAAGCTCGACAACGACTCCCTGACCAAGGAGGCGCAGGAGGTCTTCGGGCTCGGCCGCGACAACTGGTCGATCGGCGTCCCGTCCTTCGACGGCGCGATCCCGGTGCAGAGCGACGCGCAGATGGCGGCCTCGCTGATCGGGCAGGGCGCGGTCCGCATGAACCCCCTGAACATGGCGTCGGTGTCGGCCACCGTGAAGTCGGGCACGTTCAAGCAGCCCTACCTGGTCTCACCGGACGTCGACAAGCGCACGCTGGCGACGGCGTCACGGAAGATGCCCAGCGGGACGGCGGCGGCGCTGCGGGACCTGATGCACTACACCGCTGTCGCGGGGACCGCGGTGGAACCCATGTCGGGCCTCGGCTCCGACATGGGCGCGAAGACCGGCTCCGCGGAGGTCGACGGCCAGAAGAAGCCCAACGGCTGGTTCACGGCGTACCGCGGCGATCTGGCCGCGGGAGCGGTGGTGCAGGCGGGCGGGCACGGTGGGGATTCGGCGGGGCCGTTGGTGCGGGCGATGTTCTTGGCGGGGCAGTAGTCGCTCTTAGCAGCACCTCCCGTCCGGTATGCGGATACGTGGTCGCGTGCCTCGTACACGGACCGCTAGCGTGCCGGGCATGAGCGCTACGGATTCCTCCGCTTCATCCCCCGCCCACCCCCGATTCGCCGAGGCCCTGCGCGATCTGGGCCTCGCCGACCTCGTCAGCGAGGTCCGCCGCTTCCCCGAGGCGACCCGCACCGCCCAGGAAGCGGCCGCGGCCATCGGCTGCGAGCTGAGCCAGATCTGCAAGTCGCTGATCTTCGCTGCGGACGGTGTCCCGGTCCTGGTCCTGATGGACGGTGCGTCGCGGGTCGATCTGGAGCTCGTACGGCAGGAGTTGGGCGCGGAGAAGGTGACGCGCGCGAAGGCGGACGTGGTCCGGGAGACCACGGGTTACGCGATCGGCGGCGTACCGCCCTTCGGCCACGCGACGAAGACGCGCGTCCTCGCGGACCGCTCGCTCCTGGACCACGACGTGGTGTGGGCGGCGGCGGGCACCCCCTACGCGGTCTTCCCGATGGCACCCAAGACGCTGATCACCCACGCGACCGGCGCCTTGGTGGACGTGCGCGAGCTGTCCGAGTGACCCCGCTGGTCACGGCGGCGGTCCTGCTGGCCGCCGTCACACACGCGAGCTGGAACGCGATCGCGCACCACATCACGGACAAGCTGGTCGGCTTCACCCTGATATCCGGCGGCGGATTGCTGATCGGCCTGCTCATCGCCCCGTTCGCGGCGGTACCGGCCGCGGGCGCATGGCCGTACCTGATCCTCTCCGCGGTCATTCACATCGGCTACTACGCCCTGCTCATGAAGTCGTTCAAACTGGGCGACTTCGGCCAGGCGTATCCGATCGCGCGCGGCACCGCACCGCTGGTGGTGACGGTCCTCGCGGCGGTCTTCGCGGGCGAGGTGCCTGACGGCTGGCAGGCGGCGGGCGTCGCGGTCTCCTGCGCGGGCCTGACGGGCCTCGCCCTCTGGGGCATACGGGGATCGGGGCGGCGCCCCGACTGGGCGGCGATCGGCGCGGCGCTTGCCACGGGCGTCTCGATCGCGGCGTACACGGTGGTGGACGGGCTCGGCGTCCGTGAGTCGGGGTCCTCGATGGGCTACATCGCGTGGCTGATGATTCTGGAGGGGTTGGCGATTCCCTTGTACGCGGCGTACCGCTGGCGGGGTGAACTCGTGGGGCGGCTGCGGCCGTTCGCGGCGGTGGGGCTGCTGGGGGCGGCGTTGTCCGTGGCCGCGTACGGCCTGGTCCTGTGGGCCCAGACGAAGGCGGAGCTCGCGCCGATCTCTGCGCTGCGGGAGTCGTCGATCATTGTGGGGGCGGGGATCGGGGCGGTCTTCTTCAAGGAGAAGTTCGGTGCGCCCCGGCTTGTGGCGGCGGGGTTGATGGTGGCGGGAATCGGGTTGATGTTGCACGCGGGGTAGTTGCCGCCGGGGCCGGTGGGCTTGCTCGGTACCGGGGCCGCCCGGTTGTCCTGAGGCTGCTTACACAGCCTCGCGCAGCGCCCGTATCAGCGCCTGGGCACGCGGGTCCGCCGTGACGCCCTTGTTCATGCCGTTGGTGACGTAGCCGAAGGCCATGCCCGACTCCGGATCGGCGAAGCCGAGCGCGCCCCCGCGGCCGGGGTGCCCGAACGAACCGGGCGACAGCAACGGTGAAGCCCCGCCGTGCAGCATGTAGCCGAGACCGAAGCGTGTGTTCACGACCAGGACCCGGTCCGCCCCCGCGGACACCTCACCTCGCGCCAGCTCGACGGTGGAGGGAGTGAACAGCCTTGCCCCGCCGTCCACTTCGCCTGTCAGCGCCGCGTAGAAGCGCGCGAGGGAGGCGGCCGTGGCGATCCCGTTGGATGCCGGAAGGACCGCCGCCCGATACCCCGCGTCGTTCTCGTCCGGCCCCGGGCTTATCGCCCCGAAGGCTCGCTGCGTGAGGGACTCGGGGTCCGCGTACGCCGCGGCCACGTTCCGCCGGGGGCGCGTCTTGAGGCCGCCCGCGGTGGTGGGCGGGGCGATGCGCCCGATCCGGCCGACCCGGTCCGCCTCCGGCGCCGGGAGGCCGATCCACAGGTCGAGGTTCAAGGGCCCGGCGATCTCCGTGGCCACCCACTCCCCCAGCGAGCGCCCCGTCACCCGGCGCACCAGCTCTCCGGTGAGCCAGCTGTACGTCTGCGCGTGGTAGCCGTGGTCCTGCCCCGGCTCCCAGAACGGGGTCTGCGCCGCGACCACCGCCGCTGCGAGATCCGGGTCGAGTGCCTCGGACGGTGTCAGCGGTCGGTCGAGCGCCGGCACCCCCGCCCGGTGCGCCAGCACATCGCGGACCCGTGCCCGCTCCTTGCCGTGCGCCTTGAACTCCGGCCAGTACGAGCCGACGGGCGCGTCGAGGTCCAGCTCGCCGCGCTGGTGGAGCAGGAGCAGGACGGAGGCGGCCACGCCCTTGGTGGACGAGCGGACCACCTGCGCGGTGCCGTGCTGCCAGGGGCCGCCGCCCCCGTCGACATCCTTCGTGCCGCCCCACAAATCCACTACCGGCCGCCCGTCGCGGTACACCACGACGGCCGCACCCTGCTCACCGAGCTCGCGGAAGTTCCGGGTGAAGGCCTCACGGACCGGTTCGAATCCGTCGGCTACCGTGCCGTGCACATCAACGTCCATGACAAGACCAACCGTGGCCCGCTGCCATGGATTCCCTATCGGTTCACCTTCACCGTCTTCGGATCGAAGCCGAACGGCAGCTCCAGCCGGTGTGCGCCCATCAGGTCATCGTCCGCGAGGAGCTCGCCCGTGGGGCCGTCCGCTGCGATCACGCCTTCGCTCAGGATCAGGGCCCGGGGGCACAGTTCGAGCGCGTACGGAAGATCATGCGTGACCATGAGCACCGTCACGTCCAACGACCGCAGGATGTCGGCCAGTTCGCGGCGCGAGGCCGGGTCCAGGTTGGAGGAGGGCTCGTCGAGGACGAGAATCTCGGGCTCCATCGCAAGGACCGTCGCCACCGCGACCCGCCTGCGCTGGCCGAAGGAGAGGTGGTGCGGGGGACGGTCCGCGAACTCCGCCATGCCGACCTGGGAGAGGGCCTTCTCCACGCGAGCCTCAAGCTCCGGCCCGCGCATCCCGGCCGCCGCCGGGCCGAACGCCACGTCCTCCCGGACCGTCGGCATGAACAGCTGGTCGTCCGGGTCCTGGAAGACGATGCCGACCCTGCGCCTGATCTCCGCCATGTGCTTCTTGCCTACGGGGAGGCCCGCGACGGTGACCGTGCCCGCGCCGCCCGTCAGGATGCCGTTCAGGTGCAGGACGAGGGTCGTCTTGCCCGCGCCGTTCGGGCCCAGGAGCGCCACCCGCTCGCCGCGGCCGATCGTCATGTCTACGCCGAAAAGCGCCTGATGCCCGTCGGGATAGGCGAAGGCGAGGCCGGAGACGTCGAGAGAGGCGGGAACAGAAGCAGAAGCAGTCACAGGGTCCATCCCAGCAGGCAGACAACAAGAGCGGCGCCCGGCAGGGCGAAGGCGTACGTCCACTGTGCGCGCGAGGCGGTCACCTCGTCGATCACCGGCATCGAACCGGCGTACCCCCGGCTCACCATCGCCAGATGCACCCGCTCGCCCCTCTCGTACGAGCGGATGAAGAGCGCACCCGCGGACTTCGCGAGGACGCCCCACTGGCTCACGCCCCGCGCCTCGAAGCCGCGCGACTCACGTGCGATCTTCATGCGGCGCATCTCGTCCGTGATCACATCGCCGTAGCGGATCATGAACGAGGCGATCTGGACGAGCAGCGGTGGCAGCTTGAGGCGCTGGAGGCCCAGGAGCAGCTCTCGCAGTTCGGTCGTGGAGGCGAGGAGCACCGATGCCGCGACGCCCAGCGTGCCCTTGGCCAGGACGTTCCAGGCGCCCCAGAGGCCGTTCACGCTCAGGGACATGCCGAGTACGTCGACCCGCTCGCCCTCCGCCACGAACGGCATGAGCACCGCGAACGCCACGAACGGGACCTCGATCAGCAGCCGTTTGAGGAGGAAGGGGAGCGGGACCCGGGACGCGTACGCCACCGTGCCGAGCAGCACCGCGTACCCGCCGAACGCCCACATCGCCTCGCGTGGCGTGGAGACCACGACGATCACGAAGCAGAAGGTGGCCGCCAGCTTGGTGTGCGGAGGCAGTGCGTGCACCGGCGAGTGGCCGTGCCGGTAGAGCCGGTGGGCGTGGCCCGCGCCCATGTCAGGCGTTCTCCGACATCGAGGTGACGGACGCGGTGGACGCCGGGTCCGTGTCCGTCGTACGGCGGCGGCGCAGCGCCCAGAAGACCGCCGAGCCCGCGACGACGGTGACGCCGACGCCGATCACACCCGCGAGGCCGCCGGAGAGGCGGGAGTCGGAGATGTCCTTGACGCCGTAGTCGGCGAGCGGGGAGTCCGAGTTGGCGTGCTCCTCGGCCTTCTTGTCGATGCCCTTGTCCGCCGCGACCTTCTCCAGGCCGTCGGGGTTCGCGGAGGCGTAGAAGCTGACGAAGCCCGCGAGGACCAGGGAGGCGACCAGGCCCGCGATCCACACCTTGCG
This sequence comes from Streptomyces sp. NPDC048441, assembly GCF_043200235.1. Lineage (NCBI taxonomy): Bacteria > Bacillati > Actinomycetota > Actinomycetes > Kitasatosporales > Streptomycetaceae > Streptomyces > Streptomyces sp. NPDC048441. Next base: position 181,689 of record NZ_JBICXM010000010.1, read on the forward strand.
GTGCGAGCGGGCTGCTACGGGGGCGGGCTCCGCGGCGGGCGCGTCGACCAGTTCGCCGCCGACCCGGAGCTTGAGCTGCTGGGTCAGGCCGCGGGCGCCGTGGACCAGGTCGGGGCGGACCGCGATGACCGCGCCGACCGTGAGGGCGGTGATCGCCGCCTCGCCGATGCCGATGAGGACGTGCACGCCGACCATGGCCGTGGCGACCTTGCCGATGGAGACGTCGGTGGTGCCGCCGAGCGCGTAGATGAACGTGAACGCGACCGCGGCGGCGGGCACGGAGAGCAGCGCGGCGACGAAGGCCGATGCGGTGATGGAGCGGCGGGTGCGGGGAAGCACCTTCACCAGGCCGCGGAAGACCGCGTAGGCCACGACGGTCGTGACGATCGCCATGTCCGTGATGTTCACGCCGAGTGCCGTCAGGCCGCCGTCCGCGAAGAGGACGCCCTGCATGAGGAGTACGACGGACACGCAGAGGACACCCGTGTACGGACCGACGAGTATCGCGGCGAGCGCGCCGCCCAGGAGGTGTCCGCTGGTGCCGGCCGCGACCGGGAAGTTCAGCATCTGCACCGCGAAGATGAACGCGGCCACCAGACCGGCGAGCGGAGCCGTCCGCTCGTCGAGCTCGCGCCGTGCGCCGCGGAGGCTGACCGCGACCGCACCGGCGGCGATGACCCCGGTCACGGCCGAGACGGGTGCGTTGATGAATCCGTCGGGGACATGCATGCGCGCGCTCCTGGGCAGGACAGGGAGAGGAAGGCAGTGGAAGGCAGTGGAAGGCAGAGCGGATCGCTCGTGAACCGTTCAATGATAGTGCCTTGTTGCGAATGCTTCGCAAGAGCACCGCATACCCAACTAACCGGGCCAACCCTGGAGCAAAACCCATAGATATGGGACATTAGAGGACAGAGTGGGAACGAAGGCGAGGAGTCTGACGATGGCCGCAGTCGAGCAGTTCACCCGCGCCCACATCGTCACGGACTCGGCCGAAGGCCACTGTGCCGCCCCGGTCGCCCTGCGCTACGACGCGGAGACCGACCCGCACTCGGTGCGGATCGGCCTCCCTGGCGGTCGCGAGTGGACCTTCGCGCGTCAGCTGATCGAGCAGGGCCTGGTGTCCCCGGTCACCAGCGGCGACGTACGCGTCTGGCCCTGCGGCCGGGTGCAACTCGTCGTGGAGTTCCACTCGGCGGAGGGGGTGGAAGTGGTCCAGTTCGACTCATCGGCACTGATCCGCTTCCTGCGCCGCACGTACGCGGCCACTCCTGTGGCCCACTGACCCGGGTCGGATGAGTCAGACGCGCTCGAGCTCCCGGTCGTCGTCCGGACCCTGAGCAGCGCCCGTGGTCCCCAGATCGCGCAGCCCCTCGCCCTCGACGTCGACATTCGGCAGCGCGCGGTCCAGCCACTTCGGCAGCCACCACGCCTTCTTGCCGAGCAGCGCGAGCACGGCCGGGACCAGCGCCATCCGCACGATGAACGCGTCGAAGAAGACGGCGATCGCGAGACCGAAGCCGATCATCTTCACCATCTGCTCGCTCGAGCCGATGAATCCCGCGAAGACCGCCATCATGATCACTGCCGCCGCCGAGACCACGCGCGCCCCGTGCCGGAAGCCGGTCACGACCGCCTGACCCGGCCGCTCCCCGTGGACGTACGCCTCTCGCATCCGCGTCACGAGGAACACCTCGTAGTCCATCGCGAGGCCGAAGACGACGCCCACCATGAAGATCGGCATCATGCTCATGATCGGGCCGGTCTGTTCGACGCCGAAGAGCGAGCCGAGCCAGCCCCACTGGAAGACCGCGACGACCGCGCCCAGGGCCGCGAGGACCGAGAGCAGGAAGCCGAGTGCCGCCTTGAGCGGGACCAGGATCGACCGGAAGACGACGATCAGGAGGAGGAAGGCGAGGCCGACGACGAGTGCCAGGTAGGGCACCAGGGCGTCGTTGAGCTTCTCGGAGACGTCGATGTTCATGGCCGTCGAGCCGGTGACCATGACGCTCGCACCGGTGTCGGACTTGATCTCGGCGCCCGCGTCACGGATCGAGTGCACGAGGTTCTCGGTCTCGATGCCGCTGGGCTTGGAGGACGGGACGACGCTGATGATCGCCGTGTCGCCCGCCTTGTTGATCATCGGCGGGGCGACCGAGAGCACGTCGTCGAGCCCGGAGATCGTCTTGGTGATCTCGCCTGCCGCGGCCTTCGGGTCGTCGGCGCCGTCGAGGTCGGCGACCGTCATCAGCGGGCCGTTGAAACCGGGCCCGAATCCGTCGGAGACCAGGTCGTACGCCTTGCGCTGGGTCGTGGACGTCGGCTGCGAGCCGTCGTCCGGGAGGCCCAGTTCGAGGGAGGAGACGGGCAGCGCGGCTGCGCCGAGGCCGATGACGCCGATGAGCAGGACCGTGAGCGGGCGGCGGACGACGAAGCGGGCCCAGCGGGTGCCGAGGTTGTCCTTCGGCTGCTTCTTCTCAGTGGCGCCCACGGAGGCCGTGGCGGCCTTCTTCCTGCCGCCGCCGAGCACCTTGCTCTTCTCGCCCGCCGGCTTGACCTTCTTGCCCGCGTAACCGAGCAGCGCCGGGATCAGGGTGAGCGCGATGAGGACGGCGATGACCACCGTGCCCGCCGCCGCGAAGCCCATCTTCGTGAGCATCGGGATGTTCACCACGGCCAGGCCGACAAGCGCGATCACGACGGTGAGCCCGGCGAAGACGACCGCCGAACCCGCCGTCCCCACCGCACGGCCTGCCGCGTCCTCGCGGTCCCTGCCGTCGGCGAGTTCACCGCGGTAGCGGGAGACGATGAACAGCGCGTAGTCGATGCCGACCGCGAGGCCGATCATCATGGCGAGCGTGGAGGTGGTCGTACCCAGGTCGAGCGCGCTGGCGAGCGCGGTGATCGAGGAGACGCCGATGCCTACGCCGATCAGCGCGGTCAGGAGCGGAAGTCCCGCCGCGATCAGCGAGCCGAAGGTGATGACGAGGACCACGGCCGCGATCGCGATACCGATGACCTCGGTGGCCCCCGTCTCCGGCATGGCCTGAAGGGCGTCGCCGCCGACCTCGACCGTGAGCCCGGACTCGCGCGCCTGGTCGGTGGTCTTCTCCAGGGCGTCACGGCTGTCGTCGGTCAGCTCCATGGAGGTGACCTTGTACGACACCGACGCGTACGCCGTGCTGCCGTCCTTGCTGACCGTCTTGGCCTGGAAGGGGCTGTCCGCCCTCGCGACGTCGTCCGAACCGGACTTGAGTGCGGAGACGGTCTTCTGGATCTCGGCCTTGTTGGCCGGGTCCGTGACCTTCTCACCGTCCGGTGCCTTGAAGACGACCCGGGCGGTCGCGCCGTCGGCGCTGGCTTCGGGCACACGGTCCTCGAGCAGGTCGAAGGCCTTCTGGGCCTCCGTCCCCGGAATGGAGAAGGAGCTGGAGGCGGCGGTGGGCGCGGACGCGGCGCCGACTCCGGCGAGCGTCAGGAGCGCCACCCATATCAGGGCGACGAAGTGCCGTCGCCTGAAGGCGAGCCGGCCGAGTTTATAGAGGAACGTGGCCACGAGGGCGTACTCCCGGTCAGGTCGTGGGGTCTACAGGGCAGGGGGGATCAGCCCGACGACGTGAGCGGTCGCGTCAGGTGGAACGTACGGGCTAGGAAAGGGAGTTGGGGTTGTTCAGACGCCGAGGGCGGGGAGAATCACGGCGTCGATATAGGAACGGAGGAACTCACCGTCGACCGTGCACTCCTCGATCAGGTCACGGGCGACGAAGCCGCCGACCATCATGTGGATGACGTAGCCCAGCGCGGGGTTGTCCGCGGCCACTTCACCGCGCTCCACGGCCCTGCGCAGCAGTGCGTTCAGGCCGGTGATCTCCGGCTCGATGAGCAACTGCCGCAGCGCATGGTGGAGTTCGGGGTTTCCGTGGATGACGTGGAACAGGCTCCGCATCAGCGCGGCGTCCTGTTCCATCTGACAGTCGCTCGAACGGTTCACGGACTCCAGGAGGTCACCGCGGAGCGACCCGGTGTCGATGTCCGCCATGGACACCGGCTTGTTGTGCCGCAGGGCCCTGGCGATCAGCTCCGGCTTGCTCCCCCACTGGCGGTAGAGGGTGGCCTTGCTGGATTTCGTGCGGGCCGCGATGGCGTCCATCGTGAGCGCTTCGTACCCGACCTCGCGGAGCAGGTCGAGCACGGCCGCGTACAGCTCGGCCTCGCGCTCGGGTGTGATCCGGCTGCGCCGCACCGTTGCCGCCTCAGTCATGATCCCCCCACTCCTTGTCGAAATCTGGCTATCGAAACTGTTCCGTACGCCATGACGATACCCCCACCTCTAACGAAACGAAACCGTTTCGTACGTGTGCTGAGTCACGCACACCCGAGCCCCGGAACCCGTCTCACCCTGTTGTACGAGTTGCCGCACCCTCCGCCCCGGAAAAGCATGGTGAAGTGACCGACGCTCGCGATGAAGCCCATGCTGACCTCTCCGCCGACCACGCTGATGCCCTCTCCTACCTGCGCTTTCCGCACCTCAGCGGCGACCGCCTCTGTTTCGCGGCCGAGGACGATCTCTGGGTGGCCCCGCTGACCCCGGACGGCGCACCGGCGGGCCGGGCCTGGCGGGTCACCGTCGACCGGACCAAGGTGAGCCATCCACGCTTCTCCCCGGACGGCCGCCACATCGCGTACACGACCTGGCGCAGCCTCGACCCGGAGGTCCACCTGGCCCCGGTGGACGGCGGCCCGGCCCGGCGCCTGACCTACTGGGGCAGCACGGATACCCGGGTCTGCGGCTGGTCCCCCGACGGCGACATCCTCGCCGTCTCCTCGCACAGCCAGCCCTTCTCGTACTTCTGCTGGGCCTACAGCGTGCCCACCGACGGCTCACCCGGCGGCAAGCTGCCCTGGGGGCCGGTGTCCGACATCGCGGTTATCGATGTCGACAACGAACGCAAGACACTCCTGCTCACCGGAAAGCCCCCGCACGAGCCCGCGGCCTGGAAGCGCTACCGGGGCGGGGCGATGGGCCGCCTGTGGATGCACGGGGAGCAGATCCTGCCCGACCTCGACGGACATCTGGACGCCCCGATGTTCGTGGGAGGACGGATCGCCTTCCTCTCCGACCACCAAGGCATCGGCAACCTCTACTCCTGCCTGCCCGACGGCTCCGACCTGCGGCGGCACACCGACCACGACGCGTTCTACGCCCGGCATGCGTCAAGCGACGGCACCCGCGTCGTCTACCAGTGCGCGGGCGAGATCTGGCTGGTGGACGACCTGTCCGCCGCGTCCGTGCCGCGCAAGCTCGACGTACGGCTCGGCGGTCCGCGGGCCGGGCGGCGGATCTATCAGGTGCCGGCCGGGCGACACGTCGACTCGCTCTCCGTGGACGCGACGGGCCGGGCCAGCGCCGTCGTCGTACGCGGCAGCCTGTACTGGCTCACGCACCGGGACGGCCCGGCCCGCACCATCACGGACACCCCTGGCGTACGGGTCAGGCTGCCGGAGATGCTCGGCACCGGCGGGCAGGTCGCCTACGTCACCGATGCCGAGGGCGAGGACGCCGTCGAGATCGCCTATCTGCCGCGGGCCAGCGGCGAACGCGCGCCACGGCGGCTCGCCCAGGGGAAGCTCGGCCGGGTCCTCGAGCTGCTCTCCGACCCGGAAGGCGAGCGGCTCGCGATCGCGTCGAACGACGGCCGCCTCCTCCTCATCGACGCCACGGAGCAGTCCGAGGAGTCCGACGGCGAGGTGACGGAGCTGATCCGCTCCCTCAACGGCCCGGTGCGGGATCTCGCCTTCTCCCCGGACGGGGCATGGCTGACCTGGTCGCATCCGGGCATCGGCCGGTCCCTGCGGCAGATCAAGATGGCCCGGATCGAGGGTCCGGGCGCCCGCACGATCGTCGATGTCACCAACGGCCGCTTCGAGGACGAGAACCCGGTCTTCACGCGGGACGGCCGCTATCTGGCCTTCCTGTCGTGGCGGGGCTTCGACCCGGTCTACGACGTGCACACCGGCGACCTGTCCTTCCCGCTCGGCTGCCGCCCCTACCTCGTCCCCCTCTCATCGGCGACCCCGTCCCCCTTCGCGCTCTCCCCCGACGGCCGCCCGGCGGCGGGCGGGCTCGACCCGGACGACGGCGGGTCGGACGACGGCACCGTCATCGTGGAGGTGGAGGGCCTGGAGAGCAGGGTCACGCCGTTCCCGGTCTCGGCGTCGAAGTACTCGGCCCTGCACCCCGTCAGCGGCGGCGGCCTGGTCTGGCTGCGCTGGCCGATCTCGGGAGCGCTCGGCGAGACGTTCGCCAACCCGGCGGACACTTCGGGCCGCCCCACGCTCGAGTACTTCAACATCACCAAGGCGAAGAAGTCCCAACTGGTCGAGCACCTCGACTGGTTCGCGCTCAGCGGCGACGGCTCGCGCCTTGTCGTGGTCGACGAGGGCGACCTGAGCGCCGTGCCCTCCACGGAGGTCGGCGACGGCGACACGACCGTCTGGATCGACCTGCGCCGCATCCTGCACGAGGTCGACCCGGCGGCCGAGTGGCGCCAGTCCTACGACGAGGCGGGCCGCCTCATCCGCGCCTACTACTGGGAACCGGACATGTGCGGCATCGACTGGCCCGCGATCCTCGACCAGTACCGCCCTCTCCTCGACCGGGTCGCGTCCCCCGACGAGTTCGCGGATCTGCTCCGCGAGGTCCTGGGCGAGCTTGGCACGTCTCATGCGTACGTCTCCCCCGCGCGCCGCAACGAAGGGCCACCCCACTACCAGCGGGCGATGGGCCTCCTCGGCGCGAACCTGATCTGCCGGGACGGTAGTTGGCTGGTGAACCGGATCCTCCCCGGCGACTCGTCCGACTCCAAGGCGCGCTCGCCCCTCGCGGGTGCGGGCATCCGGGAGGGCGCGGTCCTCACCCACATCGACGGCCGCCCGGTGGATGGGGTGACGGGCCCCTACCCCCTCCTGTCGGCGGCGGGCGGCACGACGGTCGAGCTGACGTTCCAGCCGGCGGAGGGGGAGGGCAGACCGAGGAGGGTGGCGATCGTCCCCCTCATCAACGAACGCCCCCTGCGCTATCAGGACTGGGTGGCCAAACGGCGTGAGGTGGTACGGGAGTTGAGCGCCGGGAGGTGCGGCTACCTGCACATCCCGGACATGGGAGGCTCGGGCTGGGCCCAGTTCAACCGGGACCTGCGCCTTGAGGTGTCGCGTCCCGCGCTGATCGTGGACGTACGGGGAAACGCGGGCGGTCACATCAGCGAGCTGGTGATCGAGAAGCTGACGCGGAAGATCCTGGGCTGGGACCTGACACGGAACGCCCAGCCGGTGTCGTACGCGACGAACGCCCCACGGGGACCTGTGGTGGCCCTGGCCGACGAGGCGACGTCATCGGACGGCGACATGATCACGGCCGCCTTCAAGCTGCTCGGGCTCGGCCCTGTGGTGGGGCAGCGGACGTGGGGCGGCGTGGTGGGGATGACCGGGCGGCACGCACTGGGCGACGGGACGGTCATCACCGTGCCGATGAACGCCGGGTGGTTCGACGCGTACGGCTGGACCGTGGAGAACCACGGCGTGACACCGGACCTGGAGGTGCTCCGCACGCCCCTGGACTGGGCGGAGGGCCGCTACGCGCAGCTCGACGACGCAGTGGGGGTGGCGCTGGACCTCCTGGACCGGAGCCCGGCTGCGACGCCGCCGGGCTACGCGGACGTGCCGGACCGGAGACGCCCGAAGCTGCCGCCGCGCGACTAGCTCCGTAACTGCCGGTTATTGATCGAAATGCGAGGAAAGTCCCCCCATGTCAGTCTGGTCGAGGCCCTTCCAATCTCACCCTCTAGGAGTGAACCCGCATGGGCATCAAGGACCAGTTCCAGGACAAGGCCGGCGAGCTGCAGGACCAGGCCAAGAAGGCCATGGGCAGCGCCAAGGACAAGGCGGGCGAGCGCGGCTCGCAGGGCCGTGACGACATGCAGGAGCGTGGCCAGCAGGGCCAGGAAGAGGCGAGCGAGCGCTCATCGCAGGCCCCCGACGAGGCTCAGCGCGCCGCGCAGGAGCAGCAGGACAAGTTCAACCAGGACTACGACGCCTGACGCTGCGCTGAGCTTGACCCAGTGAGGCCCCCCGGGACGCCGGGGGGCCTCGTTGCGTGGGGGCCTCGCTGCTGCGGAGGGGGGCGTTGCGGTCAGCTGTCGCTCGGTGGGGGCTTTCCCGTCTCGCCGCTTCGCGGCGGATCTTCCCCACCCACCCACCCGATCACCCTGCGGGTAACGGGTGGGTGGGAGTGATCCGCCGCGAAGCGGCGGGCCAGAGTCCGTCCCACGACGGGACAGGCCCCCCCCGACAGGACAGGCCCACCCGCAGGGTAAAGCCCCCCGGGGGACACCCCGGCGTATCAACTACCGCCCGCTACGCCCCTGTTCATCGGCGGAGCCCCCCGCTCCGACAAGCCCCGTCGAGACCGTCCCGAGCCGCGGCTCGAAGCGCCGCATCTCACGCTGGCCGACCGAGCCGATCACCCCCGGCAGGTATCCCCGGATGCCCTGCATCCCCCGCAGCCACCACTGCGCGTAGACGTGACTCGACCGCCGCTCGATCCCGGCGACTATCCTGTCGACGGCCGGACCCAGCGGGTACGTCTTGTTGGACGGCCACGGCAGCCGCTGCCGCAACTCCCGCATCACATCGTCCTGGTCGGCGCCCCGCACCATGTCCGTGTCCGTCCAGGACAGGTAACCGACGCCCACCTTCACGCCCTTGTAGCCGACCTCGGCCCGCAGACAGTGGGCGTACGCCTCGACGCCCGACTTCGACGCGCAGTACGCCGTCATCATCGGCGCCGGCGTGATCGCCGCCAGCGAGGCGATCTGGAGGAGATACCCCCGGCTCTCCATCAGGACCGGCAGGAACGCCCGCCCCGTCACCGCGCTGCCGATGAGGTTGACCTCGATGACCCGGCGCCACGCATCGGGGTCGGACTCGACGAAAGGACCACCGTTGGCCACGCCCGCGTTGGCGACGACGATGTCGACCTTGCCGAACCGCTCCTTGACCTCCTGGGCCACCCGCGCCATCGCGACATGATCCGTCACGTCCACGTGCCAGGCCTCGGCCTCGGTGTGCAGCCGCCCGGCCACCTGCTTCAACTCGTCCGGCTCCAGGCCGAGGAGCGCGATCTTCGCGCCCCGCGCCGACAGTTTCCGCGCGAGCAGCTCGCCCACGCCGCGCGCGGCACCGGTGACGACCGCGACCTGCCCCTCCAGGCTGACCTTGCTCATGCACTGCTCCCCTCAAGCCCCTGAACCTGCGGCTGCACCTTCGACTGCGACTGCGGCTCGTCCACTCGTACGTACCTCTCCACCAGATCCCTGATCCCCGCGATGACCACCTCAGGCGCCTCGACCGGCGTCATATGGCCGATCCCCGGCAACTCGGTGAGGCCGGACGCCTCCGGCAGCATCGCCGCCAAGCGCCTCGCGTGGGTGACGGGCGTCATCCGGTCGACCGTGCCCGCGATGATCGCGGTCGGGACCGTCAACTCCAGTACGCCCGCGTCGAGTTCGAGCTCATCGAGCACATGGGACCAGCGGTAGCGCACCACCCTGGGGCACCCGTGCACGATCCGCGCGCACACCTCGACCCGCTCCGGCGCCGAACCCGGCCCCATCGTCGCGTACTTGAGGATCTTGCGGGCGAGCGGCGTCACAGGCCCGAGCGGCGCCTTCGCCCCGAGCACCGACCGCGTGATCCGCGTCCGCACCCGCCCGGCCCGCATCGGCACCACGCGCGACTCGGGAACGAGCCGCGAACTCCCCGTGCTGCACAGCAGAACCGCCGCCGCGTGCTCCCGGAAGCCGGGCCGCGTGCTCGTGGCCATCATCGTCATGCCGCCCATGGAGTGCCCGACGAGCACGGCCCGCTCCCCCGGCTCCAGCGTCGCCGCGAGCACGGCCTCGAGGTCGTCGGCGAGGGCGGTCGTGCTGTACCCCTCAACGCCCGCCGGCGCGGCACTGCGCCCGTGGCCCCGCTGGTCGTACGCGATCACTCGGTGGTCGATGGCCAGGTCACGTATCTGCGCCGCCCAGAAGGCGGTCGAGCAGGTCCACCCGTGCGCGAGGACCACGGCGGGCGCGCCGTCGGGACCGTGCACCTCGGCGTGCAGCCGCGCGCCGTCCGCCGACACGACGGTCAGTTCCCGCGCGGCGGGAGGCGGCGCGAAGGGCCCGCTCGTCGTCACCTGCGTCAGCCTGCTCATGCTGCCTCGACCTTCTTCGTCGTACGCGACTTGTTCTTCCCCGCCGCACGCGGCTTCGACACCGCGTCCGCATCCACCTTCGGCGGCCGCACCACCTCGTACTCGGCGAGATCCACCCGCCGTGTGGCGCCCCGGAACTCGGTCGTCGTACCCGGCCAGATGGTCGTGTTGACGCCGTTCTCGTCGAGGTACCAGCTGTTGCAGCCACCGGTGTTCCACACGGTGCGCTTCATCCGCTCCTGCACCTTGTCGTTCCAGGCGTGCACGGCGCTGGTCCGCACGGCGAGCGCGGCACGATCGCCCAGAACGTTCAACTGCCGCATGTAGTCGGCGAGATAGTTCAGCTGGGACTCGATCATCAGGATCATCGAGGAGTTGCCGAGACCGGTGTTCGGGCCGATGACCGTCATGAAGTTGGGGAAGCCCGCGGCGGTCGCGCCGCGCAGCGACTTCATCCCGTCCTTCCAGGACTCCATCAGCGTCCCGCCGTCCGCACCCACCACGCGGTCGGCGATCGGCATGTCCGTGACATGGAATCCCGTACCGAAGATGATCACGTCGACCTCGGCCTCGGTGCCGTCCGCCCCGACGACGGTGTTGCCGCGCACCTCACTGAGCCCGCTCGCGACGACGTCGACATTGGGCGCGGCAAGCGCCGGATAGTACGTGTTGGAGAGCAGGATCCGCTTGCAGCCGATGCGGTACGACGGCGTCACCTTGGCCCGGAGCGCCGGATCCTTGATGGCGCGGGCGATGTTCCGCTTGGCGATCTGCTCGACCGCGCCGAGCTCGTTCGGCCGCTTGGTGAACGCCTGGACCTGCAACTCCCGGATGCCCCACAGGATTCCGCGCCGGGCCTGTGTGGTGAACGGAAGCTGGCGGTGCACCCAGCGCTCGGCCTTGCTGATGGCGCGGTCCATGCGCGGCATCACCCAGGGCGGGGTGCGCTGGAAGAGCGTGAGCCTGCCGACCTCGCGCTGGATCGCGGGCACGATCTGGATGGCGGAAGCGCCGGTGCCGATCATGGCGACGCGCTTGCCGCGCAGGTCGTAGTCGTGGTCCCAGCGCGCGGAGTGGAAGACCTCGCCCTCGAAGGTGTCGAGGCCGGGGATGTCAGGGAGCTTGGGGTCGGAGAGCGGCCCGGTGGCGGAGACGACGACATCGGCGGTGAGGGTGCCGTTGCTGGTCTCGACCTCCCACCACAGCTTCTCCGCGTCCCAGCGCAGCTGCGTCACCTCGGTGTTGAGGCGGATGTGCGAGCGGAGGCGGAAGGTGTCGGCGACCTGCTCCAGGTACTCCCAGATGTGCTCCTGGCCGGAGAAGGTGCGCGGCCAGTCCGGGTTGGGGGCGAAGGAGAACGAGTACAGGTGCGAGGGCACGTCGCACGCGCAGCCCGGATAGCTGTTGTCCCGCCAGGTGCCGCCCACGGCGCCGGCCCGCTCGAGGACGACGAAGTCGGTGACGCCTTCCCGGCGCAGCCGGACGGCGGCGCCGATCCCGCCGAAGCCGGACCCGATCACTGCCACCCGCACATGCTCGTGTCCGCGACCCTGCTGGAGCTCCCGCTCACGCCCCTGCCCGCGCCCCTGCCCGCTCTCCTGCTGGCGCTCGTCCTCGGCCATGCCGCCGCCTCCCGAACTACTGCTTCACGACTCTGCCAGTGACCACTGGCGCAATGGGAGCGTAGAACAGCGCCGTACTGATGGGTAGGGGTCTGGCATCCCGAGTTACCGCCGGTAGAACACGCGCACGATCCGGCACCACATAGGCTGCTGCCGTGGCAGAGACACGGGAATCACGGGAATACCGCATGGAGGAGCTGGCCAAGGCGGCCGGCATCACGGTGCGCACCGTGCGCTTCTACCGTGAGCGCGGCCTGATCCCACCACCCCGCCGCGAGGGCCGCATCGCCTGGTACGACGACCACCACCTGGCCAGGCTGCGCACGATCGCCGCACTCCTGGACCGCGGCCACACCCTGAGCGGCATCGCGGAGCTCGCGGAGGCCTTCGAGAACGGCCGTGACGTGGGCGAACTCCTGGGCATCGGCGAACCCACCGAGGAGACCCCGGTCCGCCTCACCCCCGAGGAACTGGCCGACCACTTCGCGGGCGAGGTCACCCCCGAGAACCTCGCCGCGGCCATGGACCTCGGCTACCTGGGCACGGACGGCGAGGAGATCGTCCACGTCAGCCGCCGCCTCCTGGACGTCTCATCGGCCCTGGTCCGCGAGGGCATCCCACTGGCGGCGGTCCTGGAGGCGGGCCAACGCGTACGGGAACACGCGGACGCACTGGCCGAGTTGTTCATCACGACCATCCGCGCCCACACACCGCCGGAGACGGGCGACGTGAACATCGAGCGCTTGCGCCCCTTGGCGAAGAGCGTGGTGGAGGCGGAACTGTCGATGGCGCTGGACCGCCGCTTGGCTTCGGAGAAGCCGGAGGCCGTTTAGCCCCCAGGCGCATCTCAGCCCGTCCGGCGTTTGAGGACGAACTCGGCGAAGCCGGTGATGACGGCACGCAAAGACCGGCGAAGCCGGCCCGCGGCAGAGCCGCAAATGTCACAGCCGGGAAGGGGCGGGTTCGGGGAAAGAACCGCCGGAGGCAGGACCTCAGCCCCCTCCCGCCCGCACCCGCACCCGCACCCGCACCCGAGCGCCCCTACCTCGGCAAGAACCACCGAGCCTTATAGATCCCGCCGCCCACCAACTCGTACTCCCCCCGCGGCCGATCAACACTGACCCTCGTCGTCCACCACGTCTCCTCAAGACCGCTCTCCGGGACCGTGGTGAGGACCTGCCCCGTGCGCGGATCGTCGCCGATCGCCTTGACCGACTTCCGGGCGATCTCCTCGACCCCCGCGAAGTCCTGCACAAAGGCCCGGCCACCGATGTCGTACTGGAAGACGGACGCGTTCGTCGTCACCCAGAGCCGCCGCCCCCGGCGCCCCGCCACGGGGAAGAGGTCATGCCCCCCAGGAGTCTTGCCCGGCGTACCGACCGGCAGCCCGACGGAGGACCGCCGCGTCAGAGAAGGCCGCGCCCGCGTACCCCCCACGGCATACGTCACCAGCTCATCGTCACCGATGGCCCACAGCACCTCACGCGCACCGTCCCAGTGCAGCCCGTGCGCCCCCTTGAGCTCCACCTCCGCGAACCGCGCGGCATGGGGCCCCTGTGAGGCCGCGTACAGCCTGACCAGCGCACCCGTACTGCACGCCACCGCGACATTGCCGTCGGGCAGGATCTCCGCGCTGTGCGGATTGAAGAGGTCGTCGCCGGGCCCTATGGCCGTGCCCCAGTACCGCCTGCCCGACGGGTAGTCGACGACGGCGACGAATCCGAAGGACGCGGTCGTCAGGACGTACGTACGCCCTCCCGTCCTCCGCACCTTCGACTCACTCGGATACACCCAGCTGACGTCAGGCTGAAGGTCCTCGTACCCCGAGTGCCGCATCGGCGAGAACGCCCACCGCACGACGGACGGATCGGCCTCCGGGTCCCAGACCCTGCGCCGCGGATCGAGTACGAGAATCTGCTGGGTCGCCTGCTCCGTGAGGAGCACGGGCGGAGTACCCCGGGGTGCCCCGCCCGAAGCGGCGGCGGGTGAGGCGGCGGCGGGCGAAGCGGCGGCCAACGGCAGCCCCGCCCCGATCCCGGCCCCCAGAGCCCCGAGCAGCACACCCCGCCGAGACGGCACCGACGTAGACGTGGACGCAGACGTAGACGCACCGAACATACCGAACATACCGAACATGAAGTCTCCCCCACACGGCTGACAGTTGAGTCATTGTCAGGTACGCGTCCTCAACAAGCCATGCCGCCACGCAGCCTCACATGTCGTAGACCACCGTGACGGGCGCATGGTCCGACCACCGCTCGTCGTGACTCGCCGCCCGCTCCACGAACCCCTTGGCCGCGCGCTCCGCGAGCCCCCGCGTCGCCACGTGGTAGTCGATGCGCCACCCCGTGTTGTTGTCAAAGGCGCGCCCCCGGTAGGACCACCAGGAGTAGGGCCCTTCGACGTCGGGATGCAGCGCCCGCATCACATCGACGTACCCGGTGGCGCCCTCCCCGCCCTCCCCGTCGAAGACCTCCCTGAGCCAGGCCCGCTCCTCGGGCAGGAAGCCGGAGTTCTTCTTGTTGCCCTTCCAGTTCTTGAGGTCGGCCTCCTGGTGGGCGATGTTCCAGTCGCCGCAGACCACGACCTGGCGCCCCTCGGCGGCGGCCCGGACCTTCAGCCCCTTCAGGTACGTGAGGAACTCCCCCATGAAGCGGATCTTCTCGTCCTGCCGCTCCGTACCGACCTCACCGGAGGGCAGATACAGGCTCGCGACCGTGACACCGGGCAGATCGGCCTCGACGTAGCGCCCGCTGCCGTCGAACTCCTCCGACCCGAAACCGACCTGCACACGGTCCGGCTCACGCCGCGTATAGAGGGAGACGCCCGCGCGCCCCTTCGCGGCCGCCGGCGCGTGCACGACGTGCCAGCCTTCGGGCTCCCGCACCTCGTCCGGCAGCTGCTGCGGCTCGGCCCGCACCTCCTGGAGGCAGAGCACGTCGGCGGAGGTCTCGGCGAGCCACTCCACGAAGCCCTTCTTGGCGGCGGCGCGCAGCCCGTTCACATTCACACTGGTCACTTGGAGCATCCCGGCACGATACCGGCACACTGAAAAGGCACCCCAATTAATGGATACCGGAACACCTCCGCATAGAAGTACGATGTAACGCATGACTATCCAGCATCTTCAGCGCATCGAGCTGCGCCCCACGCCCTACGACCACCCCGACGCGGTCAAGCTCAACGACCGCGTCCAGCTCGAGTACGCGGAGCGGTACGGCGACGAGGGTGACGTCACGCCCCTCGACCCGACCATGTTCGAGCACCCTCGCGGCGTGTACTTCGTCGCGTACGACGAGAACGGCACCCCGCTGGCCACCGGCGGCTGGCGCGGGCACGAGGCGAACGACGAGGGGTACGCGGACGGCGACGCCGAGATCAAGCGCATGTACGTCACCCCGGAGGCCCGCGGCCTCGGCCTGGCCCGCCGCATCCTGGCGGCCCTGGAGGACGACGCGCGATCGACGGGCCGCACCCGCATGGTCCTGGAGACGGGCACCAAGCAGCCGGAGGCGATAGCTCTCTACACATCGACCGGTTACACCCCGGCCCCCGCCAAGTTCGGCCACTACCGCTTCGACGACCTGAGCCGCTGCTTCGTGAAGGCCCTGTAGCACCCGTCCGATTCAGAGCAACGACAGCGGACGCTGAGGGTGCGACTGCTGCGACTGCTGCGACGTCAGAAATACCACGACTACCAAGAGTGACTTCTTGGATCGATAGACTGCATCGCATGACACTGGCACCCTTGACCGCATCACTCCCTGCATCCGCGCCATGGAAGACTGACGGACCAAGGGTGGTCGCTCAAGCGTTCCCGTACCAAGGAAGCAAGCGCATCCTTGCAAGCAAGATCCTCTCCCTCTTTCCGGCTCAAGGGATCTCACGACTAATCGAACCTTTCGCAGGGTCGGCAGCGATCTCAGTGGCAGCACGCCACTATGACCTCGCAAGCACTGTGCATATTTCAGACGTTAATGCTCCGCTGATCGCACTGTGGGACAGAATCATCGAAGATCCCAACGAATTGATCTCCACCTACACCCAAATGTGGAACGATCAACTAGATGACCCGCGGTCCTTCTACTTGAAAACACGGGAAGAATTTAACGCTTCGAAGAAGCCCGAACTCCTCCTCTATTTGCTCTGCCGCTGCGTAAAGGCGGCCGTTCGATACAGCAAGAGCGGAGATTTCAACCAGGGCGCCGACCATCGCCGCCTAGGAGCTCGACCGGCAAATATCGCAGAACGCATCACTTCCGCTTCAAAGCTGATGAAGACTGCAACGACATCCACAGAGTCTTACGTAGGTCCACTGACTGGCGCCAGTCGAGACGAAGTGGTTTACATGGACCCCCCTTATCAGGGAACAAGCGATGTGCCAGATCACCGATATCTCACAGGGCTACAACGCGCCCCGTTCTCAGAGGCTCTCCAGACGGCTGTAGACAACAACGTATCGTTCATTGTCTCCTATGATGTGGTGACGGATGACAATAAGTATGGAATGGCCCTGCCTTCCGAACTAGGGCTGCTTCATAAGCATGTATCCGCTGGCGTTTCCTCCCAAGCCACACTCCAAGGGAAGAAGCAGGTGACGGTCGAGTCGCTATACATCTCGCCTGCCCTCGTGGAGCGCCTCGGCGGGGCATCGGAGATCGACAAGCGTCTTGACCTGTACCCTTGAGAACAATGTGAACTCATGTGACAGGTGTGCCACATGTTTGGCTAGAGTAGCCAGATGCCGATATACAGCTCTGAGTTCGTCTCATGGATCAAGGCCCTACCCATGTCGAGCCGCGCGGCGCGGGCTAGAGACCATCTTCTAGAGTATGGATCTTTGACTACTGAGCAACTGTCAGAAATGGGCTACGTTCACCCACCGCGCGCAATTGGCGATCTCAAGGATGCTGGCGCCACCATTGAAGGTGACAGCGTAAAAGGATCCACCGGGCGAACGATCAGAAGATACACGCTGATCGAACAAATGAGCATGGGGAAAGCCGGGCGCGTAGGGATCCCTAAGAGATTTAGGGACGCACTGAATGCGGAATTCAACTTTCGGTGCGGAATTTGTCATGGCCAATTCGAAGCACGTGAACTGCAGGCCGATCACCGCGTGCCATTTATCGTGGCAGGCGATAAGTCTGATCTTAAGATCAAAGATTTCATGCCACTTTGCGCTTCGGACAATCGCTCGAAATCTTGGTCATGTGAGAACTGTCAGAATCTAGCTTCTCGCGATGAATCGGTTTGCGAAAGCTGCTTCTGGGCGCATCCCGAAAACTACACTCATGTGGCGACAAAACAGGAACGAAGAGTCAATCTCACCTTCCAGGGGGATGAGATCGCTACCTCCTATGAAGCCATCAAAGAAGCAGCACATTCTGAGGGTCTATCTATCGAAGAGTGGCTGAAAGGAAAGTTCAGCACCGACCACGATTGAGGTCGGCGGAGCGGCTTTGGCCGGTGTCCTGCCGGGGCTGTCCCGAGGCCGGCCGGTAGTGCAGGTGACGCCGTCTGGGCTCTGCGACCGCAGCAGCAGGCGGTGGTCGCGTTGCAGGGTTTTCACCTCGAACAGGCTGGTCTCGCTGTTCCAGCGCTCCGTGTTCAGGGGTGGCGGTGATGTCGGCGTCCACCACCCGCACCGCGACGCCGTGCGGGTGGCCCGGTGGCAGGCGCCGGTTGCAGAAGCGCAAGGCGGCCTGGCGCTGGCCGGAGGCCCGGTCCGCAACGCTGAGTCGGCGCCGCAGGCGGCGATGCGGGCGGCGATGCGGGCAAGGACGTCGTGGCCGTGAAAGGCCGGTCCATCAGCACGAGTTGCCCGCCGGACAGGGCAGGGTCGGAATGGTGGCCAGCTGCTTGGCCAGCGCGACCTCGTTGTCCCGGCGCGGACCCAAAAGCGCGTCGAGAATGCCGCGGGTGCAGCAGGCGATCAGCAGGACGAGCCTGACCTGGGGATGGTGTCCGACCGATGCGACGCTCAAGGCACTGCGGAAGCTCGGCAAGCACCTCGACGGCAAAGATCGGAAGTAGTCGTTGCTGTACTTCGTTGCTGTACTTCGTTGCTGTACGACGCCAAAGAGCCCCAGCCGGATCTCTCCGACTGGGGCTCTGAGCTGCGGTGGACCTGTGGGGATTTGAACCCCAGACCCCCTCGATGCGAACGAGGTGCGCTACCAGACTGCGCCACAGGCCCTTGCAACGAGTGAAACTCTAGCATCCCGATCCGGGTGCTCGGAAATCCGTTCCTGGCTGGTGACGTGGCTGGTCACCCGGCTGGTCAGGCCTCACTCGTTGGCGGCTCGCGGCCGCTCCCTGTCCTCGTACTGATCGAAGAGCGGCGTACGTCCGCGCTCGCGGGCCCGGCGCGCGGACGCGGCACGGCGCGCGTCACTGCGGCCGCCGACTCCGTCCACGCCATCCATGCCCTCGCCGTCGCCCGCTTCCTCGGCGAACTCGGCGTACTCGCCGTACTCGCTCTCGTCCGCCTCGTCCGCCTCGTCGGCGGCAGGCTCCACGGTGCTCGACCGCGCCGAGCTCCAGGCGTCGGGTGCGCCCAAGTCGACGTCACCGGTGGCCCGCGGGGCGACCGGTGCGGTCACGTACGTCGGCAGCGGCACCGGGACCGGGTCCCAGCTGTCACCGTGGCCGGGGCGGCGCTGCCGCTCGCGCTGCTGGTCGACCCACTCCGCGTGGTCCGTCTGCTCAACCAGGGCGCGGCGGTCGGCGGCGAGCGCGGACAGGCCGGTCTCCGTGTCGGGGGCCGGTCCTTCCTCCGCGTCGTCGGTGACCGCTTCCGCGCCGCCCGAGGCCCGCCTGCGCGGCTGGCGCTCACGCAGCCGCTGCGCCGCGACCTCGGCCCGGCGCCGGTCCATGGTGTAGGTGAAGCGGCGCCGCTCCTGGCCTCGGAGATAGACGATGTACGCGCTCAGGAGCGCGGCCGGTGCGGCGGGCGCCCAGAGGAAGCCGAGCCCGCCCACCGCGGCGACGACCGCGCCGAGTGTGAAGACGACGAACAGCATCGCCGTCGTACGCCGACGGCGCGCGAGCACCTTCGTACGCCGGGCGCGCGCGGCGGCTTCCGCCGACGCGGACCGCTGGGCGGGCGACTGCTTGGACCGCGCGGCGGGCTGGACCGGGTCCGGCACCGTGGGCGCCTGGGGCGCCTGGGGCGTCGGCGCGTGCACCTGGGCCTTCACGGAAGGCCGCGCCGGAGACTTCACCGCGGGCTGCGCCTGCCCCTGCGACCGGGCCGGAGGCTGCTGCCCCTGCGACCGGGCCGGAGGCTGCTGCGCGGGTGGTCTCGCCGAGGGCTGCTGCGCCTGGGGTTTGGCCGGCGCCCGATGCGGAGGCGCGACGAAGGACCGGACGTCCACCGAGCCGGTGGCGTTGTCCGGTCCGCGCGACTCCTCCTCTTCAGGCGAGCGCGCTTGCAGGTCCTTGGCGTATCGGCGCTCCATCCCCGCCCTTCCGGACAGAAGCCGGATGGCGGTGCTGAAGCGTTCCGTCGGACGGGCTTCATTGAGCTCGTCCTGCCTACGGAGCCACATCGGCACCAAGTAGGCGGCCCAGGCCCCGACGATGACTGCGTAGATGAGGCCGCTGCTGCTCACGCCTCACACGGTAGAGGGGTTTCGTTGAGGCCATCTGCCAATTGGGCCGGTGTGTCGCACGATCTGGCTGATATCTCGAACTTTTTTTGTGACTGATGCGATCAACAGGCCGCCGAGACCGTGAAATTAATGCCTGAGAGGGACCAAGTCAGGTCCCAGACGGTCGATCACCGATAAATTTCAAACACTTATTCTATTTACGCGGTGTTCCGAGGTCGCGCCTGGTGCCAGCGCCGCAGCAACCCTTCCGGCACCTCTTCCGCGGTGAGCGCGAAGACAAGATGGTCACGCCAGGCACCATCGATGTGGAGATAGCGTGGACGAAGCCCCTCGTCGCGGAATCCGAGTTTCTCCACGACCCTGCGACTCGGCCCGTTCTCGGGGCGAATACAGACCTCGATACGGTGCAGCCCGACCGAGCGGAAGCAATGGTCGACCGCGAGAGCGACGGCGGTCGGCATCACACCGCGGCCCGCGACCGACTGGTCGACCCAGTAGCCGACATGGCCCGAGCACATCGATCCCCAGGTGATCCCGGCGACCGTCAACTGCCCGACGAGCCGCCCCTGGTACTCGATGACGAAAGGCAACATGCGCCCGGCGTGCGCCTCGGCGCGCAGATGCCGGACCATCTGCCGGTACGTCGGGCGGTGCACGATCGGACCGCTGGGCGTGGGCGGCGGAATGGTCGCCTCCCAGGGGCGCAGCCAGTCCCGGTTGCGCCGGTTGACCTCACGCCATGGCCGCTGGTCGCGCATCTTTATCGGACGGAGGGCGACATCGCCGTCCGTCAGCTCGACGGGCCAGGAGGGGCTGTTCAGCTCGCACCGCCTGGGGGTCTGGGGTGGTCGCCGCCCCTGAGCTGCTCGACGGCGTGCGTCAGGAGGGGCTCGAGGACGGCGAGTCCGTCCCGTACGCCGCCGGTGGAACCCGGCAGGTTCACGATGAGCGTGCGTCCCGCGACTCCGGCGAGACCGCGGGACAGCGCGGCCGTGGGCACCTTCTCCCTGCCGTACGCGCGAATCGCCTCCGGAATGCCCGGCACTTCGTGGTCGATGACGCTTCGGGTGGCCTCGGGGGTGCGGTCGGTGGGCGAGATGCCGGTGCCGCCTGTGGTGAGGATCACGTCGTATCCGGCGTCGGCTCCGGCTCGCAGGGCCTGCTCGACCGGGTCGCCGTCGGGGACGACCTGGGGGCCTTCGACCTCGAAGCCGAGCGCGGTGAGCGCCTCGGCGATGACCGGGCCACCGCGGTCGGCGTAGACACCGGCGGCTGCACGGTTGGAGGCGGTGACCACAAGAGCGCGGTACGCCGTCACGCTCCCGCCCGTCACGCCCCGGCTCCTTCGCGGCTCCAGTTCCCGGATTTGCCGCCCGTCTTCTCTTCCACGCGTACGTCCGTGATGATCGCGCCCTTGTCGACGGCCTTGACCATGTCGATCACCGTGAGGGCCGCGACGGTGACCGCTGTGAGGGCCTCCATCTCGACGCCCGTACGGTCCGTCGTCTTCACCGTGGCGAGGATCTCGACGGCATCGTCCGCTACGGAGAGGTCGAGTTTCACTCCGGAGACGGCCAGCGGGTGGCAGAGCGGGATCAGGTCGGGCGTGCGCTTGGCGCCCATGATGCCCGCGATCCGCGCGGTGGCCAGGGCGTCCCCCTTGGGGACCCCCTCCCCACGCAGCAGCTCGATCACGCGGGGCGCGACCAGGACACGGCCGCTCGCGCGGGCGGTGCGCGCGGTCACGTCCTTCGCGGATACGTCGACCATGCGGGCGGCACCCGCTTCATCGATGTGCGTCAGTCGCTGCTGCGTACTCATGTGCTGTGGCGCTCCCGGTCCCTGGCCCCGCGCGGTGCGGCGCGCGCGGGCCTGTCGTGCGCGACACCGTACCGCGCGCGGGGGCCTCTCAGCCGAGCAGGACCACCGTGATGTCGGCTTCGGGTTCCACCGATGTGGTGTCCTCCGGGACGACGATCAGTGCGTTCGCGTGCGCGAGGGCCGCGACCAGGTGGGAACCCGACCCGCCCACGGGCCGCACTCGGCCCGCATCGGCGTCGTACCGGCCGCGCAGGAACTGCCGCTTCCCGGCGGGCGATGTCAGGGCCTTGTCGGCGTCGAGCACCGCACTCGCGGTGGCCCGGTGGACGTCCGGAAGGCCCATGAGGGCGCGCACGGCGGGCCGTA
The DNA here is from genome assembly GCF_043200235.1 of Streptomyces sp. NPDC048441. Lineage (NCBI taxonomy): Bacteria > Bacillati > Actinomycetota > Actinomycetes > Kitasatosporales > Streptomycetaceae > Streptomyces > Streptomyces sp. NPDC048441. Next base: position 203,369 of record NZ_JBICXM010000010.1, read on the forward strand.
CGAAGATCTCGAAGGAGACGTACGACGACACCGGGTTGCCCGGCAGTGCGAGCAGGGGCGTGTGGTCGGGGCCGATGGTGCCGAAGCCCTGCGGCTTGCCCGGCTGCATGGCGAGCTTGCGGAACTCGATGCCGCTGCCCGTCGAGTCCACCTCCCCGTCGCCCTCCCCGTCACCGTCCCCGCCGTATCCCACGGAGGAGAGGGCTTCCTTCACGACGTCGTACGCGCCGACGCTGACGCCGCCCGTGGTGACGATGAGGTCGGCGCGGATCAGCTGGTCCTCGATGGTGGAGCGCAGCGTCTCGACGTCGTCGGCGACCGCTCCCACGCGGTAGGCGATCGCTCCGGCGTCCCGGGCGGCGGCGGTGAGCGCGAAACTGTTGGAGTCGTAGATCTGCCCCTTGGCCAACTCCTCGCCGGGCTGGATCAGTTCGCTGCCGGTGGACATGACGACCACGCGCGGGCGCGGGCGCACTGTGACCGTGCCCCGGCCGATCGCGGCGAGCAGGGCGATCTGCGGCGCCCCGAGGACCGTGCCCGCGGCCAGGGCGCGGTCGCCCGCCTGGACGTCACTGCCACGCGCCCGCACGTGCGCGCGTGCCTCCGCGGGGCGGTGCACGCGGACCTCGCCTGAGGCGCCGTCGGGGGCGGCGCTGTGCGCGCGCATCCCGGAGACGGGCCCTCCGCCGAGGCCTCCGTCGGTCCACTCCACGGGGACGACGGCCTCGGCGCCGGGCGGCAGCGGGGCGCCGGTCATGATGCGGGCGGCCTGGCCGGCCCTGACGGTGGGCTGCTCTCCCTGGCCCGCGGCCACGTCGCCGATGACCGTCAGGACGGCGGGGAACTCCTCGCTCGCGCCCGCGATGTCGGCGACCCGGACCGCGTACCCGTCCATGGAGCTGTTGTCGAAGGGCGGCAGCGAGACGGGCACCGTGACGTCCTCGACGAGGACGCAGCCCTGGGCGTCGAGGAGTTGGAGCTCGATGGGCTCCAGAGGCCGGACGGTTCCGAGGATGTCGTCCAGGTGCTCGCTCACCGACCAGATGGGGTCCTGGCCGGTGGCTTCGGTCGTCGCGCTGCTGCTCAAAGTGCTACATCTCCTCGGACACGTAACTGCGAAGCCAGGCCTGGAAGTCCGGGCCCAGGTCTTCACGTTCGCACGCGAGTCTGACAATGGCACGCAGATAGTCGCCGCGGTCACCGGTGTCATAGCGGCGGCCCTTGAAGACGACGCCGTGCACCGGGCCGCCGACCTTCTCGTCGGCCGCGAGCTGCTGGAGTGCGTCGGTGAGCTGGATCTCGCCGCCGCGGCCCGGCTCGGTCTTGCGCAGTATGTCGAAGACGTGGGGGTCGAGGACGTAGCGGCCGATGATGGCGTAGTTGCTGGGGGCGTCCGCCGCGTCGGGCTTCTCGACCAGGCCGGTCACCTTGACGACGTCGCCCTCGTCCGTGACGTCCACGGCCGCGCAGCCGTAGAGGTGGATCTGCTCCGGGGCCACCTCCATGAGGGCGATGACGCTGCCGCCGTGCCGCTCCTGGACCTCGACCATGCGGGCGAGCAGGGGGTCGCGCGGGTCGATCAGGTCGTCACCGAGGAGGACCGCGAAGGGTTCGTCGCCGACGTGCGGGGCGGCGCACAGGACGGCGTGACCGAGCCCCTTGGGGTCACCCTGGCGTACGTAGTGCATGGTCGCGAGGTCGCTGGACTCCTGGACCTTCGCCAGTCTCGCCTCGTCGCCCTTCTTCAGAAGGGCCGACTCCAGCTCGTAGTTGCGGTCGAAGTGATCCTCGAGCGGGCGCTTGTTGCGGCCCGTGATCATGAGGACATCGTCGAGGCCCGCGGAGGCGGCCTCTTCGACCACGTACTGAATCGCCGGCTTGTCGACGACCGGCAGCATCTCCTTCGGAGTGGCCTTGGTGGCCGGCAGGAACCGGGTGCCTAGACCTGCTGCGGGAATGACAGCCTTGCTGATCCTGGGGGGGTGAGACTCAGTCATGTCCGTAACCATAACCGGTGTGTATGTGCGGAATCTGTGGGTCCGGACATTTATTTCTCATATGAGCGTGACTGGAAGGGTTTGTGAGCACGTCATGGAAGAAACCGGCTCTGACCAGCCAACCAAGCGCACGTTGCGAGGAGAATTCCTCGCAGTGAGAAGCCGGTTGACTAGGGATGACGCACAGAAGACCGCTGCGGTTCTCGCCGAGAGGGCATTGGAACTTCCGGAGCTCGCCGGGGCGCGCACGATCGCGGCGTACGTCTCCGTGGGGAGCGAACCGGGCACGCGCGCGCTCCTCGACGCCCTGCACGCGCGCGGGGTGCGGGTTCTGCTGCCGGTACTTCTCGCCGACAACGACCTGGACTGGGCGGTGTACGACGGCGAGGGTTCGCTCGCCCGCGTGCAACACCCGGGAAAGATGGCTCTGTCGGAGCCCTCAGGACCGCGGCTCGGACCCGATGCCGTCGTGGAGGCGGACGCCGTACTGCTGCCGGGCCTCGCCGTGGACGAGCGCGGGATGCGCCTTGGACGCGGCGGCGGGTCCTACGACCGGGTGCTCGCGCGGCTCGGGCGGGCCGGGGCCGATCCTGCCCTGGTGGTGCTCCTGTACGACACGGAGGTCGTCGCACACGTCCCCCAGGAGGCACACGACAAGCCGGTGCACGCCGTCGTCACGCCGTCGGGAGTACGCCGCTTCCGCTGATAGGTCCGTGACGCCGAAAGGGCCCTCCACGCGTGCGTGGAGGGCCCTTTCACTTTTTCGTACGGCTTCACTGTTCCGTACGGCGGCGGTCCGTACCGCTTCGGCTCAGGGCCGCAGCACCAGGGTGTCCTTCGTGCTGCCCTTCACGCCCTTCTCGGAGAAGGACCACGGCAGCAGTTCGCCCTTGACCCACTTGCTCGTCTGGTCGGTGTAGTGCGCGCTGTAGGCGTGCCCCGAAGCGCCGGTGAGGTTGATCCACTTGGACTTGTCGAGGTCGTCGAGGTTCACCACCATGCGCATCGACGGCACCCACTGCACTCCGTAGCCGCCCGCCGCGTTCCAGCCGGTCGCGTTGACCGCCGCCTCGCCGCCTCCCAGCTTGAACGGGCCGCGGTTGAGCATGAACTGGAGCCAGCCGGGGCCTTCGACGCCCAGGGTCTGGTTCTTCAGGGTCAGCCGGTGCAGGCGGCCCCAGCTCCAGGTGTCGACGTCCTTGCCGAGCTTGGCGGTCAGATCCCAGCGCGCGTCCTCCATGGCCCGCGCGAACAGCTGGTCGCGGGTCTTGGTCTCGGCGTCCGTGCGGGTCTTCGGCGACTTCCACCAGTCGTTGTCCTCGTCGTCGAGGATCGACCGGATCACTTCGTAGTAGCGGTCGCCGCCGTCGGGCTGCGCGGATTCCGCGTCACGCTGCCCGCACTCGCGCACCGGCTCGGCCTCGTCGGCGGGGCCGGTGTTCCCGGCCGGCTCGACGTTCAGGCACTGGCCCTTGACCCGCAGCTCCTTGGGCAGCTTGTTGCCGATGGAGAGCTTGAGGATGTTGCGCCACACCGAGTTGAAGTACGCGGCAGCCGCCGAGTCGGGATCCTGGGTGTAGTCCCATCCCTCAAGGAGCTTCTGCGCCTCACGGACGTACGAATCCTTGACGTCGATCTTGAGCAGCTTGGGCACGAGCAGCTTGGCGATCTCGCTGCTGTTGTCCATCTGCATCGTGCGCATGTCCTCGGTGGAGACCTTCCCACCGTTCTTGGTCTTCGACTGGATCAGGTCGGTGATCCGCTGGCTGCGTGCCCCGTAGCCCCAGTCCGACGTGAGCTTGTACGGGTACTTGTCCTTGTCGATGACGGCCTGGTTGGCGGTCACGATGTAACCGCGCTTGGGGTCGTACTCGTAGGGCAGTGCGGCCTGCGGGATGTAGCCGGTCCAGCGGTAGTCGGAGTCCCAGCCGGGCGCCGGAAGCGCGCCGTCGCCCTTGCCGCGGACCGGGATCTTGCCCGGTGCCTGGTAGCCGATGTGGCCCTTGGTGTCGGCGTAGATCAGGTTCTGCGAGGGCACTTCAAAAGAAGAGGCGGCCTTGCGGAAGTCCTTGAAGTCCTTCGCCTTGTTGAGCTCGAAGACGGCGTCCATCGACTTGCCCGGCTGGAGCGCTGTCCAGCGCAGCGAGACTCCGTAGCCGTCGCCCCGGTCGGGGGCGGCGCTGTCGACGGTGGCCTTCTTGCCGACCTTGACCAGTTCGTCGTCGCGGTCGGACAGCAGGGGTCCGTTGCCGGTCTCTCTGACGGTGATCTTCTTGGACTTGCCGCCCGCGACCTTGATCGTCTCCACGCGGGACTTGAAGGGCAGCACCTTGTCGTCGTACGAGTAGCCGTCGCCCTCGAACTTCTCGAGGTAGAGGTCGGTGACGTCGGCGCCCAGATTCGTCATGCCCCAGGCGATGTCCTGGTTGTGGCCGATGACCACGCCGGGCATCCCGGCGAAGGTGTAGCCGGAGACGTCGTACTGGCAGTTCTTGGAGACCGTCCGGCAGTGCAGGCCCATCTGGTACCAGGTGGAGGGCAGCTGCGGTGACAGGTGCGGGTCATTGGCGAGGAGTGGTTTCCCGGTGATCGTGTGGTCACCTGAGACCACCCAGGAATTGGATCCGATGCCGTTGCCGTTCGGCCCGAGGCCCGCGTCCGGGACGCTGTCCAGGATGTCGGAGAGGCCCGACAGCTGGGACTGCAGCCCATCGGGGGCCTGAGCGTTGCCCGCGAGGCCCGTGCCGGCGGCACCGCCGGTCCCTGACTGCGACTGACTGCCGCCCGCGCCGCCCTTGCCCTCGTACTTCTTGGTGACGCTGTTGTAGGCGCCCTCCTGGACGATGGGCTTGTTCCGGTCGTACGGGTACTCCGGGTACAGGTCCTTGATCTGGGACGGGCCGAGGCGACTGGTCATCAAGGAGCGGTCGATCTCGTCCTGCATGTTGCCGCGCAGGTCCCAGGCCATGGCCTTGAGCCAGGCCACGGAGTCGACGGGGGTCCACTCCTGGGGCTTGTAGTCGTTGGTGAAGCCGAGGGCGGCGTACTCCAAGGAGATGTCCTTGCCGTCCTTGCCCTTCAGGTAGGAGTTGACTCCCTTGGCGTACGCCTGGAGGTACTTCTTCGTCTCCGGCGAGAGCTTGGAGTCGTACTCCTTCTGCGCCGTCCGGTGCCAGCCGAGCGTCCGCAGGAATTCATCGGTCTTTACCTGGCTCTTCCCGAACATTTCGGAGAGCCGACCGGAGGTCGTATGGCGGCGGACGTCCATCTCCCAGAAGCGGTCCTGCGCCTGGACGAAGCCCTGAGCCATGAACAGGTCGGCGTCGGACTCGGCGTAGATCTGCGGGATTCCGTTGCCGTCACGCTTCACGTCGACGGGCCCCGAGAGGCCGTCGAGCTTGATCGTTCCCTTGGTCTGCGGGAAGGAGGCACGCACCGTACTGATGCTCCAGTACGCGCCGTAGCCGATGCCCGCCACGATGGCCAGGACCAGGACGATCACGATGAGTCGGGCTCGGCGCCCCTTCTTCTTGCCGGACTTATGACCGGAAGAGGCGGTGGTATTCGAGGGCATCGCTGTCCTTGCTGTCCTTACGCGAGCGGCAGGGCTGGCTGGGCGGTGGTGGGAGCGCTGGAGCAACCATAGGCGCAGGGCAGTACGGCCCCGGACGCGGAGTCAGGAACGTACATCGCGAGGCATCGGATGAGTGTTCGATCACATCAAGGAAGCGTTAACAATTAGGTAAGGTAACGAAGTGCCTGGCCCACTCGAAGTAAGGAACGGCCCCTGACTGTCCATCACCTCAACCAGCTTCTGCTCATCTGCTCGCTCGTCCTGCTCGTCGCGGTCGCGGCGGTCCGCATCTCGTCGCGCAGTGGGCTCCCGAGCCTGCTCCTGTACCTGGGCATCGGCATTGCCATGGGCCAGGACGGAATCGGCAACGTCACCTTCAACAACGCCGAACTGACGCAGGTCATCGGCTATGCGGCGCTCGTCGTGATCCTGGCCGAGGGCGGCCTCGGCACGAAGTGGAAAGAGATCAAACCCGCGCTGCCCGCGGCCGCCGCCCTGTCGCTCGCCGGCATCGCGGTGAGCGTCGGCGTGACGGCTGCCGCTGCCCACTACCTGGTCGGCCTCGAGTGGCGCCAGGCGCTCATCATCGGCGCGGTGGTCTCATCGACGGACGCGGCAGCGGTCTTCTCCGTGCTGCGGAAGGTGCCACTGCCCTCGCGGGTGACGGGCATCCTGGAAGCGGAGTCGGGGTTCAACGACGCCCCTGTGGTGATCCTGGTCGTGGCCTTCTCCACAGCGGGCCCTGTGGAGCACTGGTACCTCCTCATCGGCGAGATCGCCCTGGAACTGGCCATCGGGGCCGCGATCGGCCTCGCGGTGGGCTGGCTGGGCGCCTACGGCCTGCGGCACGTGGCGCTGCCCGCGTCCGGCCTCTACCCCATCGCCGTGATGGCCATCGCGGTCGCCGCCTACGCGGCCGGAGCCATGGCGCACGGCAGTGGATTCCTCGCCGTCTATCTGGCCGCGATGGTCCTCGGCAACGCGAAGCTGCCGCACTGGCCCGCCACCCGCGGCTTCGCCGAAGGGCTCGGCTGGATCGCGCAGATCGGCATGTTCGTCCTGCTCGGCCTCCTGGTCACCCCGCACGACCTGCTGGACGACACCTGGCCCGCGATCGTCATCGGCCTGATCCTCACCATGGTCGCCAGGCCCCTGGGCGTCCTCATCAGCCTGCTGCCGTTCCGCCTGCCCTGGCAGGAGAAGGCCCTGATGTCCTGGGCGGGCCTGCGCGGCGCCGTGCCCATCATCCTGGCCACGATCCCGATGGTGAACGGCGTCGACGACAGCCAGCGGATCTTCAACATCGTCTTCGTCCTGGTCGTCGTCTACACCCTCATCCAGGGCCCTACGCTGCCGTGGCTGGCCAGGAAGCTGGGTCTCGGCGCCGCCTCGGGCCCCGCCGACCTGGGCGTCGAGTCGGCACCCCTGGAGCGCCTTCGCGGGCACCTGCTCTCGGTCTCGATCCCGAAGGGGTCGCGGATGCACGGCGTCGAGGTGGGCGAGCTGCGGATGCCCGCGGGGGCGGCGGTCACGCTCGTCGTTCGCGACGGCGAATCGTTCGTGCCGCTGCCGACGACGGTGCTGCGGCTCGGGGACGAGCTCCTCGTGGTGGCCACCGACCCCGTACGGGACGCCGCGGAACAGCGGCTGCGCGCGGTCGGACAGGGCGGAAAACTGGCAGGATGGCTGGGAACGACCGGCCAGGAACCGCGAGAGCGCGGCAATCGCAGGTGACGGTCGCCTCATTCTCTGCATTCGCAGGCCGAATGAGCCCGTTCCCTGTACGATGAAGGCACACTTGATGAAGGCGTACTTCGCGCACTTCATCTGAACCACGCACTTCATCTGAACCAATTGATCGAACCAACTCTGTCTGAAGCAGAGCTGGCGCCGACCGTATGGCGGCCGCACGTCCTCGCAGTGGGCACCCGGCATCTACCGCAGTTCCGCGCAAGAGGACAGCTCTCGGCGCCGTCGCCCTGAAAAAAAGGGGGGCCGCGCTACCAGGCGGCAGAAAGGCACGGGCCGTGGCATCCACGGTCACCTCCCGCCCGGGATACGGACAGCTGCTGCGCACCCGCGGCGCCTGGACGTTTCTCCTGCCCGGCTTCGCGGCACGACAGCCCTTCGCGATGCTGACGATCTCCATCGTCCTGCTCGTACAGCACACCACCGGGTCGTACGGCGTCGCGGGCGCCGTATCGGCCGTCACCGGCGTCTCCATGGCGGTGTTCGCCCCCTTCAGCGGCAAGCTCGCCGACCGTTTCGGCCAGCGGGCCGTGCTGCTGCCCGGCGTGCTCGTGCACACGGTGTCGGTGCTCGCCCTGACGATGCTCGCGCTCTCGGACGCCCCCTTGTGGGCACTTTTCGTGGCGGCGGTGCCCACCGGCGCCTCGCAGCCGCAGATCAGCCCCATGGTGCGGGCCCGCTGGGGCGTCAAGCTCCAGGACTCCCCGCTGGCCGGTACGGCGGCCGCCTTCGAGTCGGTCACGGACGAGCTGACGTTCGTCCTCGGCCCGCTCTTCGCGACCGCGCTGTGCACCACCATCGACCCGGCGGCCGGACTCTTCACGGAGGCCGGCCTCACGCTGGTGGGCGGCCTGCTGTTCGCCGCGCAGAAGAGCACGCAGCCGAAGCCCGCCTCACGCGAGGAGCACGCGCGCGTGGAGCACGTCTCCGCGCTGCGGGTCCCCGGTGTGCGGGTGCTGATCGCGACCTTCCTGGGCATCGGCGCCGTCTTCGGCGGTATGCAGGTCTCGCTCGCCGCCTTCACCGAGTCCATCGGCGAACCGGGCCTGAACGGCGTCCTGTACGGCACGTTCGCGGCGGGCAACATGCTCTCCGGGCTCGTGTGCGGAGCCATCGCCTGGAAGATCGCCCCGCAGCGCCGTCTCCTCGTCGGCTACACGGCACTGACGGTGACCGCCGCCGGGCTCTGGGCCGCGCACTCCGTGGTGCTGCTCGCGGGGCTCGGACTCCTGGTCGGCATCTGCATCGCGCCCGCACTGATCACCGGCTACACGCTGGTGGACCGTCTGGTCTCGCCGACCGGCAGGACCGAGGCGTTCACCTGGCTCACCGGTGCCGTCGCGCTCGGGCAGGCGGCCGCCGTCACCGTAGCCGGACAACTGGAGGACCGCCTCTGGGACGGCGCCGGTTTCCTGGTCCCGCTGGGCGGTACGGCACTGGCGCTCACGGTGCTCGTCACCCTGCGTTCGCGGCTCGTACCGCGGTCCATCGGGCGCACCGTGGCACGTGGCGTCGGTCACCGCGAGCCGGTCACGGTGGACTGATCTCAAGGAATACGTCAGTATGGACCGTCGTTAGCACTCATCGAGTGAGAGTGCCAGGAGGAAGCAAGTGCCGACGTACCAGTACCAGTGCACCGAATGCGGCGAGGGCCTCGAGGCGGTGCAGAAGTTCACCGATGACGCCCTGACCGTGTGCCCCAGCTGCGACGGACGCCTCAAGAAGGTGTTCTCGGCGGTCGGCATCGTCTTCAAGGGATCCGGCTTCTACCGCAACGACAGCCGCGGCTCGTCGTCGAGCAGCACGCCGTCGCCGGCGTCCGCGTCGAAGGACTCCAAGCCGTCGGATTCCAAGTCCTCGGCGGGAGCTTCGTCGTCCTCCTCGTCCTCGGACTCGAAGTCGTCCGGCTCCTCCTCGGGCTCGTCGACCAGCTCTTCCAGCTCGTCGGCCGCCTAGGGCAGACCCGCCCCGCACACGCCTTTCTTCCAGGTCCCCGCTGTCGGACGACAGCGGGGACCTCGGCGTTTTCATGCCCCGGCTACTGTGCTCGGCATGGCGAATACGGCGAACGCGACGCGGGCCGGCATCGGTGTCATCGGCGGCTCCGGCTTCTACTCCTTCCTCGACAACGTGACCGAGCTCCAGGTCGACACTCCCTACGGAGCGCCGAGCGACTCCCTCTTCCTCGGTGAGATCGCCGGGCGACGGGTCGCGTTCCTGCCCCGGCACGGCCGCGGTCACCATCTGCCGCCGCACCGCATCAACTACCGGGCCAACCTCTGGGCGTTGCGCTCCGTGGGCGTACGGCAGGTTCTCGGGCCGTGCGCGGTGGGCGGGCTGCGGCCCGAGTTCGGGCCGGGGACACTCCTGGTGCCAGATCAGCTCGTGGACCGCACCAAGACGCGTACGCAGACGTACTTCGACGGGGTGCCGCTGCCGGACGGAAGCATCCCCAACGTCGTGCACGTGTCCCTTGCCGACCCGTACTGCCCCGTCGGGCGGAGTGCCGCGTTGAAGGCCGCACGCGGCCGTGAATGGGAGCCCGTGGACGGCGGAACGCTGGTCGTGGTCGAGGGGCCGCGGTTCTCGACCCGTGCCGAATCGCGCTGGCACGCGGCGCAGGGCTGGTCGGTGGTGGGCATGACCGGGCATCCCGAGGCCGTGCTCGCCCGTGAACTCGAGCTCTGCTACACGTCGTTGACCCTGGTCACGGACCTGGACGCGGGGGCGGAGAGTGGCGAGGGCGTCTCGCACGACGAGGTGCTCCAGGTGTTCGCGGCGAATGTGGACCGGCTGCGGACGGTGCTGTTCGACGCGGTCGCCGCGTTGCCGGCGGAGGGCGAGCGGGATTGTCTGTGCGCGGGGGCGCTGGGTGGGATGGAGCCGGGGATTCGACTGCCGTAGGGGGTTGGGAGGGCGATCGGAGGAGGTCCGTAGGGCGATCGGCAGGCGCTCGAGACCCTCCAGGGGCCGGAACTCCCCCTTCGGGTGAGGGAGTTGTCCACAACTCGTGAGTTGTGCACGGGGCTCAGCAGGATTCGGCGCGGGCCTGCATCGTGAGAGCGGACGCAAGATCCTCGTCCTCGACCCTCTCTCCGCAGGCGGTGGCCGTCATGGCGCACGTTCCCTCCGACATCCCCTCCTCTTCTTCCCCTCCCCCGCCCTGCCCGGTTCCGCACTTCGCCCCCGTGCGGGTTCGCGGCGGGCAGCGTCGGCTGCGGCGGCTCCTGAGGCACAGACGGCGGGCCATGGCCGCGGGGCTCGCGGTGACGGCGGCCGCGCTGGTGGCCGCCGGTCCGCGGGATGCCGAGCGAGCGCGGCCACCGGAGCATCCGGCGGCGGCTGCCGCGCCCTCACCGGAGCGTCGGGAGCAGGATCGTCGGGAACAGGAGCCCCGGGCCGCCGCTTTGGTGACGGCGCCGGTACGGATCGCGGACGCTGAGACCGTGCGCCTGCTGCACCGGGGCGACCGGGTCGATGTCGTCGCCGCCGACGGATCGGCGTCGCGGGTCGTGGCCGCGGGGGCCAGGGTCGCCGAGGTGCCCGAGCCTCAAGGGGGCGCGGCCGAAAGCGCCGCCGAGAGCGGGGCGTTGGTCGTGCTTTCCGTACCCCGCGCGACGGCGGCACGACTCGCCGGAGCCGGTGCGCGGGCACGTCTGGCGGTGACGCTGTGCTGAATCACGACTTGTGCAACTGCACTGACATGCTGTCAAGTCGCTCATTCGTGTCACCCAATTGGACAGGCCTGGCACGCCCTGCCGTAGGTTGCGAAGCTGTCTGTTTCACGACCTGCATTCGCAACGAAAGGCCTCGTGGTGAGCGAGAAGAACGAACCGGGTCTCTGGGAGGGCTTCAAAGCCTTCCTGATGCGCGGCAATGTCGTCGACCTGGCGGTCGCGGTGGTCATCGGCGCCGCGTTCACGAACATCGTGAACTCCGTGGTGAAGGGTGTCATCAACCCGCTGGTCGGTGCCTTCGGTACGAAGGATCTCGACCACTACAGCTCGTGTCTGAAAGACCCGTGCGTGACGAAGGCCGACGGCACGGTCGAGAGCGGCATCCCGATCATGTGGGGCACGGTCCTCAGCGCGACCCTCAGCTTCATCATCACGGCGGCCGTCGTCTACTTCCTGATGGTGCTGCCCATGGCCAAGTACCTGGCGAAGCAGGCCGCGCGGAAGGCGGCCAAGGAGGGCACGCAGGAGGTCATCGAGCTCTCGGAGCTGGAGGTCCTCAAGGAGATCCGCGACGCCCTGGTGGCACAGCGCGGCTCTGGGCACGACGAGCGGTAGCGGCCGCTCAGAGGTGGTGGGGCGGCTTCTCGTCGAGGAAGCGCGCCAGGTCGGCGGCGCTGTCGCCGCCGGCCGGAGGCCGCTCGCCCCATCCCCGGTCCGTGTCGTCCGAAGACTGCTGCGACAGGGGGTCGTCGAAGACCAGGGCGCTCTTCGGCTTCTTCGGCGCCTCAGAGCCCTTCGGGGTCCCCGATTCCTTCGGATCGCGCGGTTCGGGGGCGGGGGCGGTGCTCATGTATCCAGGGTACGTCCGTGGGGCGCCGCAGCGAGCGTCAGACGGCCGTCAGTCCCTGAGCTGCGAAGATCTTCTTGGCGGCGGCCACTTGGCCAAGGGTCGGCGAGGGCGTGCCGCGGAGGACGAAGTCCTTGCCGAGTGCGTCCCACTTCGCCTCGCCCAGCTTGTGGAAGGGCAGTACGTCAACGCGCGAGACATTGCCGAGCGACGCGGCGAAGCGGGCGACGCCCTCGATGTTCTCCGGGTCGTCGGTCAGGCCGGGGACGAGGACGAAGCGCACCCAGACGTCCTTGCCGAGGTCGGCGAGGCGGTGGGCGAAGTCGAGAGTGGGCCGCAGGGGCCGCCCGGTCACCTTCTTGTACGTCTCACGGTCCCAGGACTTGATGTCGAGCAGCACGAGGTCGACATCACGGAGCAGCGCGTCGGTGGCGCGCACGCCGAGAAACCCGGAGGTGTCGAGGGCGGTGTGCAGGCCGAGGTCGTGCTTGAGGCGGTGCAGGAGTTCGCCGGTGAAGACGGGCTGCAGGAGGGGTTCGCCGCCGCTCACGGTCGCTCCGCCGCCCGCCGCCGATATGAACCCGGTGTACTTGGCGGCTTCCGCGATCACGTCGTCGGCCGTGGTCCGCTTGCCGTCGCGCATCCGCCAGGTGTCGGGGTTGTGGCAGTACAGGCAGGTCAGCGGGCAGCCCGAGAGAAACGTGACGAAGCGGGAGCCGGGGCCGTCGACGCCGGTGGACAGGTCCCAGGAGTGGATGGATCCGGTGACGGGGCGCCGGGTGACGGCGGCCGCCGGGGTCGCCGTGTCGAATGCCGTCGCCGTGTCGAGCAGAGCAGTCATGGCAGGGCTCCAGGTGGCTCAGAGGGAGCCGTGGAAGGTGCGGTTGATGACGTCGAGCTGCTGGTCCCGGGTCAGGCGGATGAAGTTGACCGCGTAGCCGGAGACCCGGATGGTCAGCTGCGGGTAGTTCTCCGGGTGCTCCATGGCGTCCTGAAGGGTCGCCTTGTCGAGCACGTTCACGTTCATGTGGAAGCCGTCGGAAGCCGTGAAGCCGTCGAGGACTCCGGAGAGGTTCTGGATCCGCTCACCGGGGGTGCGGCCCAGGGCGTCGGGGGTGATGGTGTTGGTCAGCGAGATGCCGTCCTCCGCGTCGTCGTAGTCGAGCTTGGCGACGGACAGCGCGGAGGCGATGTAGCCGTGCTCGTCCCGGCCGTTCATCGGGTTGGCGCCGGGGGCGAACGGCTCGCCCGCGCGGCGGCCGTCGGGGGTGTTGCCGGTCTTCTTGCCGTAGACGACGTTCGAGGTGATCGTCAGAACCGACTGGGTGTGCACCGCGTTCCGGTAGGCCGGGTGCCGGCGGATCTTGCCCATGAAGTCGGAGACGATCCGCTGCGCTATGTGGTCGGCCCGCTCGTCGTTGTTGCCGTAGGCGGGGTAGTCGCCCTCGATCTCGTAGTCGACGGCGAGGCCCGTCGCGTCGCGGATGACCTTGACCCTGGCGTGCTTGATGGCGGAGAGCGAGTCGGTGGCTACCGAGAGTCCCGCGATGCCGCAGGCCATCGTGCGCAGGATCTCCTGGTCGTGCAGCGCCATCTCGATGCGCTCGTAGGCGTACTTGTCGTGCATGTAGTGGATGACGTTCAGCGCGTGGACGTACGTCTTGGCGAGCCAGCCGAGCATCGCGTCATAGCGCTCGACGACGGTCTCGTAGTCCAGGTGATCGCCCTCAATGGGCTCGAAGCCCTCGACGACGCGCTTGCCTGTCATCTCGTCGCGACCGCCGTTGATCGCGTAGAGCAGGGCCTTGGCGACGTTCACGCGGGCGCCGAAGAACTGCATCTGCTTGCCGACTGCCATCGCCGAGACACAGCAGGCGATCGCGGTGTCGTCGCCGTACTTGGGACGCATCAGGTCGTCGGACTCGAACTGGATGGCCGAGGTGTCGATGGCGACCTTGGCCGCGAAGTCCTTGAATCCCCTGGGCAGTTCCCGCGACCAGAAGACCGTCAGGTTCGGCTCGGGGGCCGGGCCCAGGTTGTAGAGGGTCTGCAAGGCGCGGAACGTCGTGCGGGAGACCAGCGGGCGGCCGTCTGCGCCGACGCCGGCCATGGACCAGGTGACCCAGGTCGGGTCACCGGAGTAGAGCTCGTTGTACTCGGGGGTGCGCAGGAAGCGGACGATGCGGAGCTTGATGACGAAGTCGTCGATGAACTCCTGGGCATCGGCCTCGGTGATGCGGCCGGACTCGATGTCGCGCTGGAGGTAGATGTCGAGGAAGTTGTCGATGCGGCCGATCGACATGGCAGCGCCGTTCTGCTCCTTCACGGCGGCCAGGTAGGCGAAGTACAGCCACTGGACGGCCTCGCGGCCTGTGGTGGCGGGGGCCGAGATGTCGTAGCCGTACGACATCGCCATGGCCTTCAGTTCCCTCAGGGCCTTGATCTGCTCGGAGGTCTCCTCGCGGGCACGGATGGTGTCCTCGGTGGCCCACTCCTCGCCCAGGAGCGTCTTGTCGGCCTCCTTCGCGGCGATCAGGCGGTCGACTCCGTAGAGCGCGACGCGGCGGTAGTCGCCGATGATACGGCCGCGGCCGTAGGCGTCGGGCAGGCCGGTGATGATGCCGGAGGAGCGGCAGGCGCGGATCTCGGGCGTGTAGGCGTCGAAGACACCTTCGTTGTGGGTCTTGCGGAGGTGTGTGTAGACGTCCCTGACCTCGGGGTCTGCCGCGTAGCCGTAGGCGTTGAGCGCGCCTTCGACCATGCGCCAGCCGCCGTTCGGCATGATGGCGCGGCGCAGCGGGGCGTCGGTCTGGAGGCCGACGATGAGGTCCAGGCGGTGGTCGATGTAGCCGGGCCTGAAGGCGTCGATGCGGGAGGGGGTGTGGATGTCGACGTCGTAGATGCCGCGCTCGTTCTCCGTCGGGAACATCGACAGGAGCTTCTGCCAGACCTGGGTGGTGCGTGCGGTCGGACCGGCGAGGAAGGAGTCGTCACCCTCGTACGGGGTGTAGTTCCGCTGGACGAAGTCGCGGACGTCGATGGCGTCCCGCCACAGGCCTCCTTCGAAGCCGTCCCATGCCTCGCCGTGCACTGTCGTTTCCGCGGGAGTGGCAGTCATCGTCGACACCTTCCGAATCGCCTTTTCGCTCTGTGTCCATTGCACTGCGATTTGATCGATCAGCGGCTCCGCAATGGTCCCTATTTCAGGGCCGGAAGTCCCCTCTCGCCGCTCGGGGTGTCAGCTTGGCGACTCCGCGCCCTTGCGGGCGTAGAACCACCAGCAGACCGCGACGCAGCTCGCGTAGAAGGCCACGAAGCCCCACATCGCGCTGGTGACCGGGAAGTTGGCGAACATCGCCGGGATGAAGAAGAAGCCGTACGCGGCGATGGCGGAGGTGAAGCCGGTGACGGCGCCCGCCTCCATCTCGGACTGCTTCAGCGCCTTCGCGTACGCGGGCGTGCCTTCCGTCAGGCCCTTCAGGTGCTGTTCGCGGAAGATCACCGGGATCTGGCGGAACGTCGAGCCGTTGCCGATGCCCGAGAAGAAGAACGCGCTCAGGAAGCAGGCGAGGAAGCCGTAGAAGTTGCCGCTGTCGCCGCCGGAGGGCAAGAAATTGATCACGCCGATGATCGAGAGCGCCATGCCGACGAACGAGATGATGGTGACCCTGGCGCCGCCGATCTTGTCGGCGATCCAGCCGCCGGCCCAGCGGGCGAGCGCGCCCACGGCCGGGCCCATCCAGGCGTACGTCGCCGCGGAGTAGGCCGCGTCGATCGGCGTGAACGTGGTCTTGATGAGCATCGGCAGGGCTGCTGCGAAGCCGATGAAGGAGCCGAACGTGCCGACGTAGAGCCAGGTCATCAGCCAGTTGTGCTTGCGCTTGAAGATGATCTTCTGCTGACTGAAGGGGGTCGAAGCGACCTTCAGGTCGTTCTGTCCGAACCACGCGATGACGGCCAGGATCACCAGGACGGGCACCCACAGGAACGCGGCGTTCTGCAGCCACACGGGCGTGCCGTCCGCCTTGTGCTGGGCCGAGCCGACCGCGAGGACCGAGCTGGTGATGACGATCGGGGTGACCAGCTGGACGACGGAGACGCCGAGGTTGCCGAGGCCGCCGTTGATGCCGGTGGCGTTGCCCTTGTCCTTCTTCGGGAAGAAGAAGCCGATGTTGGCCAGGGACGAGGCGAAGTTGGCGCCGCCGACACCGCAGAGGGCGGCGATGGCGACCATCACGCCGTACGAGGTGTCCGGGTCCTGGACCGCGATGCCGAGCCAGATCAGCGGGACGACGAGCACGATCGTGGAGAGCGCGGTGAAGCGGCGCTGGCCGATCATCGGGCCGAGGAACGTGTAGAGGACGCGCGCGGTGCCGCCGGTGATGCCGGGGACGGCCGTCAGCCAGAACAGCTGCGAGGTGGAGAAGCCGAAGCCGACGTCCTTCAGGTTGGTCGCCGTGACCGACCACACCTGCCAGACGACGAAGGCGACCAGGAGTGCGGGGACGGCGATCCACAGGTTGCGGGCGGCGACCTTCTTGCCGATGGACTTCCAGAAGAGTTCGTTCTCCGGCTCCCAGTCGGTGATGGTCCTGCCGGGGCGGTACTGCGCGGCGTCGTACGTCGTGCCCGCTGGTGCGGTCCGCGCTTCTTGAGCGGCAGGGGCAGAGGCGGGGGATCTCATATTGGTTCCCAGTTCGCTACCGGTCCCGACCTTGCTCCGGGGCCTGACATTTCCACGCTCCCGTGCGCGGCTCTTCGGGGGCAGAGTCGTAGGGCACCCTCCGACCAGCCCAAAGACACAAAAGTCAGGGGGCCTTCAGGCCTCGTGGACCACCGGCGGTACAGCGGCCGAGTGTCACTGCCGACCCGCTGGGTGCCGCAGCGCGCTTCGGCGGAAGCCGTCTGGTGTGCTGACCCCATGACGTCCGCACCGGCCCCCGAGCCGACACCAGCGCCTCCCGCATCCGCCACCCTGCGGCCCCTCAGCTCCCGCGGGCGCGAGGAAGCGCATCGGGCCGCGACTCCGCTTGAGCTCTTCTTCGACCTCTGCTTCGTCGTGGCGGTCGCGCAGGCCGGGGGCGAGCTCGTGCACGCGGTCGCCGAAGGGCACACGGGCGAGGGCGTGCTCAATTACGCGATGGTGTTCTTCGCGCTGTTCTGGGCGTGGGTCAACTTCTCGTGGTTCGCGTCGGCGTACGACAACGACGACGTGCTCTACCGGGTGGTCACGCTCGTACAGATCGCCGGTGTGCTCGTGTTCGCCGCGGGGGTCGCGAAGGGCTTCGAGGAGCATGACTTCCTCCTCATCTGGCTCGGCTACCTGATCATGCGCATCGCGCTCACCACCCAGTGGCTGCGCGTGGCCAGATCGAGCACAGGCGCCGAGCGCGCCACAGCGCTGCGGTACGCGTTCGGTGTGCTGGTCTGTCAGATCGGCTGGTCGGGGCTGCTGTTCCTGCCCGAAGGCGGCCGGTCCTGGCTGTTCCTGGGGATGGCGGTCCTCGAGATGTGCGTGCCGGTGTACGCGGAGCGGGCGTACACCACGGCCTGGCATCCGCATCACATCTCCGAGCGGTACGGCCTGTTCACCATCATCGTGCTCGGCGAGACCATCGCGGCGGCCACCGTCGCCGTGAAGTCCGGCATCGACGAGAACGACGCGCTCGGCGAGCTGCTTCCCATCGGGGCGGGCGGTCTCCTGATGGTCTTCGCCGCCTGGTGGATCTACTTCGTCGTGCCGATCCACGGCCGCCTGAGCGCCAACCGCCAGGCCTTCCTGTGGGGCTACGGCCACTACTTCATCCTCGGCGCCGCCGCGGCGATCGGCGCCGGTATCGAGGTCGCCGTCGAGGAGGCCGTCGGCAAGGCGCACATCTCGACGCTCGCGGCGTCCGCCGCGGTGACCGTTCCGATGGCGCTGTATCTCTTCACCGTGTGGCTGCTGCACTCCCGCTACTACAAGGTGGGTGTCGCCCAGCAACTCGTCCTGCCGACGGCCGCGTTGGCGACTCTGGCGAGCACGTTCGCCGGGAGCTGGGCGGTCCTGGTCGCGGGGCTCGTGGCGACGGCCACCGTGGCGACCGGCGTGACGCTCACCAACCTGGCGGCTCGCCGTGCGTGAACAGCCGCGCGTGAATCGCATCACGTATCGGCACGTATCCATCGGCACGTATCCATCGGCCGGTATCCATCAGCCGGTATCCGTCGGCACGTATCCATACGTAACTCTCCACGCGTGATACGCAGTTCGGTATGACCACCTCCGATTCCCTCACCTCCCTCACCGACGTATCCGGCCTTCGCGTGGGCCACGCGACGCTCACCGCGCCGACTCATCCGGGGCACCTCACCGGCACCACCGTCGTGCTCGCCCCGGCGGGCGGCGCGGTGGCGGCCGTGGACGTGCGAGGCGGCGGCCCCGGCACCCGCGAGACGGACGCCCTGGACCCACGCAACCTGGTGCAGCGCGTCGAGGCCGTCGTGCTGACCGGCGGCAGCGCGTACGGCCTGGACTCCGCGACCGGCGTGATGGCGTGGCTAGAGGAGCAGCACCGCGGCGTGCGGGTCGGCCCCGATCCCTCCCACGTCGTTCCCGTGGTCCCGGCGGCCTGCGTCTTCGACCTCGGCCGCGGCGGCGACTTCACGGCGCGCCCCGACGCCATGACGGGCCACGCCGCGGTGGAGGCCGCCGCGGGCACCAAGCCCTTCACCCCCGTCGAGCAAGGGAACGTCGGTGCGGGCGCCGGAGCCGTGGTCGGCAAGGTCAAGGGCGGCATCGGCAGCGCGAGCGTCAGACTCGACTCGGGGATCACGGTCGCCGCCCTCGTCGTGGCGAACGCCGCGGGTTCGGGGGTCGATCCGGAGACGGGCGCGCTGTACGGGCGGTACTTCGAGGGGCGGCATGTCGCCCACCCCGCCCCCGAGGTCCACCAGGAGGCCCGGCGCCGCCTGGCCGAAGCCGCCGCCAAGAACGGCCCGCCGCCGCTCAACACCACCCTCGCCGTGGTCGCCACGGACGCCGAACTCACCAAGGCCCAGGCACAGAAGCTCGCCGGTACGTCGCACGACGGCATGGCACGCGCCGTGCGCCCCGTCCATCTCCTCAACGACGGGGACACCGTCTTCGCCCTCGCGACCGGCGAGCACCCCCTGGCCTCCGACAACCCGCTCGCCCTCAACGAGATCCTCGCGGCGGGCGCGGACTTGGTGACCACCGCGATCGTGCGGGCGCTCCTCGCCGCGGAATCCGTGGAGACACCGGGCGGCAGCTTCCCCTCCTACACCGACCTCTACAGCACAGCCCGTTGAGCCACCGGCGGGCACGCCCATGTGCCCGCCCTCACACCAAGCGGAAGGAACCTTTCCGCCCGCAGGCCGCTCTTAACTCGTACTCACTCAGAACGCGCACTTCGCACAAAGATGGAGCAGCCCGTGACAACGTCGCACATAGCCGAGCCTCGGCGACGCACTCTCCTCGCGGCCACCGCGCTCGCCGCCGTGGGTGCACTCGCCCTCACGGCCTGCGGCGGCGACGCGGACGCCAACAGCGACGGCAAGGACGGCAAGTCCACGCTCAAGGGCACCGACATCACCATTTCGGCGAAGGACGGCTCGACCGGCGCCTCCATCAACGCCACCGACGTCAAGGTCAAGGGCGGCAAGCTGACCGACGTGAAGATGACGCTGGTCTCCACCGGCGCGGCCGTCGACGGCACGCTCTCCGCCGACGGTTCGAGCTGGAAGCCCAAGGCCCAGCTGGAACGCGGCATGAAGTACAAGATCACGGCTGACGCGAAGGACGCCAAGGGCAAGGAAGCGACCGAGAACTCGATCTTCACGACGGTCTCGAAGGCCAACAGCTTCATCGGCAGTTACACCCCCGACGGCGGCTCCAAGGTCGGCGTCGGTATGCCGGTCTCCTTCAACTTCGACAAGGCGATCACCGAGAAGCAGTCCGTCCAGTCGCACATCAAGGTCACCTCCGACAGCGGCCAGAAGATCGTGGGCCACTGGTTCGGCGGCCAGCGCCTCGACTTCAGGCCCGAGGAGTACTGGAAGGCCGGCTCCAAGGTCACGATGAAGATCGACCTGGAGGGCGTGAAGGGCGCGGACGGCGCCACCGGCGTGCAGAACAAGACGGTCACCTTCACCATCGGCCGCGCGCAGGTCTCCACGGTCGACGTCGGCGCCAAGAAGATGACGGCCGAGCGGGACGGCAAGGTCATCAAGACCATCCCGATCTCCGCGGGCAGCCCGTCGAACCCCACGTACAACGGCAAGATGGTGATCGCCGAGAAGTTCACCCAGACCCGGATGAATGGTTCCACGGTCGGCTTCGGCGGCGAGTACGACATCAAGGACGTCCCGCACGCGATGCGCCTCTCGTCCTCCGGCACCTTCATCCACGGCAACTACTGGGGCTCGCCCTCGATCTTCGGCAGCTCCAATACCAGCCACGGCTGCGTCGGCCTCCAGGACGCGCAGGGCGCGGGCGACTCCAGCACGCCGGGCGCCTGGTTCTACGACAACTCCCTGATCGGAGACGTCGTGACGGTCAAGGGCTCGCCGGACAAGACCGTCGCCCCTGACAACGGCCTGAACGGTTGGAACATGTCCTGGAGCGAGTGGACCGCGGGCAGCGCAGGCTAGTCAGCAGCCCCCTCAACACCACGAGCCGCACGGGAACTTGCCGTGCGGCTCGTACGTTTTCCCGTTCCCGGGCATGATGTCCGACGCAGGGGCTACGGTATGCACTCACCAGGTGACATGCAGCAACGCCGGGAGAAACCTTGAGCGTTCCGTACGAGTACGAGACCGCGTACGAACCACCCGAGTCGCCCGAGCAGACGCCCCCGCACTCTCCGCAGGAGCATCTCGAGCGGCTTCTTCGCCGCGCCCTGAACTCCTTCGACCTGCCGGACGAGACGATACGCCGTCTGGACTCCGCCCTGGCGTACGACAGTTCGCTGCACTCCGCGCACCACAGCGCGGGCCTGCACCGCGAGACGTACCGGCACACGTGGCTGCTCGCCGACGCGGGAGCGCTCACCCTCTGGGAGCTCGTACACAACACCGGCCCCGGCCATCACGCCCAGCACGAGCTGTACGCGGACGAGGAGGAGGCCGGTGTCGCCACCTCGCGCCTGCCGCTCCCGCCCGACACCCCCGCCGGCGCCTGCGAGCAGCCCGTCGTGCTCCAGCTCCCGGTCGAGTACGAGCCCCGGCACACGTACGTCCCCGACGACTCGGCGGACCACGCGCGCAGGCTGCTGCGCCGCGCGGAGAACACGATGGACGCGGGACGGCCCGGCGAGGACATCGAGCGGCTGCTGCGCTCGGCGTTCGCGCACCAGATCACGCAGGCCTTCGGCCGCCCCCGCCTGGCGGGTGAGGCCCGGCTCTGCTTCTCGCTCTACGAACACGCGTTCCTGCTCTTCGACGGCAGCGAGCTCAGCCTCTGGGAGGTCGAGCACACGGTCACGCCGGACAAGCGGCACAGGTGCGAGGTGTACGCCAGCGAGGACTCGGCCCGCGCGGCGATGGAGCAGCGCGCGCGGAGCATCCCGCGGCAGCGCACGAAGTAAGCGCAGGCGCCACGTCAGGCACCGGCACTAACGATGGGGACGCAGAAAAGGCGACGACCGCTGCTAGC
Source organism: Streptomyces sp. NPDC048441 (assembly GCF_043200235.1). Lineage (NCBI taxonomy): Bacteria > Bacillati > Actinomycetota > Actinomycetes > Kitasatosporales > Streptomycetaceae > Streptomyces > Streptomyces sp. NPDC048441. Next base: position 224,868 of record NZ_JBICXM010000010.1, read on the forward strand.
GGCCGTCGCCGAACTGCCGTACAAGACCCGCGAAAGCGGCCCGCTCGTCCGCCGTCAGCTCCACCGTCTCGGTGCGCGGCGGACCCGTCTGCGCGGGCAGCGCGCGCAGCGCCTGAGCCTGGGGCCAGACATCCACATCGAACCGGTCGCGCCGTAGCACCCGCATCAGGCCCACGGCCCAGACGACGGTCGCGGCGGCGAGCACGGCCACGCCTATCTGCTGGGGGATCGAGACATTCTGGAGCATGACGCACAGTAGACAACACGTTCCGGGACTTCCGACAGGGGAATCATGGGACTTACGTCCTGAAGTGACGCATGTCGCACAACCCATCCCATAGGGCCCGAACAGCCAGCCGCGGAAGGACTCAGGAAGACTGAGAAGGGGCTCAGACGACCGCGACCGGGACCCGCTCGGCCTCCTCCACGGCTTCCCCGTCCGCGGCGACGCCCTCCGAAGGAGCCGTCTTCCGAGCCCCCTTGAGCAGAATGACCGCCACGGTCGAGACGCCGACTCCAGCCGCGATCGCCACCAGATACAGCAGCGGCTGCCCGATGAGCGGCACCACGAAGATGCCGCCGTGCGGAGCCCGCAGCGTGCAGTCGAAGGCCATCGACAGAGCGCCGGTGACCGCGCCGCCCGCCATCGACGCGGGGATCACCCGCAGCGGATCGGCCGCGGCGAACGGGATCGCGCCCTCGGTGATGAAGGAGGCGCCGAGGAACCAGGCCGCCTTGCCGTTCTCGCGCTCGGTCTTGGTGAAGAGCCGGCCACGGACGGTCGTGGCGAGAGCCATGGCGAGCGGCGGCACCATACCGGCGGCCATCACCGCGGCCATCACCTTGAGGCTGCCGTCGGTCGGGTGGGTGAGACCGCCGACGGCGAAGGCGTACGCGACCTTGTTCAGCGGGCCGCCGAGGTCGAAGCACATCATCAGGCCCAAGATCACGCCGAGAACGATGGCGTTGGCGCCGGACAGACCCTCCAGCCAGTCCGTGAGGGCGCTCTGCAACGAGGCGATGGGCTTCCCGATGACGAGAAACATCAGGAAGCCGACGACAGCGGACGAGATCAGCGGGATCACGACCACCGGCATGATGCCGCGCAGGACGGCTGGAATCCGTACCCGCTGGATGCCCATGACGACGGCACCCGCGATCAAGCCCGCCGCGAGACCGCCGAGGAAGCCCGCATTGATGGTGACGGCGACGGAGCCGCCGACGAAGCCCGGCACCAGACCCGGCCGGTCGGCCATTCCGTACGCGATGTAGCCCGCGAGGACCGGCACCAGGAAGGCGAAGGCGAGCCCGCCGATCTGGAAGAGGAGCGCGGCCCAGCTGGTGGAGTCCGCCCACGCGAAGTGTTCGGCGACGGACGGCGCCTTGTCGATCTTCCAGCCGCCGATGGCGAACCCTAGCGCGATGAGGAGGCCGCCCGCGGCGACGAACGGGACCATGTAACTGACGCCGGACATCAGCCACTTGCGCAGCTTGGTGCCGTAGCCGTCGCCGCTTTCGCCCGCGTGGTCGACGGGGCTCGCCCCGGCGCCCGCGGTGATCTCACCGCGCGCGGCCTTCTCCCGCACCTCCGCGATGAGCGCGGCGGGCTTGCTGATGCCTGCCTTGACCCCCACATCGACGATGGGCTTACCGGCGAACCGGCCCTTCTCCCGTACGGGAACGTCGTGCGCGAAGATGACGCCGTCGGCGGCGGCGATGACCGCCGGGTCGATGCGGGTGAAGCCCGCTGACCCCTGGGTCTCCACCGTCAGCTCTACGCCTGCCTCGCGGGCGGCGTTCTCGAGGGACTCGGCCGCCATGTAGGTGTGGGCGATGCCCGTGGGGCAGGAGGTGACCGCCACGATGCGGAACGGCTCCGCCGGGGGTGGGTCGTTTCTCGGGTGCGGGTCGGTGGGTTCTTCTGTTGATTCCCCACCCGCCCGACCATTACCCCGGATCAAGTCCGTCGCCGTCTCCGCATCCTCGGCCCCCCGCAGCGCGCTCGTGAACTCCTCGTCCATCAACTGCCGTGCCAGCGACGACAGAATGGCCAGGTGGGCATCATCAGCGCCCTCTGGCGCCGCGATCAGGAAGATCAGATCGGCGGGCCCGTCCGGCGCCCCGAAGTCGATGCCGTCGGCCGATCGGCCGAACGCCAGGGTCGGCTCCGTGACGTGGGCGCTGCGGCAGTGCGGGATGCCGATGCCGCCGTCCAGGCCGGTCGGCATCTGCGCCTCGCGGGCCGCCACATCGGCGAGGAACCCCTCCAGATCGGTCACCCGGCCCAGGGCCACCATGCGCTCGGCGAGGGCACGGGCCGCCGCTTCCTTGGTTCCGGCGGACCGGTCGATTTCGAGGTCGACCAGTTCCGCGGTGATCATCTCGCTCATCGCGGGCTCCTTCGCACGCGTATCGCCCGGAGGGCGGGGTGGGGACGGGTGATGCGGGGGACAGGGGTGCGGGTCATGACGCCGGCTCCGTCAGTACGCGGTTCAACGGGATGTCCGTCGTGACCGTGACCGCGGCCGGGGCCAGGTCGGACGGGGTCGGCATCGCGCTGCCGGGGAGCTGGACCGCGGCGGCGCCGTGCGCGACAGCGGAGGCCAGGGCGTCGGCCCCAGTGCCTCCAGCGATGAGGAAACCGGCCAGGGAGGAGTCACCGGCGCCGACGTTGCTGCGTACGGCGTCGACCTGGGCGCTGCCGAAGTACGCGCCCGACGCGTCGACCAGGAGCTGACCGTCCGCCCCCAGGCTGGCGAGCACGGCACGTGCGCCAAGCTCCCGCAGCTCCTCGGCGGCCTTCAAGGCGTCACCGACGGTGGCGAGCGGGCGGCCGACCGCTTCGGCGAGCTCCTCCGCGTTCGGCTTGACGACGTCCGGCCGCTCGGCGAGCGCGGCGAGCAGCGCAGGTCCCGATGTGTCCAGGGCGATCCGGGCTCCGGCGGCATGTGCGCGGGCCACCAACTCGGCGTACCAGGAGGGCGCGAGACCGCGCGGCAGGCTGCCGCAGCAGGCGATCCAGTCGGCCCCGCCGGACCGCTCCCGCACCACGGACAACAGCAACTCAGCCTCATCCGCGGTCACTTCAGGACCCGGCGCATTGATCTTGGTGAGCGTGCCGGCAGGCTCGGCGACCGCGATATTGGAACGGGTCTGACCCGCCACCGGGACCGGCGCGACCTCGATGCCCTGCTCGTCCAGAAGCTGGGCGACCAGCGCGCCGGGCGCGCCGCCGAGCGGCAGGACGGCGAGCGTCGCCGCACCCGCCGCCGCGACCGCCCTCGATACGTTGACGCCCTTGCCGCCCGGATCCATCCGCTCGCCGGTGGCCCGGATGACCTCGCCGCGGTCCAGCGAGGGGACCTCGTAGGTGCGGTCGAGGGAGGGGTTCGGGGTGACGGTGAGGATCATGCGAGTACGTACCGTTTCCTTGCTCATGCTCTGGCCGCTCATGCGCGGATCACTTCGGTGCCGCCGCTCTCGATCGCGGCGGCATCCTCCACGCTGAGCCCGCTGTCGGTGATCAGAAGATCCACGTCGCCCAGATCACCGAAGCGCGCGAAGTGCTCCTGCCCGTGCTTGGTGGAGTCCGCGAGGAGCACGACCCGGCGGGCCGCGCCGATCGCGGCGCGCTTGACGGCGGCCTCGGCGAGATCGGGGGTGGTGAGACCGGCCTCGGCGGAGAAGCCGTTCGCGGCCACGAAGAGCACGTCGGCCCTGATCTCTCCGTACGCCCGCAGCGCCCACGCGTCGACGGCCGCGCGCGTACGGCTGCGGACCCGGCCCCCGATGAGGTGCAGCTGGATGCCGGGGTGATCGGCGAGGCGGGCCGCGATGGGCAGGCCGTGTGTGACGACGGTGAACGTCGCTTCCAGCGGGAGGGAGTCCGCGAGCCGGGCGACGGTCGAGCCCGCGTCGAGGATGACGCTGCCCTCGGCGGGCAGCTCGGCGAGCGCTGCGCGTGCGATGCGGTCCTTCTCGTCGGCCGCCGTGCCTTCGCGCTCGGCGAGGTCGGGCTCGAAGTCGAGGCGCCCGGCGGGGATGGCACCGCCGTGCACTCGCCGTACGAGACCGGCCCGGTCAAGGGCCTTCAGGTCGCGCCGGACGGTCTCGGCGGTGACCTGAAACGCCTCGGCCAACGACAGGACATCAACCCGCCCCCCATCCCGGGCCAGCCGGAGAATCTCCTGCTGCCGCTCCGGTGCGTACATGTCGCCTCCGCGTATGCCCGAGTCTGTGGGTTCACCCCGGATGCTACGGCCGCATTCCACCAAAGTAAACAAGCTCGGGCATCCAACAGACCCAAACGGACTTCCACCCGCATAAGCAAGGCGCACGCCCTTCAACCTTGCCGAACAGGCTTTCCCACCCTCCCCCAAGCTCTTAAAGAGCAGGGGGGACCCCATCCCGATTGCCCCGCAGTGAACACGCCCCTGCCGTGGGGGCTCGGCTCCGATGCACCCGCTGTCGGCAGCGGACCCGCGGGGTCGTGTCGGTATTTCCGCCCGGAGCACGGTTCCCAGAACTCCAGAACCGAAGAAGCCCGACGCTCAGACCGTGATGGCGAGGACGGACATACCGGCGCGGCCCCGCTGCCACCGACAGACCGATGCCGCGTCGCCAACCCCCACCCAACGAGCCACAGGCGCCGCAGGCACCCCCACCTACGGCCAGCGGAAGCCCTCAAGCCTGTCCACGCACACCACAGCGAGAGCCGCAGGGCCGGCCGGGCCCTCAGCCGGATCGTCGCCCGCAGCCCACGTCTCCACCGCCACCCGCACCGCCGCACTCGCGACCCCCGCCACAAGACGAAGCTCCAGCGAGGGCGAGGCAGAGGGCGAGGGCGAGGGAGTGCCGACGCCACCCTCCCGCTCGGCGAGTACCGAGATCAGCGTCTCCTCCGAGGCATGGCAGGCGTCGGACCACACCGCCCGCAACGCCGCACTCTCCCCCGCCATCCGCAGCAACGACCGCACCCACTCCAACGCCTCCGCATCCCCGTCAGGGACCAGCGCCCGCGCCGCCGCATGGCGCAGCGCATCCCGTACGGAGAGCCCGGCAGGCGCCCCCCGCACCGCCTCGGCCCACTGCTGCGCACCGGCGGCGAAGAGCGGCGCGACCGCCTCCTCCTTTGTAGCGAAATAGCGGTAGAAGGTACGCGGCGCGACCCCCGCCGCGCGGGCGATGTCCTCGGCGCGGGTGGCGCGGAGCCCGTTCTCGATGAAGAGCGAGGCGGCCGTGCGGGCGATGTCCAGGCGCGTCTCGGCCTTACGACGGTCGGTCAGCGAACTTCCGGGCATGCGAGGCAGGTTATGCCAGCGGGCCTCAAGGCATGTCATGCCTGTATGGCAGAATCTGCCACCGTCGTCCGAGCACAACCACGAGGCACGGCCAAGAGCACGACCAAGAGCACGATCACGAGCACGGCCAAGAGCACGATCACGAGCACAACCAAGAGGTGGCAACAGCAGTGCGCCGTCGGCAGTTCCTTCTCCGCTCGGCCGGTCTCACCGGCGCCTCCGCACTGGGCCTTGGCGGCCTCAGCGCCTGCGGATCCGGCAGCGACACCACCACCCTCAGCCTCCTCGTCGCCAGCTACGACGAAAGTGTCGGCTCCTCCATCGGCGACCAGTGGGGCGGCCTCGTCGCCACCTTCGAGAAGACGCACCCCACCGTCAAGATCGCCCTGGAGCGCGTCCCCTTCGACAAGCTCGACCGGACGCTCGCCCGCCGCGTGAAGGACGGCAACGCACCCGACATGGCGCAGTCGAACGTCTTCGCGCCCTACGCCGAGGACGACCAGCTCTACAGCGCGTCCGACCTCTTCGAGATCCGCACCGAGGCCGACTTCACCCGGTCGTACGCCGAGGCGGGATCGGTCAAGCACATCCAGTACGGCATCCCGTTCCTGGCCAGCACCCCGCGCCTCTTCTACAACAGGGCCCTCTTCAAGCAGGCCGGCATCAGCGGCGCCCCCACCTCCTGGGACGAGCTGCGGTCGGCGGCCCAGGCCCTGAAGGGGATCGGCGTGAAGACGCCGTACGGCCTGCAACTGGGCCCCGAAGCGGCCGAGGACGAGACCCTCTCCTGGCTGCTCGCGGACGAAGGCGGCTACTCCGCCCTGAGCGGCTACGACTTCGCCACCCCCGGCAACACCGAGACGCTGACCTGGATCCGGGACGAGCTGGTGGCGAAGGGGCTCGCGGGCGCGAACCCGGCGGGGCTCAACAGGACAGCGGCGTACGCGCAGTTCATGCGAGGCCATATCGGGATGCTGGTCGCGCACCCGGTGCTCATGGGCGCCGCGGACAAGGTCAAGTTCCCTTACGCCCATGCCGCGTTCCCGGCGCGGCGGGGCGGGGCCGCGGCCCCGGTTGGGCTGAGCGACTGGTTGATGGCGTTCAAGCAGAACGGCCACGTCACGGAGTGCGGCCAGTTCCTCAGCCACCTCTACGGCCGTAAGTCGGCGAAGGCGTACGGAGGCGGCCAGACCGCACTCCCGGTGACCAGCTCCGCATCGGCGGCGCTGCGCGCGGACGCGGCACAGCGTCCACTGTGGAAGTTCATCGACCAGATGCCGCAGGCGCGGTTCCAGCCGGTCAGCCTGCGGTCGTGGCCGACGGTACGGGCGGCCATCCGCAAGGAGATCGGGCCCGCCGTAATGAAGGGCGGCAACCCCAAGGCCGTACTCGAGTCCCTGGACACGGCAGCGGCCCAGGCAGAGCTCTAGGCTCCACCCGGGCCGCACCCGCCGATCCGACACCGCTCAGGGAGTCAACGCGGGCTCCCGCTGCTCCCGCTCCGGCAGTTCACCGGCTTCCTCAGACACCTCATCGCCGCCCTCGACATGCTGTCGCGCCTTGCTCGGCAGGGCGAACATCAGCAGGAAGATGACGACGAGCACACCGACGACCCACCACAGCGAGTTCTGGAACGCGCCCGCGATCTCCAGGGGCACCTCACTCCGCGCCGCCTTCTCGTCGATCATGCCGAAGAACACCACGGAGACCAGGCCGAGCCCGAGCGCCGTACCCATCTGCTGCACGGTGTTGAGCAGCCCGGACGCGGAGCCCGAGTGCTCACGCGGCACGTCCGACAGGATGGCGTCCGTGAGGGGCGCGACGATGAACCCCATACCGGCACCCATCACGGCCAGCGGAAGCGCCATCTGCCAGGACGCGATGCCCGCGCCGTACCGGTCCGCCTCCCAGATGTAGAGCAGCACTCCGGCCGCCATGATGAGCGCGCCGCCCTGCAACACCTTGCGCCCGAACCGCGGCACGAGCAGCTGCACGGACATACCGGCCGCCGCCGAGACGCCGATCGAGAACGGGATCCCGGTCGTGCCGGCCCGCAGCGCGCTCCAGCCGAGCCCCGTCTGCATATAGATCGTCCAGACCAGGAAGAAGATGCCCATCGCGATACCGAACACGGTCTGCACCGCGATGCCCGCGGCGAAACTCTTCACCTTGAACAGGGAAAGCTCCACGAGCGGCGAACCGTCCTTGGCTGCCTTCGCCTTCTCGTACGCGATGAGCGCGCCGAAGACGACGAGTCCGCCCGCCATCATGGCGTAACCCCACAGAGGCCAGTCCAACTCCCGCCCACGGGTGAGCGGGTAGAGCACCATCAACATGCCGAGCGTAACGAGGACGACGCCGACGAGGTCGAGCTTGAGGGCCTTCGGCGCCTTGGACTCACTGATGAACTTGCGCCCCAGGATCAGCCCCGCGATACCGACGGGCAGATTGATCAGGAAGATCGGCCGCCACTCGAGCCCGAACAGATTCCACTGGGTCAGCAGCGCGCCGAGCAGCGGCCCCGATACGGCGCCGAGCCCCACGACCATCCCGAAGAGCCCGAAGACCTTGCCCCGCTCGTGCGCGGGGAAGGTGGCGTGCACGATCGACAGGACCTGCGGCACCATCATCGCGGCCATGCCGCCCTGGAGGATCCGGGACGCGACGAGCATCTCCGGGTTGGCGGCGAAGCCGCAGAGGGCCGAGGCGAGCGTGAAGCCGCCGATCCCGATCAGGAACATCCGCTTGCGCCCGTGGATGTCGCCGAGCCGCCCGCCGGTGATGAGCCCGGCCGCGAACGCGAGCGCGTAGCCCGCGGTGATCCACTGGATCTGGCTGTACGAGGCGCCTGCGTTCTCCTGGATGGACGGGATCGCGATGTTGACGATGGTGACGTCCACGAGGTCCATGAAGGCCGCGGTCATCACGATGGCGAGTGCGAGCCAGCGGCGCCGGTCGGCGGCATCGACCGTTCCGGGCGGTGGTGTGGCGGGGCTGCTGTAAGTCATGAGAGGAGACTAGAAGCCATATAGGTCAGATCATGTCCTAGATGAGGAGCATCCTGAACGACATGACGACGACGCCAGGCACGGACACTCCGAGCACGCCGAACACTCCGAACACCCCGAACACCCCGAACACCCCGGCAAGGCTCCTCCAGCTGTTGTCTCTCCTCCAGACTCCCCGGGAGTGGCCCGGCGGGGAGTTGTCCGATCGGCTCGGGGTCAGCCGCCGTACGGTGCGGCGCGATGTCGACCGGCTGCGGGACCTCGGCTACCCGGTCCAGGCGAGCCAGGGGGCGACCGGCGGCTACCGCCTGGTCGCGGGCAAGGCGATGCCTCCGCTGGTCCTGGACGACGAGGAGGCGGTGGCGATCGCGGTGGGCCTGCGGGCGGGGGCGGGCCACGCGGTGGAGGGGATCGAGGAGGCGTCGGTCCGGGCCCTTGCCAAGCTGGAGCAGGTCCTGCCGTCCCGCCTGCGCCACCGGGTCCAGACGCTCCAGATCGCCACCACGCCCCTCACCAGCGGGGACGGGGCGAGCATCGCCCCCGAGACGCTGACGGTGATGGCGTCCGCCGCGGCGGGCCAGGAACGGCTGCGCTTCGCGTACCGCGCCAAGGACGGCACGGAGTCCCGCCGCCTGACGGAGCCGTACCGCCTCGTGTCGACGGGGCGGCGCTGGTATTTGGTCGCGTACGACATCGACCGCGACGATTGGCGCACGTTCCGCGTGGACCGGGTGTCGACGCCCTTTGCGACGGGCGCGCGCTTCATTCCGCGGGAGTTGCCGACGGGGGATGCGGCGGAGTTCATCCGCCGGTCCATGTGGCGGGGGCAGCCGTCGTACGCGATCGACGTGACGTTCGAGGCGTCCGCGGAATCCATCGCGGCGATGTTCCCCGCGGGTCTTGGCACGCCGGAGGCGCTGACGGCCACGAGGTGCCGCCTCCGCTCGACGGTGACGGACTCCGTCGAATGGCTGGCGGTCCGGCTGGCCACGGTCGGCTGCCCCTTCACGGCCCACGAGCCCCCGGAACTGGTGACGTCCCTACGGGAGCTGGGCTCCCGCCTGACCCGGGCCGCAGGGGCGTGAGGGTGGGTCCCCCTGGGCCAGCCGCCCCACCGCGGCCCGCTGGATGCGGGCCCGCGCTTCGCGCGAAAGAACTGTCCCGCGCTTCACGCGGAGGTCTCCCACCCACCCGATTACCCCGGGGTAATGGGTGGGTGGGTGGGAAAGATCCGCGCGAAGCGCGGGAAAGAACCCCCACCCCACCCGCAAGAGAAACGAAAAAAGAGCCCCGGTGCCGGGGGGGGATGGCACCGAGGCTCAGCTACAGGGGACCCGTCAGCTATGAGGGACCCGTAAGGCAGGCCGCCTAGGCCGCCGCGTCGAAGCCCGTGTCCCGAGCCAGCTTCTTCAGTTCCAGCAACGCGTGCTTCTCGATCTGCCGGATCCTCTCCCGCGTCAGACCATGCTGCTTGCCGACCTCCGTCAGCGTCCGCTCACGGCCGTCCTCGATGCCGTACCGCATCTTGATGATGGAGGCCGTGCGCTGGTCGAGGCGGCCGATCAGGTCGTCCAGTTCCTCGCTGCGCAGCAGCGTCAGGACGGACTGCTCGGGCGAGACCGCGGAGGTGTCCTCGAGGAGGTCACCGAACTGCGTGTCGCCGCTGTCGTCCACGCCCATGTTGAGCGAGACCGGGTCGCGCGCCCAGTCCAGGACGTCTATGACCCGCGCCGGAGTGGAGTCGAGCTCCGCGGCGACCTCTTCGGGCTCCGGGTCGCGTCCGTGCTTGCGGTTGAACTCACGCATGACGCGGCGGATCCGCCCCAGCTCCTCCACCAGGTGGACGGGGAGCCGGATGGTGCGGGACTGGTCGGCGATGGAGCGGGTGATGGCCTGACGGATCCACCATGTCGCGTACGTGGAGAACTTGAAGCCCTTGGCGTAGTCGAACTTCTCGACCGCGCGCACCAGGCCCGCGTTCCCCTCCTGGATCAGGTCGAGGAGCGGCAGACCACTCCTCGGATAGCGGCGCGCCACAGCCACGACGAGCCGCAGATTGGACCGGATGAAGACATCCTTCGCCCGCTCGCCATCGGCGACCAGCGTGTCGAGCTCCTCGCGGGACGCCTTCGCGCCCGCGCCGGAGCTTTCGACCTCGCCGTCGATTATTTTGCGGGCGAAGACACCCGCCTCAATGATCTGGGACAGCTCGACTTCCTTGGCGGCGTCGAGCAGCGGTGTACGCGCGATCTCGTCGAGGTACATGCCGACCAGGTCGCGGTCGGCGATCTCCCCGCCTACGGCGCGAACACTGCGTGCCCCGTCGGTCTCGCCGGAGGCGGCGGACTTACGACGGGCGACGGCACGGGTTGCCATGCGTGCTCCCTTGCGATGGTTGTCCTGGTCGGCCCTGCTCAAGGACCGGGCCTCTGTGGTGGAAACCACACCCTTCCGGGTGCCCTGCTTCCGATGGAAACAACGACTGGAATCCGGACAGAATTCCCAAGCCGCGCATCTATTTTCCTGGCGTTGCAGTACCCTGTGCCGCCACAAAGGGAGGCCAGATGCCGTCGAAACGTACAGAGGTGCAGGTCAGGCCGGGCGCGGAGGCGGACCTCGGGGCGCTGACCGACATCTACAACCACTATGTACGTGAGACGGCGATCACCTTCGACACAACCGTCTTCCTGCCGGAAGAGCGCCGCCCTTGGCTGCTCTCCCACCCTGAAGACGGCCCTCACCGCCTGAAGGTTGCCCAGGAGCGGGATTCCGGCCGCATCCTGGGCTACGCCACCAGTAGCCCTTTCCGAGCGAAGCCCGCGTACGCCACTTCAGTGGAAGTAACCGTCTACTGCGCTCCGGACACCGGTGGCCGCGGCATCGGCACGCTTCTCTACAAGGCGCTCTTCGAGGCCCTGGAAGGCGAAGACCTGCACCGCGCCTACGCCGGGATCGCCCAGCCGAACGACGCGTCGGCCCGCCTCCACGCACGCTTCGGCTTCCGGCACATCGGCACGTACAAAGAAGTGGGCCGGAAGTTCGGCCGCTACTGGGACGTCGCCTGGTACGAGCGTCCCATCGGCCCGCTGTCCCGGGCAGAGTCCTAGGTCCCGAGCAGAGTCCTAGGTCCTGAGCCTGGGCTCGCCCTAATCCCCAAGGCCGTTACGCCCCCACCGGCACCCCGCCTACCGTGCCCCCATGGACGCCACAGCCGACACCGCAGCCGATCCCACAAGCGACCCCGCAGGCGACCCCACAGCCGATCCCGCGGGCACCCTCGACGAAGCCCTCCAGCGCCTGCACACCTCGGGCCCCGAGCGCCTGGGACGCCTCACCAACCACGCCCCGATGGCCGTCGAGGCGCTCGCCGCGCACGGGCGGTCCGGCGCGGTCCACCGCTGGCTCGATCTGTACGCGCCGAAGCTGGAGGAGTTCCCGAGCCCGGTCGAGCCGGTCACCGGGGACAACTGGCGCGAAGCCCTCGGTGATCCGCGGCGCGCGGCGGACTGGATCGCGTACTTCGGCAGGCAGACCGGAACCGGCGAACGCCCGTGGCGCGACGTCCTCGCCGAGTGGTGGCCTCGTCTGCTGCCCGGTATGTACGGCGGCTCCATGCACCCGGTGATCCGGGTCGGCCACGCGGTCCGCACGCTCCTCGCGAGCGAACCGGGTGACGAGACCGAACCCCGTATCGCCGAACTCGCCCACGGCCTCGGCTACTGGGCCGCCCGTCACCACCCCGTCACCGGCATCGCACCCCTGCCGCAGAAGCCCGGCACCGCGGCCGCCGCCCTGGACGCCGTCGAGCCGATCACCGAGAGGGACAGCGGCAGCTTCCCCGCCAGGCTCGGCCGGGTCGCGGGCCTCCCCGAGTGGGCGTCCGGCGTGACGGACCCCGACGAGGCGCACCGCGCGCTCACCGACCTGGTGCGTGCGGCGACGCACCGGTACGCGACCCACGGCCACGGCGAGGAGACGATGCTGGTGCACGCGTCGACCGCGCCCAACGCGGTGCTGCGCGCCCTGCCCGCGCTCCCCCGCACCCTGTGGGTGCCGAGCCTGCACGCCGCGTGGACGGCATCGGCCGCCGTGACCTCGATGTACGCCCCGGACGCCCCGGTCGCGTACACCGCACCCGGCACCTTCGCCCCCGAAGAGGTCTTCGAGCGGGCCCTGGCGCACGGCGACGAGCACGTCATCAAGTTCGCGGACACGGCACTGGACGTGGGTGACGAGCAGGCCCTGACGGCGGCCCTGCGAGCGATCGAGATCAGCGAGCCGCTCACGTAACGCGGATAAATCCCTCAGCCGAACTGCACCGACCGCTTCGCGAGCCCCATCCAGAACCCGTCGATCACACTCCGCTGCCCGCCGAGGTCCCCCGAGGCCTCCGCGGCCCCCAGCGTCACGAACAAGGGCGCGAAGTGCTCCGTGCGCGGATGCGCGAGCTCGCCCGCCGGGGACTTGTGCCGGAAGTCGAGGAGACCGTCCACATCGCCGGTGTCGAGCGCCTCGTGACCCCACGCGTCGAACTCCACCGACCACGACGGCGTACCTCCGTGGCGCAGCGCCGCCAGGTTGTGCGTGAAGAAGCCGCTGCCGACGATCAGGACGCCCTCGTCCCGCAGCGGCGCCAGCTTGCGGCCGATGTCCATCAGGCGTCGCGGGTCGAGGGTCGGCAGGGAGATCTGGAGCACGGGGATGTCCGCGCCGGGATACATCTCGACCAGCGGGACATACGCTCCGTGGTCGAGCCCGCGATCCGGGATGTCCTGCACCGGCGTACCTGCCCCGCGCAGCAATTTACGTACGGAGTCGGCCAGTTGGGGTGCGCCGGGAGCGGCGTACGTCACCTGGTAGTAGTGCTCGGGGAAGCCCCAGAAGTCGTAGACGAGAGGCGTCGTCTCCGTCGCGCCGAGTGCGAGCGGGGCCTCCTCCCAGTGGGCGGAGACCATGAGGATCGCCTTGGGGCGCGGCAGTTCGGTCGACCAGGACCTGAGCTGACCGGGCCAGAGTGCGTCATCGGCGAGCGGCGGTGCGCCGTGGCTGAGGTACAGGGCGGGCATGCGCTCCTGGGTTCCGGTCATGACGGCGCCTCCGACGAAACGTTGATTGCTCGACTTGCTTTAACTCTCAAGTAGATCCGGTACACAAGGTACTCGCACTTTGTTTAATGTTCAAGGAAGGCTTGCGTACAGTGGACTACATGGACACGGCACCCACCTCTCCCCCGGACGGGGACCCGCGCTGGCTCGACGACGAGGAACAGCGCACCTGGCTCGCGTACCTGCACGCCACCACGCTCCTGGAGGATCACCTCGACCGCCAGTTGCAGCGCGACGCGGGGATGCCGCACATCTACTACGGCCTTCTCGTCCAGCTGTCCGTCGCCCCGCGCAGGAGGCTGCGGATGACCGAGCTCGCCAAGAACTCCAAGATCACCCGGTCCCGTCTGTCGCACGCCATCGCGCGCCTGGAGAAGAACAGCTGGGTGCGCCGCGAGGACTGCCCCTCCGACAAGCGCGGCCAGTTCGCGATCCTCACCGACGACGGCTACGAGGTGCTTCGCAGGACCGCGCCCGGCCATGTCACCGCCGTACGCCAGGCCCTCTTCGACCGGCTCAGCCCGGAACAGCAGAAGTCCCTCGGCGAGATCATGATGATCGTCGCCGAGGGACTTCAACCGAAGGAGGCGGGCGCGGACCTGCCCTGGCTCCGCTGAGCCTCTTCTGGATCAGGGGGTCAGTGCGCGACCACCGGGATCCGGACCTCGTCCTCCACACCCTCGGTGTCGCCCGAAGCGGCCGGAGTGCTGCTCGGCGCGCCGGTGGTGATGAGGGTGAAGGCGATCGCGGACGCGACCACCAGGATGCCGACCGCCCACCAGGTGGCAGCGGCGTAACCGTCCACCTGGGCCTGCGCCGCCAGGAGCTGCTTCGCGGCCGCGGTGTTGGCGCCCGCCGAGTGCGCTGCCACGTAGGCCGTCGTGGCGGAGGCGGCGATGGTGTTCAGGAGGGCCGTGCCGATCGCGCCACCGACCTGCTGCGAGGTGTTGACCATCGCGGAGGCGACACCGGCGTCACGCGGCTCGACACCGTGCGTGGCGAGCGACATGGCGGGCATGAACGCCGTACCCATGCCGAGGCCGAGCAGCAGCAGCGCCGGCAGGACCAGCGCCGCGTACGAGGAGCCGATCTCCATCTGGGTCAGGAGCAACATGCCGACCGCGGCGACCAGGAAGCCGGGACCCATCAGCAGGCGCGGCGCGACGCGCGTCATCAGGCGGGCGCCGATCTGCGTGGAGCCCGTGATCATGCCGACGATCATCGGCAGGAACGCGAAGCCGGTCTTCACCGGCGAGAAGCCCTGCACGATCTGCAGGTAGTAGGTGAGGAACAGGAACGTGCCGAACATCGCGATGACGGCGAGCCCCAGGGACAGGTAGACACCGCCACGGTTGCGCTCGGTCAGGACGCGCAGCGGCAGCAGCGGCGCCTTGACCTTGGACTCGGTGACCAGGAAGGCCCCGAGCAGCACCGCCGAGCCGACGAACATGCCGATCGTCAGCGCGTCCGACCAGCCGGCGGACTCGGCGCGGGTGAAGCCGTAGACCAGGGCGACCAGGCCCAGGGTGGACAGGAGCACACCGGGGATGTCGAGCGGGGAGCGGTTGCGGCCCTCGGCCGGCTCGCGGATCACGAAGTACGCGCCCGCGGCGGCGACGATCGCGAAGGGGACGTTGACGAAGAACGTCCAGCGCCAGTCCATGTACTCGGTGAGCAGACCGCCGAGAATGAAGCCCACGGCGCCACCGCCACCGGCGATCGCACCGTAGATGCCGAACGCCTTGGCGCGCTCCTTGCCGTCGGTGAACATCACCGCGAGCAGCGACAGCGCGGCCGGCGCGAGCAGCGCACCGAACACGCCTTGCAGGGCGCGGGCGCCGAGCATCATGGCCTCGCCGTTGGCCGCGCCACCGAGCACGGAGGCGACGGCGAAGCCGACCAGACCGACGAGGAAGGCGCGCTTGCGCCCCCACAGGTCGGCTATGCGGCCACCGAAGAGCAGCAGGCCACCGAAGGCCAGGGCGTAGGCCGTGATGACCCACTGGCGGTTGCCGTCCGAGATGCCCAGGTCCTGCTGGGCGGAGGGCAGCGCGATGTTCACGATGGTCGCGTCGAGCACGACCATGAGCTGCGCGAGCGCGATGAAGATCAGCGCTTTCCAGCGCCTGGGATCTGTTTCTGACATGGGAGTAGCCACCTAGCGATACGAGTGGTGAATAAACGACGAAAAGGACACGTGCTGCGTGCTGCGTGCTGCGTGCTGCGAAGTGAAATGGCGTGAAGTGAAATGACGTGAAGCGAGGTCGGGCGGGACTCAGGACTCCCGGAGGTCCTCCAAGGTCGCCGCCTCACCGGGCAGCTCGGAGCGGGCCGGCGCCATCAGGCCGTCGAGGAACAGCTGCAGATGACGGTGGACGAAGCGGTCCATGTTCAGGCACGCGGTGCCGGGCAGCGGCCTGGTGAGCTGGGAGAGGGCGACCATCAGGTCTCCGACGGCGATGTCGGTGCGCAGCTGCCCGGCCGCGCGCGCCCGTTGCATGAGCCCGTCGGTCACGGCTTCGAGCCGCTCACGGGCATCGACCAGATCCGGATGATCGGGGTCGAAGGCCGTCTGGAGCATCGGACACAGGGCACCGATGCGCTCGTCGGCGGATGCGTGCACGAACCGGCGCAGGGCGTCGAACGCGGCGCTCTTGTCGGCGTCGGCCGCCGCGATCGCCTCCTCGGCGTGTGCCGAGACGCGGTCGGTGACCAACAGGACGACCTGGTGGACCAGTTCGGAACGGTCGGCGAAGTGCCGGTAGACCGTGGCGTTGCCGACGCCCGCGCGGCGCGCGACCTCGTCGAGCGGCACATCGGGGCCGAACTCGACGAACATCTCGCGTGCGGCGGCGACGATCCGCTCCCGGTTGCGCAGGGCGTCGGCCCGCGGGCGGGTCACGCGGCGCTGCGCAGCGGTGGCGGTGGCGGTTTCCACGGCGGCACTCCTCAAGGGATGGGCGATGCAACGACTGAGCGATGCAAGGCACTGAGCGGTACAAGGACTGGCGATGCGGGGAATCACTCCCCGTTTCACTCGAACGTAGGTCTAAACGGGGAGACAGTCCCCGGATATTTCCCGCCACCCACATTTCTTCCTGTGACCTGGGCCACACCCACTCCGGCACTTTCTGACGGCGCCTCCTGACGCCTCCCTGACACCGCTCCCCTCCGCGGACACCGCTCCCCTCCGCGAGCGAGAAACCCACGATCGGTCGCACCCAGCGAGCGCCCTCGCCGCCCCCGACAGAGGGTGATCGAACAGGGTGCAGCCAGGACCGGCGGCTGCCGCGAAGGGAGGGCCACGCATGGAGCAGCCGACCTGGAGGCGGATACGCGGAGCCCGTCGTGGCGCGGCACTCGCCGTGTGCGCGGCTCTCGCCCTCACGGTCACGACATCGGCGAGCACCGGCCGCCTGATGGAGAAGTCCCCCACGGCGGCGGGCCCCGTGTCCCTGGCCCGTGCGACGACGCTCGGCCCATGCATGATCAGCGGCGCGATGGGCGTCCAGATGTCGGAGGGCGTGCCCACGTCGGCCGGATACTCCCGGTCCACCGGCACCGTCCGGGCCCTGAACCTCATGATCGACTTCTCCGACGCGCCGGGCGACGGCAGCGCGCTCGACCGTCTCTCGGAGTTCTTCCCGCAGACATCGGACTGGTTCCGCACCAGCTCCTACGGGCGTCTCGACTACCGCCCCGAGTCCCCGATCCCCGACTGGCTGCGGATGCCGAAGAGCTTCAAGGAGTACGGGATAGAGCGGGGCGCCCCCTTCGATCCCGGCTACCGCGAGCTGGTCAAGGACATCGTGGCGGCGGCCGACCCGGACGTGGACTTCCGGGAGTACGACCTGGTGAACATCCTCATCACGCCGAACGCGGGCCCTTCCGCGCTCGACACGGTCCTCTCGGTGACCTTCGCGGGCAACACCGAGGCCCCCGTCGCGGACGGCGTCCCCGTCTCCAACGCGTCGTTCGTCTACAGCCGCCAGGACGACGGCTCCGGCAGCTACCGCGAGAACGGCTATCGCGTACTCCCGCACGAGAACGGCCATGTCTTCGGCCTGCCCGACCTCTACACACAGGAGGGCGGCGGCGCGGTCGGCCACTGGGACATCATGAGCGAGGACTGGGGCGCCAATAACGACCTGCTCGCCTGGCACAAGTGGAAGCTGGGCTGGCTCGGCGACGACCAGGTCAGCTGCGCGTCGAACTCCGGCACGACCGAGCACACGCTGAGCCCGCTCGCCGGGCCCGGCGGCACCAAACTGGCCTTCGTCCCGCTCGACGCGAAGACGGGGTACGCCGTCGAGGTCCGCACCCGCGGCGGCAACGACGAGGCGGTCTGCAAGCCCGGCGTACTCATCTACCGCGTGGACGCCGAGGTCGACACGGGCCGCGGCCCGGTCACCGTCGCCGACTCCACGAAGGACAGCGGCGGCTGCACACGCCGGCCGAACGTCCACGCGGAACTCTCCGACGCGCCCTACGAGCCCGGCCAGACGTTCACGGACAAGAAGGCGGGCGTGCGCATCACGGTGGCGGGCATCGACGCGGAGGGGCGGTACAGAGTGAACGTCACTCGCCCGTAAGGCCACGCCTCAGCCGCCGTTGACCTTGGCGGAACCGGAACCGGAACCGGAGCCAGCGCCGGAGCCTGCGCCCGGCACGGTCTGCTGCACCTGGCGCAGGAAGGCGGCGTTGTCCGGGGTCTTGCGCAGGCGTTCGATGATCGCCTCCAGATTGCTCTGCGCGTCCCTGCCGTGCAGGGCGCGCCGCAGCCCGCGTACGGCGGTCAACTCATCGGCGGGGACGAGCAGTTCGTCACGGCGCGTGCCGGACGGGGTGACGTCGACGGCAGGGAACACCCGGCGCTCGGCCATGCCGCGGTCGAGGCGGAGCTCCATGTTGCCGGTGCCCTTGAGCTCTTCGAAGTAGTAGTCGTCGGCGCGCGACCCGGTCTCCACGAGCACGGTGGCGAGCATGGTCAGCGACCCGCCCTCCTCCGCGAGCCGCGCGGCACCGAAGAGCCGCTTCGGGCCCTGGATGGCGGCGGCGTCGACACCTCCGGAGAGGGTGCGGCCACCGCTGGACGCGGCGTTGTTGTAGGCGCGGCAGAGGCGCGTGAGGGAGTCGAAGAGCATGACGACGTCCCTGCCCTCCTCGGTGAGCCGCTTGGCGCGCTCGACGGCCAGTTCGGCCAGGGCGATGTGCTCCTTGGCGGGCCGGTCGAAGGTCGAGGCGAGCACTTCACCTCGTACGGAACGCTTCATGTCCGTGACTTCTTCGGGCCGTTCGTCGAGGAGTACGACCATGAGGTGCGCCTCGGGATGATTCGCGCTGACCGCTGCGGCGATCTGCTGGAGCAGTACGGTCTTGCCGGTGCGGGGCGGCGCGACGATGAGGCCGCGCTGGCCCTTGCCGACGGGGGCGACGAGGTCGATGAGCCGGGTCGCGACGCTGCCGCCACCGAGGCTGCCGCCGCCGACGCCCTGCGTTTCGAGACGGAGCCGCTCGCGGGGGTGCAGCGGGGTGAGCTCCCCGAACCGCGCCCGCCTGCGCAGGGCTTCGGCGGAGTGCCCGTTGACCCGCTCGACTCCGGTGAGGGTGCGGGCCTTGCCGCAGCTGCCCTGCACCATGTCGCCGGCCCGAAGGCCGAGTTGACGGATGAGGGCGGCGGGGACCTGCACGTCGTTGGGGGTGGGAAGGCAATCGCCGGTACGGAGATGGCCGTTGGAGTTGTGCCCCACGTCGAGGATGCCGGAGGCGGCGACGACGGGGGTGGCTGTGGTGGTGGACTTGTTTCGGGTGATGGTTGCGGTACTCATGATGGGGTCCTTTCGCGAACACGCGAACATGCGAATGACGGGCCCGGCGGAACGGTGTGATCACGTCCCGTACTACGGGCGGAGAAATGAACTGCAGCAAGGGGCTTCGGAGAACTACGGAAGAAGTTCGAAGCTTCGGAGCTACGTGAGCCTCAGCGAGGCGGAAGAAAGAAGATCGGCACCGGCGCCGCAGAAGGCGGCGTACACACGTGCTGTTCGCAAGGTAGCACAGCTTGCGGGGTGCCGGGCGTGACGTGGGTCACGGCGGCGGTGGCGGCCGGGGTGCCGGGAGCGGGGAGCGGGGACTCCGCCTGCCGAGTTCACGTCGGTGATTGCCGCGTAGCCTCGTGGAGTAGCGGCATAGGTACGGGGGGGCGCCGTACCCGGCGTGGACCTGAGAGGTGGACGCTTTACCCGAGGGCAATTCCCGGCCTACGAGTACGTCAAGTCGATGGAATGCGCCTCCTACCGCCCCCGGGCCACCCGGAGGCCTTGCCCGGAGGCCTCTGCCACGCCGGAGGAAGTGCGCTGCCACGCCTCGCTGATCCGCACGCAGATCAGCGATTACAAACCTCTGGTGAAGCCGAACTAATCTGCGGAACATATCCAGTTGGCCTGGAATCCCGTTTGCTTCGTGTGACACGCTCGGTCGCGTTCGTGGACGTACCGAACATGAATTCCCACCTTCCCCGCAATGCAAATCCAGGCCGACAGGAAATCAACTCCCGTGCGCAGAACTACCATTTCCGTGGCGGCCACTGCCGTCGCCGTACTCGCCCTCACCCTGAGCGGCTGCGGCAGCGACAGCGCCGGTGACAAGGGTGGCGACGCGAAGGCGGCAGGCACGTCCGAGCCCGGTGGCTCGGAGAGCGCGAAGCCGTCCACTTCCTCGCCCAAGTCGACGATCACGGCCAGCGCAGGCAAGACACGCGCCGCCACCACGAAGCCCCCCACCTCCACCCCGCGCCCGACCAAGGCGAACCCCTCCCCCGCCCGGACAAGCGCGGCCGCCCAGCCTCCCTCCCCGCGGACGCCCAGCGGCAACAGTGGTGTTCAGGGCACCTGGTACCACATTGCCCGTGGCTCCGCCGACGAGGTTCTGGTGCTGACCGTCAACGGGACTTCCGTCACCATGAAGGCGGGCGAGAAGTCCTGCTCCGGGAGCATCAGCGCCACCATGGCCATGAGCCTCAACTGCGGTGACGGCGACATGACCGCCACGGGAAAGGCCGTGGCCACCGGAAGCGGCACCGCCCAGAAGCTCGCCTGCACCTGGTCGGACGGCAGCACGGACCGCTTCGCCCGCACGAAGCCCGCGTAGCCCTTCCAGAGTCGCCAGCCCCCTAGCCCCTCCCCCAGGGTGCTCATGGGGGAGAGGCTGACCACGCGCACATAAAGCCGCCGCCCGTTATGTGCGTCCCACACATGGGAACGCCGCGCGCGGCGCCCTTACGTTTCCGGCCATGACGAGCAGCGTGAACGGAAGCCGCCCCGCCGGGACAGCCGGGACAGCCGGGACAGGCACCGACCTGACCGGACGTACCGCCATGGTCACCGGAGGCGGCAGCGGCATCGGGCGTGCCTGTGCCGTGGCGCTCGCCGCCGCCGGTGCCTTCGTCCATGTCGTCGACCTGGACGCCGAGTCGGCCAAGGCGGTCGCCACGGCGGTCGGCGGCGAACCTCACGCCGTGGACCTCGCCGACCCCGCCGCGCTCGAATCCCTGCCCACCCGCGCCGACGTCCTCGTCAACAGCGCCGGGCTCCAACACGTCGCCGCCATCGAGGAGTTCCCCCCGGAGCGCTTCGACCTGCTCCAGCGGGTCATGGTCACCGCCCCGTTCCTCCTCCTGCGCAGGACCCTGCCGCACATGTACGCCAACGGCTGGGGCCGCGTCGTGAACATCTCCAGCGTGCACGGCCTGCGGGCCAGCCCCTTCAAGTCCGCCTACGTCGCGGCCAAGCACGCCCTGGAGGGCCTGAGCAAGGTCACCGCCCTGGAGGGCGCCCCGCACGGCGTCACCAGCAACTGCCTCAGCCCCGGCTACACCCGCACCCCCCTCGTCGAGGACCAGATCAGCGCGCAGGCCGCTGCCCATGGAATCGCCCCCGAGCAGGTCCTCACCGACGTACTGCTACGGCGTTCCGCGGCCAAGCGCCTGATCGAGCCCGAGGAGATCGCCGCCGCCGCGCTCTGGCTCTGCGGCCCGCACAGCGGCTTCGTGACCGGCGCCTCGCTCCCCCTGGACGGCGGCTGGACCGCCAGCTGACCCCCGCGTTCCGCCCGCTTGAACCCACCCCGCATCCCGCCCGCTCCACACCACGTCCCCATCGAGAAACGGATCACGCCATGGCAGCCGCGACCCCACCGACCCCACGTCCCCCGGGCAAGGCCCCCGCCAAGCCGGGCATCGCCCGCATCATCAGCGCGAGCCTCATCGGCACCACCGTCGAGTGGTACGACTTCTTCCTCTACGGGTCCGCCGCCGCCCTGGTCTTCAACACCCTCTTCTTCCCCGACAGCGACCCCCTGGTCGGCACCCTCCTCTCCTTCCTCACCTACGCCGTCGGCTTCGCCGCCCGACCCATCGGCGGCGTCGTGTTCGGCCACTTCGGCGACAAGATCGGCCGCAAGAAGCTCCTTGTGCTCAGCCTGATGATGATGGGCGGCGCCACCTTCGCGATGGGCCTGCTGCCCACCCACGCCACCCTCGGCGTCGGCGCCCCGATCCTGCTCACGGTCCTCCGCCTGATCCAGGGCTTCGCGCTCGGCGGCGAGTGGGGCGGCGCCGTCCTGATCGTCTCCGAGCACGGTGACGACAAGAACCGCGGCTTCTGGGCCTCCTGGCCGCAGGCCGGCGCTCCCGGCGGCAACCTCCTGGCCACCGGCGTCCTCGCGCTCCTCGCCGCCGTCCAGTCCGACGAGGCGTTCCTCGCCTGGGGCTGGCGCATCCCGTTCCTGCTCTCCGGGGTGCTCGTGATCATCGGCCTGTGGATACGGATCTCGGTCTCGGAGTCGCCGCTGTTCCTGGAGGCGCAGGCTCGCGCGCAGGCAGCCGAGGCTTCGAGGGAAACCACCAAGGGGGAAACCACCAAGCAGGACGCCCCGGTCATCGAGGTCTTCCGGCACAACTGGCGCGGTGTCCTCACCGCCATCGGCACCCGGCTCGGCGAGAACGTCTCGTACTACATCCTCACGGCCTTCGTCCTCGTCTACGTCACCGTGCACCTAGAACTGCCCAAGAGCACCGCCCTGAACGCCGTACTCATCGGCTCCGCCGTGCACTTCGTGACGATCCCGCTGTGGGGCGCGCTCTCCGACCGCATCGGCCGCAGGCCCGTCACCCTGATCGGGTCGATCGGCATGGCGGCGTGGGCGTTCGCGTTCTTCGCGCTCCTCGACAGCGAGTCCTTCACCGTGATCACCCTCGCGGTCACGGTCGGCCTGCTCTTCCACGGTGCGATGTACGGGCCGCAGGCCGCCTTCATCTCCGAGATGTTCGATACGAAGGTCCGCTACTCCGGAGCCTCGATGGGCTCGCAGCTCGCGTCCATCATCGGCGGTGCGCTCGCCCCGATCATCGCGGTCGAGCTGCTCAAGGACTACGACTCCGCGACGCCGGTGGCGCTGTACGTCTGCGTGACGGTGGTGATCACGACGCTCACCGTCCTGGTGGCGAAGGAGACGCGGGGCCGTTCGCTCGCCCAGGAGCGGCATTCGACTCCCGAGGATTCCGCTCCCGAGGATTCCTCGACCACCACCCCCTCGGCGACAATCTCCTCCTGAACCGCACCACCAGCATGAGCACACGAGCAGTACGAGCAGCACGAGCACCCGCTCCCGGAGGCGACCCGTCCGATGCCAAGCTCCGCAGACGCCACCCACCGGGAGCAGGCGTGTACCGCTGCCGCTCTGCGCGAGCTGCTCGACCTGCTCGCCGAGGACGCGCCCGCCGAACAGTTCGCCGGTCCTGCCGCCGCTGCCCGCGCCGCCGGAGCGACCTCCACCGAGCTCACCGCGGTCGACGAGGCCACGCAGACCGCGCTGCGTGTGCGCCGCACCCTGAACCAGCACCAGCGCCGCGAGGCCGAGCTCACCGCGCTCTTCGACACGGCGGGCGACCTCGCGGCGCTGCGTGACCTGGACGCGGTGCTCCGCGCCATCGTGCACCGGGCCAAGCTGCTCCTGCGTACGGACGTCGCGTACCTCTCCCTCAACGACCCGGCCGCAGGCGACACTTACATGCGCGTCACGGACGGCTCGGTCTCCGCCGCGTTCCAGAATCTGCGCCTGGGCATGGGCGAGGGGCTCGGCGGTCTCGTCGCCCAGACGGCCCGTCCGTACGCCACCGGGGACTACGAGGTGGACCCCCGTTTCCAGCACACCACGCCCATCGACAGCGCCGTACTGGAGGAGGGTCTGCACGCCATCCTCGGCGTACCGCTGCGGCAGGGCACGCACGTCATCGGTGTCCTGTACGCCGCCGACCGCACCGCCCGCGCCTTCACCCCGGACGAGGGCGCGCTGCTCTCCTCGCTCGCCGACCACGCGGCGATCGCCATCGACAGCGCGCGCCGGATGGAGGAGACGAGGGCCGCGCTCGTCGACCTGAACGCGGCATCGCAGACCATCCGCGCGCACAGCGAGGCCATGCTCCGGGCCGAGGACGCGCACGACCGCCTGACCGATCTAGTGCTGCGCGGTGGCGACTTCACCGAGGTCGCCACCGCCATCGGCGCACTCCTTCGCGGCGGCACCCTCATCCACGACGCGGACGGCACCGAACTCGCCCGCGTGGACGCCGCCCCCCGCACACCCCCGGCCAAGGCCGTCGCCGCGTCACGCAGCAGCGGCCGGGCCGTGCCCCTCGACGGCACCTGGGTCTGCGCGGTCCTCGCGGGCCCGGAACTCCTCGGCAGCATCGCCCTCACCGACAGGTCCGACCTGGGCGAGGCCGATCGCCGCCTGTTCGAACGCGCGGGGGTGGTCACCGCACTGCTCCTCCTCCTGCGCCGCTCGGCGGCCGAGGCCGAGGACCGCGTACGCGGCGAACTCCTCGGCGACCTGCTCTCCCTCTCCGGCACCCCGGGCCGCCTCACCGCGCGGGCCCGCCGCCTCGACGTCGATCTGGCGCACCCCCACTCGGTGTTCGTCGCCCACAGCGAGGCGGCATCGCGCCGGCTCCTGCTCTCATCGGCCGCCCGCGCCGCCCGCACCCGCCACGGCCTGTCCGGCCTGCACCACGACCACGTGGTCCTGGTCCTCCCGGCCGACGACACCGGCTCGCGCGCCCGCGCACTCGCCGCCGAGCTCGGCCAGGCCGCGGGCGCCCCGGTCACGGTCGGCGCGGCGGGCCCGGCCACCGGACCCGCCGCCCTCGCCCAGGCCCACGCCGAAGCCTTGCGCTGCCTGTCCGCCCTGCGCGCGCTCGGCCACACCGGCCAGGGCGCGGACCTGCCCGACCTCGGCTTTCTCGGCGTACTCCTGGGCGACGACTCGAGCGACGGCACGAGCGACGGCACGAACCTGGACTCCTACGTACGCCGCACGCTGGGCCCCGTACTCGATTACGACACGAAGCGCGGCACCGAACTCATCCACACCCTGCGGGCCTACTTCGCCTGCGGAATGAGCCAGTCCAAGGCGAAGGACTCGCTCCACGTCCATGTGAACACGGTGGTCCAACGCCTGGACCGGATAGGGCACTTGCTCGGCCCCGACTGGCAGTCCCCGGAACACGCCCTGGAGATCCAGCTCGCCCTGCGCCTGCACGCGTACACCGGGGCGGGGGCGGACTGAGGACTGCTCCGGCAACCAATCCGCCCGGTGGTGGCGACTGCACTGCGCAACGCAGACGCACCCCACTATCGCCAGGGCGGATGAGGCACATGAGAGCAACCCGGCACGATTACGAGCACGCACACGCACCCGCACCCGCACCCGCACCCGCACCCGACCAGGACACCCTCCTCCTGGACACGGCGGCCAAGGACAAGCTGGGCCGGGCGTGTCAGCTCTGGCTTATATAAGCCAGAGCTGACATGCTATGTCGGTGCACGCATTCGATGTGTTGAGCGATCCGGTCCGGCGCCGCATCCTGGAACTGCTGGCGGAGGGCGAGCAGACCTCCGGGGCGGTGACCGCCGCGATCCGGGAGGAGTTCGCGATCTCCCAGCCGGCCGTGTCCATGCATCTGCGGGTCCTGCGCGAGAGCGGGTTCACTACGGTGCGCGCCGAGGGTGCGCGCCGCCTCTACACCGTCGACGCGGCACCGCTGCGCGAGGTGGACGCCTGGCTCGATCACTTCCGCGGCTTCTGGGAGCAGCGCCTTGACGCGCTCGGCACGGAACTCGCCAGGGGCAGGCGGGCCCGGCGGCCGGGCCCACGCACTGCCAGAGAAGAGAACGAGGACAACGAGGAGACCCCCGGTGGCTGACGTCGTCGACCAGATCAATGCCATGCACCGCAAGGTGCGGGACACCGAGACCCCCAAGGGCAAGGGCCGCAGCATCATCATGCGCCGCACCTACGACGCCGCGGTCCACGACGTCTGGGAGGCGTGCACGGACGCGGAGTGCCTAGGCCGCTGGTTCCTGCCTGTCACGGGCGAGATGAAGCTCGGCGGTCACTACCAGCTGGAGGGCAACGCGGGCGGTGAGGTACTGCGCTGCGAGCCGCCCCGGCTGCTGCGGGTCAGCTGGACCTTCGGGGAGCCGAAGGAGGGCGATCTCAGCGAGGTCGAGGTGCGCCTGACGCCAGAGGGCGAGGGCGAGGAGCGCACCCTCTTCGAGCTGGAGCACGTAGCGATCGCCGACGACCCGACGTTCTGGGACACCTACGGTCCCGGCGCCGCCGGTGTCGGCTGGGACCTGGGCCTCGTCAGCCTGGGGATGTACCTCACCGAAGGCGAAGCGTTCGATCGCGAGGCGACCCAGGCGTGGAGCGAGTCCGAGGAGGCGGGCAAGTTCATGGCCGCCAGCAGCGAGGCCTGGGGAAGGGCGAACGCAGCGTACGGCACGCCTGCCGGGACGGCCGCGGCGATGACGTCGGCCACGACGAACTTCTACGTGCCGCCGGCCGCCGAGTCCTGAGCCCTGAGTCATAAGCGCTGAGCCATAATCCCCGCGCCCGACTCCCGGCCCCGCACCGCCGCCCCACCCCGATCCGCTACCCTGTCTGAAACCGCCATCCGTGGCGGTACCGGTCCGCCTTCGTAGCTCAGGGGATAGAGCACCGCTCTCCTAAAGCGGGTGTCGCAGGTTCGAATCCTGCCGGGGGCACAAGATAAAAGGCCACCTACCGATCTTGGTAGGTGGCCTTTGACATCTAGATCTGACATCAACGGGGCTGGCTTCCGAAGCTGAGCATCCGTCTGCCGCACACTCAAAGGTCCAGTTCAGTCGACCTTCTTCCAGGTCTTGCACCCGCTGGACGTGAACGCCTTGTCGCCAGGCTCGATGGTGACGGTAGTGCGCCCTCTGGTGCTCTCATTAGCGATGATGTCGCCCGGTTCGCCGGACGCACTTCTCAATCTTGCCCAGTAGCAGTCCGTGATGAGCCCTCCCTGAGGCCCGTCCGTCCGGTATGTGCCGGGCTCGAGGTCCTTGCCGACTATGTGCGTACCGTCACCAGGCACCTCACCGGAACGCGGGCGCTGGGTGGTTTCGGACTGACCGTCCCGCGAGGCCCCTGTAGCAGTTGATGTCGCTGTGGCGGTCCCCGTCGCCGGAGTGTCTGCGGAGTTGTCGGCTACGACATATCCGGCCACGGCTCCAACTGCCAACCCCGCCACGGCAACCGTCACGTGCGTCAGGACGCCCCTGCTCAGCCTCCACCGCCGGAGTGGAGGAGGGGGGGGCGTCTCCCAGCCCTTCTCGCCGCAGGGGACCTCCCGGAGGCCCTGCTGGATCGTCGGCCTTCATGCCCTCAGCTTGCGCCTGCCCAACACCGTCCGCATCTCGCCCCCCGCGAGAGGAAATCGCCCTGCTCACAGCAAGTGAGCGCGGCCGCAGCACGGCAGACCCGCACGACAACCCCAGGTCAGCGCCCTAACCGTCCCCAGAATGAGGCAGTCCCTTAGTAACCCCTTAGCCGGGTTTGAACGCCCCGTGCATGACGAACGCGACAAGCGTCCCGCCGTGCAGGCTCGGCCCGGACCGCCTCGCCCAAGTTCCCTCCAGCGCACAGCTCGACCACCTCGGCTACATCGGTCTGCAGCGCATGGAGCGAGTCCCCCTGGATCACGACGCCAGGGAAGCGGCGACCAGGCAGGCGTACAACCGCGTCGTTCCCACCGTCGGTGAACAGCTCTACCTCTATCCGCTCCATCGGTGCATTTGACCTGACATCCACAGCGGACATCAACGACCTTGCATAGCCAGAGACTTAGGCACCCTCGACCGGAGCCCGAAGCCCCCAAGAAGCCCGGCACACCCACTGACCATGAGCTCCTAAAGCGAGTGTCGCACGTTCGAATCCTGCCGGGGGCACCGAGAAATACAGGGCCTATGCCGTCCGGCACGGATTGGGCAAACATCACTGCCTCGGTGGTGTCAGGCCGCGAACTCCAGTGCGTCATGGGCGAATGCAAGGGCCCGGAACCGTGCTGCCACAGCGTCCGGGCCCCGGGATGCTATGGCCCACAGGGCGCTGATCCGCCGTCCCGATGCCCACATCCCGGTGGTCGGCGACAGGAACGGGACGACGTCCACGCCCCGCTTGGTGAAGGAGGCGGGGTCGAGGTAGGTCATGCCGCCGGTTCCGCACAGATACGCGCGTGCGCGAGTGGTGGCGGCCAGATCGGCCAGCCGTTCGGATCTGCCTGTGCATGCGGGCAAGGTGCTGCTGGTGAGGATCTGGCCCTGCCAGCCGAGCAAGTCGAGCAACGCGTGGGTGGAGGCGGTGGCGACCGCTGCGGTCCGTCCCGTGTCGAAGGCGTCCCAGACTGGGCGGAGGGCCTGGTCCAGGACGGGCCAGTGGGCGCTGGCCCCGTACTGCTGACGCAGGATCGACGCCGTGCGGCGCCGGATGGCGGCCGGATCGACGATAACGGTGTCCCTGACGAGCGTGGGGCGACCGGACGGCCGGTGAGTGGGGATGGTCAACCAGCGGCACCGGTCGACGTCGTCGAGTGCGGCGAGGCGGGCACGGTGCTGGTAGTCGCGGCGGGTGAACTGGACGTCGTCCAGGACGATCCAGTGGTCCGCCGCGAACAGCTTGGCCAGCGTGGTCAGCCTGGGCAGGAGGTTGGGCTGGTGGATGGCGCACAGGCCACCCGGGGCGGGGAGTTCAGGAAGCGATGAGGCGGCTGGTGAAGCCGTCGCGGATGAGGGATTCGTACGCGGCATGCACGTCCTCCGGGACCTCCTGCTCGATGGCGAACCCGAGCTTCGGATACTCGATCACCCGCTGGAGGTCGCCGACGAGCATGTCCACCACGAGCTTCTCGTCGCCGATGCTCTTCAGGTAGTCGTCGAACTCCAGCGGTTCCGAGGCGCACACGATCTCGACCTCGGGCCACAGCTTGCGGGCGGTCGCGAACGACCGGCGTTCCATATAGGGCTTGGAGATCAGCAGCACCGTGGTCGGGGTGACGCCGGCGGCTGCAAGGACCACCCGGGAGAGCGTGATGTTCTGCCCGGTGTTCGCCGCGTTCGGCTCCAGCAGGATCGCGGAGGCAGGGACGCCGAGGTCGATGGCATGCTCGCGGAAGTGCACCGCCTCGCCGCGCGGGAAGACCCTGGCAGTGGTGGGGCTGTTGCCGCCGGTGAAGACCAGGACGGGGAAGAGGCTCGCGTGGTACAGCTCGGCGGTGCGGGTGGCGACGCCCAGATCGTGACTGCCCAGGCCGATCGCCACGTCGACGGGCCGGGCATCGTGGTGCATCTGGTGGTAGTCCCAGATCAACGTGGCCTGGTGCCACTGGTCTTCGGTGATGGCCTGCTGGTTGTCACTCACGCGTTCGTCTCCCTGGTCACCGTTACCGGGGCCCGGTCGGCCCCTCGCTGCTGGCCTTGACGCTCTCGATACTGCGCAGTTGGTGCACGAGTCCGTACTGCGCGGCCGTCTGTGCGGCCTGGTCGAGGACGCGGAGTCCATCATCCCGGGTCGCGTCGTCGGAGAGCAGGATGTGGCCGTGAGCGGTGTCCAGTCGTACGCGTTGCATCGGTGAGTCGGCGCTCCCGCTGCTGCGGGCGATGTCGATGAAGTGCAGGGCCTGGGTGAGGTCGCCGATGCCGCGGCGGGCGAGGGCGAGCTTCTGGTGGGCCACCGACCAGTCGTCGGGTTCGGTAAGGTCTTCGAATTCGCGGGTCGCGGCCTGCATGACGCGGGTCGCGTAGGCGTGGTTGCCGTCCTTGCTCAGCGCGGTTCCCACCCACAGACGGGCCCTTGCGCGGTCGCGGCGTGAGAGCCGGTCGTCGACGGCGAGGGTCTCGTAGTTGCGGGCGGCTGTCTCCAGTTTGCCGGACATCTCCGCGACGACCGCGAGGGACAGGTCGAGCTGGGCGACACGGCGGGGAATGTCGAGCTGGGCGAAGATCGAGCGAGCGCCCGCGTAGGAGGGATAGGCGGACAGCGGTCCGAGCACGGCACCCTGGTCGCGCTTGAGGTCGCCGAGGAGCGCGGTGGAGCGGGCGTAGAGGTACAAGCCCTTGTCGTCGAGCTCGGCGGCCTTGAAGCGGTTCAGCCATCTGCCCAACAGGCTGTCGGCGAAGGTGAAGTTCTGCCGGGACAGGGCGACGACGGTGCGGTCCAGGTCGTCGGTCCACGACTCGTACTCCCAGGCTCTGGGGCCGGAGGCCGTCACCCGGCGTCCGGCCGCCACCTGCGCGGGGCCGGCCATCTCCGACAGGAGCGTTTCGAACCGCAGGTGCACGGAGGCGTCCGCACGGCCGAGTGCGGTATCGAGGATGGCCTGGGTGTCGGGCCGGGGCTCGGTCGCGGACAGGAGCTTTTCCCACTTGGAGACGGTCGCGACGGCGAGACCGAGACGCTGGGCGAAAGCCCGCACGCTCATGCGCAGGGCCAGCCGCAAGGCTCTGGCTTCCCGGCCGGTCCAGTGGTGCACGGTCGCCACGCGTCGCTCCCTTCCATCGGCCATGGAAGCAGAAGCGTGCTGCCGGTGGGGCGGAAGTAGAGCGCAAGTGGAACAGCCGGTGATTCCCTGCGAGTTGAGCAGCGGCCACGCTCAAGAGGTCACCACTTCGTCGAGCCTCTTGGACGGTCGCAAGCATGGAACCCCTCACGGAGCATCGCCCGGTCAACGGCCCTGTCGTGTACGGCTTTCTGCGGCTGGTGCGGGTTTCAGTCGCCCGGCAGACGGCACTGCGCGGATCGCTGGTGGAGTACTGCCGTTCCCATGAACTGCAGCTCTCCGGCGTCTTCACGGACCGGTGCATGACGACCGATATCGACAGTGTCGCGTTCACGGGGCTGCTGGACGTGCTGGTCCTTCCGGACGTCTACGGCGTCGTCGCCCCGGCCCTCTCCCACCTGGGGCCAAAGCCCATAGCCGCCAAACGCGCACGCCACATCGAGGGGGCCGGAGCCCGTCTGCTGCTGGCTCGGCGACCCCGCACCACGCGTCCGTCCGCTTCCCGTTGCGAGCCCGCTCTCCGCCGCCGCCCGGGTCCCGTCCGTGTCCTGGGCGCCGAGTCATGAGGCATGCGATGTCCGAGTCGATCCAACAGTTCTTCGACGCCCGACCCGAATCAGTCGGCAAGGCAAGGGAGTTCGCCGTCCAGGCGCTGGACGGCTGGGGTCTGCGGGCCCGTGCCGAGGACATTCGACTGTGTGTGTCCGAGCTCGCCACGAATGCCATCGTCCACGGCGCCGCTCCGGGACACGGCTTCCTCGTCCGACTCGACTCCGACGACGACGTCGTACGCCTGGAAGTGCACGACAGCCGTCGCCAGCAGCCTGTCGTGCGTGAGCCGGCCGCAACGGATCTCTCAGGACGGGGCCTCACGCTGGTGGCCGCGCTCTCCGACGGGTGGGGAATGGAGGACCGTGCCCCGGCCGGGAAGATCGTCTGGTCCTGCTTCAAGGCCGCGGGCACGGGAGGGGCGGCAGCATGAGCGCCGTCCTCACCTCATCCAGCCCCGAACTCCGGCTGCTGGTCTCGCTCGCCGCCTGGACCTGGCCCGGCTCCGGACCGGACGGCCGCGAGATCGCCCACATCCTGATCACCCACAGCCCGGCCTTCGTCGTCCCCGGCACGGTCGACATGACCGCGACCCGCATGCGGCGTCTCGCCGACAGCCTCGGCGGGCTGGGAGAGGCCAGGGACCCGATCCCGGATGCCGGCCGGTGTCTGCAGATCGTCGTCGGCCAGGTGCTGCTGCACTTTCCGGGCGCCTCCCGCCGGTTACGGCTGCCGACCCGCCCCGACTGGACGGAACTGGTCGCCCGCACCGGTGAGGCCGTTCTCCTCCTCGGCCTTGATCCGCTGCCGCAGTCGGCCGACGCCGCCCGGTCGACGCTTTCCTGGACACGGCCCTGGTCGCCGATCGGCTGCTGTTCGGCCGCGCCCGTATTCGCTGACCTGCTGCAACTTCCCCGTACGGACCCGCTCCGGATGGGCGGATGGATGAGAGGGAACTGCCATGGAGACCTTCGAACGCGCTCGCCTGGACGCCTACTTCGCCCGGATCGCGGCCCAGTTCACCCCTGCTGAGCACACCGCGTCGTTCCTGATCACGCACCTGCTGGCCGAGCGCCCCGCGTTCGTCC
The DNA here is from genome assembly GCF_043200235.1 of Streptomyces sp. NPDC048441. Lineage (NCBI taxonomy): Bacteria > Bacillati > Actinomycetota > Actinomycetes > Kitasatosporales > Streptomycetaceae > Streptomyces > Streptomyces sp. NPDC048441. Next base: position 256,839 of record NZ_JBICXM010000010.1, read on the forward strand.
GCGCGGTCGCCACGATGACCCGGCTCACCGCGGTGCTGCCCAAGCCGAAGTCCGTCAACGCCGCCGCCCGCCGCGAGGTCGAGCAGACCCATCCCGTCGACACACTCTCCCGCGAGCAGTTCACCGGCGCCGACTGCGCCCTGGACTACCTCGAATCCCGGGCCGCGGGCGAGACGGTGAGCCTGCTGGACGTAGGCGGCTACTTCGCACCCACGCTCGCCGATGTACACGGCCGCTTCACCGGCCGCCTCGCGGGAGTCGTCGAGGACACCGAGAACGGCCACCGCCGCTACGAGAACCTCGACAAACTGCCCTGCCCCGTCATCTCGGTCGCCCGCTCACCGCTGAAGGACCCCGAGGCCAATAGGAATTAAGAGGGGCCTGGTCGGCCAGTCCGTGGTCTTCTCCGCCGAGGCCGTCATGCGCGACCGCGGCGACATCCTCCACGGCCGCCCCGCCCTCGTGATCGGCTTCGGCAAGCTCGGCAGCTCCATCGCCCGCCTTCTGCACGCCAAGGGGGTCCAGGTCACCGTCTTCGACATCGACCCCGTGCGCCGTACCCAGGCTCTCTCCCAGGGCTTCACCGTCGCCCGCGACCGCGAAGCCGCCCTGACCGGCGCTGGTCTGGTCCTCTGCGCCACCGGTGCCGTCTCCCTGCGTGGCGAGGACTTCAGCCACCTCCGCAACGGCGCCTACGTCGCCACCGTCACCTCCAGCGAGGACGAACTCGACCTCGCCGGGCTCCCCGACGTCTACACCCGTACGCAGGTCGGCGAGCACGTCACCCGGTACCAGACCACCGGCCACTACTTCTATCTGGCGAACGGTGGCAATGCCGTCAACTTCCTCCACGGCGCCAGCGTTGGACCCTTCATCTTCCTGGTCCAGGCCGAGATCCTCGCCGCGATCAGGATGCTCACCTGCGGCGACCTCGCCCCCGGCATCCATGAGGTCCCCGCACCCGACCGCGAAGCCATCGCGGCGACCTGGCTCTCTTACTTCAACAGGTGATCACCATGGCCATCACGGCAGACCACATCCGCACCACCCTGACCGCCTACCTCGACCAGCACCCCGACGACAAAAGCGCCCTCGACGTCGTACGCGGCCTCCTCGACGACGGGGACGACCTCACCCATCGCGCGACCCTGCCCGGCCACACCACCGCCGGGGCGATCCTCGTCGACGCCGACCACCGCGTCCTGCACATCCACCACCTCGCCACCGGAAAGTGGCTCCTGCCGGGTGGCCATCTGGAACCCGCCGACGGCACCCTCCTGCAGGCCGCCGGGCGCGAACTCGCAGAGGAGACCGGCATCCAGCCCCATCTCGTCACTCCGCACGGCGAGACACCGCTCCACATCGACGTGCACCCCATCGACGCCAACTCCGCCAAGAACGAACCCGCCCACCAGCACTTCGACTTCCGCTTCCTCTTCCGCACCACCGCCGTCATCGGCAAGCTCCAGACCGAAGAGGTCTCCGACGCCGCCTGGCGCGACATCACCGAGGTCGCCGACCCCCAGCTCCGGCAGCGCATCTCCGACGCTCTTCGCTGACCCGCACCAAAAGGCCGCCCTCGCGTCCGCACGTTGAGCACACGCGAGGGCAGCCCTCGGCAAAAGAGCGACCTGATGCCTCCGACGAGAAGGAGCGCGCGTCCTTCCTGGCCGCACGCCGAGCGGCGATCGTGGCGGCCGTGCAGCGCTTGTTCCCCGCAGCGGCGGACTAGGGGCGCCCGTAGGCCGGTCAGTGGCGGGTGGCGGCGACGGTGACGCCGAGGCCGATCATCGAAAGGCGGCGGTCCGATCCGGCGAACCATGCACGGGCGGCCGAGGCGCCCAGGCCCCACACGGTGTCGCAGAGCAGTCCGACGGCTGCGGGGACCAGACCCAGAATCATCATCTGAAGCGGGACGCCACCCGCGTCGTCGTTCACGAACTGCGGCAGCACCGCCGCGAAGAAGACCAGGCCCTTGGGGTTGGTGACGCCGACCAGCAGCCCGTCCACGACGGTCCGTAGATCACTCCGCTTCCCGCTCTCCCGGTCCGTAATGTCCGCGCGCAGCTGGTCGCGATGCCGGATCGCCTGGACGCCGAGATAGACGAGGTAGGCGGCGCCGACGAGTTTCACCACGGTGAGCACCTGGGGTGCGCTCTGGACCACAGAGCCCAGGCCGAGGGCCACGATGACGACCAAGGCGTAGCAGCCGAGCAGGTTGCCCAGCACCGTGGCGAGCGCGGTGCGGCGGCCGTGCGCGAGGGCGCGGCCGATGACGAACAGGACGCTCGGCCCAGGGACCGCGATCACCACGAAACACATCGCCGCGAACGCCACAAGGTTCGACGTGGACACCATGAGCGGGTGGCGCCTTTCCAGAGGATGGGATGAGGGCTACGCGGTGAATGCCGTACGGCGTCCGCGCGAGGGCAAGGGGAGCGGGCGGACAGCTTCCGCCCGCCCGCGCCCAAGAGGGTGTCGGGCGTTATCGGCGCAGCTGGGTCACGTGCGCACGCGGGAGCCTGGCGAGCACAGCCGGCTCTACTTGGAGGGTGCGGTCAGCGGATCCAGCACCGCAGAAGACCGGCTGCCCCACCTCGATGACCGCAGTGTCGATCCAGCACGGCACACCGGGCCGGTGGCTGACTGGCGGGATGCCCCCGGGAACCAGTCCCTCCGCGCCGAGCGCCTCGGCATCGGTGGCGCGCAGCTGCGAACGGCTGGCGCCAACGGCGGCCGCGAGGCGCGCGAAGTCGATACGGTCCTCCGCGCGCAGAGCCACGAGCAGAAGCGGGGTGTCCGCGGTGGTGAAGGCAAGCGTCTTGACCGCCTGCGACCAGGGGAAAGGCAGCGCCTGACGCTCGGCGACGCTGTGTGCGGGCGCGTGCTCGTGGACCGTATACGCGCCCCCGTCCGCGTCGAGCACGGACCGCCAAGCAGCCTCGCCCGTGCTCGTACGGAACCCGCCGCCTTCGTCAGGCGAGAGGTCTTGACGATCGATGTCCATCGGGCTGCCCAAGGTTCGGTGGCGGAGGGGTCTGCTCGTGAGCCTGAAGGACCCGGCGAGATCTGATCAACTGATTGTGAAATCCTGCAATCGTGATCACGATGCGCTTCGGCGACAGCGCCGAGGAAGACCTCGCCTTCTCCGTCTCCCCGCTGCTCGAAGCGGCCCACTCCTGGCACGTACTCACCGACCCCGGACATCACGCCCTGCACGTGCCATGGGTGCGGCGCTGCCGCCGCCTGCCCGCCGCGGTACGCCGCCAACTCCGCGAGCACAGTTTCGTCGTCGCCGACTACATCCCAGCCTTCTTCGAGAGCGGGGCAGGCGACCTGGAGGCGGACTTCGCCGGACAGATCACGGCGGTGCGGGCGCTGCCGCCCGAACAGCTGGCCGCCGAGCTCGCCCAGACCCTCGTCGACACCACCCGCTACGACGGGCCCGCGCTGGTCGAGGACGCCGCCACCCGGGACGCCGCCCTCACCGAACTTCGGCAGTCGGACCCCGAGCAGGCCACGCGGCTCGGCGCCATCCTCACCGACCCGCTCCCGGCTCTGGACGGCGTGCTCACCACGCTGGAGGACTACTGGGACGTGGCCTTCGCCGACGAATGGGAACGCATCGAACCCGCCCTGTACCAGGCGATCACGGCGGCAGGCCAACGCATCGCCCACCAAGGCGTCTTCCCCATGCTCCGCACCCTGGTCCCGCAGATCCGCATCGACCCCGCCCAGCGCACGCTGCGCCTGGACCGCCCGCACGACCACGACATCACCGTCACCCGCGTCCGCCCCGTCACGCTCACCGCCAGCCACTACGTCTGGCCCCACGTACGCGTCACCTGCGACGCCCCCTGGCCTCTTCGCATCACCTACCCCGCACTCCCCCTCACGCCAGCCGCCGCACCCCGCCCCACCAGCCAGGCCGACCTCCTCACCGCACTCCGCGCGTTGGCCGCCGCCCCGCGCCTGCAGATCATCACCCACCTCGCCGCACAGAACCGCAGTACCCAGGAACTGGCCACTCTCCTCGGCCTGTCCCCCTCGGTGGTCTCCCGCCACCTCAAGGAGCTGACTCAGGCAGGGCTGACCACCACCCGCCGGGACGGCTACTACGTCCTCTACTCCCTCGACCACACCCGCCTCGACCAGATCTCGGCAGCCCTCACCGGACTTACCGCCCCGCCCCCATCCCTGTGATGCAGGCGGGTCGCGCCCACTCGGGGCAAAGAGGTCAGCCACCACCACGAACCACAATTGACTGACAACCCGTCAGGAAGTTGCCCTGGCAGAACGCGTCCAGCACACATGGGGCCGGGAAACCCCGCGAACACGTGAGAACCACAGAGGGGAGTTTTCCGGGCCAGGTCTGCCGCGGCCGACGTTTGCGCAGGTCACGGCCTTGATCAGGGAAAACTCCTAAAGCGCGTGTCGCAGGTTCGAGTCCTTTCGGCAACCCCCAACGACTCCACAGACGCGAAGAAGCGCGAGTTCACCACGGCCGTGCCGCATGCACGCGTCCTCACGCTGAATCAATCACTGGGCGATCGCTGACCGCGCGCCCCGCTCCACCAGGGCGGAGCACTCCGGGCAGTCGGAGATGACCGGGTGTACGCAGCGCACCAGGTGGGCCAGGAAGCGGTCAGCCAGTTCGAGGTTCGCGATGTGTTCGGCGATCCGGGTGCGCTTCGCGTTGACCAGGCCGATGCGGTCGGACCGTTCTCCCGCGGCGAGTTCACCGATCTCGGCGAGTGAGAGACCGGCCCGCTGGCCGATCTGGATGAGGTGGGCCTGGCCGATGCTCTGGCTGTCGTAGACGCGATGCCCTGAGGGAAGCCGGTGTGGGGTGAGCACTCCGATGTCCTCCCAGTGTCGGAGGACATGGGTGGCCACCCCGAGCAGGGCGGCCGCATCGCCGATCTTCAACTCCGCTGCGGACATCGCGCTCCTTTACTTCAGGTCGACCTGAAGTTATACCGTCCGGCCATCGAACGCACCACCCGAACGCGAGAGGGACGACGTAGCCGTGTCTGACGCCGTGAAATCACCGACGCTGGCCGCATGTTGCGGCGCCGTCGCAAGCCTGGCAACGGGTCTTGTCCGTCCCCGACGCCCCGACCAGCGGTTTCTGCGCGGCTTGACCGACGCGGGGCTGCCGGACACGGCGGTGTCGGTCACCGTGTCCGCGCTGCGACAGGTGCCACGTTCCGTGCCCACCGCCCTGATCGTGGAGGGGCTGCGGCAGCCGCGGCGTATCGAGAATTCGCTGCTGTCGTTCGTGATCACCCACCCGGAAGCGACGTTCATCGTGGACCCGAGTGTCTGCCTGGATGTCGGCAGTCGCGCGGTTGCCGACTTGCCGGCGTTCCTACGGGTCGCGGTGCGTCCCCCGGCCGACACCGTCGCCACCGTCACCGCGCTGCGTGAGCGGCCGGGTTCCGGTGGTCTGGATTTCGCGCTGCCGACGCACACTCATTGGGACCATGTGTGCGGGCTCCTCGATCTTCCCGAACTGCCGGTACATCTGCACGGCCGCGAACATGACTGGGTCATGCAAGGCTCGATCGCACCCGTGGGTGGCGTCCGCGAGGCCCTGCGCGGCCGGGGCATTGTCCGGTACGAACTGGACGGCCCGCCGGTCCTCACGTTCGCCGCCAGCCACGACCTCTTCGGCGACGGTTCCGTCGTACTCGTCGACCTCGCAGGACACACCCCTGGCAGCGTCGGAGTTCTGGCGCACACGGCAACGGGCTGGGTGCTGCTCGCAGGCGACGCTGCCTGGCACACCGCCCAGATCGACCTCATCCGGCAAAAGGCCGGATTCCCCGGTGAGTTGGCCGACGATGACCGGCACGAGACCTTTCTGACGCTGCACCGCCTGCACGCCGTCAAGGACCGAGTCACGATCATCCCTACGCACGACCACCACGCGGCCCAGCAGCTGCCGACCTGACCTGATCACTTGAAGGAGGCGGGCGTACGCCCGATGAAGTCCCGCGCAGTGCGGGTGAGATGGGCCTGGTCGGCGAAGCCTGCGGTGGCCGCGGCCAGGGCGGCAGTCGAATTCGACAGGTCGGCGATCGCGGCGCGGAGCCGGCCCCATCGGCGCAAGCGAGTGAGCGCGATGCCCACGTCCTGCCGGACCAGGGCGCGCAGCCGAGGGGCCGACAGGCCGATCTCGTTGGCGATGGTGGAGATGGAGGAGGGGATGGAGGAGGAGGGGATGGAGGAGGTGGAGGAGGAGGTGGAGGAGGAGGCAATGGCTTCGGTGGGCGGGGCCGGGGCGTGCCGCGTGCACAGGTCTACAGCGTGGGCGACTCTCGGATCGAGCGGGGCAGGGCACCCGGCGAGTGTCCGCAGCTCGGCGTATCCGGCGGCCAGGTCCGCGTCGGTGCCGGGGCCGTCGACATCGGTGGTGCCGAGCGCGGCGAGCAAACGGCGGACCTCGCCTGCATCGAGCGGTATCGACCCTGGGCAGGACGGCAGCAGCCAGGGGTCGATGAACAGGGCGGTGTAGGGCGAGGTCACCGCGCAGGTGTGGGCAAGCTGGGGCGGAACGATCAGGCCGGGCGCCGTCACCATGGGCCTTCCCGGCTGGCGGAGTTGGGCGCAGCCGCCGATCGGCAGCACGGCTTTCCACGCGGGCAGCCGGTGTTGTGCGACGCGGAGCGGGTGGGACTCGGCGAACATCGTCGCTTCGGGGCCGGAGGCGAAGACGATGCGGCGATCGTTTTGTTCAAGTGCCCAGGCACGAGGTGAACGGATCATCGTGCCATGCACGCTATCGCTATCGCCATCGCTGCCGTCGCCTTGGCAATGTTCCTGGTCGTCACGGGGGTCATGCATTTCCTGGCGCCTGGTTACTTCCACATGCTTATACCCCCATGGCTCCGCCGGGGGCGGCTCCTCGTGGCCGTCAGTGGGGCGGCGGAGGTCGTGGTGGGTTCGCTGGTCCTTGTTCCGTGCAGCAGGCAAGTCGGGAGCTGGGCCGCCGCCGTCCTGATCACCTGTTACCTGGTGTCCCACGTGGACGCACTGCGCCGCGCGCGGCCGGACCGGCCCCGGCTCCTTGACCGGCCGGCCGGTGCGGTGGCCCGGCTGGTGGTGAACGTCCTGTACATCGCCTGGGCGGTCGCAGTGGCCAGATCCGCGACCTGACGCGACCTGACGCCGGTGCGCGGCGACCCGTTGTCCTAGGTGGTGCCGAAGCCGCCCGCGGCGGTACCTCGTGCTCAGGCGCGGATGCGGACTCCATGGCGGGTACGCATCCGGTGCAGTTCCCACAGGGCCACCGCGGTGACCGACACCGGGCCGCCGAGGACCGAGCACCACTGAGCGGCCGGGGGCCCGTGCGGCAGTCCGCCGTCGAGCGCGACGCTGAAGAGCGTCAGCTCCCAGACGAGTACGACGGTGAGCGCGGCCGGGAGCGCGGCGTGCACATGGGATGTGTTGAAGGCATAGCGGGCGGCGTAGGCGGAGGCGAAGAAGAGGAAGGGCAGGAGCCAGACGATGCCGATGAGCAGGGCGAGCGCCACCAGGCCGTTCACCATCGTGCCGTAGTTCTGCTTCAGGAGAACCGCGCTGCCTGCCAGTACGAGGCCCACGCCCACCAGGATGCCGACGTACCAGCCCACGGCCTTGAGCGGCGCGCGCAGTCGGGAGCGGAGCACGCGTCGCTGTGCGGCGGGCGCGTAGCGGATGAAGCCGAGGACGACCAGCGGGCCGGTGAAGATGAGCAGCAGCGGGGCCATGAGCACCTTCACCACGCCGTCGTTGGCGGCGCCGCTCCAGCCCTCGTCCGCGCCGTAGACGTAGATCAGGAGGAGGGTCGCGACCCCGCCGAGGATCGCTCGCCACAGCTGTACCCGCGTCACGAGCCGGTCCTCGACACGGCCTGCGCCAGGCTGGTTGAAGATCGCCTCTGCGCGGCGGCGGGCGGAACGGATCACCGGGATGACCGGCGAGACGAGGAAGAGCGCGCAGCCGTAGCGCTGCCGTCGGACCGGCTGAGGCCTGTACGGCTGGGGTTGGGGCTGAGGGTAAGGGTTCGGGTTCAGATGTGGGTTCAGATGTGGGTTGGGGTGTGGGTACGGACTTGGTGGTGGCGGGCCGTACGGGTCCGGGGCACCGCCACCCGGTGGCTGGCCGTTTCCCGGCCCCCAGCCCTGATATCCCCCGTGTGCCACGGTTCCCCCTCGCCTCCTGCGCCACTTCTGAGCGCGCGCAGTTTACTGGCTGGAACTGGACGGCGTCACCGGTGCCGAGATGCCGAGACAGGCCCCTCTCCCAAAGCCAGGTGGCGATTCTCCCCAAGCCAGGTGGCGATGGCTCAGCGTCTGCCCCGTCACGCGGGCGGAGGCGGCGCTATGCCGTCAGCGGGAGCGGCGCTATGCCGACATCCCCGCATCGCTCGTTCCACCGTCATTTTTTTTCCACGATGGGCTCTCGAACGACTCCAACGCTTCCAACACGTCCTGGACCCGCGAGACTTCGGCATTCACATCCTCCCTCTTCCGCAGCACGATCTCGAGCTCGCGCCTGCCCTCCTCGAGCGTGCGCTCGGCCTCGCGGGTCGCCTCCGCCTTGACCTCCCCGGCCTCCCTGATCATCGCTGACCTCTTCTGTTCGGCTTCCTTCAGGAGCCCCTCGGCCTTCCTTACGGCGCTGATACGCACCTTCCCAGCCTCGGAGCTGGCTTCCGAGACGATGTCCCGGGAAGTCGCCCTCGCTTCCGCCAGCTGCTCTTCGGCGGCCTTGACGAGTGCGTCGCAGCGTTCGCCCGCCGTCTTCATCGCATCGGCGGCCTCGCGGCGGGCCCGCTCATGCAGTTCCTCGATCTCCGACTCGACGCGATCGCGCATCGCCACGGCACGCTCCCGGATCGCGGCGGCTTCCTTACGTTCGCCGGCGACCCTCTCGGCATCCTCGCGGGAACGGTCCAGGGTTTCCTCGGCCAGCGTGCGCAGCCTCGTCGCCCGCTCGATGGCCTCCTCACGGACCCTCTCGCTGTCCGTCGTGGCGGCCTGGCGCAACTCGTCGGCGTCCGCCTTGGCCTTCGCCAGCAGCTCCTCGGCGGACTTGGCCGCCTCCTCGATCTGCTGGACGGCCTCGCGCCTGGCCTCACCACGGATGCGCTCGCCCTGGGCGACCGCGTCGGCGCTCGGTTGCCCGGCCTCGGGGTGCGGCCGGTCCGCCTCGGCCCCGGCGATGATCTTCTGGGCCTCGGCATGTGCCCGGTGCAGCAGATACTCGGATTCGCCACGGCTTCGGTCGGCTTCCTCGCGTACGGACGCGCTGTGCCGTTCCGTCGACACCCAGATCTGCCACGCCCTCTCCAGGACTCGCCCGGCGAGTGGATCGATAAGCCCCAACTGGGTTACGTCCAGAGGATTTTCCTCAGGCAGAGTGACCACGTGATCGACCAGCAGCGTGCTCAGGGTGGCGTACACGGTGGCAGCGTCCGCCGGGCGGTCCTCCGGCCGTTTGGCGAGCAGGCTCATGATGAGGTCGCTCAGTGAGCGAGGGAGGCCCGGGGTCCGGTCGCTCGGCGCCACCGGTGTCTTGTCCACCTGCATCCGGAGAACCGCCAGTGGACTGGTGGCGGTGAAGGGCGGCTCGCCGGTCACCGCGTGGTAGAGAAGGCAGCCCAGAGAGTAGAGGTCGCTGCGGTGACCCACCTCCCGGTCGCCCTCGGCCTGTTCCGGAGACATGTACGGCGGAGAGCCCATCAGGGCACCAGTGGCGGTGAGTTCATGGATGGTCAGCGTGTCACCGATGAACTTGGCGACCCCGAAGTCGAGGACCTTGATCGTGCCTTCGGGGGTGAGCAGGACATTGGCAGGCTTGATGTCCCGGTGGATCACACCTCGGCTGTGCGCGACATGGAGTGCCTGGGCGATCTGCCTGGCCCACCCGACGGCAGTCGGCCAAGGGGGCCGCTCGGACTCCTGGAGCTTCCGACGGAGGGAGACACCCGGAACGAGTTCCATCACGACATAAAGTGTCCGGCGCCCGCCGACCAGTTCCTCACCGTGGTCGTGAACCGTGACGATGTTCTGGTGGGAGAGTCGCCCCGCCAGATGCACTTCGCGTTGGAATCTGGCTTGTGTATCACCCTCTTCCACACGCAACGCCTGGACGAGTTTGACCGCCACGTCCCGCCGCATCCGCGCGTCCTTGGCTGACCACACCTCACCCATCGCGCCCGAGCCAAGACGCTCGCTGATACGAAACCGCTCGGCAAGCAGTACGCCCCGCACCCATTCCCTCCATCACCGGGACCGGGCCGCCGTGGTGCGACAGCCTGTCCAGGAACCGCTTCAGTATCCGTCGCGACCGAGCGGTTCAGGTACCCGCCGAGTCGCCCGAACTCCCATATGAGCCGCCCGCCAATCGGCGCAGGCCCCGGACCACTTCCTCGATGCGATGAGCGACGTCCTCGGCGCCCACCGCGCGCCCCGCGCCGACCGCGCCATCGAGGCCGCTGTCCAGCAGTTGCCCTGCAAGGCCGGTGAAGTAATGGGCGACTGTGAGGAGATGATCGTCGACGTCGACGAACCGTCCTGCCGTGACCATGCCGTTGACGTCGCGCAGCACACGTTCCACCTGCTCGGTGATCTCGTTCCTGACCTCGTGTGTCACCCCCGTCGCTCGGCCGACCTGGTCCAGAATGGAGTGACACGATCGGATGAGTTCACGTAGCAGTCGGACGTCACGGGTGACCGCTGTGGTGCCCGAAGCCGCGGGGCTGATGTTGCCCGTGACGATGCGGGTGCCCGCCGACAACGGCTCGTAAGGCCGCAGGTCGATCGCGCTGGTCGCCCCGAGCGCCTCGCGAAAGCACGGGTGGACGTGGAATTCCATCTCGTGCGGCTGCACCGGGAGGCCGTCGCCGCCGGCGAACACCACGTCGTTCCCCCGCCGCACTCCGAGGAATCCCACGCCGTACATGGCATCGATGACCCCTGCGGGGGTCAGCGCGTCGACGTACGCGGGGAACAGCCGGTGGAGCGTCTCGGCCGCTGCCTCGAAACGGGCACCGAGAGCGGCCCGCGTCACCACGTATCCGGTGTTCTGGAACAGCGGAAAGAGCCGCTTGAGGAAAGGATGCGCGACCAGATACTCCATGGCCAGGTCGTTGAGCTTCCAGTCGGAGAACTGCTGGTTCGCCAGGAGGACGTCCTCCTCCGTGATCCGGTCCCGGCCGTTCAACAGCCAGGCCCTTTCCTGACACAGGTTGAGAAACTGGATGGCGTCCCGGGGCCGTGGCAGACAACGGCTGAAGAGGTACTTCGCGGTCTCCTCGCCCCGCACGGTCTCCGGGAAGATCTCCTGCCACAGCTCCTCCGCGCTCAGTGCCTCGCCGACGGATGCCCTCGCACGAGCCAGGGCGAGGTCCCGCAGGGACTGTTCCGTCCAGACGATGCGAAGTTCGTCACCGTGGAACTTGTCCCCCTCCCCGAACGACAGCGAGTCGTAGATGTCGGAGCGCAGAAACAGGAGCGGCCGTACGGCTCCCCCGTAGAGGCCGGCGGCATGTTTCGCCGCCAGCAGCAGTCCGATCACCATCGAGTTGCTGTCGGATTCCGCGGACCACACCTGCTCCAGCTGATCGACCATCAGCAGCAGCGGTCCATGCGTGCCGTCGCAGCTCAGATCGGCGAGGGCCCTCGCCACTCCCTGCTCGACGACATCCAACTGCCGGACAGCCCGTGCCCCTTCCGATGCGGGCTGAGCCAGGTCCACGCCCGCCTTGACTCCGAACGCCTCCAGGGAGAGGGACGTCTGGAGGCCCCTCGCTCCTTGCGCCAGCCGAGCTCCCAGCTGCCCACCGGACAGTGCGGACTGTCCGGACTGCCCTGACAGTCCGGACAGTTCGTCGTTCTGCTTCAGAAAGCGGGCCAGTGCCTTGATCGAGCCGGGCTTGCCGCCGTGCTCGTCCTTGGCGTGCGCCATCAGGTGGCGGGCTGTGTGCACGGCGAATACGTACCGCCAGATCAGTGCCTTCGCCGAGTCGCCCGGCAGCCCCTGCAGCTCGAACCGGCGGAGTTCCTCCCCCGCCGTCTCGTCGGGGGTGACGAGAACCCTCCGGTGAGGGTGCGGGCCGTCCGCCATCAACTGCATACAGATGGCGCTCTTCCCGGACCCTTTGCGCCCGATGATCAGCATCTTCCGCCCGGTCACCGCACCGCGGTACGCCGCTGTGGGCAGGAATGCCCCGCGCAACAGGAGCCCATCGGTCACGTCCCGTTCTGCGTCCTCGCGCCCGAAGTACAGCTCCGCGAGCAGCGGCCCGTCAGCCATTCCCGTCAGCCATTCCCGTCCCCCCGATGTCATCCTGTCGCTCCGCACGGGTCTGCAGGGCACACCGTAGCCGTTTGGGCCTGCCGCGGGCTCGGAACTCCCTTCGCGTACGCGCTAATTGGGTACCACGACCGTCACGGTCGTCACGGGCGTCAACACCCGTCCGTGAGGACCGACGACGGTCGCCATGGGCAACGCGCCACTACGGCACGGCGCTGGAATCCACTGCCCGGCCCGCCCTCATGAATTTCAGCCGAATAGCACCTTACGAGGAATTGTCTAACGGCGGATGAGCGGTCAACCCATCGCCGGTCAGAAGGTGTTGGCGACGCCGCTGCCAGGAATTCCGGAAGTACGCCGACGCACCCCCTTCTGAATCCGACCACAACCAACCCCGAACCCCGGCAGTCATACCTAGTTGCAAGGACCACATACGCATCGTGGAGGTTATGCAATGCCCTCTCGACTCATTAGCCGCCGGGTTTTCCGTACTGCGGCGGCGGTGACGCTCGCTCTCGGTGCCGGGGCTGCCGCTCCGTTCCTCATGGCCGGTACCGCCGGTGCCGCCACCGCGTCGGCCACCGCCGCGTTCAGTCCTACCGATCACGCGATCCTCTACACCGCAGCCTCCGGCCAGACCAACAGGGCGGCCGTCACCGCGTCGATATCCACCGGGTCCGAAAAGATCACCTACGTGATCGATGACGCCGTTCCCGTCAGCGCGGGAGACGGCTGCTCCTACCCCGACGCCGCCGACCGCACCAAGGTCTCCTGCACGGTCGCCACCCTGGAGAGCCAGGACCCTTACGCCACCTTGAAGTTGGTCCTCGGCGACGGCGACGACACCTTCGCCTACGACAACGCCACCGACCAGACCTACTACTTCGCCTCGGCGGACCTGGGCGGCGGCAAGGACACCGCGACCCAGACCGGCGGCGTCGACGGCAACAACGTCCTGGGAGGGGCGGGCGACGACAATCTCTCCGTGGGGGAGACCGGGGTCGTGCTCGGCGGTGACGGCAAGGACACGATCCACGCCGCCGCCGGCAGCATCGCGCAGGGCGGCATCGGCAACGACACCATCTACTCGGACGGCGACGACAGCTCCGTCGACGGCGGGGCGGGCGACGACGTGATCCGGGGCGGCGCCGAGAGGCAGAACCTGTCCGGCGAAGACGGCAACGACACCATCTACGGCGGCGCCGGCGACGACTTCATGTACGGCGGCAAGGGCAACGACATCCTGTACGGCAACAGCGGCAACGACACGGTCTACGGGAACAGCGGCGACGACAAGCTGTACGGCGGCTCCGGCACGGACACCCTCTCCGGCGGCCCCGGCACCGACACCGTCCACCAGGACTGACACGCAACACCCCCTGGACAGGAACAGACCAGGAAAAGACCAGGACCAGACCAGGGACCCAGCAGGACCCAGCAGGGACCCAGCAGGGACCCAGCAGGACCAGAGTACGAAGCCCTCTCGGAGTCGAGCTTGCTCCGAGGGGGCCCTCTGTTACGACCCCCTAATACGCCCCCGGCCAACCGCCGCCCCCGTCACCGCCCTCTCCCCCACCATGGGGACACACACTCAAGGGAAGCCGGCGCGCAAGCCCAGGAACCCACGCGCCCGGAAGGCCAGCGCAGCCGCAGCCCGCAAGCCACGCCGCCGCCTCGTCGACTACCCCCGCCACGGCAGACAAGGCCTCCGGCGCTGGCTCCCCTCCTGGCGGCAGTGGAGCGGCTCCCTCACGCTCGTCCTCACCGCCCTCACCTGCCTCTTCGCCCTCGTGTACGCCTCCGTCGACATCCCCGACGAGAACGCCACCGCCCAGCGCGAGGCCAACGTCTACTACTGGGCCGACGGCACCCAGATGGTGAGCACCGGTGAGGTGAACCGGCAGAACGTACGGCTCTCGGAGATTCCCGATGCCGTCGAGCACGCCGTCATCGCCGCCGAGAACGACACCTTCTACAGCGACTCCGGCGTCTCGCCCAAGGGCCTCGCCCGCGCCGCGGTCAACATGGTCCGCGGCCAGGAGACCCAGGGCGGCTCCACCATCACCCAGCAGTACGTGAAGAACACCTACCTCTCCCAGGACCAGACGGTCACGCGGAAGGTCAAGGAGTTCGTCATCGCGCTGAAGGTGGACCGGAAGAAGAGCAAGCGCGAGATCCTCCAGGGATATCTCAACACCAGTTGGTTCGGGCGTGGCGCCTATGGGATCGAAGCCGCCGCACACGCCTATTACGGGATTCCGGCAAGGAAGTTGAATCCCAGCCAAGGGGCCGCTCTCGCAGCCCTGCTGAAAGGCGCGGAGCAGTACGACCCCAGCGTGAGTGCCAACAATCACCGGCGCTCGTACGCCCGTTGGAAGTGGATTCTCGACCGGCAGGTCAAGGCGGGGCTCATGGACCAGCACGAACGCGCGAAGTACCGCGCATTCCCCGAACCCCACAAGCAGTCCCGGACCACCAGCCTCAGCGGGCAGACCGGATATCTCGTCGACGTCGCGAACAAGTACGTCAAGCAGCACACCTCCCTCACCGACAAGGACCTCGCCCACGGCGGCTACAAGATCCACACCACCTTCGACAAGGACAAGGTGCGGCAGCTGGAGAGCGCCGTCGGGCGCGTGCGCGACATCGATCCGAAGAAGCGCGCCGCCGACAAGGGTGTGCAGGTGGGCGCCGCCTCCGTACGTCCGCGCGACGGCGCCATCGTCGCCCTGTACGGCGGAGCCGACGCCACCGAGCACTTCACCAACAACGCCGACACGTCCGGCGTCCCCGTCGGATCCGCCTTCAAGCCCTTCGTCCTTGCCTCCGCCCTGGAGAACGGGATCCGCACGAAGTCCGTACGCGGCACACGGTGGCAGCCCGCTTCGTCCGCGAGCTTCTACGCCGACGACGGCATCCTGCGGGGCACGGGCGCCGCCGCTCCCGCCGATGTCGCCCCTCACACCGAGGTCGCCGCGGGCCGCCCGGGAAGCACCGCGCACCCCACCCTGGGCCAGGCCATGGCGAAGGGCGGCAACGCCACCTACGTACGCCTCGGCAAAGACGTCGGATGGGAGCGGGTCCGGCGCACCGCCGTCTCCTCCGGGCTGCTCGAAGGGAGCATGGCCCGCCTGGACGAGACCTTTCCCATCGGTACGTCGACCCCGAGCGCGATCCGCATGGCCGCCGCCTACGGCACCTTCACCAACCGCGGCCTCCGCCACGACCCTTACTCGGTGACCAAAGTCGTCAAGGACGACAAGAACATCGGCGGCCTCGCACGGCCCGGTTCGCGCCGCGCGATGGACCCGGACGTGGCCGACGAGGTCGCCGGCGCCATGCGCGGCGTCGGCAAGTCCGCCGGTCTCTCCGCCGCCGCCGGTCGCACCGGCGACCAGGACCGCCTCAGGTCGGCGTGGTTCACCGGAGCCGCCGACCAGTTGTCGACCGCCGTGACGCTGTTCCGCACCGGTCCGGGCCAGCCGCAGCTGCTGCCCCTGTCGGGGGTGGGCGGGAAGCACTCACGGCACGGGAACGAGTTCCCCGTCCGGATCTGGCGGGATTACATGAACTCCGGCGCGGGGAACGGTAGTTAAAGCTCCCCCAGGCTGTCATCGTGCCGAGATGTATCCCTACGGGCCACCGCCCGGCCCGCCGCCGCGCATCGACACGCGGCAACTGCGCCCGCGGCGGCGGTGGTTCGTCGTCGCGGGAGTGATCGCGGCGGTGTGCGTGGGCATCGGCATCGCCAGCTTCGTCCTGACGCTGACCTCCGCGGTGGACTCCGTGGACGACGGCAAGGCGTTCACGAGCGGGCAGTCCGTCACGCTGCGGATCGGGCCCGACGACGACGCCGCCATCTACGTACACGGCCCGTTCGTCACCCGCGCGCACTGCGAGATCGCCTCCGGGCCCCCCGACTCCGCGCCGCGCGTGACCACGCCCGACAGCAGTTTCACCGTGACCAGGGGCAGCGTCGAGTGGGAGCGGGTGTTCGTCATCAAGACGGACACGGCCGCCGACTACCGCGTCCTGTGCGACGACCCACGCGGTGCCCTCACCTTCGCCCCCGGCGACGACGCCGACTTCGCGTCCTTCGTCGGCGGCATCCTCGTCACCGTCGTCGTCCCGCTCGTCGGCCTCCTGGCCGCCACCGGCGTCGCGATCATCGTCGGAGTACGCCGCGGCAGACACCGCCGGTGGCTCGAGGCACAGGCCTATTACGGCTACCGAGGTCCGCCCGCCCGCAACAGCCGCTAGCGCCCGCTCTCCCGCAGTTCCTCCGGGCACGGCGTGCCGCGCGGCAGTTGGTAGGGCGCGCCGAGGCGGTAGACGCCGGGGCCCGGGGCGATCAGCTCCGTCCACTCGTCGCCCTCCGCGTCCTCCTTGGCCTCCATCAGGCAGCCGTTGAGGTTGTCGAAACGCTTGGGGATGTTCTCGTCGTTCTCCCGCAGGCGCTTGGACTCCTCGGTCTCCTTCGGCCGCTCGACGCCCTTGCCGTCCGCGTCGACGATGCTGAGCCACGGCGAGTACGGGACGCGGATCAGGACGCGGCCCGCCTTCTTCACCTCGATCGTCATCCCGCCCGCCTCGGCCCGGTCGACGACCGCGGGCGGATCGGCGAGCTGGGTCGGGTCGGTGACCTCGTACAGCTGCCAGTTGGAGTCCACCCATACCTGCTTCAGATACGGCATACCCTTCTCGATCAGCTGGGCCTCGCGCTTGCCGCCGTCGCCGTCGGGCTCCCCGTTGGGCAGGACCACGTAATGCACGGACCAGCGCTGGAGCCACTCGTGGTAGTTCGCCGAGTTGAGGGTGTCGTCGTAGAAGAGGGGGTTGCGCTCCATGTCCGCCTGGCGGTTCCAGCCGCGGGCGAGGTTCACGTACGGGGCGAGCGCGGAGGCCTCGCGGTGGCTCCGGGCCGGGACCACCTCGACGCGGCCCTTCTCGGCGCCCACCTCCTGCAATTCGTTCACCAGCGGCGCGAGCTCGCGCGTCCAGGAGGCCTGGGGCGTCGTGTGGATTATGTCGTCGACCGCCTTGAAACCGACCCAGCCGACGAAGCCGACGAGCGCCACGACGATCACGTACCACTTGCGGGTCTTCGGCACGGCGAACGGCAGCGCGGCGAGCAGCGCGACGGCCGCGAAAGACATCGCGAGGCGGGTGATGTTGGAGCCGATCTGCGAGCTGATCAGCCAGACGCCGAGCACGAAGGCCGCGTACACGGCGGTGGTGATCCGCACGGTCTTCCACTGCTTCGGTACGACGTAGAAGACGAATCCGGAGTAGAGCAGCGGCAGCGAGGCCGACCCGAACGACATCGGCTGCGTACCGGAGAACGGGAAAGCCCACGCGGAGATGCCCACGACGACCGCGGGCGCGATCCCGAGCGCGTACGCCCCGGGGTAGCGCTTGCTGAGGAACAGTGCGACGGCGACCATGCCCACGAAGAGGCCCGCCACCGGGCTGCCCATGGTCGCGAGCGCGGCGAACGGCGCCGCCACCAGCGCCTTCGCCCACCGCTTGTAGCGCCAGCGATAGGGCCAGCAGAAGACTGCGGCGACCGCCATCAGCGCGAACATCTGGCCGAGGCCGTACGTCACGCGGCCCGACACCGCGTTGCAGAACAGCGCGAAGACACCCGCGAACGCGGGCCCCAGCGGCTGCTTCACCACACGGCTGCGGACCAGGATCATCGTGAGCATCGCCGCGGAGATCGTTCCGGCGATCATCATCGTGGTCCGGACGCCGAGCACCGACATCAGATACGGCGAGACGACGCTGTACGACACCGGGTGCATCCCGCCGTACCAGGCGAGGTTGTACGCGGAGTCGGGGTGCCGTCCGACGAACTCGGCCCAGGCGTCCTGCGCGGCGAGGTCGCCGCCGCTGTTGGCGAAGATGAAGAACCACAGGATGTGCAGGACGGCCGCGGTGACGGTGGTGATGGTCACGGGGTGCCGCAGGAACCGCATCCACTTGGATTCCTGTTCGGGTGCGACAGGGTCGGCGCGGCGCTGGGCGGGCAGCTTTATTCGCGCACCGGTGCGGGTGCCGCCACCGGTGCCGGAATCAGGTTCGGCGTCGTCGGCTCGCGTCGGCTCCGCTGTGGCCACTTGCGGCACTCCCCGTGTCGTTCTGTCCGTCCGTCCGGGGTAGCGCCAGGGGGTCCGTCCCGGAACACCCTGTCGCTCTGGACCCGGCGTACTGCCCCCCGAGCTTGTGACGCTAGCACGCACGGCGCGGAGGGAGCCGGGGGCGGGGCTCCCTCCACGCGGGTTCAGCCGACTGTCGGCCGACTGTCGGCTGACTGCCTGTCGTACGTGCTGTTGTACGTGCTGTCGTACGCCTCAGCCGACGCGCTGCAGCTTTGCGCCGAAGCCCGGTTCTGTGAGGTCCTTCTGTAGTGCCACGGGCACCTCGACGGCGCCCTCCTTGCCGTCGCCGACGCTCAGTACGCCGACCTTGGTTCCGGCCTTCGCCGAGTGAGGGATGGTTTCGCCACCGTCCTCGCCGAGCTTCAGCTTCACCGTCAGGCCCGGCCAGCCCGCCGCGGTGACGTCCTTGGTGGCGACGACCGGGGTCGTACCGCCGAGACCGTCGTCGACCTCGCCGACCACATCGCCCTTCTTCACGATCGTCTTGGCGGTGAGGGCGCCCTGCCCGGCCTCGATGAGCTTGCGGGTGACCCCGGTGACCTCGTCGATGTTGGCCGTGCCGTTCTGCCCGTACTGGCCGAGGGCAGCACCGATGATCGTGCGGGTCTCGCCGCCGATCTTCTTCTCCGCGGCGAAGAGGATGTTGCCGCCCGCCGCGGTGGTGGTGCCGGTCTTGATGCCGATGGCGACCGTCGGGACGAGCCCGAAGAAGTTGTTCTGCTTGTCGCCGTTGAGGTCCTTGTAGCTCGGCTGGCGGGAGATCTCGTTGAAGACCGGGTTCTCCATCGCGGCCCGGCCCAGCTTCACCAGGTCCGCGGCGGTCGAGACGGTCGTCTTGTCGAGGCCGCTCGGGTCCGTGTAGTGGGTGTCCTTCATGCCGAGTTCCTTGGCCGTCTTGTTCATCTTCGCGACGAACTCGTCCTCGGAATCGCTCTTGGTGTCCCAGCGGGCGAGCAGCTTGGCGATGTTGTTCGCGGACGGCAGCATCACCGCTTGCAGCGCCTCGTACTCCCTGATCTTCTGCCCCTCGGTCACCTTGACGACCGACTCGTTCTCCGCCTTGCCCGTCTCGTAGTGCTTCTGCGCCGCGGCGTCGACCGGGATGTTCGGGCCGTCGTCGCCACCCTTCTTCAGCGGATGGTCACGCAGGATGAGGTAGACCGTCATGACCTTGGCGATGCTGGCGATCGGCACGGGCTTCTGCTTGCCCGACGTACCGAACGAGCCGATGCCGTTGACGTCCATCGCGGCCTGTCCCTGGCCCGGCCACGGCATGGACGGCTTGCCCCCCTCGAAGGAGGCGGTCTCCTGGGCGGTGAGCGTCAGGGTGGGCGTCGGCAGCGGACGCACAGCCTGTACGACCGCAAAGACGATCACTAGGAGCAGCACCAGCGGCGTCCAGACCTTGACCCGCCGCACAGTGGTGCGGACCCGGGTCTCTGGCGGCGGCGGGGTGTTGGTCAGCTCGGCGAGCAGGTCCAGCGGCGGCCTGGGGGGAAGGGGCTGCTGGGTGGTGCGTTCTGGTCCTACGCTGCCCGGCTTTTCGGGCGTAGGCGCCTTGTCGGGCGTGGGCGCCTTGGCCGGGGGGAGCGGGGTGCTGCTGACGCTGCCGCTGCTGGAGGGCGCGTTGTCCAGGGGCTTGAGTGCTACGAACTTGCTGGTGCGCTCGGCTTCGGCCTCGGACTTTGCGGCGGGCTTTGCTTCCGGCTTTGCTTCCGGCTTTGCTTCCGGCTTTGCTTCCGGCTTCGCGGGGGTCTTGCCTTCGGCCTTCTTGGCCGGGGGCTTGTGGTCGCCCAGCTTGAGCATGGTGGTCGGCTGGTCGACGGCCTTGGGGGGCAGCGCCTTGAAGACGGCGGTCGCCTGGTCCACGCCGCCGGTGCCGGTGCCGGTGGGCGATGCGGGGGTCTTGTCATCGGCGTCGGCGGGCTCCGGGCCATCGGAGTCCTCGGAGTCCTCCGAGGTGTCGCTCTCGGCGTCAGCGGTGGCGCTCTCCTCGTCGGCGTCGTCATCAGCGACGTCCGCCTCAGGCTCCGCATCGCTGTCGGAGTCGGGTGCCTCGGCCTCGACATCAGCCTCAGCATCGCTGCCGGAGCCGACCTCGGCGTCAGCCGCGTCGGAGGAGCTCTCCTCGTCGGCGTCGTCATCAGCGACGTCCGCCTCAGGCTCCGCATCGCTGTCGGAGTCGGGTGTCTCGGCCTCGACATCAGCCTCAGCATCGCTGCCGGAGTCGACCTCGGCGTCAGCCGCGTCGGAGGAGCTGTCCTCGTCAGCGGTGTCCGCCTCAGCATCGGACGACACGGCATCGTCGGAGGCAGCCGCAGGCTCAGCCTCAGCCTCAGCCTCAGACCCAACCCCAGGCTCAGCCTCGGGCTCAGACCCTTCCTCCGACCCCTCAGGGGCCTCCTCCGCCGTGGCCACCCATGCCGCCACCGCGGCACGCAGCCGCGCGTCGCCGTTCCCCTCGGCAGCCTCAGAGGGTTCAGAGGGTTCAGAGGCCGCGGACGCTTCGGACGCTTCGGGAGCTTCAGAGCCCTCCGAGGTCTCGTCCTCGCCCTCCCCGCCGTCCACCGCGCCCCGCGTCGAGAAGACCGCCGTCGCCTGGTCCTCCCGCGCCGCGGGAACCTCGCGGGCCACCGCTAGCCGCGGGTCCACCCGCGAGTCGCGTTCCTCCGGCGCCGGCACAGGCGGTTCTGCCTCAGTCGGTTTCCCCGACGACTTCCGCTGCTTCGACCTGTCGGGGGTCTCGCCCGCCACCGATGCCTCCTCGTACGCCATGCCGCTCGCGTTGCCGTTGCGCCAAACATGGCCGGACCCGCTGTCCGAACCATGTACCAGTGTCCTGTGTGAGGGCTTAACCCCCGTGGTAGACGAGAACGACATACCTACTGGTTCCCGTACTTACCGGTCACGCACTCTCGACAGACCAATGTGAGAGGGGTCACCCTGTCATTCATCCACGCGGGGAGGCATGGATGGGCAAGAGCCGCAGAACGATTCCGGAGGAGCTTCTGTTGCTCGCTTTGGACCCGACCACGGGTACCACAGCGCAGCCGCAGTCGCTCGACCTCGGTCTGGCCGGAGCACAGCTAGTGGAGCTGGCGCTGGCCGGACGTATAGCCCCTGACGGGGATCGTATCGCCGTGGTGATGCCACGGCCGACCGGAGATCCGACTCTGGACTCCGCACTGGAACTGCTGCGCAGGCGCGGCAGCCCGGTTCGGGCGGTCCACTGGATTGGCGGGCCCCGACTGGGGCTGCGCCAGATTTACCTCGCGCACCTGGAGCGGTGCGGCATGGTTCATGCCGTATCGGGCCAGATGTGCGGAGTGCTGCCGACGACTCGCTACCAAGCGACGGACACGGCAATCAGCCGGGACATCAGGTCCCGACTGGACAGTGCGATCCGCACCGGCGTACCTCCGGACCCGCGGACCGCGGCGCTCGCCGCCCTCGCTCACGCAGTGGGACTCGGCAAGCACCTGTACCCCGGCAACGAGGGGCGTTCATCGCGCTCCCGTCTCCGGGACCTGATCAGGCACGACCCGATGGGCGGCCTCGTGGCGCACGCCGTGATGGACGTCCAGAACGGTGTGGCCGCTCAGCCACGCCGCAGCCCGGCCCCAGCGGGTCCGGGTGGACCGGGTGGTCCTGGCGGACCGAGCGGTGGCCGACAACCGGCCAGGACCGCACCGGAACCCGGCAGGGTTCCGATGCAGCCGCACCGCGGATCCATGGCACGTGCCGTGGCCCACTGAGTCCAGTCGGAACGAACAAGTCATAACCAGCACAACTCACAACGCACAACGCACCGCCCGCCGCTGGCCGGCAACAGCAAACGCCGCACCGCAGTCCCCCAGACCCGGTTCGGGAGCCGCTGGGCCGCGCGGGGCACTGGCACCGGACCGTCCGGACGACGACACCGGTACCTCCGCCCCGCGCGGCCGCATCAACCCGGCGCCGCACAGCCGGACCGCACCCCCACAGAGCAGTCCTCACGTCCGCCTTCGCATCGCGTTTCACTTCGCACTTCACATCGGCTGTTTCCCAGCGGTGCGCGACGCGTTGGTGGCACTCTGCTGAACAGCAGATACGTAAAGTAGAGGCATGTAGCCGGAGGTGCACGTCCCGTGGCGTCCAATGTCAATCCCACTGTCAGGCGACGCCGGTTGGGCCAGGAGCTGCGCAGGCTCCGAGAGCTCAAGGGCATGACGGCCGAGGAAGTCGCCGAGCGCCTGCTGGTCTCGCAGTCGAAGATCAGCCGCCTCGAGAACGGCCGCCGCTCCATCAGTCAGCGCGACGTACGCGATCTGTGCGGGGTCTACGAGGTGGAGGACCACCGGATCGTCGACTCGCTCATGCAAATGGCCAAGGACTCCCGCCAGCAGGGCTGGTGGCACTCCTTCGGCGACATCCCGTACAGCGTCTACATCGGTCTGGAGACGGACGCCGCGTCCCTGCGCGTGTACGACCCGCAGGTCGTCCCCGGCCTGCTCCAGACCCGTCCGTACGCGGAAGCCCTGATCACCGGCGCGCTCCCGGAGACCACGCCGACCGACATCGAGAAGCGCGTCCAGGTCCGCCTGCGCCGCCAGGAGCGCATCGTCGCGCCGGAGAATCCGCTGCGCCTGTGGACCGTCCTCGACGAGTCCGCGCTGCGTCGCGTGGTCGGCTCGCGGCATCTGATGCGCGACCAGCTCGAGCATCTCGTGGAGCAGTCCCAACTGCCGCACGTGACCGTTCAGGTGATCCCCTTCGAGATGGGCGCACACCCCGGCCTCAACGGTCAGTACGCGATTCTCGAGTTTCCGGACGCGGCGGACTCCAGCGTCGTCTATATCGAGGGGGTCACGAGCGATCTCTATCTGGAGAAGGCGAACGACGTCCAGCAGTACAGCGTGATGTATGAGCATCTTCGGGCACAGGCCCTGAATGTGGATCAATCACGCCAACTCATCGCGGACATCGCGAAAGAGTACGCGCGCTAGGACGTATGCCTGCCCCCCCGGGCGCGAAGGTGCCGCACGGTACACCTATCCCGCATCGGGGCGGAAGGCCCTCCTGGAATATGCCATCCGGTCGAGTGAACGCTCTCTTCACTCAGCGATGTTGGCGAGTAGCGTCATTCACGCCAACGAGCAACATCGGTTGGCGCAGCCGCTCTTGTGCGGTGACCGTACTCACCAACTGGGCAAACCGGAGTGACCATGGCAATTCATCAGGGTGTGACACATACGTGGATCAAATCCTCGTATTCCACGGGGAACGGCGCGTGCGTAGAGGTCAAGTCACCGATCTCCGCGGCGATTTCGGTCCGCGACTCGAAGGTCGTCGAGGGCCCCGTCCTCGCCTTCCCCGCCGCTTCGTGGCGCGCGTTCGTATCCGAGGTCGGCCGGGAGACTTCACTCCTCGACTGATACGCGCCACATCACAGGAGCACCACAGGAAGCACCGCAGGATCAGTGAGAGATCAACAACCGCATACGCACCACCGATTGAGCCCTCTCGACTGGCCCGCCGTCCCGGCCGAGGGGGCTCGGCTTCGCCCCACGGAATACACCACTGCATACACCGCTGCATACACCGCTGACGGAATACACCACTGCGCTACCGCAGCTGATCCACGTACGTATCCGTCCCCGGCACCGTGGGAATGAACGGCGCCACCAGCTCCACCCGCCCGAGCCCGGACTCCGCCACCGCCTCGGTGCGCGCGGCGAAGTGCTCCTGCCAGCACTCCCGCGGGTCGGCTTGCAGGAACCAGAGCAGCGTCAGCCGCGTGTCGACGCCCTCGACCTGCTTCACGTACGTCATCCGGTCCCCCGGCAGCGGAGTGGGCCGGAAGATCGTCACCATCGCGGCCGGCGACCCCGCGAGGGCTCGCGGCAGCTGCTCGGCCCGCAGCGACTCCAGCAACTCCGCTCGCTGCTCCCCCGATTCGGCGTCGATGACTTCGAGGACCAGGCCCTGGTAGGGATGGTCGAGCGCGTGGAAGTCGCGTGGCCCCGCCGCGCCGTCCCGGTAGACGGTGGCCTCGTGGTCCTGGAAGGCCGTGAACACGTGCGTGCGGTCCTGGTAGACGCGGCCATCACGGTTGAGGCGCTTGTTGATGCCGACGGTCCACTTCATGTGCTCGTCGTAGCGGCCTTCGGTGACCCAGTACGTGGAGAGGTAGCAGCCCGCGGTCACCGGCTGGGCGACGGCTGACTTCTCGGGCCCGCGCAGGAGTTGGAGCTCCCGCGGTGCGACCCAGCGGCGGCCCGCGTACATCCAGGGCATCGCCATCGCGCCGGCGTAGTAGTGGTCGTCCTCGTACCAGCGGTTGTACGCGTACTCGTGGCCCGGATGCGGCTCGACCATGGTGATCAGGGCGTGCCCCGGGTGCACGCCGTAGGGCCCGACGGCAGCAAGATCGCCGTACACCTCACTGCGGGTGCTTTCGCGCGTGCTCTCGCGGCTGCCGTCGCCCGTGCTCTCGCGGTTGTCGTCGCTCACGCCTCTCCCCCTCCTCCCTCTTCCTTCCTCCGGTGGACGCCCATACTCTGACGCCCCGTCAGCAAAACTGCCAGAGCCGGGAGGCGTTCCATGCCGTCGCTCCTCGAAGGAAAGACCGTCGTCGTGTCGGGGGTCGGCGCGGGCCTCGGCCATCAGGTGGCGGCCGCTGTCGTACGTGACGGGGGACGCGCGGTGCTCGGCGCGCGCACGGAGGCGAACCTCGCCAAGTCGGCCGCCGAGATCGACCCCGATGGCACGCGGACGGCGTACCGCGCCACCGACATCACCGACGAGGCCCAGTGCGAAGCCCTTGCGGCCCTGGCGCGCGAGCGATTCGGCGGGATCGACGCGGTGGTCCATGTGGCCGCCTGGGACAGCTACTTCGGAGGCGTGCAGGACGCGGACTTCGCGACCTGGCAGCAGGTGATCGACGTGAACCTCCTCGGCACGCTCCGGATGACCCGGGCCTGCCTGCCCGCGCTCAAGGAGCGGGGCGGTTCGGTGGTGTTCATCGGCACGCAGTCGGCCATCGCATCACCCTCCCAGGTGCGACAGGCGGCGTACGCGGCGTCGAAGGGCGCGCTGACCTCGGCGATGTACTCCCTCGCCCACGAGGTCGGCCCGGACCGGATCCGGGTCAACACGGTCCTCCCCGGCTGGATGTGGGGCCCGCCTGTCGAGGCATACGTCCAGTTCACCGCGCACACCGAGAAGGTGCCGGAGGAGGAGGTACGCGATCGCCTCGCGGCGCGGATGGCGCTGCCCGAGCTCGCCACGGACGGGGACGTGGCGGACGCGGCGGTGTTCCTGGCTTCGGACCGGGCGCGGGCGATCACGGGGCAGTCGCTGCTGGTGAACGCGGGGGAGCTGATGCGGTAGGCGTGGTCGGCGGCAAGTTGGCGCCGGAACGGACAACGGCTGTACGGGACTTGCACCTTAGTCCCGTACAGCCGTTTTTGTGTGCTTTCCGGGCCCCGGCCGTCGATCGTTCGGGATCAAGGATGTGAACAGAGGTCAGTAAACAGAACGATTTTACTTCCTCTTGACCTCACGGGCGGTTGTCCGCGACGCACCCCCGAACCCACCATGAGCGGGCACTTCAAGGCCGCCCACGTCCCGTATGTCACGAAACTGGCGAAGTGCACGGCATTTCTGCGCAGTTCACAAGGCGGACCCCTGGAGGGGGCACATGAACAGTCTCGACTGGGCCGTGCTCATCGGCTACTTCGGCGTGATGGTCGCGATCGGCGTCTGGTCCCACAAGCGGGTGGACAACGTCAGCGACTTCTTCACCGCGGGCGGCAAGATGCCCTGGTGGCTGTCCGGCATCTCGCACCACATGTCCGGCTACAGCGCGGTGATGTTCACCGGGTACGCGGGCATCGCGTACACCTACGGCGTCACGTCCTTCATCACCTGGTCGTTCCCGATCGCGCTCGGCATCGCCATCGGCTCGAAGCTCTTCGCGCCCCGCATCAACCGGCTGCGGTCACGGCTGCACGTGGCATCGCCGCTCGAATACCTGAAGAACCGCTACAACCTGAAGACGCAGCAGGCCCTCGCCTGGTCCGGAATGCTCCTGAAGATCGTGGACGTGGCCGCCAAGTGGGCCGCCATCTCC
Organism: Streptomyces sp. NPDC048441; assembly: GCF_043200235.1. Lineage (NCBI taxonomy): Bacteria > Bacillati > Actinomycetota > Actinomycetes > Kitasatosporales > Streptomycetaceae > Streptomyces > Streptomyces sp. NPDC048441. The sequence continues at coordinate 283,419 of NZ_JBICXM010000010.1, forward strand.
ACCCTGCTCTCCGTCTTCACCGGCATCTCGATCAACCAGGGCATCCTGATCACCGGCGTGATCACCGCCATCTACTGCACCATCGGCGGTCTGTGGGCCGACGCGCTCACCGAGCTCGGGCAGTTCATCATCCAGCTCCTGGCCGGTGTGGCGATGTTCATCGCCGTGGTGGCCAAACTGGGCGACCACGGCGGCTTCTTCGGGGTCTGGGACGAGCCGGAACTGGCAGGCCACGGGAAACCGCTCGTCGGCCCGTACGGAACGATCTTCCTGCTCGCCTTCCTCTTCATCAAGCTCTTCGAGTACAACGGCGGGATGCTCAACCAGGCCCAGCGCTACATGGCCACGACAAGCCCCCGCGATGCCGCGCGCTCGGCCCGGCTCTCGGCGATCCTGTGGCTGGTGTGGCCGGTCGTCCTCTTCTTCCCCATGTGGATGTCCCCGCTCCTGGTGAACGCGCAGAAGCCCGACGGCTCCGACTCGTACGCCCTGATGACCGAACAGCTGCTGCCACACGGCCTGTTGGGCCTCGTCATCGTCGGCTTCTTCTCGCACACGATGGCCATGTGCTCGTCCGACGCGAACGCGATCGCCGCGGTCTTCACCCGGGACGTGGCACCGGTGGTGTCCAAGGCGGCCAGGGGCTGGAACGACCGCAAGGGCCTGATCGCCGCACGCCTGACGACGGTGATCTTCCTCGGCCTCTCCATGGCGGTGGCCACGCAGGTCAACTCCCCCGCGTTCAAGGACATCATCACGGTCGTCATCAAGTGGGTGGCGGGTCTGATGGGCCCGATCGCGATCCCGATGATGCTGGGTCTGCTGCGTACGTTCCGGAAATCCGGGCCGACCGCCGCGCTGACCAGCTGGTCGATGGGTCTGCTCGCCTTCTGGCTGGTCAACTACCCGATCAACTGGAACGTCGAGGGCGGGGTGCCCCTGGAGTACCAGGTCTCGATCCCGCTGGCGGTCTCGCTGATCCTGTACATCGCGGTCGGTTACATCAAGCCGGAGGACACTCCGGAGCGGGACGCGATCATCGAGAAGATCAACACCGATGACGACGGCTCCGCCGGGGGTGCGGTGGCCGTACCCGGCCCGGCAGAGGGGCAGGACGAGGTGCTTGGCTCGGCCCCCCAGCGACCGCTGCCGTAAAACATCACCGGCTTCGCCGAGTTCGTCCTCAAACGCCGGACAGGCTGGATATTTCCAGCCTGTCCGGCGTCTGTTGCGACTACGACTACGCCCGCGGATACCTCGCCAGCCACCCCGGCGACGACACCGCGGGACCGTGCAGCGCGGGACCCTGCGTCATCTCCATCGCGAAGTCGTCCGCGAGCTCAAGGATCGTGGCCCGCCCCTCCAGCTCGGTGAGCCACCCCGGAGGCAGCGCGGTCTCCCCGTGCAGGGCGCCGAGCAGGGCCCCGCAGAGCGCACCGCACGCGGCGGACGCGCCGCCGTGATTGACGGCGAGCCGGAGGCCGTGCCGGATGTCCTCCCCCACGAGGGCGCAGTACACGGCCCCGGCGAGCACTCCCTCGGCGGAACCCTCCCCCACCAGCTCCTCCACGCGGGAGGGCGCGGGCATTCCCTGCCGGACAGCCCCGAGCGCGTGCTTCAACGCATCGCTGACGGGCTGATGTCCGGGTCGCGCCGCGAGCAGGGCGAGCGCCCGCTGAATGGCACCGTCGAGGGATTCCCCACGGGCGAGACCGTGCACGAGGACGGTGTGCGCACCGGCGGCGAGATAGGCGGACGGATGCCCGTGGGTCTGTACCGCGCACTCGACGGCCAGCTGGAGCACGAGCTGCGGCTCCCAGCCGACCAGGAGACCGAACGGAGCGGACCTGGTCAAGGCCTCGGCTCCCCGCTCCTCGGGGTTCCTGGGGGCGTCAAGCGTCCCCATATTCTGGTCGCCGAGCCCCACCAGGCAGGCCCGAGCGGGCGAGCGCCGCGAGTACAACCACTCCTCGCGCGCGAGCCACCCGTCCTCCTTGCGCCGCTCGTCGGGCCCCCAGTCGCTCTGGGTGGCCGCCCAGCGCCGATAGGCGCGGTGCAGATCGGTGGGCGGATGCCAGGCCCCGGTGTCGCGCCGCACCTGGGCGCGTATAAGTCCGTCGACGGTGAAGAGGGTGAGCTGAGTGGATGCGGTGACAGCACCGCGCCGCCCGTGCGCGGGAGCGGGCTCGGTGAGACCTTCGGCGCCGTGTTCCTCGCGTATCGCGTCGAGGCTCAGCTCGTCGACGGGCGCGCCGAGCGCGTCGCCGACGGCGGCCCCGAGGAGCGTGCCGCGGACCCGGCTGCGGAAGTCCTGCTGCTCGGCGCGGCCCCAGACTCCGGTAGCTGCTGCGGTGCTCACGGCACCTCCTCTCCTGGCTCTCCCCACGCATGTCTGCGCACGTCTGCGCAGCACTGTAATCGACCGGGAACGGTCGGTTCGGAGGCGGCGAGATATCTGAGGAGTCACCCTTTGAGACCACTTTTGACCGGCCTTCACCAGGCCTCTACTGCCTCTACTGCCTCTACTCCGTCTACTGCGTCTACTGCCTCTACTGCGTCGGAATCGCCCCCAGCCCCCGCATCCGGCCCGCTGACGGGAAACGGCAGACTCCGTAACGGAAATGTCCGGGCGCCGTAACGATGAACCTGCGGTGTACAACCACTTGCCCAAGGCGCCTGTCTCCTCTTGTGTCACAGAAGTTTCCCCACAGGAGGACAAGTGCGTCGCTCACTCATAGCCGCCGTCGCGGTGACCGCGCTCGCGACCCCGTTCGCTGTCGTGGCCGCCACGGCAGGCTCCGCCACCGCGGCACCCGTCGCCGCGAGCAAGCCCGTGACCGACTTCAACCATGACGGATACGCCGACCTCGCCGTCTCCGCGTCCCGCGGTGCCGTCGACGGCACGGTCGGCGCGGGCTACGTCTCCATCGTGTACGGATCGGCGTCCGGCGCCGACACCGCGCACGCCAAGCAGATCAACGCCAACACCGCCGGCGTGCCCGGCGCCCCCGAGGAGAACGCCGGCTTCGGTGCGTCCACCGAGGCCGGCGACTTCGACGGCGACGGATACACCGACCTCGCCGTGAACAACGGCTCCTCCGACGCGGTGCTCTGGGGTTCCGCGGACGGCCTGACCCAGGGCTCCGAGTTGACGGGCAAGTACGTGCAGGCCCTGAAGGCCGGCGACTTCAACGGGGACGGCAAGGCCGACCTCGTCGCCAACTCCATGTCCAAGATGGAGGTGCGCTACGGCCCGTTCACCCGCGACGGGAAGCCCGCCTCCACCTCGTCCGTCGAGAACGGCGACGACGGCCCCCAGGACCTCATGGTCGGCGACGTGACCGGCGACGGCGCCGACGACCTCGTCACGGGCCACGCCATGGAGGAGATGCAGCACTCCTCGCGCCTGTGGAAGGGCAGCAAGGACGGCCTCTCCAAGACGTCGACGCCGACCAAGAAGTTCACGACGAACGGCGTCATCGCCGACGTGAACAAGGACGGGTACGGCGACCTCGTGGCCCACGAGGTCGACGAGGTGTCCGAGACTCAGGTGTACGACGCGGGCGCGATCCGGGTCATCTACGGCTCCGCCTCCGGCTTCTCCACCCGCACCGCGAAGATCGACCAGGACACCGCGGGCGTCCCCGGCGCCAGCGAGGCGGCGGAGATCAACGGGCCCGAGCGGGGCGACCAGTTCGGCTACTCCCTGTCCGCGGGCGACGTCACCGGTGACGGCTACTCGGACATCGTTGTCGGCGTGCCCGGCGAGAACCTCGGCAACGTCGCGGACACCGGTGCGATCGTGCTGCTCAAGGGCGGCGCGAACGGCCTGACCGGCACCGGCGCCCAGGCCTTCAACCAGGACACGGCAGCCGTCCCCGGCGTCTCGGAGAAGGGCGACAACTTCGGTGAGTCGGTCCAGCTCACCGACGTGAACAAGGACGGCCGCGCCGACCTGACCGTGGGTGTGCCCCAGGAAGACGGCACGACCAAGGACTCCGGCGCCGCCTGGCTGTTCCGTGGCACCGGGACGGGCCTGACGACGACCGGCATCACGTCGTTCAGCCCGTCCTCCCTCGGCACCCCGGAGGCAGGGGCCCGCTTCGGCGAGGACATCACCGGCTGACCCCTCCTCCCCTCCTCCACCAGAGGCCGCAGGCCCCCGAAGGCCTCTAGTCGAGAACCGGGAGCAGCTCCGGGAGGTGGCCGTCCGAAGCGGCGGCCACCTCCTGGCGTTCCAGCGGCACCTCTCCGTACAGCGTCGTCCGCGGTTTCGCCGGGCGCCCCGCCTCCTCCGCGATCGCGATGAGGTCCTTGACCGAGCGGTACGAGCCGTAACTGGAGCCCGCCATCCGGGAGATGGTCTCCTCCATGAGCGTGCCGCCCAGGTCGTTCGCGCCCGAGCACAGCATCTCCGCCGCACCCTCCGTGCCCAGCTTCACCCAGCTCGTCTGGATGTTCGGGATGTGGGGGTGGAGGAGGAGGCGGGCCATCGCCACCACCGCGCGGTTGTCGCGGGTCGTCGGTCCTGGGCGTGCGATGCCCGCCAGGTACACCGGCGCGTTCGTGTGGATGAACGGGAGTGTGACGAACTCCGTGAAGCCCTCGACTCCCTTGGACAGCGCGTCCTGCTGCATCGCTGCCAGCGTGCGGAAGTGGCCCAGCCAGTGCCTGGGCTGGTCCACATGCCCGTACATCATCGTCGAGGACGAGCGGATGCCCAGCTCGTGGGCCGTCCTGACCACCTCGATCCATGTCGCCGTCGGCAGCTTGCCCTTCGTCAGGACCCAGCGCACCTCGTCGTCGAGGATCTCCGCCGCCGTGCCGGGGATCGAATCCAGGCCCGCCTCCTTCGCGGCGCTGAGCCAGTCCCGTATCGAAAGGCCGGTCCGCGTCGCGCCGTTCACCACCTCCATCGGCGAGAAGGCGTGCACATGCATACCGGGCACGCGCTCCTTCACCGCACGCGCGATGTCGAAGTACGCGCTGCCGGGCAGGTCCGGGTGGATGCCGCCCTGCATACACACCTCGGTGGCACCGACCTCCCACGCCTGAGCCGCCCGGTCCGCGACCTGGTCCAGGGAGAGGGTGTAGGCGTCCGCGTCGGTCCTGCGCTGGGCGAAGGCGCAGAAGCGGCAGCCGGTGTAGCAGACGTTCGTGAAGTTGATGTTCCGCGTGACGATGTACGTGACGTCGTCGCCGACCATCGACTTGCGTACGTCGTCCGCGATGCCGCACAGCGCGTCCAGCGCGGGCCCGTCCGCGTGCAGCAGGGCCAGCGCCTCCGCGTCCGTCAGGCGCGTCGGGTCGTCGGCCGCGGTCGCGAGGGCCGCCCGGACGTCACCGTCGACCCGGGACGGCACCATGCCGGGCGCGGCCTGCTCCCGCAGGGCCTCCCAGTCGCCGTACACCTCGTCGAAGTCGTCCCGGCGGTCCGATGTGCGGCCCGTCGTGTCGATCGTGCGGTGCAGGTCCGTGCGGCCGGAGGACGAAGCCACGTAGCCCTCGTCCGGCTCCTGCCAGGGCAGTCCGCTCGGGCGTGCGTCCTCGTTCGCCAGGCCCGTCTCCGGGTCGACGAGCGCGCGCACGTGCGGGAGCAGGCGCGGGTCGAGCCAGGGTTCGCCCCGCTCGATGAACTCCGGGTAGATCGTGAGCCGTTCGCGGAGCGTGAAGCCCGCGTCGGCGGTCCTGGCGGCCAGCTCGTCGATGTGCGGCCAGGGGCGCTCGGGGTTCACGTGATCGGGGGTGAGCGGGGATACGCCTCCCCAGTCGTCGATGCCCGCGCCGATCAGGAGGGCGTACTCGGCGTCCACCAGGTTCGGTGGGGCCTGGATGCGTGCGCTCGGGCCGAGGATGTGCCGGGCCACCGCGATGCACGCGGCGAGTTCCTCCAGCTCGGCGTCCGGCATACCGCGCATGGCCGTGTCCGGCTTGGCGCGGAAGTTCTGGACGATGACTTCCTGGATGCCGTGGTACGAACGCTGGGTCGACCGGAGGCGGAAGAGTGCGTCCGCCCGCTCCTCGTACGTCTCGCCGATTCCGATCAGGACGCCGGTGGTGAAGGGGACGTTCGAACGCCCCGCGTCCTCAAGGACCCGCAGTCTGACGGCGGGCTCCTTGTCGGGCGAACCGTGGTGCGGACCGCCCGGCTCGCTCCACAGCCGCGTCGCCGTCGTCTCCAGCATCATGCCCATGGAGGGCGCTACGGGCTTGAGGCGTTGCAGGTCGGTCCACGTCATGACACCCGGGTTGAGGTGCGGGAGCAGGCCCGTCTCCTCCAGGACGCGGATCGCCATCGCGCGGACGTACGCGAGGGTGTCGTCGTACCCCTCCGCCTCCAGCCACTCCCGCGCCTCGGGCCAGCGGTCCTCCGGCCGGTCGCCGAGCGTGAACAGGGCTTCCTTGCAGCCCATTTCGGCCCCGCGCCGCGCGATGTCGACGACCTCGTCGGGCGACAGGAACATCCCGTGCCCCTCGCGCCGCAGCTTGCCGGGGACGGTCACGAAGGTGCAGTAGTGGCACTTGTCGCGGCACAGCCGCGTCAGCGGGATGAAGACCTTCTTCGAGTACGTGATGACGCCGGGCCGCCCCACGGCCGCGAGCCCCGCATCACGCACCCGCGCCGCCGAAGCGGCGACATCCTTGAGGTCGTCGCCGCGCGCCTGGAGCAGCACGGCGGCCTCGGCGGTGTCGAGCGCGACGCCGTCCCTGGCGCGTTTGAGGGCGCGGCGCATGGCGTTGGCGGTGGGTCGGGCCGGCGCGGGGGCCGACTCCTGATGGCCTGGGTCCTGCGGCGCGCTGTTGGTCATGACTCCGAGCATACGAGCGAGCGCCGACAGAAACAGCTACAGGTCAGTGCGGGTTCCGGTCAGCGCCGACGCGACAGGTGTGAGGTGCACATATCGCTGGAATCCGTCCAGGGTCCGCAGCACCTCCGCCTCCCCGCGCGCGGGAAGCTGCACGATGACCTCGTCGACGCCGAGCTCTTCGTAGTGGGCGAGCTTGCCCTCGGTCGGCTCGACGGCGGAGAGCGCGACGTACAGGTCGGCGGGTTCCCGCCCCGCGTCCGCCCACGCCTTTCTCAGCACCGGCAGCGCGTCGCGAAGCCCGCCGCCGCCGATCGGCAGCCAGCCGTCGGCGTACTCCGCGATCTGCGCGAACAGTCTGGGGCCTGCTGCCCCGCCGATGAGGGTGCGGGGGCCGTACAGGGGGCCTCCCTCGCGCGGGCGTGGCGCGCGCACCGGTTTGGGGTGGGCCTCGCTGGCCCGGACACTCCCGAACTCCCCCTCGTACGCCGTCGGCTCATCGGCCCACAGGGCCCGCATGACCGCCATCCGGTCCCGCACGAGCGCCCGCCGCGTGCGCCACTCGACGCCGTGGTCGGCGGCTTCCTCCTTGTTCCAGCCGTAGCCGATGCCGAGGGTGAAGCGGCCGCCTGAGAGATGGTCGAGGGTCGCGATCTGCTTGGCGAGGTCGATGGGGTCGTGCTGCCCGACCAGCGTGATGTTCGTGCCGAGCCCGATCCTGCTGGTGACCGCGGCGGCCTGGGCGAGGGCCACCAGGGGGTTGAGCATCCGGGCGCACTCGGGCGGGAGTTCACCGCCGGGGTACGGGGTTTCGCGCGATACGGGGATGTGGGAGTGCTCGGGGAGATGGAGCCCGGCGAAACCTCGCTGCTCCAGTTCCCGGGCCAGGCGGGTGGGGGTGATGGTCTCGTCGGTGAGGTAGAGGGTGGCGGCAACTCGCATGGCTGGCCTCCGGTCGTATTCGTACGAGAACGGGGCTCACTTACTAGCCGCCTGTGCCGCAGGAGTCCATGCCTCAGGAGTCCATGCCTCATGCGCCCATGCCTCATGCGCCCGCCGAACTACCCTCCCCCTCATGAGCAGACGACGCCGCAAGAAGATGACGAAGAAACTGGTCCTGGCGGCGGAGCTCGGCCGTACCGCCCAGGCGAAGGCATTGCTGCGGGCGGGCGCCGACCCCCGTACCTCCGACCCCGACGGCACGACCCCGCTGTACGGCGCCTCCGTCCACGGCACGGCACCCCTCGTCAGGGCCCTCCTTGAGGCGGGCGCCGACCCCGATACGGAGAGCGGTCACGGCGACCAGGGCACGCCGCTGTGCGCGGCCGCGTGCTGGGGTCATACCGACGCGGTCCGCGAGCTCCTCGCCCACGGCGCCGACCCGAACCTCCGCGAGGACCACGGCACGGGGAACTCCCCGCTGTCCTGGGCCACGCAGGGGGCGCACGAGGAGACGGCCGCCGTGCTCCGTGCGGCGGGCGCGAGCGTGCGCGCCTGAGACGGGCGTGGCCGCGCGCGCCCTGCCCCGCGACGCCTGACCGACACCGCGCGTAAGTCTGTCAATTGCCTTCCCTTGCCGGGAAGTTCGCGGCTGAATACCAGGGTTGCCCATCAGTCCCATCCGACACCCTCCGACACCCTGGGGAGCCGACACATGTGCGAGGACGAACACCGCCCGGCCAGACCGCTCGACACACCCCTGAACCGGCGTGGTCTGCTCGTGACGGGAGCCGCCGCCGCGCTTACGTTGAACAGCGTGAGCTTCGCGAGCGCCTCGGGGCGTGCATCCGGAAGTGGCGACGAGACCAAGGTGGTGCGCGGAACGCTGCCCACCGGGTCCCCCGACTTCGTGTACCTGCCGGTCGAAGTCCCGGACGGCGTACGCGAGATCCACGTCGCGTACACCTACGAGAAGGTGACCGTCCCGGCGGGCACCCAGGGCAACGCCCTCGACATCGGTGTCTTCGACCAGCGCGGCACGGCGCTCGGCGGCAAGGGCTTCCGGGGCTGGTCGGGCGGCGCGCGCACGGAGTTCTTCATCCGCGCCGACGACGCCACGCCCGGCTACCTCCCCGGCCCGGTCGGCCCAGGCACCTGGCACATCGCGCTCGGCCCCTACACCGTCGCCCCCGACGGCCTCCCCTACGAGGTCACGATCACGCTCAAGTACGGGGCGCCCGGCAGGACGCCACGGCCCGTCTACCCGCCGGACCGGGCGAAGGGGCGGGGCCGCGCCTGGTACCGCGGCGACTGCCATCTGCACTCCTGGTATTCGGACGGCAGGCGCACCCCGGCCGAGATCGCGGCACTCGCGCGCGCGGCGGGGCTCGACTTCATGAACACCTCCGACCACAACACGCACTCCGCGCACGCCCATTGGGCCGACCAGGCCGGTGACGACCTGCTCATCATGCTGGGCGAGGAGATCACCACGCGCAACGGCCACGTGGTCGCCCTCGGCACGGACCCCGGCACATTCATCGACTGGCGGTACCGCGCCCGCGACAACCGCTTCGGCAAGTACGCGCGGGAGATCCGCGACCGCGGCGGCCTCGTCGTCCCCGCCCACCCGCACGCCACCTGCGTCGGCTGCAACTGGAAGTTCGGCTTCGGCGAGGCGGACGCGGTGGAGGTGTGGAACGGCGCGTACACCCCGGACGACGAGGTGTCCCTCGCCGACTGGGACGGCACGCTGGTCGCCGCCGTGCGCGGCGGAAAGCCGTGGATCCCGGCCATGGGCAACAGCGACGCCCACCGCGACCCCGACCCCGTCGGCTCACCGCAGACGGTCGTCCTCGCCGACGACCTGACCCGCGAGGCCATCCAGGCGGGCATCCGCGCGGGCCACAGCTATGTCGCCGAATCCAAGAGCGTCGCGCTCACGTTCACGGCGACCGGCGGCAAGGGCAAGCAGGCGGGCATCGGAGAGCGGCTGTACGTCGAGCAGGACGCCCCGGTGACGGTCCGCCTGGACGTCACGGGCGCCCCCGGCTGCACGATCCGCCTCGTGACGGACCAGGGCGTCCTCTTCACGGGCCCGGAGATCCCGGCCTCCGGTGCCGGTACGGCGGAGTGGCGGACGACCGCTTCGTACGCGGCGTACGTACGGGCGGAGGTCCGTCACAAGCCGGTGGTGACGGGTCTTCCCGGCCCGCTTGCGGCGTTCACGAACCCGGTGTTCCTGGGGCGGCATTAGCGGTACGGCGACCGGCTGACCCTCGCGGCGCCCTCGCGGCGGGCGAGGGTCAGTCCTCGCGGCGGGCGAGGGTCAGTCCTCGACCACCAGCGCCGGAGTGTCCCGCCGCAGGACCTCGCCCCGGAAGAACGCCGGGCTCTTGCGGCCCATCACCAGCATGATCACCACGCCGAGCAGCAGCAGGCCCACGCCGATCACGAAGACCGAGCCGACGCCGAAGACGGAGGAGCCGCTGCCGTAGGCGGGGTTCCACATGTCGATCAGGGTCTTGGCGAAGACGCCCGTCAGGAGGACGCCGCCGAGGACCGGGAGCAGGGCCTTGAAGACGAAGCCCCGGACGGAGCTGAAGAGCTCATGGCGGAAGTACCAGGTGCAGGCGAAGGCGGTCAGCGCGTAGTAGAAGCAGATCATGAGGCCGAGCGCGTAGATCGTGTCGACCAGGACGTGCTCGGAGACCAGCGTCATGACCGTGTAGAAGACGGCGGTCGCGACGCCCGCGGTGACCGTGGCGCGGCCCGGCGTCTTGAAGCGCGGGTGGACGCGTGCGAAGGACGGCGGCAGTGCCTCGTACGAGGCCATGGCCAGGACCGTGCGGGCCACCGGGATGAACGTCGTCTGAAGGCTCGCGGCAGCCGACGCGAGGACGGCGACGAAGAGCAGGACGCCGAGGGTCGGGCCCATCACGGGGCCCGCGAGGACGGCGAAGACGTTGTCGGAGGTGTCGGGGTTGGCCAGACCGAGGCCCTTGGTCCCGGCGCCCACCACCATCTGCGCGGCGACAGCCGTGGCGAGGTAGGAGCCGACCAGGACGACCATCGCGATGAGCGCGGCGCGGCCGGGGGTCTTGTCGCTGCCGGTCGTCTCCTCATTGGCGGCCAGGCATGCGTCCCAGCCCCAGTAGATGAAGATCGCGAGCGAGAGGCCCGCGGTGAAGGAGGAGAACGACTTCACGGCGAACGGATTCAGCCACGACCAGGAGAAGTCCTGCGAGAGCGGGAATTCCGCGCTGCCCGCCTTCTGGAAAGCCATCACCACGAAGACCGCGAGGACGACCAGTTGCAGCCCCACCAGGGCGTACTGCACGCCCTTCGTGGCCGTCATCCCCCGATAGCTGATCGCCGTCGCGGCAGCGATCAGGGCGAGGCAGGTGAGGATGTGGACGGCTTTGTTGTCGTCCAGGGCCGCCACAGAGTCGTTGCTCGTGATCTCGCCCGCCAGGAGCCAGAAGTACGAGGTCGCGACGCCCGCCAGGTTCGACAGGACGATGATCGTGGCGATGACCAGGCCCCAGCCGCACATCCAGCCGATCCGCGGCCCGAAGGCCTTGACCGTCCAGGTGAACGAGGTGCCGCAGTCCGGCATGGCCTTGTTGAGCTCGCGGTAGGCGAAGGCCACCAGGAGCATCGGCAGGAAGCCCGCGATGAAGACCGCGGGCATGGCGAGGCCGACCTCGCCGGCTGTGGAGCCGAGGGTCGACGTCAGGCAGTAGACGGGGGCGACGGTGGAGATGCCGATGACGGCGCTGCCCATGAGGCCGACGGAGTTCCCGCCGAGGCCTTTGGCGCGTACGCCCCCGTCGGGGGCGCCGCTTACCGTGTCTCCGGCCTGGGGCTGGGGCCGTACGTCCAACTGGGTCATGAACAGGACGTTAAGGGCTGCGGTTTCCACATACGGATGGTCAGCATCCGGATCTTGTGGCTTGCAATCGATGGGTGAATCGGGACAGGCGCCATTGATTATTTGCCTGCTGAACCGAATTGATTACCCATTGCCAGGCAAAAGCCAGACCGTCCGGTATGCGGTAACCGCAGCACTGTCCGTTTTGCCCTACTTCAAAATTTTCCCGAGTGACTTCCGGCATTCCACATAGCGGACTTTCCCCGGCCTCCAGGACGCTCGCCCGGGTCACACGGGCCACACGGACCACATGGGTCACACGGGCCACAGCGGGTCACCCGGGCCACACGATCGACTGCAGCTCGCTGTAAGCGTGCAGCGCGTACGAGCCCACGTCCCGGCCGACCCCGCTCCTCTTGAACCCGCCGAACGGCGCCTCCATGTTCCGGCCGATCGAGTTCACGCCGACACCGCCCGCGCGAAGCCGCCGCGCGACGCGGAAGGCGCGGGCCACGTCGCCCGACCACACGTAGTCGAGGAGGCCGTAGTCGCTGTCGTTGGCGAGGGCGATGCCTTCCTCCTCGTCATCGAAGGGGACCACCACGACCACCGGGCCGAAGATCTCCTCCCGGACCACCCTCATGTCGTTGGTGCAGTCCGCGAGCAGCGTCGGGGCCACATAGAAACCGCGGTCCAGGCCGGGGCCCGCCGGGCGCTCGCCGCCCGCGACGACCCGTGCGCCTTCCTTCCGCCCGAGCTCGACGTACGACTCGATCCGGTCCCGGTGCGCCGCCGAGATCACCGGACCGACGACCGTCCCCTTCTCCCGCGGATCACCGACCTTCAGGAAGCCGATGTAGCCCTTCAGCTTCTCGATGAGCTCGTCGTGAACGGCGCGGTGCGCGATCACCCTCGTAGGGGCGGTACAGATCTGACCGCTGTAGAACGAGAACGTCGTCCCGATCCCCGCCACCGCCGAGTCCAGGTCCGCGTCCTCGAAGACGAGCGCCGCGCCCTTACCGCCCAGCTCCATCAGCTGCCGCTTCATGTCCCGGCCGCACACCTCGGCGATACGCTGCCCGACCGACGTCGATCCGGTGAAGCTCACCATGTCCACGTCCGGTGAGTCCACGGCCGCCGCGCCGACCTCCGGGCGAGCGCCCGACACCACGTTCACCACTCCGGGCGGGGCGCCCGCCTCCTCCAGAGCCGCCGCCATCCGGTAGACGGAGAGCGGGTCCTGCGGCGCGGGCTTCACGACGACCGTGTTGCCCATGGCCAGGGCGGGCGCCACCTTGCCCGCGGGGTTGGCCCACGGGTTGTTGTACGAGGTGATGCAGGTGACGACGCCCACCGGCTGCCGGACGGTGAGCGCCCCCACGACGCCCGCCTTCCCCATCGGGCCCGCCTCGTTGATCTGCGGCACAAGGGCCGCCTCGACCGGTTCCAGGGCCCCCTTCGCGTACCGCTTGAAGCGGGCCACCGACACCGCGACCTGCATCCCGCGCGCCGTGCCGGTCGTCGCGCCGCTCTCGGCCTGGGCGAGTTCCGCGTACGGCACGAGATCGCGCTGCATGATCGACGCGGCCCGGTCCAGGACCGCGGCCCGCTCCTCGGGAGTCGTACGCGACCAGGCGGCGAAGGCCTCGCGGGCGGCGCCCGCCGCCACGTGCACCTGCTCGCGGCTCGCCTCGGGGGCGAGTCCGACGACACCCTCGGTCGCGGGGTTGATCACTTCGTAGTGGCCGCCGTCGGGCTCGACCCACTCGCCGCCGATGAACAGCCGCTGCTCGCCCTCACCAGGGAGTTCAGAACTCACTTGGTGCTCACCGTCCTGGTGTCACGGCCCGACCGCAGGACAGTGCCGGGCGTCGCACCCGTCACCTGGTCCTCGCGTATCGCTTCGACTCCGTTGACCCAGACGGCATTTATACCGATCGCCTTGGAGTCGAGCCGCGGGCTGTCACCCGGCAGGTCGTGCACCAGCGTGGCCTTGCCCGCGTCGATGCGCTCGGGGTCGAAGAGGACGAGATCGGCGTGGAAGCCTTCCTCGATACGCCCCCGCTCCCGCAGCCCGAAGAGCTGCGCGGGATCGTCGGTGAGCATCTTGACCGCCTGCTCGAGACCGACCAGCTTGCGACCCCGCAGGCAGTCCCCGATGAACCGGGTCGTGTACGGGGCGCCACACATGCGGTCCAGGTGCGCACCCGCGTCCGAGCCGCCCAGCATGACGTCCTCGTGCTGCCAGGCCTCCTGGCGCAGGGCCCACGATTCGGGGTCGTTGTCGGAGGGCATGGGCCACAGGACCGTACGCAGGTCGTCGTTGGCGCAGATATCGACGAGGCACTGGAAGGCTTCCTGACCGCGTTCGGCGGCGATGTCGCGCACGACGCGGCCGGTAAGACCTTCGTTCTCCTTGGAGTACGTGTCCCCGATGACGTACCGATCGAAGTGGGAGAGCCGCCGGAAGACGCCCGCCTCCTTGCTGGCGGCGCGCCGCAGCATCTCCCCCCTGGTATCGGGGTCACGGAGCTTGGCGATGCGCTCGGGCACAGGGAGGCCGAGAACGTCGCCCCAGCCGGGTATCAGGTTCAGCGCGCAGAAGGTGCCGAGCGACATGTTCATCGGGGTGAGGATCGGCATGGTCAGGGCGACGATGCGGCCACCGGCCTTGCGGGCGCGCTCACTTGGGATGAGCTGACGCGGGACGCGCTCGGGGACGGCGGAGTCGATGGTGAGGACGTTCCAGTTGAGGGGGCGCCCGGCGGCGGCGCTCATCTCGACGAACAGATCGATCTCGTCATCGCTGAACTGGTCAAGACACCCGGCCACGATCGCTTCGAGCTGCGTGCCCTCGTGCTCGGCGACGGCGCGGCTGAGCGCGAGCAGCTCGGCGGGCTCGGCGTGCCGGGATGCCACGGGCTGTCCGTCGCCGTCCGAGTGCGTGGACGACTGCGTGGTGGAGAGCCCCCAGGCGCCCGCGTCCATCGCGTCGTGGAACAGACTCAGCATCTCCTCCAACTGCTCGGCGGAGGGCTGCCCGCCGACCGCGTCCGCGCCCATGACGTACCGCCGCAGCGCGCAATGCCCCACCATGAACCCGGCGTTGACGGCGACGCGCCCCTCCAGGGCATCCAGATACTCCCCGAACGAACTCCACGTCCAGGGCGCCCCCTCTTCGAGGGCCACCAGCGACATGCCCTCGACCTTGGACATCATCCGCCGCGTGTAGTCGGCGTCCTCGGGGTGAGCGGGGTTCAGCGGGGCGAGCGTGAAGCCACAGTTGCCGCCGGCGACGGTGGTCACGCCGTGGTTCAGGGACGGGGTCGCGTAGGGGTCCCAGAAGAGCTGGGCGTCGTAGTGCGTGTGCGGGTCGACGAAGCCGGGCGCGAGGATGCGCCCTTCGGCGTCTTCGCTGGTCGTGGCGGGCTCCGTGAGGGTTCCGGGCTCGGCGACGACCGCGATGCGCCCGTCCCTGATACCTACGTCGGCAACACGTGCGGGGGCGCCGGTGCCGTCGACTACGGTCGCGCCCTTGATGAGGTGGTCGAGCATGACGGGGTCGTCCCCCTTGACGTTTTTGGCCGGGTGAGGAGTGGGGATGCCCCGGCTTCCGTCCGGGAGAGGAAGCCGGGGCAGCTGAGGGCGACCTCAGGAAGAAGCCGCTTGCCGGAAGCGCGAAGTCCGGTGCACAGGATCCGTGTCGATCTTCGGAATCACATGCTCACCGATCAGCTTGATCGTGTTCTTCGTGTCCTCGGGCGAAATCCCGATGGGCAGCCCGAAGGAGAGCTGATCGGCCCCGGCCTGCTCCCACCGCTTGCACTGCGTGAGCACCTCGTCCGGGTCACCGCAGATCATCAGCTCCTCGGCGATGAGCAGCTCGATGATCTCCTCGCTGTACTCGGGAAGCAGCTCGGGCCACTCGGGGATGCCCTCGGGCCGGGGGAAGGTGTCGTGGTAGCGGAAGAGCAGCGACTGCAGATAGTTCAGCCCGCCGCCGACGGCGATCTCCACGGCCTTCTTGTGGGTCTCCGCGCAGATCGCGGTCGAGGTCACCATGACGTTGTCGTTGACGAAGTCACCGACCGGCTCGGCGTCCTTCACGGCCGTCTTGTACGACTCGAGGACCCACTCCATGTCGGAGACCTTCTGCACGCTGAAGCCCAGTACTCCGAGCCCCTTCTTGCCTGCCATCGCGTACGAGGGCGGGGACCCGGCGGCGTACCACATGGCCGGGTGCGACTTCCCGTACGGCTTGGGCAGGATCTTGCGGGGCGGCAGCGACCAGTGTTTGCCCTGGAAGCCGACGTACTCGTCCTGGAGCCACATCTTGGGGAACTCGGCGATCGTCTCTTCCCAGAGTTCCTTGGTGTGGTTCATGTCGGTGATGCCCGGCATGAAGCCCAGTATCTCGTGCGATCCGGCGCCGCGTCCGGAGCCGAACTCGAAGCGGCCCTCGGAGAGATGGTCGAGCATGGCGACCTTCTCGGCGACCTTGACCGGGTGGTTCACCGGGGCGAGCGGGTTGAAGATTCCGGAGCCCAGGTGGATGCGGTCGGTCGCGTGGGCGAGATAGCCGAGGAAGACGTCATTGGCGGAGAGGTGCGAGTACTCCTCCAGGAAGTGGTGCTCGGAGGCCCAGGCGTACTTGAAGCCGGACTTGTCCGCCTGAATGACGTACTCGGTCTCCTCGATGAGCGCCTTGTGCTCTGCTTCGGGGTCGACCTTGGCCCGCTTGGCGGGCACGTATCCCTGTACAAAGAGACCGAATTCCAAGGAGGTTCACCATCCTCGTGAGTATCTGAAGAACGAGTTTCTGACGAACCGTCAGATTGTGATGCGTCGACTGTTCCACCGGCCGCCAGGACCGTCAATACCCGGGAGCGCAACTACTGACGTAGCGTCAGAGAACGCTGACCCCCGCGAGCCACCCCCCGTCGATGACGAACGGCTGCCCGGTGATGTACGCCGAGTCGTCCCCGGTCAGGAAGAGCGCGAGGGCGGCCACCTCTTCCGGCTTCCCGATCCGCCCGAGGGGCACGAGCTTCTTGTAGAGCTCGGCGACGGCCTCCTGCGCCTCCGTCGGATCGGCGGTCGGGTCGAGCAGCGCCGGGTTGGTCATCGGGGTGTCGACGGCCCCCGGGCAGACGGTGTTGACGCGGATGTTCTTGGCGGCGAGCTCCATGGCGGCGACGCGCGTGAGCCCGAGGATGGCGTGCTTGGTCGCGGCGTACGCGCCGACGTACGCCATGCCCGTCATCGCCGTGTACGAGGCGGTGTTCACGATGGTCCCGCCGCCGGCGGCCTCCAGCTCGGGCGCGACGGTGCGGATGCCGAGGAAGCAGCCCACCTGATTCACCTGGATGACCTGCTGGAACTCTTCCAGCGGGGTGCTGACGAGCTCGTTGAAACGCAGGATGCCCGCATTGTTGACCAGCCCGTCGATCTTCCCGAAGGCGTCCTTGGCGGCGACGACGGCAGCCTGCCAGTCGGCCTCCTGGCTGACGTCGAGGTGCACGTACTTGGCCACGTCACCGCCGAGCTCCTCGGAGATCTCCTTGGCGAGCGCCTCCCCCTGGTCGTCGAGCACGTCGCCTATGACGACCTTCGCCCCCTCTGCGGCGAAGAGGCGCGCCTCCTGCTCGCCCTGTCCGCGTGCCGCGCCGGTGACGATGACGACGCGGCCGTCCAGCTTGCCCATATCCCAGTCTCCTCAGTCGATCTCTCAGTTGAGGTGCGGACGAACTCTCAGTTGAGGTGTGGAGCGACTTCGGCGGCGAACGCCGCCATCTGATCGGTCAGTTCGGTGCGGCTACGCGACCGGAACCGCACCTGGATCTGCTGCACTCCCATCGCCCCGTACGCCCGCAGCGACTCGGCAAGGACATCCGGCTTCCCGCTCAGCGCGCGCCGCCCCACGGACCAGCTGGGCTCCCCCACATACAAGGGCTCGACGATCGCCCCCACGACGATCGGCTCCCGCACCCCCGCCTCCTCGCGAAGCCGCTTGAGCCTGGCGATCTGCGCGGGGAGCTTGTCGCGCGGGTCGCCCTGCGGCAGCCACCCGTCACCGCGGACGGCGGCCCGGCGCACGGCGGCGGGCGATGAGCCGCCCACCCAGATGGGCACGCGGGGCTGTACGGGGCGTGGCAGCTGGCCCAGGTCACTGAAGTCGAAACGCTCGCCGTGGTGTTCGGGGAACTCCTCGGACCCGAGCGAGGCCTTCAGGGCGTCGATGGTCTCGTCGAGTACGGGCCCGCGCCGCTCGAAGTCGGCCCCGACGGCATCGAACTCCTCCTGCACGTGCCCGGCTCCGACCCCCAGGATCAGCCGCCCGCCGCTGAGCCGGTCGAGGGTCGCGTACTGCTTGGCGCTGACCAGCGGATGCCGGAGCCCGACGACGGCGACATGGCTCATGAGCCGTACGTTCTCGGTGATCCCGGCGAGGAAGGAGAGGGTGGCCACGGGGTCGTACCAGACGGTGCTCATGGCGTCGGCGAGCCGCCGCGGAATGGCGACATGGTCGCAGCTCGCGATGTACGCGAAGCCGCCGCGGTCGGCGGTGCGGGCGATCTCGGCGAGGTCGTCGGTGGTGGCGTCCGCCTCCCACGCCTCCGCGTACATGGCGCTCTGCGACTGGATCGGGAGCTGCATCCCGTAGACCAGGCGTCCCTGCGGAAAGATGTGCGCGAGCGCGTTGGCAGCCATGGGAATCCGACCCCTCACCTTGACCTGACGGTACGTCATATACGGCGACGGAACTCATCGTCGTAGCTGACGGACCGTCAGGCAAGGGGTGGGACGAGGCGACTGTCCGGGACAGCAACGCCCCCACGGGACCGCCGCGACCGCCTCCGCGGGACACAGCCGCGGCCACCTCCCCGGGCTCTCCTACGCGCCGGGCCCCGCCCACAAGCCGTCATCCGTGAGCCCGAGCAGATCGATCGCATTGCCCCGCACGATCCGGTCGACGACGTCCGGCGCCAGGTGCCCCATCTGGGACTCGCCGACCTCCTTGGACTTCGGCCAGGTGGAGTCGGAGTGCGGATAGTCGGTCTCGTACAACACGTTCCCGACCCCGATCGAGTCGAGGTTCTTCAGCCCGAAGGCGTCATCGAAGAAGCACCCGTAGACGTGCTCGGTGAAGAGCTCGGACGGCGGCCGGTGCACCTTGTCGGCGACTCCACCCCACCCGCGGTTCTCTTCCCAGACGACATCCGCGCGCTCCAGGATGTAGGGAATCCACCCGATCTGCCCCTCCGCGTACATGATCTTCAGGTTCGGGAAGCGCTCGAACTTGCCGCTCATCAGCCAGTCGACCATCGAGAAGCAGCAGTTGGCGAAGGTGATGGTGGACCCGACGGCGGGCGGCGCGTCCGCCGACGTACTCGGCATCTTGCTGCTCGACCCGATGTGCATGGCGACGACGGTGCCGGTCTCGTCGCAGGCGCGCAGGAAGGGGTCCCACTCGTCGGTGTGGATGGACGGGAGCCCCAGGTGGGGCGGTATCTCGGAGAAGGCGACGGCGCGTACGCCACGGGCGGCGTTGCGGCGGACCTCGGCGGCGGCCAGTTCGGCGTCCCAGAGCGGGATGAGGGTGAGCGGGATGAGCCGCCCGTGAGCCTCGGGCCCGCACCACTCGTCCACCATCCAGTCGTTATAGGCGCGCACGCTCAGCAGGCCGAGCTCACGGTCCTTGGCCTCGGTGAAGGTCTGCCCGCAGAAGCGGGGGAAGGTGGGGAAGCAGAGGGCGGACTGGACGTGGTTGACGTCCATGTCGGCGAGGCGGTCGGGCACGCTGAACGACCCGGGGCGCATCTGCTCGTACGTGATGACTTCGAGCTTGATCTCGTCCCTGTCGTACCCGACGGCGGTGTCCAGGCGGGTGAGGGGCCGGTGCAGATCTTCGTAGATCCACCAGTCACCTATGGGCCCGTCATCGCCCTTCGCCCCCATCACCGGAGCGAACTTCCCGCCCATAAAGGTCATTTCCTTCAGGGGCGCCCGGACGACCCGTGGCCCGCTGTCGCGATATTTCGCGGGCAGGCGGTCCTGCCAGACGTTGGCGGGTTCGACGGTGTGGTCGTCCACCGAGATGATCCTCGGGAACGTAGGCAAGGTCTCAGTGGTCTCCATGTGGTCGACGGTAGCGCTGATCTGACGATCCGTCAGCTCCCTGTCGGCTATCGGCCGGCGATCGGTCAGTGATCGGTAGGCGATCGGTAAGTGATCGGTAAGCGGATGCTGCCGCTCCCCGGAGTGCGTGGACCCTGTGAGAGCCGTCTCGCACAGCTGACGTATCCGCCATGAACAAGGCAAACTGGCGGGACGCAAGAACCGGGTAAAGACTGAACCAGGTGAAGCACGGCAAACGTGGGTAGGGCAGACCTGCGGCGCACAAACCAGGCACGGTGACGGCCCCGCACGGCAGGGCAGCAGGGGGAGCGATGGACGGTGTACCGCGAGTACCGGAGCAGCGGCGTCCGGCCCCGGGGAACGCCCCCGAGGAGCTGAGGCCGCACTTCAGCGTGCTCGGGCCCGTTCGCGCATGGAACGGCGCCGAACAGCTGTCCATGGGCTCTCCGCAGCAGCGGGCCCTGCTCGCTGCGCTTCTCCTGCGTGACGGCCGCACGGCGACGGCCCACGAACTGATCGACGCCCTCTGGGGCGAGGAGCCGCCCTCGCAGGCGCTGGCGGCGGTCCGCACTTATGCGTCCCGCCTGCGCAAGGTGCTCCCCGCCGGGGTCCTGGTCAGCGAATCGGGCGGTTACTCGATCGCGGTGGCCGACGGCGCGCTGGACCTGGCGCTCGCGGAGGAACTCTGGACGGAGGCGGAGAAGGCACGCGGAGTCTCCGACCTCTGCCAGGCCCGCTCCCTCGTGAACAAGGCGCTGAGCCTCTGGGACGGCGAACCCCTGGCCAACGTCCCCGGCCCGTACGCGGAAACAGAGCGGACACGCCTGGAGGAGTGGCGCCTCCAGCTCCTGGAGTCCCGCCTGGACATGGACCTGGAGGTGGGGTGCCACGCGGAGGCGGTGTCGGAGCTGACGGCCCTCACGGCAGCGCATCCCCTCCGCGAACGCCTGCGCGAACTGCTGATGCTGGCGCTCTACCGCAGCGGGCGGCAGGCGGAGGCGCTGGCGGTCTACGCGGATACGAGACGTCTGCTCGCCGATGAACTGGGGGTGGACCCACGCCCCGGCCTGAAGGAACTCCAGCGGCGAATTCTCCAGGCGGACCCGGCACTGGCGGAGCCCTCGGCGGCGGCGCCGGAACCGGCGGCGGCGGTGGTGCGCCCAGCGCAACTCCCGGCGACAGTCCCGGACTTCACGGGGCGCGCGTCCTTCGTGTCCGAGCTGAGCGAGATCCTGTCGGCGGCGGAGGGCCGGGTGATGGCGGTCTCGGCGCTCGCGGGCATCGGCGGCGTAGGCAAGACGACACTGGCCGTGCATGTGGCGCATGTGGCACGGTCGTACTTCCCTGACGGGCAGCTGTACGTGGACTTGCAGGGCGCGGGGGCGAGGTCGGCGGAGCCGGAGACGGTACTCGGCGCGTTCCTGCGGGCCCTGGGGACTTCCGACTCGGCGATCCCGGACTCCCTGGAGGAGCGGGCGGCGCTGTACCGCTCGACGCTGGACGGCCGCAGGGTGCTGGTGGTCCTGGACAACGCACGTGACGCGGCGCAGGTACGCCCCCTACTCCCCGGCATGGAGGGCTGCGCGGCGCTGGTGACGAGCCGCATCCGGATGGTGGACCTGGCCGGGGCGCACTTGGTGGACCTGGACGTGATGTCCCCCGAGGAGGCCCTCCTCCTCTTCACCCGGATCGTCGGCGAGGAGCGGGTGCAGTCGGAGCGGAAGGCCGCGCTGGATGTGGTGGCGGCGTGCGGCTTCCTGCCCTTGGCGATTCGTATCGCTGCCTCTCGGCTCGCGGCCCGCCGTACGTGGACGGTCTCGACGCTGGCGGCGAAACTGGCGGACGAGCGGCGGCGCCTGGACGAGCTCCAGGCGGGTGACCTGGCGGTGAAGGCGACGTTCGAGCTGGGGTACGGGCAGCTGGAGCCTGCGCAGGCACGGGCGTTCCGCTTGCTGGGGCTTGCGGACGGGCCTGACCTCTCACTGGCGGCGGCTGCGGCGGTCCTCGATCTTCCGGCGGAGGAGACGGAGGACCTCCTGGAGGCCCTCGTCGACACATCCCTGGTGGAGTCGGCGGCGCCTGGTCGATACCGGTACCACGACCTGGTTCGGCTCTACGCGCGTGCTTGCGCGGAGCGGGATGAGTTGCCGCCGAGTGGGCGGGCGGCTATGTCGCGGTTGTTGGACTTCTACTTGGCGTCCGCCGCGCGGGTCTATGCGATAGAGCGGCCTGGGGATCGGACTGTGGATCACCTGGAGTCGACCGAGCACGCGGGGCAGGAGTTCAGCGACGACAGCAAGGCCTTGGACTGGCTGCATTCGGAGGCGGCTTGCATCCTGGCCTGCGTGCAGCAGTCGTTGGGAGCGGGGACGCTGCGGCGGGCGGTTGCCCTGCTGCTGGCTTCGAAGGACTTGGCGGAGTCAGGAGCAAGCTCGCTTCGGTACGAGTTGGCCACTTGCGCCGCACGCGATGCCGCGGAAGCGCTGGGCGACGCTCATGCCGAAGGGCGAGCCAGAGTCTCACTCGCTCAGGTCCTCAGCAAGGTCGGTCACTTCGACAAGGCCTCTGCCGAACTGGCACGCGGCGCGGAACTCGGCAGTATCTCCGGAGACCCCTGGACCACCGGCAACGCGCCGAATGAGCAAGGGATCATCGCCTACTGCATCAACCAGCACGAGGCCAGCGAGACCTACCTGCTCAGGGCGATCGAGGAGTTCCGCGCAGACGGCAATCGGGCCGGTGAGGCCAGTGCCCTCTGCAACCTCTCTCGCGTCCTCGACGCACTCGGACGCACATCGAAGGCGATTGATCTCGCACGACAAGGGATGTCCATATACGACGACCTTGGCCTCACATTTCGACTTGCCAATGCGAAGAGCGCCCTTGGAATCGCTCTCAGCCATATGGGCCGTCACGCAGAAGCACTCGACCAACTCACGGACGCTCTGCAGGTATTCGCCGAGAATCGGCAGCGGCTTTGGGAGGGGACCACTCACTTCCGCATAGCTCAGGTCCACGTGGCGGCCAGGCGCTCCCCACAAGCAGCACAGCACGCGGAGCAGGCTCTGAGCACTGGCTGCGTCGGCGGCGACTGGATGCGGGCCAACGTCCTCACACTCCTGGGCAGGACCCTCGACAGCATCGGGCAGGTCGACCGCGCCCGAGCCTGCTGGCGTGAAGCCTTGAGCATTCACGAGAGTTCAGGGGCACCGGAAGCCGAGGCCGTTCGCGGTCTCCTCTTCCCCATGGCAGCTGCCTGACGTATCCGGCCGAGGCGTTCATCGAACGTTTATGAGCGGCTGCCACTCTCTACTCATCGATCCGTCGCGTCGGGGGGCAGACGGGTCGCTTCGGGCCCCACGGATAAGGTGAGCGGCCCTGGAACGCCCGGTCGGCGACCCTCGGGGGAGTTTCCGAACGGGCGTTCCTGCCCCAGCGAACCGTCAAACCCATAGGAGTCTCGACTATGAGCGACGCCAATAAGGACGGCAAGATCACTACGCAGGGCGACGGGCACATCCCCGCCCCGCCGAAGGACGGCAAGATCACCACCAAGAGCGACGGGCACATCCCCGCCCCGCCGAAGGACGGCGAGGTCACCACGCAGGGCGACGGACACATCCCCGCCCCGCCGAAGGACTGACCCAAGTCTTAAATCCCGACGGGGGACGATCGGCCGCGGTGGCGCGGAGGGGAAGCCACCGCGGCCGACGCATGTCCGGAGCCTGGTTCAGGCCAATCGGCGACGGAAACCGTTCGGCACTCTCGAACGGTTGGCGCCCCTGGCACTAGCGTCACTTGCCGAGTTGGCGCCCCTGGCACTAGTCACTTGCCGACCGCACATTCCCACTCCCACAGGAGTGGGAATGACCCGCGCAAAGAAGGTCTTCGTCACCCTGGCCATCGCGGCCGCTGCCGCCGGCGGTGCGGCGAGTCCTGCGCTCGCCGACAGCCACGCAGGCGTCGCTCGCGGCAAGTCCTGCGCTCGCCGACAGCCACGCAGGCGTCGCTCGCGGCAAGTCCTGCGCTCGCCGACAGCCACGCAGGCGTCGCCCCTCTGGACAACCACGCAGGCTGACAAACCCACAGCACAAACGGGGCCGAGAGTTCGACTCGGCCCCGCTTGCGTTGCCCTCCCCGCACCCCATCAAAGCGCCCTGATCAGCACGCTCCCAGAACAAAGCTTCCGCATGTGGTCCTCGTCCGAGGTGTACAGCACGACATTCCCCGACTGCCGCCCCGCGATCACCGCCAGCGCCGCGTCAATCGCGTACTTGTGACCGGGCAGCCCCGCCTCCGCCAGCAACGCGACCGCCGCGTCAGCCACCTCACGGGTCACCGGCTCCACGACGATGCGGGACATCGCCCAATTCCAGGCCGACTGCCGGATCTTGCCGTGGTACGCCTCAATCAGCGTCATAGAGCTGGTGACCACGCGGGTATCCGTCCGGTACGCATCCTTGAGGCGAGCTGTCATCGCCCGATCACCCAGCGCCGCCCGCGACAGCCCCTCGCAGTCCAGTACGTAGCAAGGGGGCCCCGCCATCAGGCCGCCGCCGACGGGTTTCCGGGGGACGCAGGCGCCTCGCCCTCGTCCGCCCGCTCGGCGAACCATCGCTCGCTCTCGCGCCGCTCGACCTCGGCGTCGGCCAGTTCGGCCTCGGTCACCGCGCCATGCTCGCCCTCCAGGTGCGCAACGAGCTCGCCCAGCAGGTCCCGTTCCCGCTGACGCTCTATGGCTCGCGTGACGTACGCGCTGAAGGCACCGGGGCCCACCTCCCCACGGATCTCCTCTGCTAGCTCCTCAGGCAGCGTGACCGTATACTTCTTGGTTGCCATACCGCTCACCATACCGAATCCCGGCATCTACCGCCTCCGCTCACTGGGCCGCAGCCAATTCGCACCACACGTATTTCCCGGCGTCCCCCACGCTCGCCAGCGGATACCACCCCCACCCATCGGAGCACGTCCGCACGAGGGCCAGCCCTCTCCCCTCCTCCGCGTACGCGGAGACGACGCCCGGCGGCGGCTCCGGCGGCGTCGGATCGGTGTCCCACACCCCGATCCGCAACACCCGCCCCACCCACCGCAGCCGCAGCGCGGCAGGCCCCTTCGTATGTCGGAGCGCATTGCTGACCAGCTCGGCCGCAAGGAGCTCAGCCGCTTCCCCGAGGTGCGGCAGGCCGTGCGCGGCGAGGATGAGGCGGAGGGTCCGGCGGCTGATCATGACGGCTCGGAGGTCGTGGGGGACGTAGAGGGTGTACTCCCATGGCTCGTCCGGCGGGGCGCAAGTCGCGGCACAGTTCGCTTCAGGCATGGCGGTACTCCTACTGGAGTGAGGGGAGTTGAGGAGCGCTGCGGCGGAACGGGCGGTGGCCATGCCGCGACCGCCAAGGCGTGACGGGGCGGTGCGCTTCCGGTGCCCCGGAGTTTCGCAGCGTGTGCGGTGCGTCACTTACGGTAGGGGTTCAGTTGAACCCCGTCAATCTCAACTGAGATACTCGCCTCCTCCAACTCCCCGAAGGGGCACCGCACATGCCGGCGAGAAGTGTCATCACCGCACGCCAGGAACGGCTCGGCGCCGAACTGCGCAAGCTGCGCGAACGGGCGGGCCTGACGGGCCGGGAGGCAGCTCGGGCCGCCGGTATCGCCGAGACCAAGGTTTCCGCGATAGAGGCCGCCCGGGTCGGCGTCAGCGAGGAGCGAGTACGCCATCTGGCCAGCCAGTACGCGTGCGACGACACCGCACTGATCGACTCCCTGTCCCTCATGGCGAGCGAGCGGACGCGTGGCTGGTGGGAGGAGTACAGGGAGTCAGTGCCGTCGGGCTACCTGGACCTGGCCGAACTCGAGCACCACGCGACGGACTTGTGGACCTTCCAGAGCGTCCACATCCCCGCTCTCCTGCAGACCGAGGACCAGGTGCGGGCGATCTTCACATCCACGGTCCCGCGACTTTCCCAGGAGGAACTCGCAGTACGCGTACGTTTCCGTCTACGGCGCCAGGAGATCCTCGACGGCGACCCGGCTTTCCGCTACGAGGCAGTGATCCACGAAGCGGCGCTGAGAATCCGGGCCGCCGACTGCAAGGTCGCCCGAAGCCAGTTGCAGCACATCCTGGAGCGGGCGGACCATCCACAAGTAGCCGTCCGCATCGTCCCGTTCGACGTGGATGGCTTTGCCGGAATCGCAGACACGCTGCTGTACGCCCGGGGCCCAGTGCCGCAACTGGACACCGTCCTGATGGACACCCAGCACGGTGGCGCCTTCCTGGACGCGGAAGCGCAGCTCAGCCGCTACCGAGAGGTCCTGCGCAAGGTGGAGGGGGCGGCGTTGGGAGTCATAGAGTCGAGGGACCTCATCCACCGCATCATGCAGAGCATGTGAAGGGCCTCGACATGACACAGCAGACCGCGTGGCAGAAGTCCTCGTACTCCGGCGGCGGCGACTCATCCGACTGCGTCGAGCTGTGCGCCCAGCAACAACAGGGCACCGTCAAGCTCCGCGAAAGCGACGCCCCGTCCACCGAGCTCTCAACAACCCCCGAACGCCTCGCCCACCTCATACGCCACGTGAAGAGCCAGCCCCACGTGAAGAGCCAGCCCCACGTGAAGAGCCAGCCGCCGAACCGCTCCCGGGGCTAACCTCCACCAGCAACACCCCTCCACCCACAGCGACCGCACCCAAGAACGGGCAGCAGCGAAGCATCCCGGCATCGGGTGGTGATCGGGGCCGCCCGGCGCTCGGGAGTGTGGCGGTTCCGGCGGCCCAGTAAAGGGCGCTCCGCTGCGCTACGCGTCGGCTGCGCCGATTGCGCTGCGCTCCACCCTTGACTGCCCCGCCTCCACCGCAGGAGCTTTTGTTGGCCGGGCGGCCAGGAAGGGGGCGTATGGGGACGGTGGATGGGCTCGTCGGTCTCCTGCCATCTGCGGACTGGTTCTTCTGGTGCGAGCGTCACGCGGTGAGGGGGTACCGCCTGACAGACGGGGACGCCCCGGTAGCGGTGACGGGCCTCCGGCCGGGTGCGGACTGGCTCTTCTGGTGCGGGCGTCACGAGAGACGACACTCGACACTCGGCCCGGCCGACCGGCCGACCGCCCGACCGCCCGACCGGCCGACCGGCCGACCGGCTCAACTCCAGTGGCGCTGGCAGGTTTTGCTGCCGAGTGCGGGCTGGCTCTTCTGATGTGAGCGTCACGGGAGGCGACGCCCGGCCCGGCCGCTGACCGACCGGTTCAGCTTCGGTGGCAGTGCCAGGTCGTGCCGCCGGGTGCGGGTCGGCTTGTGCGGGGAGGTCACGGGGTGCGGTGGGTCGAGTGGGTCCACGCTCGCGGGTCAGCAGGAGGCGGCAGGTGGCAGGTGAGGTGGCAGGTGGGGCGATGAAGGGGAGGTGGTGGAGGTGAGTGTGACTGGTGTGACCTCACGGATCGCCTCGCGTGCTCACATATCGGTCATCTCGGGTGTGGGGAG
>NZ_JBICXM010000011.1:0-303328 GCF_043200235.1 Streptomyces sp. NPDC048441
GGTTGATAGGCCAGATCTGGAAGCCCGGTAACGGGTGGAGGTGACTGGTACTAATAGGCCGAGGGCTTGTCCTCAGTTGCTCGCGTCCACTGTGTTGGTTCTGAAACCACGAACAACCCCGTATGTCGGGCCACGACTACGGTGCGGTTGACAGTTTCATAGTGTTTCGGTGGTCATAGCATGAGGGAAACGCCCGGTTACATTCCGAACCCGGAAGCTAAGCCTCATAGCGCCGATGGTACTGCAGGGGGGACCCTGTGGGAGAGTAGGACGCCGCCGAACTATTATTAACGGGAAACCCCCGCACCCTCTGGGTGCGGGGGTTTTCTGCGTTCAGGGGCATTCAGGGGGTTCAGTGGCATTCAGGGGCGATCAAGGGGAATTACTCCGGCCTCTACTCCGGCCTCACCAATTTCGCGTCGTACGCCAGAATCACCGCCTGCACCCGGTCCCTCGCCCCCGTCTTCGCGAGAATGCGGCCCACATGCGTTTTCACCGTCGACTCCGCGAGGTGCAGCCGCCCCGCGATCTCCGCATTCGTCCAGCCCTGTCCGATGACTGTCAGGATTTCGCGCTCCCGGTCCGTCAGCGAAGCCAGGCGCGGATCTCGGTATGGGTCGGTGTGCTCGCCGGAGTGGCTCGGCAGGTGGTCGGCGTACGCGTCGAGGAGGCGGCGGGTCAGGCTGGGGGCGACTACCGCGTCTCCTGTGGCGACCGCGCGGATGCCGGAGAGGAGTTCCTCCGGCAGGGCGTCCTTGATGAGGAAGCCGGAAGCTCCCGCACGCAGGCCCGCGTAGGCGTATTCGTCGAGGTCGAAGGTCGTGAGGATGAGGACCCTCGTGCGGTCGCCGGCGGCAACGATGCGGCGGGTGGCCTCGATGCCGTCGAGGCCCGGCATACGGATGTCCATCAGGGCGACGTCCGGGTGGAGTTCGGCGGTCATACGGACCGCCTCGCTGCCGTTGCCGGCCTCGCCCACCACCCTCATGTCGTCTTGGCTCTCCAGGAGCATACGGAACCCGAAGCGCTGCATCGGCTGGTCGTCGACGATGAGGACAGTGGTCACTCTGCGGAGTCCTTCGGGAGGGGGAGCGGGAGCGGGAGACGGAGTTCTACGCGCCAGCCGCCCGGCGGGTGCGGTAGTGGGCCTGTCTCAAGTGTCCCTCCGTAGAGGGCTGTTCGCTCGCGCATTCCCGTGAGGCCACGGCCGGTCGATCCGGCCGGGGTGCCGCCGACCCCCGTGTCCGTCACCGTCGCCAGCACCCCGTAGTCCCCGCCGCCTTCATCGCCGTACACGACCTCCACAGATGCCGTCGCCCCCGGGCCCCCGTGCTTGAGGGTGTTCGTGAGGGCCTCCTGCACCACCCGGTAGACCGCGAGCTGTCTGCCCGCCGGGAGGGAGTCCGCCCGGCCGCGCACCGTGCTGCGTACCGGAAGGCCCGCGGACCGTACGCCGTCGATGAGTTGGTCCAGGTCGGTCATGGCGGGCTGGGGAGCGAGCGCGGCGGCGGTCTCGGGAGCGTCCTCCCGCAGTACGTCCAGGAGTCGGCGCAGTTCCGTCAGGGCCTGGCGGCTTGTGGTGCCGATGGCGGTGAGGGCCTGGGCGGCGCGCTCCGGGGACTTGGCGGCGGCGTACGAACCGCCGTCGGCGAGGGTGGTGATGACCGAGAGATTATGGCCGATGATGTCGTGCATCTCGCGGGCTATGCGCGTGCGTTCGGCGTTGGTGGCGAGCTGTGCCTGCTGGTCGCGTTCGACTTCGAGCTGACGGGCGCGCTGCACCAGCGATGCCATGTACTCCTGGCGGGTGCGGACCGCGATGCCGAGCAGGGCGACGATCGCGAAGCTCATCAGGGTCGGGACGATCTGCTGGTCCCAACTGCCTTTCGGATAGCGGAGGCGGCCGACCACGACCGGCGCCAAGGTCAGGCCGTATGCGCAGGCCAGCGTCCGCAGTGGAAGCCGCATCGCGATGTTGAAGACGACGATGAGCAGGGTGAGCGATGCCTGGAGTACGGCGCCCGTCCAGTTGTTGGCCAGGGATGCCAGCAGCATGACGCCGTAGACCGCGAGCGGGTGGGTGCGGCGCCACAGGAGCGGCACCGTCACGGCGAGCGTGATCGCGTACAGGGCCCAGGCCGGGACGTCAGTGTTCTGGGCGATGTTCCGCCAGCCGTCGCCCATGAGGTCGATGAACGCGGCGAACACGAAGAACCCGGCCAGGTGGAGGTCCCAGGCCCACGGGTGCCGCCGGTCGAAGGAGCGCAGCCACTGGACGCCGCGCTCGACGTAGCGGGTCAGGGGCTGGGCGCCCGCGGACCAGTCGTGGTCATGGTCGGGGTCCGGGGCGCCTTTGTCCGAGGTCCTCAGGGCCGGGGTCACGGCTTCATCCTCGTACGAGCAACGCTCATACGTCGCGCCGCTTCAGCAGATACGCCGCCGCTGCCAGGGATGCCACCGCCCACGCGCACAGTGTCAGTAGGCCCGCACCGGGTGAGAAGTCACCGGACGCGGGATGCAGGGCCGCGAGGGACTCGGCGGCCGGGAGTGGGAAGTAGCTGAGGGCGTCCTGCACCGTGTCGTTCGGGATCATCGTGGCGAGCTGCGGCAGGAGGATCAGGCCGCCTACGTACGCTCCGATCGTCCCCGGAACGCTGCGCAGCGCCGAGCCGAGGCCGAGCACGATGACGCCGATGAGTGCGGTACCCGCGGCGGAGCCTGCCAGGGCGCGTGCGATGCCGGGGTCGCCGAGGGACGCCTCCAGGTCCGTGCCGCCGAGGAACAGTTCGGCCAGCGGGAACGCGAGGAAGTTGGTGGCGAGGAGCGTCCCGAGCGCGATTGTCCCGAACACGGCGGCCTTGGACCACAGCACCGGCAGCCTGCGCGGCACCGCGGCCATCGTGGCCCGCACCATGCCCGTCGAGTACTCGCCCGCGGTGATCAGGATGCCGAGGACCGCGATCGCGACCTGGCCGATCTGGGTGCCGAGCAGGGTGTAGGTGACCGGGTCGACCTCGTCGGCCGGGTCGGGTGTGTAGGTGGCTGCGAGGATCATGCCGAGGGCGATCGTGAAGATGCTTGCCAGGCCGAGCATGATCCAGGTGGAGCGGAGCGTCCACAGCTTGTGCCACTCGGAGCGGAGGATTCCGCGGGAGGTCAGGTGGTAGGGGGCGGTTGGGGTGGCTGTGGTGGAGGTGGTGGAGGTGGTGGTTGTCGTGGTGGTGCTCATGCGGCTGCTCCTTCCGGCACGGGGGCCGAGACCGTTGCGACGTACTCGACCGAGTCCCGCGTCAGGTCCATGAACGCCTGCTCCAATGACGCGGTGTGCGGGGTGAGTTCGAAGAGAGGGATTCCGTGCTGTGCCGCTGTGCGGCCGATGTGCTCGCCGTCCGTGCCGCGTACGTCGAGGACGCCCGACGTCTCGCTGGTGATCTGTACGCCGGGTGCTGCGAGCAGCTCGCCGAGCAGGCCCGCCTCGGGGGTGACGACCCTGACGGAGCCGGTGCCCGAATCGCGTACGAACGCCTCGACCGTCGTGTCCGCGAGGAGCCTGCCTCGGCCGATGATGATCAGGTGCTCGGCGGTCAGCGCCATCTCGCTCATGAGGTGCGAGGAGACGAGGACCGTACGGCCTTCCGCAGCAAGGGACTTGAGGAGGTTACGGATCCACAGGACGCCCTCGGGGTCGAGGCCGTTGACCGGCTCGTCGAGGATGACCGTGGCCGGGTCGCCGATGAGCGCGGCGGCGATGCCGAGCCGCTGGCCCATGCCGAGTGAGAAGCCCTTCACGCGCTTGCGGGCCACCTCGTGGATGCCTACGAGGTCCAGGACCTCGTCGACCCGGTGGCGTGGGATGCCGTGCGTGTGGGCCAGGGCCATCAGGTGGTGGAAGGCGGTGCGGCCCGGGTGGACGGACCGGGCCTCCAGCAGCGCGCCCACCTCGTGCAGGGGTGCGGTGTGCGCCGCGTACGTCCGGTCGCCGATGGTGGAGCGGCCTCGGGTCGGGGCGTCCAGGCCGAGGAGCATCCGCATGGTGGTGGACTTGCCCGCGCCGTTGGGGCCGAGGAAGCCGGTGACGGTGCCGGGGTGGACGGTGAAGGTCAGGTTGTCGACGACGGTCTTGTCGCCGTAGCGCTTGGTCAGTTCGTAGGCCCGAATCATGCTTCCGATGCTGGCGCTCGCGGGGGCGCGGGGCGTCGGACCTGGGGCGGGATGTGGGTGGGGGCGGGTAGTACCGGGGTAGGACGGGGACCCTGAGGGCCGGACCGTACCTAGCGGGCGCCGGACCGTGCCTAGCCCGGAAGTTCCGCGTGGGGCCAGCGGGTGCGGGCCTGTTCGCGGGAGCGGAGGAGGGCCAGGGTGGGGAGGCCGCGGTCCGCGCCGGTGGACAGGAGCTCCGGGAGCTGGGGCAGCGGCGCCACGGCGGCGACATCGTCGAGGACCAGTGTCATTGGTGGGTCGAGCCGGCCGGAGGATGACCGTTCGGCCATGCGCCGGCCGTGCTCGACCACGCTTGAGGCGAGCGCCGTGAGGAGGGGCATCGCGCCCGGCCCCTTGGGCGATTTGGGGTCCTCGATGGCTTCACCCACCACGAAAAGCGTGCCCCCTTCATTGATGAAGGAATCCAGGGTGAGCGAATCAGTTCGGTTTGGGGTGCAGGATTCTCGTACGTTCAGGGTGAAGAGGGCGGAGAGGGCGCGGGCCGTCAACTCTTGGGCGATGTCGCGCCGTTCCGGGTACGCGGTGAGGGCCGCCTCCAGTTCGCCCGCCGCGCCCGAGGTGGCCTTCTGGTGGGTACGGAGGATGCGGACGGCTTCCTGGACGCCGGTTCCTTGCGCCCAGCGGTGGACGTGCTTGATGGGGCGGCCGTCCACCGCTGCCGCGTGGAGGAAGCTGCGGAGGAGGGTTTCGGCGGTGTCGGCGACGCTGCTGTCCAGCTTGGCGCTGGGCCTTATGGCGGCCAGCAGGGCGGTGGCTCTTTGTGCGGCCACTGCCTTGTCCTCGCAGTTGGTGGTGGGGGACCAGTGCATTCTTGCGGGGGTGTCGCAGAGGTGGGAGGGGTCGTAGACCAGGACGGGGCCCAGCTTCGCTCGGGCGTCCTTGGTTTCCTCCCACAGGGTGGGGTCCGATGTGAGGACGAGGGCCGCGCTTTCCGCGTCGCGGATGGCCTGGATCGCGTGTTCGCGGCGGGTTTCGGCGGGGCCGAGTACCAAGGGGGTGCGGGGGGTTGGGACCGTGGCTTTCTCGGTGCTCGGGGTTTCTGTGCTGTGCCCCTCGGCGGGGCTGGCGCTCATTTCATCGGCGCCCGGCATCGTGGGCTGTGCCCACCCTCCCCCACTCTCAACTCCCTTCGAGCGGGGGGACCCCCATCGCCCTGCGGAACGATTGCCCACAGCGGGGGCAGCAGCGGGAGCCGTCTCGGCGGGAGCGGCCTCGACCGGAGCCGACTGCTCGAATGGCTCCTGTGCCGGAGCCACAGGCCCAGGCAACCGCCTCGCCCTGCGCACCGCGCGCCACCGCGTGACCGTGCCCATCACGAAGATCGTCAGTACCACCAGCACCATCAGCTGGCCGATCAGCAGGCCCCAGACCAGGCCGTAGCCCGTGAGCTGTGATGCCGGGGTCGTCGGCCACGCGCCCGCGATGTCGTGGGGTTGTTGGACCAGGTGCCGCATCGCCACCGGCGTATTGGCGAAGGTGACGTGCTGGGGCCAGGAGCCGTGGGAGAAGAAGCCCGCGAGGCCCGTGGACGACCAGAACAGGACCGTCAGGCCGAGGACGAAGGCCAGGCCGCCCACCAGGAGGCCGTCCGGGATGCCCCGTTCCCTCGACTCGCGGCGCCCACCCCGGTAGCGGTACTCGGAGGGCTCAGGCTCCCGGTATCCCATCCCTCACGCCACCCCGGAACGCGATGACGACGATGATGACGACGACGATGACGAGGGGTCGTTCATCTGTTGTTCCATGTACGCCGCCCGCTCCTCCGCCTCCAGCTCGGCCGCCCGCAGCGCGTCGTCGCCGAGGAGTTGGTCCGCCGACGATTCCGTCATGGCGCGGTCGGTGAAGACCAGGGGGCGTTCCGTCTCGGTGATCAGGTGTTTGACCACCTGGACGTTGCCGTTCACGTCCCACACCGCGATGCCGGGCGTGAGGGTGGGGATGATTTCCACCGCCCAGCGGGGCAGGCCGAGCACCCGGCCCGTAGCTCGCGCCTCGTCCGCCTTCTGGGCGTAGATCGTCCTCGTGGAGGCCATCTTCAGGATCGCGGCGGCTTCCTTCGCCGCCGCCCCGTCCACCACGTCGCTCAGGTGGTGGACCACGGCCACGAAGGAAAGCCCGAGCCGTCGGCCGAACTTCAGCAGGCGCTGGAAGAGCTGTGCCACGAAGGGGGAGTTGATGATGTGCCACGCCTCCTCCACCAGGAAGATGCGCTTCTTGCGGTCCGGGCGGATCCAGGTGTGTTCGAGCCAGACGCCCACGATCGCCATCAGGATCGGCATCGCGATCGAGTTGCGGTCGATGTGGGAGAGGTCGAAGACGATGAGCGGGGAGTCCAGGTCGATGCCGACCGTCGTCGGGCCGTCGAACATGCCCCGCAGGTCGCCGTCGACAAGACGGTCCAGGACGAGCGCGACGTCCAGACCCCATGCCCGTACGTCATCTATGGCGACGTTCATGGCCTCGGCGGACTCCGGCTCCGGGTGCCTGAGCTGCTCGACGATGTCGGTCAGGACCGGCTGGCGCTCCACGATCGTCTCGTTCACGTACGCGTGGGCGACCTTGAGCGCGAAGCCCGAGCGCTCGTCGAGGCCGTGCCCCATCGCGACCTCGATGATGGTGCGGAGCAGCGCCAGCTGACCGGTCGTCGTGATGGCCGGGTCGAGAGGATTGAGGCGGATGCCCATGTCCAGGGCGGCTGTCGGGTCGAGGCGGATGGGGGTGATGCCCAGTTCCTCGGCGATGAGGTTCCATTCGCCGACGCCGTCCTCGCCCTGTGCGTCAAGGACGACCACCTGCCGGTCCTTGAAGCGCAACTGCCGTAGTACGTACGTCTTCTCGAGCGCCGACTTGCCGTTGCCCGACTCGCCGAGCACCAGCCAGTGCGGGGCCGGGAGCTGCTGCCCGTACAGCTGGAAGGGGTCGTAGATGTAGCCCTTGCCGGAGTACACCTCGCGCCCGATGATCACGCCCGAGTCGCCGAGGCCGGGTGCGGCGGTCGGCAGATAGACCGCCTGAGCCTGCCCCGTCGACGTACGTACCGGGAGTCTGGTCGTCTCCACCTTTCCGAACAGGAAGGACGTGAAGGCGTCCGTGAGGATGGTCAGCGGATCCCGCATCTTCGCAGCCCTCGCCTCTAGCGTCGGATGCCGGTCGCGAACGGCAGCGTATTGACGAAGGCCCTGTGGTGCTCGCGGTCGCACCACTCCAGCTTCAGATACGACTTCCCGGCCGAGGCCCGGATGGTGCGCTTGTCGCGTGCGAGGGCTTCGGGGGAGCGGGACGAGACGGTGATGTAGCCGACCAGATTGACTCCGGCCGCGCCGCTCGCCAGGTCCTCGCCGCGTTGGTCGAGGCGGGAGTTGGACGCGATGTCGCGGGGGTCGACGGTGCGGTTCATCTTGGCCTGGCGGCTGGCTTCCGCCTCGTCGTTCGTCTTCTCCGTCAGCATCCGCTCGATGGCGACCTCGGTGGGTTCGAGGTCCATGGTCACCGCGACCGTGCGGATCACGTCCGGGGTGTGGACGAGCAGCGGGGCGAGGAAGTTGACGCCGACCGGCGTCATCGGCCACTCCTTGACCCAGGCCGTGGCGTGGCACCAGGGGGCGCGGGTGGAGGATTCGCGGGTCTTGGCCTGGAGGTAGGTGGGCTCCATGGCGTCGAGCTCGGCGGGCCAGGCGTTGCGCTTCGTCATGGCCTGGATGTGGTCGATGGGGTGGTCGGGGTCGTACATGGAGTGCACGAGGGAGGAGAGCCGTCCCTGGCCGAGTGGCTGGCGTACGCGGATGTCGGCTTCCTGGAGCCGCGAGCAGATGTCGGTCAGCTCGCGCGCCATGACGACCGCGAGACCGGCGTCCTTGTCGAGCTTCCGGCCGCCGAGCGGGCGGCTGGCGCGGGCCATCGCCTGGGCCTCGGCGGCCAGATCGCGGGAGTAGTGCATACAGGCGATCAGATACGCGCGGTGCTGCTCGCTGCTGGTGGAGACCATCGACTGGAGCTGTTCGTACGACTGCTGTAGCCAGGGCAGTGCGCGGTCGTCGCCTCGTATGCCGACGTCCTTGGCGTGGGCGTCCGGGTCGGCGGGGAGGGTGCGCGCGAGCATCTGAAGGCGCGTCACGAAGCCGTCGCCGTTGGCGACATGCTTGAGCAGCGTGCCGAACCGGTCGACCAGGGTCTCTTGGTCCTCGGAGTCACGAAGGCCTACGCCGGGGCCCTCGATCTCGATGGCGGCGGTGACCGTACGCCGGTCGGCGTGCAGCAGTACGGCGATCTCATCCGGTCCGAAGGGCGCGGCCAGCCAGTTGATGCGGCCGATGCCGGGCGGTGGGCCGACCTCGACCTCCTTGCCGTCGAAGCGGACGCCCGCCTCGGGGACGGTGGAGCGGTAGGCGGTGCCGCGCTTCAGGGAGCGCTTGTAGCTGCGGTTGATCTCGAACCACTTGAAGAACGTGCGGCCCTTGTAGGGGACGTAGACCGCGGCGATCGCCAGCATCGGGAAGCCCGTGAGCAGCACGATGCGCAGGGAGAGGACAGGGACGAGGAGTCCGCACATCATCCCGAGGAAGGCCCCCGCGATGATCAGCGCGATCTCGCCGGTCTCCCGGTTCTTGCCGACGATGGCGTTCGGCCGTGCGCGGCCGATCAGATATGTGCGGCGGGGCGCGATCGGTTGCGACACGTGGGACTGAGTCGTCAACGCCCTTCACCTCCCGTGCGGTTGCTACTGCCTGTGGAGCCATTTCCTGTGCCTGTGCCTGTGCCGCGGTTGCGCGCGTGAGGGGTACTTGTCGCGCTGTTGCGTGCGGGGGGCGCGGCGGATCCGCCGCCTCCGCCTCCGCTGGCGCCGCCTCCGCCGGAGCTGGGGCGGCTGCTGTGGGCGGCTACGCCGCCGCTGACGGGGTTGGAAGGCCGCGCCTGGTTGTTGCCGCCTCCTCCTCCGCCGCCTCCACGTGAGCTGTGGGTCTTGATGCCCTGGGAGACGAGGGACGCGGGGGAGGTGATGACGGCGGCGGCGCGGTTCTGGGCGCCCTGGGAGATGCGGTTGTTCCTGGAGTTGGCGATCTCGTCGCCGAAGCCGGGGACGAAGCGGTAGATCATGGCGCTCGCGAAGATGGCGAGCAGGATGATCGAGAGTCCGGAGACGACCGCCGAGAAGGAGTCGGGCCCGTCATCGGCGGAGAGCGCGCCGGCGAGGCCGAGCACGATCACGATGATGGGTTTGACGAGGATCACCGCGATCATGATCCCGGCCCAGCGGCGGACGTGCGTCCACAGGTTCTTGTCGACGAGGCCCGCATACACGACGGTGCCGAGCAGTGCGCCTACGTAGAGCAGGGCGGCCCTGATGACGAGCTCCAGCCACAGCACGCCGGCCGCGAGGATCGAGACGAGCGAGACGACGATCAGCATGATCGGCCCGCCGCCGATGTCCTCGCCCTTCTTCAGTGCCCCTGAGAACGTCCCGAAGAACGTGTCCGTCTGACCGCCCGTCGCTTTCGCGATGACGTCCGTGACGCCGTCGGTCGCCGAGACGACCGTATAGAGGATCAGCGGCGTGAACGCGGAGGCGAGGACCGTCAGCCAGAGGAACCCGATGGCTTCGGAGAGCGCGGTGGTGAGGGGGACGCCGCGCACTGCGCGTTTGGCGACGGCGAGAAGCCAGAGGAGCAGGGTCAGGATGGTCGACGCGGCGAAGACGACCGCGTACTGCTTGAGGAAGTTGGCGTTGGTGAAGTCGACCTCGGCGGTCTCCTTGACGGCGGTGGAGAGCTTGTCGACGGTCCAGGAGGCGGCCTCCGCGCAGCCCTTTGCCAGGGAGGAGAGGGGGTCGAGGGTGGAGTTGAGGGGGTCGTCTGTGGGGTATTTGCCACCTCCTCCACCTCCGCTGCCGCTGTCGTTGCCTTTTTCGCAGTACTCCTTGGCGGGGCCGACGATGAGGTCGCACTTGTCGTCGTCCGGTTCGGGCACAGCGTAGGCACGCGAGGCGAGCAGGATCGCAGCGGACTGCACGGCCGCAGCCGTGGCCGTGAGCTTCAGGGCACGTCGGCTACCGGGCATACGTGAACCCTCCGTACTCCTGGACGGCCTTGGCGATCTCGTCGGCCGTGGAGACCTTGTTGTCGCCGTTCACGGGGGACGGGCCGTCCTTCGAGGAGTACCGCTCGACCTTCCAGTCCCCGCCGGACCACCGCAGCTTGAACGTCATGGTGAACCAGTCGTTGCTGACGGGGTTCGTCGTTTTCTGCCCGGCCGTACCGAAGGCGCCCGTGCACCACACCTGCACGGTCGCCGCGTTGCCCGCGTACGCCGTGGTCTTGGTGCCGACGGGCACGGTGCGGGATACGTAGGTCTCGCCGGGCGCGGAGTTGCCGTTCGCGTCCAGGCCGACCTTGTCCAGGAACTCCTTGGAGTACGTCTTGGCGAAATCCCGCTCAAGCTCGTCCACCTTGTTGGGGAGGAAGACCTGACGCACGATCTCGGTCCTGCGGGCGGGCTTGAGGATGTCGGCCGAGACCAGCGCCACCGCGTAGTTGGACGCGGCGCTCTGTACGCCCTGCTCACTCTTCGCGAACCCCGAAGCAATCCCCGACGTCTTGCCGTCGACAGGCTTCTCCCCCGTGGGCGCGGTAGGAGCCGCCCCCGCCTTCTTGCCGTCCCCGTCTCCGCCCCCGCCTCCGGAGGAATCGTCGCCGCTCCGGTTCGCGAACGCGATAGCGGCGATGAGCAGTACGACCACACCCACCACCGTCACGAGGCTCCGTGACGAAGAACGGCTGGATCTGCGCGCTCCCCCGTACACACCCTGGCCGCCCCCCTCGCCCTCCGGGAGCCGCGTCCGGGTCTCGCCCGAGCCGCCGAAGCGGCCGTCGTTCCGCTCGTCGTCGGGACTCATGACGTGTACGCCCCCTCAACCTCTCGGTGAACCGCCACGTACGACGGTAGCCGTGCTGGTTCCCGCGCGGGCGCGGTGTGGTGACTCGACATCAGGGAGCAGCAACCTCTGCCGGTGGGCACGACGGATGGGTGGGTCGAAGGGGGACAGGGGGTGGGGGAAGGGGACGTGGGAGGGCTCCGGGACTAGACCGCCATGCCGTACACGATGGTGAAGACCGTGCCGAGCGACCCGATGATGAAGACGCCGGTCAGGCCCGCGATGATCAGGCCCTTGCCCTGCTCGGCGCTGAAGGTGTCGCGCAGCGCCGTCGCGCCGATGCGCTGCTTCGCCGCGCCCCAGATGGCAATGCCGAGACAGAGGAGGATGGCGATCGCCATCACGACCTCGATCATCACCCGTGCCTCGTTGCCCAGGCTCCCGAAGGGGCCCCAGTCGGGGGCGATCCCGCCGATGATGGTGGTGATGTCGCCCTTTTCGGCTGCCATAAGCATGTGTAACTCACCGCCCCTAGTGGGTTGTTCTGTCACCTCTGCCTACCGCAGTGCAGAGGACAGCTCATTCTCGCCGACAAACGGGCCAGTGCATGTCGACTTGGCGTCATTCGTTGGCTGAAACGTATGGTCACTCTGTGTATCACGGTGAGTGACGCCGGGCAATGAGGGCCCGGCGAGCCCTCTGACCAGGTCTCATGACGAGAGGTCATGAACTCCTCTCATTGTGACCTGGTTAGGTGACTGAGTCTCACATGCCCCGTCAGGTAAGCCCGTCGAGGCCGTCAAGGTCTCCGAGGCCGCCGCCCGTCACGACGTAGGAGCAGTCGGTGTAGCGGTAGCCGGGCTGCACCTTGCTGCCCTCGGCGTTGTTGCGGACGCTTCCCGCGCCGCTGCTCGAGCCGCGCTTGTAGAGGAAGTGGTAGTCGCCGGGAGGCAGCTGGAGGGTCCGCTTCGGGTAGCCCTTGCCAGCGAGGCAGGCCTTCTTGCCCTTGGCCTTGCTGGCGTACGTCTTGCAGTTGCCACATGACGTGAGCTTGAGGCTGCCGGTGGTGGGGCCGGTGTAGAGGACTTCGAGGGGGCCGGGGCCGCCGTTCTCGACGATGTAAGTGAGTTTCGCGCCGCCCGGTGACTTGGTGGGCGGCAGGCTGCGGCCCGCCGCCGGGCGGGTGGCGGCGATCTCGGCGGCGATGGCGATCTGCTTGGCACGGTCGCGCTTGCCGTTGCTCTTGTAGGTCCCGGCGAAGCCGTTGAGCGTCTTGGCGGCTTCCCCGAACTTCCCGTCCTTGAACTCGTCCACACCGCAGGCGTACATCCCGGACTCCACCGCACCGGCGGCGTCGCCGGAGAGGCTGCCGCCCGCGTCGCCGGGGAGGGCTTTGGCGGTGGAGCCGATGCTGCGGAGTTCTTCGGTGGCGCGGCAGGGTTCGGCGCCCTTCAGGTCCGATGAGCGGGAGTCGATGGCTTCGCGGATGGCGGGCTCGACCTTCCCGGCCTGGTCGGAGTCGGGGAAGGTGCGGAGGAGTTCGCCGAATTCGCCACCGCCGGACCCGCCACCGCCGGACCCGCCACCGCCGGTTGCCTTCGCGGTGCCGAGTCCCTGGCTGCCGCACTCGTAGAGGGAGCTGGCCAGGCGGTCGTCGGGCCAGGTGGCGAGGGTGCCGAGGCGGTCCTTGCCGAGGGAGTCGGGGAGGGTGCGGAGGTATTTGAGGGGCTCGAGGGCGTCGCAGTACTTGCGCTCGTCGTAGGGGGCGGCGACGGACTTGTAGTACGCGGCGAGGCTGTCCGGGACGCGCTTGGCGGCCTTCGATCCGGCGTGGTCGTCGCCGAGGTCGCGGTAGACGGCGAGGGCGGAGCGGTAGTCGTCCTTGGCGGCTTCGAAGGTGCGTCCTTCGGCGGCCGTGACGATCTTGTCGGCCTTGTCGAGCCGGTCGAGCAGCATCTCCTCGACGGCTTCGTCGCGCGCGGCGTCGTACGCGATGACGCCTCCGGCGGGGACGGCGAGCAGGACGAGCCCGAGCCCGACGGCGAGGGGTGCGCGGAGCGGCCAGTTCTGGTGCGTACGGAGCGCGCGGCGGGCCCCGTCGGCCGCCGCGAGGGCGAGGAAGGCGACGAACCCGACGACTACGCCGCCGGGGACGCCGTCGACTTCGGCGGGCAACGCCACGAAGAGCAGCGCGGCGGTCGCGGCCCAGCAGAGGGCGGCCAGGAGCCAACGCCTCAGGAGGACGTAGCCGAGGCCGAGGCCGGTGAGGTTGAGGAGGGCGGCGGAGAGGGCGCGCAGGGCGTCGGGGGCGGCGGGTGCGGGTGCGGGCGCCTGGGGCGGGCCGATGGTGGGCGGGGCGGTGGGAGGCGGTGGGAGGGGCGGGGGTGGCGGTGCCATGGGTGTCATCGGTGCCATGGGTGCCATCGGGGGCGGTGGTCCGAACTGGCCTCCGTGGGGCGCCTGGGCCGGGGGAGTGGGTGGGCCTGCGCCCGGGGCTTCACTCGGGGCTTCACCCGGAGCAGCGCCCGGCATCGGACTCTGCTCCCCGCTCGGCTCCTGGCTCGGCTCCGGGCTGTGGCTCTCGCCTTCCGGGACCGGAGCGGTGCCGTCGGGCGTGCTGTCACGGGGGCCGGCAGCCTCATCGCTGGGCCCCTGGCCAGGCACCGCGTCGTTTGGTTCGGCTCCTTGGCCGGCCCCGTGGTCGGTTCCGTGGTCGGCTCCGGCGGCGTGCTCGTCACCAGGTTGCATGTTCGGCTCCCCCCAGCCGTCACAACGCAGCGCGTAGATTTGCGCCCAATTCCCCTACGTTCGGCGAAAGTTGGACAACCGTCAAGCGCTTGTGCAGGCCTCAGTCGCGGCGCCCGAGCGCCTTCGCCTGGGTGTGGGACCAGCCCGTCAGGAGTACGCCGACGGCGAGCGGCATGGCGTAGGCGATCAGATGAACCGCGAAGCCGCCGGGGAGCGGGCCGAGGAGGCCGGTGTAGTCGTGGTCGATGAGCAGTCGGATGACGCCTTGCGCGGAGAAACACATCAGGACTGCGCCGAGGATTTGCAGGATGTCGTACTTCACGTTACGAACGTATCAGCGGAGATTGCGAATGTCCTTATAAACAAGGCGCATTATCCCAATTACGTCACACATTCCAGGTTCTATAATGGGAATCATGCGTGACGAAAAGAAGGCGGCCCGCTGCACGGTCTGCCGTGCCGGAATCAGCGTTGCGGGCAAGCGCGGCCGCCCCTCCCTCTACTGCTCCCGCAGCTGCCAGGCGAGGGCGTACCGGCAGCGGAAACGGCCCCCGGTCCCGGCGCCCGAGCGCCCCGCGCCCGCCTCCGACGCCCGGTCACGCAGGCGCCGCCAGATCGCCGGTGCGGTGTGGCGCATCGCCGCCGAGCGGGGCCTGGAGGCTGCCAGCATGAGGGAGATCGCGATCGAGGCGGGGGTGTCGCTGCGCGTGGTCCAGTACCACTTCGGCAGCAAGCACGAGCTTCTTGTCGCGGCCCTGCACCTGCTCCACCGCGAGAACGAACGCCTCGCGAGGACCCGCGTCCACTTCGACCCCGAGAACCTGCGCGGCGTACTCAGCGCGATGCTCGACGAGTTCCTGCCGCTCGACGCCCAACGGGCCATGGCTTTGCGGGTGTTCTCCGCGTACTACGCCCGCAGCCTCACCGACCCCGCGATCGCGGCGGTCTTCCTGAGCGACGACCACCCCCTGGAGGAGCTGGTCGCCGGTTTCATCGCCACGGCCCAGGTGGGCGGGCAGACGGCTCCCGGCCTGGACGCCCAACGCGAGGCCGACCTCCTGGTGGCGGCGGCGGTCGGGCTCGGAGGGGACGTACTGCACGAGCGCCGCACCCTGGACGACGTACGGCGCACGCTCGACTATCACCTGGCCAAAATCTTCACCCCGCGAGCTCAAGCAGAGGGTTCTCTGAGCTGAGCTGAGCTGACGTCGACGTTGTTCTCGGCGAACTCGGGTTGGGCTCGTGTGCTGGCAACTGGCCGGCAGGCGACG
Source organism: Streptomyces sp. NPDC048441 (assembly GCF_043200235.1). Classification (NCBI taxonomy): domain Bacteria; kingdom Bacillati; phylum Actinomycetota; class Actinomycetes; order Kitasatosporales; family Streptomycetaceae; genus Streptomyces; species Streptomyces sp. NPDC048441. The sequence goes on from NZ_JBICXM010000011.1 coordinate 15,109, forward strand.
GGACATGACGTCGTACTGGGATCGCGCTCGCCCAAGGAGCGGGCCGCTGCGGAGTTGCTTGAGGCATGGCTCAGTACGCGTTTCCCGAGACGCCCGTCGCGATGATGATGCCGTAAAGCGGACGACGCGGCAGCTCCTGACCGGCCTGGGACGGCCGGATGCCTCCCAGCTGGACCTGGGAGGCATCGGGACCGCACGCGGTCAGGAGTACTTCGCGCTGCTGTTCATGGGGGTTGCGGAGGCGATCGGGTCGTACGGGTTCGGCATCAAGGTGGTGCGACCGCGGGCCAAGTAGGACCGGGGGCGGGCTGGATCAGCCGGCCGGGGAGTCGCTGACGCGCGTCACCGGGCTGATCTCCAGCTTGCCCCCGCTCTCGCCGTCGGAGACCGGGAGCGTGCCCGCGGGCCAGTCGAGCGTGACGTGCTTGGTCTCGTTCGGGGGCGTCACGACGAGCTTGGTGATGCGTACGCCGGAGCCGCCGGTGTTGTTGACCGGGAACGTGATGTTGAAGGCGGCGGACCCGCCCTCCTTGAGGATTCCCGGGATGGCCTTTTCGCCGTTGCGCGCCACGGAGACGTTGTCGCCCATGGACGAGGTCAGGTCGACGCCCGCGTAGCCGTTGATGGCGCAGGCACGGCCGCCGCCGTTCTTGAACTCGACCGTGACGACGCCCTCCGTCTTGCCGGTCGTGTTGTCGGCCGCGTTCACCTCGAGCTCGTCGGTACGGCAGATGCCGACCTTCTCGTCGGGGGCGTTGGTGCCGCCGCCGGTAGCGTCGTCGGGCTTCTGGGTGGCCTCGTCTCCACCGGAGGTGTCGCCGCTGCCGCTGCCGCCGCCCGTGGTGCTGTCGCCCTTGCTGTCGTCGCTTCCCTGGTCCGCGTCCCCCGAGTCGGTGGGGGCGGTGGTCGACGTGTCCGCCGAGGTGTCCGCCGACGCGTTGTCGTCCCCGTTGCACGCGGTGAGCGAGAGTGCGGCGACGAGGCCGATGACGGTGGCGGCGGCCTTGCGACGGTGGTTCATGCGGATGTGCTTCATGGGAGTCCCCCGGGGAGCGGATGCGTGTACTGGGCGGCGATACCTATTTGTAGCGTGCAATCAGTTACGAGGTGTCGGCCGTGGTGTCCGTGTTCTGTCACGGTCGACGCCGTCGCCCTGGTGCTGACCACAGCGAACCTGAGGGCTCTGTCCGGGGGCAAGGGAGATCGGATCATGCGGGACGCTGGGACGGTATAACCGTTCTGACCTGTGGGTATGTGGGTCGCCTGGGACGGCGGTGTGGGATGTGGATGCGGGTGTGGATGCGGATACGGGTGCCGTCAGCCGGTACCTTCGACGCCTTCGACGTCCTAGACGCCCTCGATGCCCTCGACGAAGTGGTCGAACTCGCCTGCTTGTACGCCGAGTACGAACGCGTCCCATTTCTTCCGGGTCGTCGTGACCACGTTCTCGGGGTCGCTGGTCTCCCGGAGGTACACGGCGTCCTCCGGGCCGTACGCGATCTCGATCCAGGGGCCGGGGCCTTCCTCGCCCTCGGGGGCGGCGCGGATCCAGTCGAGGTCGGTGGGGATCTCGGGGGCGGGCGTGTCGGCCATGGTGAGGGTCCTTTCTTGTGGGGGTGGGGGCGTGCGGGGGGTGGGCCCTGCGGGGCTTTCCCCCATCCCGCCCCTTCCCGAGAGGGGGGGGGGGGCCCCCCCCCCCCCCCGCGGGGGGGGCGCCCGGGGGGGGGGGGGGGGGGGGGGGGGGGGGGGGGGGGGGGGGGGGGGGGGGGCCGGGGGGGGGGGGGGGGGGGGGGGGGGGGGGGGGGGCCCCTGCGGGGCTTTCCCCCATCCCGCCCCTTCCCGAGACTGGGGCTCCGCCCCAGACCCCGGTCCTCAGGCGCCGGACGGGCTGAGGGTGCGGAGCAGGGCTGCGAAGGCGGAGGGGTGGGTGGTGAGTGTTGCCCCGGTGGGGTCGGCGGACTCGGTTAGGCGGACCGCGCCGCTGGGGCCCGGGGCGACGTGGAGGCAGGCGTCGCCTTCCTGGCAGCGGGACGACTTCTGCCATGTGCCGTCAGGCATGGCGGGTCTCCTTTGCAGTGCGGAGTAGGGCGGCGAAGGCTGTGGGTGTGGCGGTGAGTATCGCCCGGGTGGGGTCGGCGCTTTCGGTCAGATGGACTGCGGTTCCGGTGGGGCTTGCGGCGATGTGTACGCAGGAGTTGCCCTGGGCGCAGTAGGACGACTTCTGCCAGGTGAGCTCGGGCATCTTCAGCTTCCTCTACAGGTCTCGGATGATGCTGTGGATGAAGTCGCGGGACTTCACGGGTGGGAGCGCTGTGGCTTCCATGCGGTCGAGCAATACGCGGTACTTGGCGAGCTGGGCCTCGGCGTCGAGGAACACGGGGCCGTGTGACTGGTCGAGGTTCACTGTGTCGAGTTGGGGAACCGTGCCCGCTGAGTAGTAAATCGACTGCCCTGAGCCGGGGAACGTACCGGCGGCGAACGGGATCACGTGGATGGTGATGTGCTCCCGCTCGCTCATGTCGACGAGGTGCTTGAGCTGAGCCCTGGTCACGGTGAGGCCACCGAACTGCATGCGGAGGGCCGCCTCGTGGACGATCGCCTGGTTTGCTGTCGGCCCGTCGCGGAACAGGACGGCCTGCCTCTTGATCCTGTACGAGATGCGGTGCTCGATGTCCGGAGGTGACAGCTCCGGCACGTCTTGGCGGAAGATCTCGCGGGCGTAATCCGTGGTCTGAAAGAGGCCGGGGATGTGGACGGTCACGGCGGTTCGCAGCAACGTGGCGTGGTGTTCGACCTCGGCCAGGTCGAGGAGTCCGGCGGGCAGGATCTCGCGGTACTCCTCCCACCACCCGCGTGTCCGTTCAGTGGTCATGGCGGCTAGCGCCTCGATGAGGGCCTTGTCCGAGCAGTCGTAGTGGCAGGCCAAAGCGCGTACCCGTGCCGAGCTCATGCCGAGCCGACCGGACTCCATGTTGCTGACCTGGTTCTGCTTCACGCCAAGCAGCTTCCCTGCCTCCGTCGAGGTGAGGCCTGCCCGTTCACGGAGCTTGCGAAGCTCACTGCCCAGCCGGAGTTGACGTCCCGTCGGGTTTGTTCTCACGGGCGCGCTCGCCTCTCCTCTGTCCAGTCACTCACACGAGTGGTTGTGCAGGGCTTTTCAGGTTTTCGATTAACACCTTAACAAGCCGCCGCTACGTTATGTATGGCGCCGATCCCCGGAAGTACCCCGCTCGACGGAGCGGCAGCGTCACCGGGCAGAACCCCGTAACTCCCGTCCCTGAACGGAGACTTCCATGCCGCCCACAACCGTATCCCCGCCCTGGAGCTACACCCTCCAACTCCCGCACGACCCCCGCGCCCCCGGCATCGCCCGCGCCACCCTCCGCGCGGTCCTCGCCACGTACGGCCTCGCCGAACTCGCCCCCACCGCCGAACTCCTCGCGGCGGAGATGCTGAACAACGCCCACTGCCACACCGAAGGCCCCTACGCCCTCCGTCTCCGCCACTCCTCCCCGAAGGGGATCCGCGTCGCCGTGTGGGACTCCAGTCCGCAGATCCCGCCCGGATTCGGGCAACCCGGCGGCCCACCCGCCCCGGTGGCTGCGGCGGACGCCGAGAGCGGGCGCGGCCTGCACCTCGTGCAGGCGTGCGCCGACGCGTGGGGTGCGTACGCCCTCGGCGGCACTCCCGCCACGCACGGCGGCAAGCTGCTGTGGGCCGAGTGCGGGCGGGGGTGAGTGTCAGTGCGGTCGCCTACCGTGATGGAAGGTGGACAGACAGTGGCGGAAGGGGTGGGTGGCGTGACCGACGCAGAGCAGCGGCAGCGCATGAGGGCTCGGGCGTGTGGACGTGCGGAGGGAACAGTTCAGGCCGCAGGCGATCCGGCACAGTACGGTGAGAGCACAGCCGAGCGGGATACGGGTCCTCCCCTCTCTCCCGCTCGCGCAGCCGCACTGTCTGAGGGTCGGAGGCCGCGAACGATGTCCGTGTCGCCCGAGTCCAAGATGTGGCCGCTCCCCCGTCCGGGGAATCTGCGCGAGGTCGCCGAGAAGATCGAGAACGCGACTGGTCTGCGCGCGCAGATCGTGGGAGGAAGCCTCGTGATGTCCCCGACTCCGCGTGGGAAGCATGCGGGCGTGATCGCAAGGCTGCGCAGGCAGTTGGAGTCGGCCCTCCCCGAAGGGCTGGCGGCGTACGAGGTGTCCTCGATCGCGCTGCCCGACGACCCGGACGATTACGTCACGCCGGACCTCATCGTTCTGCCCGAGGAATGGGAGGACGACGACGACTGGCTGGCCGCGCCCGAGGACGCCGGGCTCACCGTCGAAGTGATCTCCAAGTCCGAGAAGTCCAAGGAGATGAGGGACAAGGCCGACTGGTATGCGAGGGCGGGTGTCGCCGTGCTCTTGGTCGTCGACCCCCGGAACGGGACGTGGACGTTGCGCACGCGGCCGGAGAAGGGCGCCTACCAGGACACGGTGCGAGGAAAGTACGGCGAGACCGTGCCGCTGCCTCATCCCATCGGCTCCGACATCGCGACGGACGGGCTCCCGATGTACGGGGACGGGCCACGTAGGTAACGGGGACGGGCCACGTAGGCAGGGGTCTACGTGTGATCCCCCGCAGGCACAGGTGCCGCCTCTACACTGAGGCGCGGTGGACTCCCGCGCGGTGAGGGGTGGTTGACGGTGCGTAAGACGTGGCTGGTCGCGGCCGTCGGCATCAGTGGGGCGATGAGCTTTATCGCCCTGCTCGTCGTGGGCACGTATATGGCCGCCGGGAGCATCGCCAACGGGGCCGGTGAGGGGAACGTCGGGCTCGCGAAAGGCGCCGTGCCCGCTACCTATCAGCCCCTCGTCCAGAAGTGGGGCAATCTCTGCAAGGCCATCAACCCCGCCCTGCTCGCCGCCCAGCTGTATCAGGAGAGCGGGTTCAACCCGAACGCGAAGAGCCCGGCCAAGGCCCAGGGGATAGCGCAATTCATCCCGGGGACGTGGGCCTCGCACGGGGTCGACGGTGACGGTGACGGCGATCGCGACGTCTGGGATCCCCAGGACGCCATCCCGTCCGCCGCCTCGTACGACTGCAAACTCGCCAGCTATGTGAAGGACGCGGCGGGAAGCCCGACGAAGAACATGCTCGCCGCGTACAACGCGGGCGCCTACGCCGTCATCAAGTACGGCGGAGTGCCGCCTTACAGCGAGACCCAGAATTACGTGCAGACCATCACGACCCTGGCGAAGAGCTTCGCCAAGCCCACCGGCCGCGTGCAGCCCTCGCAGCAGGCCGCCGGAGCCATCTACTACGCACAGAAGAAGCTCGGCACGGAGTATCTGTGGGGAGGGAATGGAACAGCCGATCAGAACGGTCGGTTTGACTGTTCCGGCCTTACGCTCGCCGCCTATCGGAGCGTGGATATCGAGCTGCCGCGCGTCGCGAACGACCAGTACAACGCGGGAGCACATCCGAAACGGGACGAACTGCTCCCGGGCGACCTGGTGTTCTTCTCGGACGACCTCACCAATTCCCGCGCCATCCGACATGTGGGGATCTACGTGGGCGGCGGCTACATGATCGACGCGCCGCGGCCCGGTGCCGTGATCCGGTTCGACCCGATCGACACACCGGATTATTTTGGCGCGACTCGCGTCACCGAGGACGGGGCGAAGGCGCTGCCCGAGAAGCAGCCCGGCGAGGTGTCCGACAAGGTGTCCGGCCGGCGTTCCGAGGTCTGAGAGGTCCTCGCGCACACCCCGCACAGGGGCGTGCGCGGGGCGTGATGTGGCTTGAACTCTCCGTCAGTGTGCTCCCCTGAGCTGCGGCGATGAGTCTCTCTTCGATAACGTCTGAGTGATCATTCGGTAGAGCGTGGAACGTATGTAGGGGGACCACGCGTTTCCTTGACTGAAAGAGCGAGACCACCCAGTAGCGGGCAGCACTGACCACGCAGCAAGCAGCACTGACCACGGGGGTTGATGGCAGGGCGCACGGCAAGGTGCGTCCATGGCGAGAAGACAAGGGGCCGCAGCACCATGGCTGGACTCGACACAACTGGGTCGAACCCCGACGTCAGCCTGCTCTACGACATCAACGGCCTGGCTGAGGATTCGCCGGCCTTGCTGGCCAAGTCGATGGAATTCGTCGGTGAGTACGGGCTGCTGCTCGCCCTTGTTCTGCTGGTCGTCTGGTGCTGGTGGGGGCAGCGGAAGCGCGGGAAACTGGATGACGCCGCTTCGTCCGTTGCCGCCGTTGTCTGGGCGCCGCTCGCGGCAGGGATCGCTGTCCTGGTGAATGTGCCGATCCGCGGATTTGTCGAACGTCCACGGCCTTTCAAGGTCCATGACGGTCTTGAGGTGTTGGTCAAGGGAAAGACCGACTTCTCCTTCGTGAGTGATCACGCGACGCTGGCCATGGCTCTGGGTGCCGCCCTTTTCGTGGCCAACCGGAAGTTCGGTCTTGTCGGCATTGCCCTCGCCCTCTTCGAAGGCTTCTGCCGGGTCTTTATGGGCGTGCACTATCCGACGGACGTCGTGGGCGGATTCGCGCTCGGGACGGCGGTCGCCCTGCTGCTCTCGCCGCTGGCGATGGCGCTGCTCACGCCTGTGGCCAAGGCTGTTGGGCGGACCCGGCGGGTCGGGTGGCTGGTGTGGGCGAAGCCGGCTCTGGAGGGCGAGGGGGCTGAGGGGGAGGCTGTGGCGGAGCTGGCTCAGCCGCCGGTGTCCGGTCCTGATGAGCGGGATCTCGCGGCGTAGGCGCAGCCGCGGTCTGCTCGCGCCGCCGCCGTAGCAGCCACCAGCCGGTGGCGGCCGCCGCCGCGGTCACTCCTGCGGAGGCGGCGGTCAGGGGGCCTGCGGCCGGGTGTTCTGGTTCTGTGCTTCTCGCCTGGGCCGCGGGGGTGGCCAGGGCGAGGAGGAGGGTGGTGGCGGCTGCGGTCTTGGCTATTCGTGGCCTCATGCATTCAGAGCAGCCGGGTCCTGGGGAGTGGGCCAGCTGAGGGCGTGTCGGGTGGGCTGTTCGGGTTGCGGAGGCGGCCGTACGGGGGACCCCCACGACGGGCTGAAAAGATTTACAAAGCCTGGGGGAAGTCGAAGAACCGCTTCGGGTCGTACTGCTTCTTCAGCTGCTTCAAGCGGCTTGCCGCCGAACCGTAGTACGCCTCACGCCAGTTGCTCAGGGTCGGGTCCGCGTAGTTCTGGTACGCCGCCCCCGACGCGTAGCGTCCCATCGCTCCGTGGGCCGTTTTCAGCCATGCCTGGGCCGGCTTGCCGGATGTGCCGGGGCGCCAGGCCGCCACGTACTGCGCGAGCATCCGGGAGCGGCGGTGCACGAACGCGGTGGCGGTCGGGTCGACCCGGTTGATCGCGCCGCCGAGTGCGGTCAGCGCGATGCTGCCCGCGCTCGCGCCCGTCACGTTCTCGATCTGCGTGAGCAGTGCGCGGATGCCCGCCGCGGACAGCGAGCGGTCGAAGAAGTCCGAGCCCGCGGCGTACGTCTCGCGGTTCAGGGCGCCCTGCGAGCTCCTTCCCGGCGTCGTGCCGGGCAGGTGGCACTGGGCGTCCGACGCGAAGGACGAGCAGCCCGCGTACACCTCCATCGATTCCTCGTACGAGCGTCGCTTGAGGGAAACGCTGCGTGCCGGGGCGCCGATCTTGTCCGCCAGGCGGTCCACCGCGTTCTGCAACTCCCCGTACGTGCCCAGCGAAAAGCACGCGACCGACACCGTGGGCGTGCCGCCCGGCGTGTTCGCCAGGTGTGCCGACGACCAGATCTCGTCCGGCTGGTCGGGGCCCCACTCCTGCCATGCCTTGATGACCGCCGCCGCCTTCGACCAGGGCCAGGTCATGTACGCCGAGACCCCCTGCGGGGCCGCGTGCGTGCGGAACTGGAGCTCCGTCACCACGCCGAAGTTTCCGTTGCCCGCGCCCCGCAGGGCCCAGAACAGGTCCTTGTTCTCGCTCTTGCTCGCCGTCAGCTGCTTGCCGTCCGCGGTGATGAGGGTCGCCGAGGTGAGACTGTCGCAGGTCAGGCCGTACGCCCGGGACACCACTCCATGGCCGCCGCCGAGCGTCAGGCCCGAGATGCCCACCGTCGGGCAGGAGCCCGCCGGGATCGTCACGCCCTTCGCCGCCAGCACACGGTAGACGTCGATCAGCTTCGAGCCCGCGCCGACCGTGGCCGTCGAACCACTGGCCCGTGTCTTGTTCAGCTTCGACACGTCGACGATCAGGCGTCCCGTGCCGGACGACCAACCCCCGTAGGAGTGGCCGCCGTTGCGTATCGCCACCTGGATGTCGTGTGCTCGGGCGTAGGCCAGCGTCGTACGGATGTCGTCGGGGTTCGCCACGTACGCGACCGCCGTCGGCTTCAGGCTGTCGTAGCGCGTGTTGTAGAGCTGCCTGGCCGCTGCCCACTTCGCCTCGCCCGGCTTGACCAAGGTGCCGTCCAGGTCCTTGGCGAGGGCGGTGAGGTTCGCCGCCGCGGACGCGGCGGCGCTCGACGTGCGCAGGGGAGTGCCCGAGCGTGACGTGCTGGCGCTGCGGGCCGTGGTTCCGCCGCCCGCGCCCCCGCCCCCGCCGCCCGAACTGGTGCAGCCCGTGGCCGCGAAGGCCGCCGCTGCCGCCGCTGTCGCACCGATGAACGTACGTCGTTCCATGACGAGCCTCCCGTTTGCTTCCCGGACTACGAGACGGCGTACGGGAGCTACGGGTTCCGGGGAGCGGGAGGTCTACTCGTGGGACTACGCCTCAGATGTGTGGGACTCGGCGTCCGTCCGCGCCTTGCTGCGCGCTCTGCGGGCCGGGCCGCGCCAGCCACAACTGCACCGGGCTGTGCAGAAACGGCCCTGCTCGACCGTCGTCGTGCGGTGGGGTTCGTCCTCTTGCTGCTCGGCCACCGCTCCACCGTACCCACGCCGGGCCGGTGCTCTTACGCGTGACGGGTCAACGTACCGGTCGTTACAGGAACAACAGGGGGACACACATCTCGCAGGAAGGCTTGGGGGTACGTCGGGCGATGGGTCAGCAGCACAGGCGCACAGGCGGGGCGGTTCTCACGGCCGCGGCGGTGGGTCTCATGGCCGTCGCCACCGGATGCTCGGGGAGCGGAGCAGCCGCCGACGACGGGCGGAGCACCTCCGAGGACGCGGTCGATGTGGTGCGGGGCTCCGCGGACTCCCTTGTCCGGGCGGGCAGTTCCAAGGCGCGTACGTCCATGGAGATGGCCAGCGGGGGGACCCGTGTGACCATCCGTGGAGAGGGTGCGTACGACTTCAGGCGGCAGGTGGGGCGATTCGTGGTGGTCCTTCCGAAAGATCCCGCCGGGGACGACGAGCACCGGCCCATCACCGAGTTGATGGCCAGTGGCGCGCTCTACATGAAGAACCGGGGGGCCGGGGTGCCCGCCGACAAGTGGGTACGGATCGACACGGCATCGCTCTCCGACGGGAACCTCGTCACGGGGGGCGCCACCGATCCGCTCGCCGCGGCCGAGCTGCTGAGGGGCGTGCGCAGGGCGTCGTACGTCGGGGAGACGGCGGTGGCCGGGGTGAAGGTGCGGCACTACCGCGGTACCGCTGACCTGCCGAGTGCCGCGAAGTCCGCTTCGGAGGGGCAGCGGAAGGCGCTGGGAGCGGCGGCGAAAGGGTTCAGCAAGGGTGCGGTGCCGTTCGACGCGTACGTCGACGAGGACGGGCGGCTGCGGAAGCTGCGCCAGCGGTTCAGCATCGCCAACGCGGAGGTCGCGTCGACCACGCTGCTCTATGACTTCGGGGCGCCGGTGGATGTGCGGTTGCCCGCGAGTGCGGACATCTTCGCTGGGAAGATTGCCGAGAAGTAGGGGGCACCCGGTATGGGTGGCTAGTCGCGTCCGGCGGTGTGGAAATGGTCCGTCCGTGCCATGCGCGGTGTGTAGGCCGCTCCCTACTCTAGGAAGTCGGTACCGGCAGGAAGCAAGGTCAGGAAGAGGTGATGAGCGTGGCTCCGGTGCGCGGTACGACTGTTCAGGACCACGTTGCCCTCGCCGAGATCGAGCTGTGCGGCGAACTCATCATCGCCGCGAGCGCGGCTGCGGGCGAGGAGCGGTTGAGTGCCGACCGAATCGACGAGGTCCTGAATGTCTCCACTGACGTGGAGCGGGATCGTGGTGAGGGCCGGGACTAGTCCCTGGGCCCGGCCATCGGGGTGGGTGCGGCCTGGGCCCCGCCGTGCTCCTTCGAGATCCAGGACCGCCGCTTCGCGGCGGAGGTTTCCCACTCGCCCACCCATCACCGGCAGTCTCAGGTGCGCATCATGCGCGCGATCGCCTTCGTTGCTTCCTCGACCTTCGCGTCGATCTCCGCGCCGCCCTTGACCGCCGCGTCCGCCACGCAGTGGCGCAGGTGCTCCTCCAGGAGCTGGAGGGCGAAGGACTGGAGAGCCTTGGTGCTCGCCGAGACCTGCGTGAGTATGTCGATGCAGTAGACGTCTTCCTCGACCATGCGCTGCAGGCCGCGGATCTGGCCCTCGATGCGGCGCAGCCGCTTGAGGTGCTCGTCCTTCTGCTTGTGGTAGCCGTGCACCTGCTGCTCGGGGGGTGCATCCTGCTCGGAGGGCGCATCGGGGGTGATGGCCGTACCGGCCGCCTCGGTGGTCGTCATCGCGTCCTCCTGATTGGACAGTCACTCTGCTGGGCAGTTAGTGGGAAAGCCGACGGTTTTCCTATACCCCCAACGGGTATAGGATACTCGATTGCTCGGGGGCCGTGCTGATCACTGTGCCTGATGGGCGACACTGGGGTCTGGCCGGTTAGCCGTGGCCGGATGATGCGCCTAGCATCAGCCTGACCGAATCCAAAGCACCCCGAGGACCCCACGTGCGCTTTCGTCTGACCCCCAGGGAGACGAGCTTCTACGACATGTTCGCCGCTTCCGCGGACAACATTGTCACGGGCTCGAAGCTCCTGATGGAACTGCTCGGGGCTGACGCCTCCGCCCGAGTCGAGATCGCAGAGCGTATGCGGGCCGCGGAGCACGCTGGAGATGACGCGACACATGCGATCTTCCACCAGCTGAACTCCTCCTTCATCACGCCCTTCGACCGCGAGGACATCTACAACCTGGCGTCGTGTCTGGACGACATCATGGACTTCATGGAGGAGGCCGTCGACCTGGTCGTTCTTTATCAGGTCGAGGAACTCCCCAAGGGAGTCGAGCAGCAGATCGAGGTCCTGTCGCGAGCCGCCGAGCTCACGGCCGAGGCCATGCCGAATCTGCGGACGATGGACAACCTCACCGAGTTCTGGATCGAGGTCAACCGTCTGGAGAACCAGGCCGACCAGATTCACCGCAAGCTTCTCGCCCAGCTCTTCAATGGCAAGTACGACGCCATGGAGGTCCTGAAGCTGAAGCAGATCGTCGACGTGCTTGAAGAGGCGGCCGACGCGTTCGAGCATGTCGCGAACACGGTGGAGACCATCGCGGTCAAGGAGTCCTGAGGCCTCTCCATGGACACCTTTGCTTTGATCGTGACCATTGGCGTCGCGCTCGGATTTACGTATACGAATGGCTTTCACGACTCTGCGAATGCCATCGCCACTTCCGTCTCCACCCGTGCGCTGACGCCCCGTGCGGCACTCGCGATGGCCGCCGTCATGAACCTCGCCGGTGCCTTCATGGGCAGCGGGGTCGCCAAGACGGTCAGTAAGGGCCTGATCGAGACGCCAGAAGGCAACAAGGGGATGTGGATCCTCTTTGCCGCCCTGGTGGGTGCCATCGTCTGGAACCTCGTCACCTGGTATTTCGGGCTTCCCTCTTCCTCCTCCCACGCACTCTTCGGTGGAATGGTCGGGGCCGCGCTCGCCGGTGGAATCGGGGTGATCTGGTCGGGAGTCCTCGACAAGGTCGTCATCCCGATGTTCCTTTCGCCCGTCGTCGGCCTGGTCGTCGGCTATCTGGTGATGTGCGCGATCATGTGGATGTTCCGCAAGTCCAACCCGCACAAGGCCAAGCGCGGATTCCGTATCGCGCAGACGGTGTCCGCGGCCGGTATGGCGCTGGGTCATGGTCTTCAGGACGCGCAGAAGACCATGGGCATCGTCGTGATGGCCCTGGTCATCTCCGATGTGCAGGATGCCGACGCGCCCATTCCGATCTGGGTCAAGATCTCGTGTGCGCTGATGCTGTCGCTCGGTACGTACGCGGGTGGCTGGCGCATCATGCGTACGCTCGGCCGCAAGATCATCGAGCTGGACCCGCCGCAGGGATTCGCCGCGGAGACCACGGGCGCGGGCATCATGTTCACCACCGCGTTCATGTTCCACGCGCCGATCTCCACCACGCATGTGATTACTTCCGCGATCATGGGTGTGGGTGCGACTAAGCGCGTGAACGCGGTGCGGTGGGGTGTTGCGAAGAACATCATCCTGGGGTGGTTCATCACGATGCCGGCCGCGGCCATTGTCGCCGCGGTGAGTTTCTGGATCGTGAATCTCGCGTTCCTGTAGGAATGCGGGAAAGCAGCAACGGAAAGGCCCGCCCCCCGGGAGCCAGGGGGCGGGCCTTTCTTTGTTGCCCCTGCGGTGGCACCGCCATGCAGCACCGCAAGGAGTCGGGGTGGTCGAGGACGTGGCCTAGCCGAAGCGGCCCGAGATGTAGTCCTCGGTGGCCTGTACGGACGGGTTGGAGAAGATCCGTTCCGTCTCGTCGATCTCGACGAGCTTGCCGGGCTGGCCGACCGCGGAGAGGTTGAAGAACGCCGTACGGTCCGAGACGCGCGCCGCCTGCTGCATGTTGTGCGTCACGATGACGATCGTGAAGCGCTCCTTCAGTTCGCCGATGAGGTCCTCGATGGCGAGCGTCGAGATCGGGTCCAGGGCCGAGCAGGGCTCGTCCATCAGGAGCACCTGGGGCTCTACCGCGATCGCGCGGGCGATGCACAGACGCTGCTGCTGGCCGCCGGAGAGGCCGGAGCCGGGCTTGTTCAGGCGGTCCTTGACCTCGTTCCAGAGGTTGGCGCCCTTGAGGGACTTCTCGACGATGTTGTTCAGCTCACTCTTCTTGTACGAGCCGTTGAGCCGCAGGCCCGCCGCCACGTTGTCGAAGATCGACATCGTCGGGAACGGGTTGGGGCGCTGGAACACCATGCCGATCGTGCGGCGCACGGCGACCGGGTCGACGCCGGGGCCGTAGAGGTCCTCGTCGTCCAGGAGCACCTTGCCCTCGACGCGGCCACCGGTGGTGACCTCGTGCATACGGTTGAGGGTGCGCAGGAAGGTGGACTTGCCGCAGCCGGAGGGGCCGATGAAGGCCGTCACGGAGCGGGGCTCCACGGTCATCGAGATGTCCTCGATGGCCTTGTGGGCGCTGTAGTAAGCGGTCAGGCCCGATACGTCGATTCGCTTGGCCATGGGGATCACTGCCTTAGAGGGGGTACGAGAGGGTCGCTGAGTGGCCGCGGTCAGCGGCCCGTCTTGGGGGCCTTCCAGCGGGCTACGCCGCGGGCCGCCAGGTTGAGGATCATGATGAAGCCGATGAGGGCGAGCGCCGCCGCCCAGGCGCGGTCGTAACCGGCCTGGTTGCCCGCCGCGTACTGCTGGTAGATGTACAGCGGCAGCGAGGCCTGCGAGCCCTCGAACGGGTTCGTGTTGATCATGGGGTTCACCCAGACCAGGAGCAGCACCGGTGCGGTCTCGCCCGCGATACGGGCGACCGCGAGCATGACGCCGGTCGTGATGCCGCCGATCGCGGTGGGCAGGACCACCTTGAGGATGGTCCGCCACTTCGGGATGCCGAGGGCGAGTGACGCCTCCCGCAGCTCGTTCGGTACGAGCTTGAGCATCTCCTCGGTGGAGCGCACGATCACCGGCATCATCAGGATGGCGAGCGCCATGGCGCCTGCCCAGCCGGAGAAGTCGAAGCCCAGGATCAGGATCCAGAAGCTGAGGACGAACAGACCCGCGACGATCGACGGGATGCCGGTCATGACGTCCACGAAGAACGTGACGACCTTGGAGAGCTTCCCGCGCCCGTACTCGACGAGGTAGATCGCGGTGAGCAGGCCGATCGGTACGGCGATGACGGAGGCCAGGAGCACCTGCTCCAGGCTGCCGATGATCGCGTGGTAGATGCCGCCGCCGGGCTCGTCGTCCGCGACCACGCCCATGGAGTGGGTGAGGAAGTAGCCGCTGAAGACGTGGGAGCCGCGCTCGACGGTCTCGTAGATCAGCGAGGCGAGCGGGACGACGGCGAGCAGGAAGGTGACCCACACCAGCGAGGTGGCGAGGCGGTCCTTGGCCTGGCGTCCGCCTTCGACGGTGACCGCGGCGGCGTACGAGACGAGGATGAAGAGGATGGCCGCGATCAGGCCCCACTGGATACGGCTGTCCAGGTCGGCCCCCGCACCGATGCCGATACCGGCGGCGGCGGAGCCGAGCGCGACGACGAGCGGCGTCCAGCGCGGGAGGCGGGCGCCCTGAAGGCTCGAGGGCTTGACGATGGTGGCGCTCATGCGTTGGCCCCCGAGTACTCCTTGCGGCGCGCGATGATCAGGCGGGCCGCGCCGTTGACCAGCAGCGTGATGACGAAGAGGACCAGGCCGGACGCGATGAGCGCGTCACGGCCGTACTCACTGGCTTCGTTGAACTTGCTGGCGATGTTCTGCGCGAAGGTGCCGCCGCCGGGGTCGAGCACGGACGCGCTGATGAGGAAGGTCGGGGAGAGCACGGTGGCGACGGCGATGGTCTCGCCGAGCGCGCGGCCCAGGCCCAGCATCGAGGCGGAGATCACTCCCGAGCGGGCGAAGGGGAGCACCGACATGCGGATGGTCTCCCAGCGCGTGGCGCCGAGCGCGAGCGCGGCCTCCTCGTGCATCTTCGGGACCTGCAGGAAGACCTCACGGCTCACGTTCGTGATGATCGGCAGGATCATGATCGCGAGCAGGATTCCGACGGTCATCAGGGAGCGCGGGGCGCCGCCCTGGTACTCGAAGACGCCGGTCCAGCCGAAGTAGTCGTCGAGCCAGCTGTAGAGGCCGGTCAGGTTGGGCGCGACCACGAGGGCGCCCCAGAGGCCGTAGACGATCGACGGCACGGCGGCCAGGAGGTCGATCACGAAGGCGATGGGGGTCGCCAGCTTGCGCGGCGCGTAGTGCGAGATGAACAGCGCGATGCCGATGGCGATGGGGACGGCGATCACGAGGGCGATCACCGAGCTCACCACGGTGCCGAAGACCAGGACCGCGATGCCGAAGTACGGCTTTCCGCCGGTGGAGGCACCGGCCGGGTCCCACTCGAAGGTGGTGAGGAAGTTGCCCGTGTCGTCCGAGATGGCGAGGGCCGCACGGTAGGTCAGGAAGGCCGCGATGGCGGCCATGATCACGAGAAGTGTGATGCCGGAGCCACGGGAGAGGCCGAGGAAGATCCGGTCGCCGGGGCGGGTCGCGCTGCGGCGGGGACGCTTGGGCGTGATGCCCGAGGGCCGCACGTCGTTGAGGGGTGGGGGTGCTGTCGTACTGCTTGGTATATCCATGGGGTTCTCCGGTCTGCGGAGCCAACGGCCGCTCTTTCGGCGGGAGTCGCTCCTGGCGGCGGTGCACCGGACGGTGCGGCCGGCCCTGAAAAGCGGGGCCGGCCGCACTCGGTTCAGCTAGCTCAGGCCCGCGACGGTCGTGCGGACCTTGGAGATGATCTCGGCCGGGATCGGCGCGTAGTCGTTCTCCTTGAGGACGTTCTGGCCGTCCTCGCTGGCGATGTAGGTCAGGAAGGACTTGGTCGCGGCGAGCGACTCGGCCTTGTTGCCCTTCTCGCAGAGGACCTCGTACGTCACCAGGGTGATCGGGTACGCGCCTTCGGCGGTGGGCTTGTAGTTCAGCTCGAGGGCGAGGTCCTTGCCCTTGCCGACGACCTTGGCCTCGGAGATGGCCTTGGAGGAGTTGTCGACGGTGGCCTTCACCGGCTCCTTGGCGTCGGTCTTCAGGTCGACCGTGCTGACGCCCTCGGAGGCGTAGGAGAGCTCGAAGTACGAGATGGCGCCCTCGGTCTGCTTGACCTGGCCCGCGACACCGGCGGAGCCGTTGGCGGACTGGCCGCCCTTGGCCTCCCAGGACTTGCCGGGCTCGTGCGACCAGGCGGCCGGGGCGGCGCCCTTGAGGTACTTGGTGAAGTTGTCCGTGGTGCCGGACTCGTCCGAGCGGTGGAACGCCTGGATCTTGGTCTTGGGCAGCTTGGCGTCCGGGTTCAGCGTCTGGATGGCCTTGTCGTCCCAGGTCTTGATCTTGTTGTCGAAGATCTTGGCGAGGGTCTCGGCGTCCAGGACGAGGTTGTCCACGCCGGGCACGTTGTAGCCGACGGCGATCGGGCCGCCGACCATCGGCAGGTCGATGGCCTGGCTGTTCTTGCAGACCTTCTTCGACGCCGCGATCTCCTCGGGCTTGAGCGCCGAGTCGGAGCCCGCGAAGGCGGTCTGGCCCTGCATGAACGCGGTGATGCCGGCGCCGGAACCCGTCGGGTTGTAGTTCAGCTGAACGTCCTTGCAGTTGGTCGAGTAGACCTTCCGCCAGGCGTCGATCGCGTTCTTCTGCGCGGACGAGCCGGAGGCCGCGAGCTGGCCCTTGGCGTCGTCACACTTGATGTTGGCGTTGGCGTTGCTCTCCTTGCCGGTGCCACCGTCGCCGCCGCTCGTGTCGTCGGAGCCGCACGCCGTGAGGGCCAGGGCGCTGGAGACGGCGATGGCGCCGAGCGAGAGGGCGCGGAGCCGGTTCTTGCGCTGAAGCTTCACTTTCGGGTTTTCCTTCCGGGAGCCGCCGGCCCTGTGCTGGCGGCGTGCGAGGTCTTCGTCGTTGTTGCGGTGCTGAGGTGCTGCGGTTCTGCGGTCTTACGTTGTGTTGTAAGGCCGAAATTAGGCAGGGCAGGTGAAGCGGCCGATGGGCAGGAGTGAACGGAGGGTGAACCTCGGCAGTCGGCCTGGTTAGGCGATCTGCTACGGAAAGTAGCTGATCCGTCACGCCGGGTTGAGGATGCTGAGCAGGGCGTCCACAAGCTGCTGGTCACGGGTTTGCGTGAGGCGGTTCCTGGCCGCGGCTGGGGGCAGCCAGATGATGCGGTCCACCTCACTGTTCGGCGTGAAGTGTCCGTCCGTCGCTTCCGCCGCCCAGTAGCTGACCTCTTTGGGGCGGCCCTGGGCCAGGTAGCGGACAGTGGGGAGCTGGGCGCCGGGGGCGCAGCGGTGGCCGGTTTCTTCCTCGACCTCGCGCAGGGCGCCTGCGAGGGGCGTCTCGGCCTCGGCTCGCTTCAGCTTGCCTTTCGGGTGCGACCAGTCGTCGTACTTCGGCCTGTGGACCAGGCAGATCTCCAGCTTTCCGTCGTACGGGGAGTGGCGCCACAGGACGCAGCCGGCGGCCCGGATGACGCCGCTGCTGCCGCCGACGCCGCCGTCCTGCCGCACGGTCATGGGGAGCCCACCGCCTCCGTTTCGCGGAGTTCGCGGAGCCAGGCCTGGTGGAACTCGAAGCGGGCCGCCTCGACCTCGTGGCGCTGGTCGGCGTGCAGGACGCCGAGCGCGTACGCCGTCGCAGGGGCGATGCGGGGGGTTCGGGCGGCAGCGGCGGCGGCGGATGCGGCGTCCGCGGCCTCCCGGTGGCGGTCCAGGGCGTGGCCCGCGTCGGAGAGGCGGAGATCGCCGTCAGGGCTGCCGGTGAGGACCTCCTGGGCGTACCTGTGCAGGCGCAGGAGGGCGCGGGTCTTCAGCCAGGGGGCGTCTTGCGCCTCGGGCGCGGCGTCCGCGGCGAGGCCGTGCACCAGGGCTTCGGCGTTGTAGGGGTGGCCTGCCTGACCCAGGGGGAGGTCGGTGACGGCCTCCGTGAGGTTCTCCTCCGCTCTGGCTGCCAGGGGCTTGAGGTCGTCCACCGTGTTGTTCCGCAGGGGGACCTCGCTGGCCAGTACCGCTACGTTGTCCGCCACGGCGTGGAAGCGGGAGGAGCCGAAGGCCTGGAGGGCGGTGGAGTGGGCCCGCGTCCTCGCGAGGGTGAGTTGCCGCTCCAGCAGTGCTGCTGCCTTGGCTGCGCCGACCGTGAGGCCCCTCGGAGTTCCGCCCTGTTCATCCGCACCCGGCGTCATGGGCTGTGCCCACCCGTTCCGCCGTGCGGAACGCCTGCCCACAGCCGGGACGGCCTGGGTGGGGTGCGCGCCTGCGGGCGTGCTTGCCACGGCGGTGACGTCGCCGCGAACCGGGGGCTGCGGCACCGTCGGCGTACCCGAAAGGCGGTGTAGCGCGTCCAGCAGGCGTTCCAAGCGCGTCGCGTACGCGTGCTCCCGGGCCAACGTGCCGGAGAGCCACGCCAGTTCGGGGCGCAGTCCGGCCGCCCACTCCTGGTCCAGGAGCGGGCGGAAAGTGTGCAGGGTGCCGCCGATGCGCCGTGCCGCGTGGCGCAGGGCCTTGGCTGCCTCCAGGGACTCCTCCGCGCCCTGTGCGTCCGTCGTCGACTCGCGGTGCAGCCGCAGCGAGCGCAGGAACTCCGTGGCCTGGCCCTGTAGGTAGGCCGACAGGATGTCGCCCGCCGTCGTCTCATGGTTTAGCTGTGCCACGCCGGCGCCTCCGGGCGTCTATGAGCATCTCCTGTACGTTCCGCAGGGGCTGGCCTTCCGGATCCAGCGAGTGCCGGGTCCAGTTGCCGTCCGCGCCCAGGTGCCAGGAAGCTGTGGTGTCCGACATGCCGGTCTCCAGGAGCCGGTTCAGCGCTGCCCGGTGCGCCGGGTCGGTGACTCTGACAAGGGCCTCGATACGTCGGTCGAGGTTGCGGTGCATCATGTCGGCGCTGCCGATCCACACCTCGGGCTCGCCCGCGTTGCCGAAGGCGAAGACGCGGGAGTGCTCGAGGAAGCGGCCGAGAACGGAACGCACCCGGATCGTCTCCGAGAGACCCGCCACGCCGGGCCGTACCGCGCAGATTCCGCGTACCCACACATCCACCGGCACGCCCGCCTGGGACGCGCGGTAGAGCGAGTCGACGACCGCCTCGTCGACCATCGAGTTGCACTTGATGCGCACGGAGGCGGGGCGACCCGCACGGTGGTGCTGGATCTCCTTCTCGATGCGTGAAATGAGCCCGTCGCGCAGGGACTTGGGGGCGACGAGGAGACGGCGGTAGGTCTCGCGGCGCGAGTAGCCCGAGAGCCTGTTGAAGAGGTCGGACAGGTCGGCGCCCACCTCCTGCTTGGCGGTGAGCAGCCCCAGGTCCTCGTAGAGCCTGGCCGTCTTGGGGTGGTAGTTGCCCGTGCCCACGTGCGAGTAGCGGACCAGCGTCTCGCCCTCCTGGCGGACGACGAGCGACAGCTTGCAGTGCGTCTTCAGGCCGACCAGGCCATAGACGACATGACAGCCCGCCTCCTCCAGCTTCCGCGCCCACTTGATGTTCGCCTGCTCGTCGAAGCGCGCCTTGATCTCGACGAGTACGAGCACCTGCTTGCCCGACTCGGCGGCGTCGATGAGCGCGTCGACTATGGGGGAGTCGCCGGATGTCCGGTAGAGCGTCTGCTTGATCGCGAGGACGTCCGGGTCGGCGGCGGCCTGTTCCAGGAAGGCCTGTACGGACGTGGAGAAGGAGTCGTACGGGTGGTGCAGTAGTACGTCGCGTTCGCGAAGGGCAGCGAAGATGTCCGGCGCGGACGCCGACTCCACCTCGGCGAGGTCGCGGTGCGTGCCCGCGATGAACTTCGGGTACTTCAGCTCGGGCCTGTCGAGCGCCGCGATGCCGAAGAGCCCGGTCAGGTCGAGCGGGCCCGGCAGCGGATAGACCTCGGCCTCGCTGATCTTCAGCTCGCGTACGAGGAGGTCCAGGACGTTCCTGTCGATGGACTCCTCGACCTCGAGCCGCACCGGCGGCCCGAAGCGGCGCCGCATGAGCTCCTTCTCCAGGGCCTGGAGGAGGTTCTCGGCGTCGTCCTCCTCCACCTCGAGGTCCTCGTTCCGGGTGAGCCGGAACATGTGGTGCTCCTGGATCTCCATGCCCGGGAACAGCTCCGCGAGGTGCGCGGGAGCCGCGATAACGTCCTCGATGGGGACGTACCGCTGCGGGGAGGCCTCAAGGAAGCGGGAGAGGAGGGGCGGAACTTTCACGCGAGCAAAGTGTGTATGTCCCGATACCGGGTTGCGCACGACCACGGCGAGATTGAGCGAGAGCCCCGAGATGTACGGGAAGGGGTGCGCCGGGTCGACCGCGAGGGGGGTCAGGACGGGGAAGATCTGCTGCCGGAAGAGCGTGAAGAGGCGGGACTGCTCCTTCTCGGTCAGCTCGTTCCAGCGGACCAGGTGGATGCCGTCGTCGGCCAGGCCGGGGGCGACGTCCTCCTGGTAGCAGGCGGCGTGCCGGGCCATGAGCTCGCGGGAGCGGTTCCAGATCAGCTCCAGGACCTCACGGGGTTGCAGGCCTGAGGCCGAACGGGTGGCGACGCCGGTCGCGATGCGCCGCTTCAGGCCTGCCACCCGGACCATGAAGAACTCGTCCAGGTTCGAGGCGAAGATCGCGAGGAAATTGGCCCGTTCGAGGAGTGGTGTGTTCGGGTCCTCGGCGAGCTCCAGGACGCGCTCGTTGAAGGCGAGCCAGCTGCGCTCCCGGTCCAGGAAACGGCCCTGCGGAAGCTCCTGGCCGTCGTGCCCCACCTGGCCGTCCTCGTCGTACGCGTCGAGATCCGCGTCGATGTCGGGGTCGAGGTCGGACACCGCGGCCGACAGCGTGTGCGGGCGGTGCGCGGCGATGGAACCCACGGAGGGCTGGGCGTGCTGGACCTGTCCTTGCGTGCTGGGCTGGCTCATGGCCCCATTCTTCCGCGCGGGGACCCCGATGGGCGCGTCGGAGAGTGCCGGGGCGATGACGAGCTTCCCGTTCAGGGGAGGAGGGTCGGGCACGGCGGGCTGCATTGAGTGAGCGTCGCAAGCCAGTCTGAATCACTGGTTACGGCGACATGACGTGCGGGACATGTACCGGAGGCCCCCGGGCGTCTACACATCCGGGGGCCTGTGCTTCCGGGGTCCGTCCGTCAGGGCGTACGACGCCTGAGCACGCGGAACGCGGCGTACGCGGCAGTCGCGGCGAGGGCGAGGACGATGCCGGTCTCGATGAACTGGACGTACCAGAAGTGGGAATGGGGGTGGACGTCGGCGTACCAGCCGGTGATGCGGGTGTCGGACGGGCAGGGGAAGTCGGCCGTCTGCTCCGGGGAGCACTGCCTGTCGATGAAACGTTCGCCGGCGGCGTTGTGGACCCCCATGTCGATGATGAGGGAGTCCACGGGGACGTCATGCATCGTGTAGCTCGTGGACGTGCCCGAGGCGGGCCCGGAGATCGTCTTCACCGGGAACAGCTGCCACCGCACATTGCCCATGACCAGCAGTACGAGTCCGGTGACAAGGCCCCCGGCGGCCAGCGCCACCAGCGTGCGACGCACAAGGAGACCGACGAGTGCGCCGACCATGACGCCGAGAAGGCAGTACGCGACGAGTACCGGGCCGATGGACTCATAGACGCCGCGGTCGGCCCACCCCAGGTCCCACACCCCGCCGACTCCGGACCGGCCGCCCCAGAAGACCGCCATCAGCGCGAGCCCGCCCGCCACGCTCGTCACGGCGAACACCGTCAGCTTCGACAGCAGCCAGCGCGCGGGCGACACCGACTGGGTCCAGGCGAGCTTGTGGGTCCCCGACTCCATTTCGCGGGCGATGACCGGGCCCGCGACGAAGGCTCCTATCAGGATGGGGATCAGGAGCATTCCCAGGGAGTAGTCCCTCAGGAACTCGTACAGCAGTGTCCGGGCGCTGGAGAAGCCGAGGAACGTGTCGCAGGAGCCGTTGGAGGTGCAGGGGCCGGTGGGCTCGGGGTAGGCGTGGTTCGCCCAGCGGAGAAGGCCCGTCACCACGGCGGCGAGCACGACGAGGCCGAGGCCTGCGCGCAGCGCGGTGCGGTGTACCCGGACGTCGGCCCAGCGCGGACCGCGCAGCAGAGGGGAACTCATACCGTCACCTCGCGCTCGGCAGCAGGCGCCGTGCTCGGCGTCAGCAACGCAGGCGCGTCGGGGGAGCGCAGATGGGCGAGCAACAGTTCCTCCAGGGACGGCTCTTCGAGGTCCCAGCCTTCGCCGACCGGGCCGTCCGGCCGGATCAGCGCGGTCAGGCCGCGCCCGGTGGCACGGGATTCGACGACGGTGTGCGGGGCGAGGTCCTCGACGGGGCGGCGCCCGGTGACCAGGGCGTGCGCGGAGACGATGTCGTCGATGCCGCCGCCGAGCCGGACCTGGCCGCCGGAGACGAGCAGCAAGTGGTCGCAGGCGTCGGCCAGTTCACCGACGATGTGCGAGGACATCGCCACGGTGGTGCCGTGCTCGGCGGCCTGCGCCATCAGCGTCCCCATCAGCTGATGGCGGGCGAGCGGGTCGAGATCGGCCATCGGCTCGTCGAGGAGCAGGAGTTCGGCCCGCTTGCCGAGCGCGAGAGCGAGCGCGACGCGGGTGCGCTGACCGCCGGAGAGCGTGCGCACGCGCAGCTTCGGGTCCAGGTCCCCTTCGCGTACGACACGTTCGGCGATGGCGGCGTCCCAGCGCCCGGGGTTCAGCTCGGCGCCGAGCCGCAGGGTGTCGGCGATGCTGAGCTGGGGATAGAGGGGCTTGTCCTGGGCGACGTACGCGATGTGCTCACGCGCGCCGGCCGGGTCGGTGCCGAGCACGGTGAGCGTGCCGTCGGTGGGACGGAGCACCCCGGCGGCGAGGGCGAGCAGTGTCGACTTGCCCGCGCCGTTGGGGCCGACGACCGCACAGATCCGTCCGGCGGGCAGCCGGAAGGAGCAGTCGCGCAGGGCGTGGCCGCGCCGCCCGTAACTCTTCGTCAGCGCGGCCGCCTCGATGGCGGTGTCGGTCATGCGGGGTCCCCCTCGGTCACGTGCTCTGTGTGCTCTGACTCGGTGAACTGCTCTTCCAGCACGGCGCTGAACAGCGCCGCGACGTCGTCCCTCTCCAGACCGGAGGCGCGGGCACGGGCGGCCCACTGGCTCAGTTCGCCGCGCAACGGGGAGTCGGTGGGCGTCGAACCCAGCGACTTCCGTACGAAGGTGCCGAGCCCGCGGCGGGCCTCGACCAGGCCCTCGCGTTCCAGTTCGCGGTAGGCCTTCAGGACCGTGTTGGGGTTGATGGCCGTGGCCTCGACGACCTCACGGGCCGTCGGAAGCTTGTCGCCAGGCTCCAACAGGCCAAGACGCAGGGCCTGTCGGGTCTGCTGGACGATCTGGAGATAGGTGGCGACGCCGCTGCGCCGGTCGATACGGAACTCGACCATGCCCTTGCACCACCCTTTCACTAATTGAGTAGTGAAAGGGTGGTGCAAGGGGGCGAGTTCCGTCAAGGGGGAGGTGACCTTGTAACGTCTGCCGCTCAGCATTTGACGTGAACATGTGTGGAAAGTCGGGGGACTTACGTTGTCCATGCCTCCGCCGCCTCAGGGCGGCTACCAGCAGCCTCAGCAGCCTTACGGCCAGCAGCCGTACCAGGGTCAGCAGCCGTACCAGGGGCAGCCGCAGTACCAAGGGCAGCCGCCCCAGTACGGCCAGCAGCCTCAGCAGCCGTACGGCCAGCAGCAGTTCGCACCGCAGCAGCCTCAGCCACCCCAGCAGCCCCAACGCCCGCGCGGCGGTGGCGGCGGCTCGTTCAACCGGCAGTCACCCGTGATGAAGGCGGTGGTCCTGCTCATCGCCGCTGTCGTCGCGGGCGTCTGGTGGTATTCGAGCCGGGGCAACACCACCGGGCCCGGCAGCGAGACCTCCAAGCAGCCCGCGGTCGCCGAGGTCGGCGACTGCGTGCAGAACAAGGGGTCGAGCAGCAGCCCGGACATGGAGATCATCGGCTGCTCGGACGCCAAGGCGGAGTACAAGGTCGCGAGCAAGTACGAGGCCGAGTGCAAGCCGGGTCAGTCCCACTACGAGCAGACTCGGCGGGGCCGGGTGCAGTTCGAGATGTGCCTGACGCCGGTCACGCCGAAGTAGCCGGAACCGCAGAACCGAAGGGCGCGGAGTTCCCCAGGGGAACACCGCGCCCTTCCTCCGTTCCGCTACATCCGTCCTCTACGTCATCCGTCCCCTACGACGCTCAGGACTCCGTCCGGTACATCAGATCCGTCTCGTGCGTGACGAACCCGAGCCGCTCGTAGACGCTCACCGCGGCCTTGTTGTCCGCGTCCACGTACAGCATCGCCGTCGGCAGGCCGGCCGCCGCGAGGTGGTTCAGGCCGATCGTGGTCAGCGCCTTGCCGAGGCCGCCGCCCTGCGCGCCCGACCGCACCCCGAGGACGTACACCTCGCCGAGGCCCTCGTCCGCGTGCACCTTGGTCCAGTGGAAGCCGACCAGCTTGCCGTCCTTCTCGGCGAGGAAGAAGCCCGCCGGGTCGAACCACGGCTCGGCCTCGCGGTCGTCCAGGTCGCGCTGGGTGAGCGAGCCCTGCTCGGGGTGGTGGGCGAAGGCGTCGGCGTTCACCGTGAGCCAGGCCGCGTCGTCCTGGCCGGGGACGAAGGTGCGTACGGAGACACCTTCGGGGAGGACAGGCTCCGGCAGATCCAGGTCCGCCAACGGGCGCCGCATCTGCCGCAGTTCACGGAAGAGGGTGAGCCCGAGGACCTGCGCCAGATGCCGCGCCGCCGAGTGCCCGCCGTGCGCCCAGATGCGCAGCCGCCTGCCGGACTCGCCGAGCAGCGCGGTGCCGAGCGCACGGCCGTGCCCCTTGCCGCGGTGCGCGGGGTGCACGACGAGTTCAGCGGCGGGCGCCTCGATGGGGTCGGTGTCCTCCAGCTGCGCGTACCCGCAGAGCTCGCCGTCGGCGCTGAGCAGCAGATGCCGCACCCCCGTCCGCGCACCTCCCCGCAGCTGCAGCCGCCCCTGCTCGGACACGGCCTGCTGGCCGTCCGCACGGGCCGCTTCCGCGATGAGCCCGAGCACGGCTTCGGCCTGGTCGGGGGTGAGGGCGGCGAAGGTGTCGATCTGCCGCGAGGGGGCGGGAGGCTGCTGCTCGTCAGTCATGGTGTCGAGGGTACGGCGGCGGCCGGTCGTGGAGCAGGCCGCGGGATGTACTCGTGATCGTCCCGGCGGCCGGTCACCCTTGCCCGAAGTGTCCGTGAAAGTGGCTGTGACACCCCGACGGCAACCAGGCCGTAACCCCTAACCCCCTGTCGCGCTACGCGCGTTGACCCTAGGCTGCGCACCGAGTGTCACAGCCTCAGCCGCCTCATACCTCTCCCAGGGGGACACGTGTCAGCCACTCCTCAGCCACGTCGGCCAAGACGCCGCGCCACCCGTGTGCTCGCCGCCGCGGCCGGTCTCGCCACGCTCGGTGCGATGGCCGCCGCGCTGCCCGCCAGCGCCGGGCAGGATCATGCGGGTGCGGCGGGCGCTGCGGGCAAGAAGCGCACCGTCGACGTGCAGCTGCTGTCCTTCAACGACTTCCACGGGAATCTGCAGCCGCCCGCGGGCTCGTCGGGCCAGGTGACGGAGAAGCAGCCGGACGGGACCGAGAAGAAGATCGACGCGGGCGGTGCCGAGTACCTCGCCACGTCTCTCCGTACGGCCCGCAAGGGCAAGCCCTACAGCGTGACGGCGGCGGCCGGTGACCTCATAGGTGCGAGCCCGCTCCTGTCCGGGCTCTTCCACGACGAGCCGACCGTCGAGGCGATGAACAAGCTCGACCTCGACGTCACGAGTGTCGGCAACCACGAGTTCGACGAAGGGGCCAGGGAGCTGGCCCGTATGCAGAAGGGCGGCTGTCACCCCAAGGACGGCTGCTTCGAGAAGGGCAAGAAGTTCAAGGGGGCCGACTACCCCTACCTCGCGGCCAACGTGACCGACGAGAAGTCGGACAAGCCCATCCTCAAGCCGTACTGGGTGTGGAAGCACAAGGGCGTCAAGGTCGGTTTCATAGGGGTGACGCTTGAGGGCACGCCGGACATCGTCTCCGCCGACGGCGTCAAGGGCCTCAAGTTCCACGACGAGATCGAGACGGTCAACAAGTACGCCAAGGAGCTCGACAAGCAGGGCGTGAAGTCGATCGTCACGCTGATCCACGAGGGCGGCGCCCCCGCGTCGGGTGCCTACAACTACGACTGCGACTCCCCGGGCGCCGGCGACGGCATCTCGGGCCCCATCACCACCATCGCCAAGGGCATCACACCCAAGGTCGACGCCCTGGTCACCGGGCACACGCACGCGGCGTACGTCTGCACCATCCCGGACCCGGCAGGCAAGCCCCGCATGGTCACGTCCGCCTCGTCCTTCGGGAAGCTCTACACGGACACGACACTCACGTACGACCGCAAGACCAAGGACATCGTCCGTACGTCAGTGAAATCGGGGAAGCCGGCGAAATCGGCGAATCACGTCGTCAGCCGGGAGCAGGCCAAGGCACCCGACATGACCTCGCTCATCAAGCGCTGGGACAAGCTGGCCGCCCCGGTCGCCAACAAGCCCGTCGGCTTCATCTCCGCCGACATCCCGGGCCGCGGCGCCACCACCCCCGAGGCGCCGCTCGGCGACCTGATCGCGGACGCGCAGCTCGCGCACGGCAAGTCGCTCGACCCGGAGACGGATCTGGCGCTGATGAACCCGGGTGGTATCCGCTCCGATCTTGTCTCCAAGGCGAGCGGGAACGAGGGTGACGGCGTAGTGACGTACGGCGAGGGCTTCACCGTGCAGCCGTTCAGCAACACGGTCAATCTCGTCGATCTGACCGGCGCCCAGCTGATCACCGGGCTCAAGCAGCAGGTCAGCGGGTCGAACGAGGCATCTCCGAAGATTCTTCAGATCTCGGACGGCCTGACGTACACGCTCGACATGACGAAGTCGGGCGCCGACCGTGTTGTGGCAGACTCGATCAAGCTGGGCGGCAAAGCGATAGATCCAGCCACTACCTACCGTGTGGCGATGAACTCCTTCCTGGCGGGCGGCGGCGATGGCTTCGCCGAGCTCGGCAAGGGTGCGAAGCCGCTGGTCGGCAGCGACGACCTGAAGGCGTTCAACGACTATCTGACCGCCAACTCCTCGGCGGACAAGCCGATCGCGCCGCCCAAGGCGGACAGGATCACCATCGTGAAGTGAATGACGCGTTAACAGACGCGCTCACTAAGTGGCCGAAATCGGTGGTTACTGGGCGTAAGGCTTGGGGTGGGGTGTGAACGTATGGTGAAATCAGCTGATGCGTTCCCCCCACCGCATAGCCACGCTTCCGCCCGATCACAACCAGGCCTATCCGTCTGATGGTTGGCACGCCGAATCGGTTCCCCCAGAAGCGCCTCACGCGCCTCACGCACCTCACGAGGCAGTAGAGACCACCGCCCCGCTCAACCCGTACGACGAGCTCGGCGCCCTCGCTCCGAACCCGCTGGAGGAATTCCTCCACGAAGCGGACGATGACGACGAAGACGGCAAGTCCGACGGACCCTGGCAGCCTCCGAACCACCGCCGCGGCAGCCGCCGCCGCAACCGGTTCGCCGGGCTCCCGCTCGCCGCGAAGGCCGTCGTCGCGCTCCTCGTCGCCACCGCCTTCCTCGGGCTCGGTGACCGCTGGGCCCTGCTCTACGCCGAGCACGAGGCCGCGCAGAAGCTCAAGGACTCGATGCACCTGAGCGCCACGCCCGAGGTCGACATCGAGGGCTTCCCCTTCCTGACCCAGGTCTTCGACCAGCGCGTCGACAAGGTCAAGGTCACCGTCCCCGACGTCGCGGCCGACCGGATCTCGCTCGCCCAGGTCTCCGCCACCGGCACGGACGTGATGATCAAGGGCGACGGGCCCACCGACATCAAGGGCGCCCTCATCCGCGAGATGCACGGCGAGGTGCTGCTCTCCTTCGACGACCTGAACCGCGAACTGGGCGCCTCCCAGGTCACGTTCACCGGCCACGGCCGCGACCAGGTGCTCGCCCGAGGCACCCTGCCCGTCGCGGGCCACGACCTGAAGCTGCGCGCCGACGCCCGCATCGAGCGCAACGGCGACCGCGGCATCTCCACCGACATCGGCAGGATGAGCCTCCAGATCGGCGACCTGGCGACCTACCGCCCCGGCACCCGCGAGTCCGAGGGCCTGCACCTCAGCAAGGCCACCGCGGACCACCTCACCAAGGAGACGGCCAAGGCGAAGGCGCTGCTCTCCGTCCCGTCGATCGTCAAGCGGCTCGGCGTCCCGGACTCCGTCGTCAGCGGCGCCTTGCAGAGCGACGCCAAGCTGAACGAGCTCGTCGGCTCCCCGCGCTTCGTGAACGACGTGATGGGCCTCAACCTCATCGACGTCGCGATGGGCCACCCCGAGCTCCTCAAGAAGCTGGGCCTGGACCCGGCGCTCCTGAAGGGCCTCTCCCAGCTGACCCGGCCCGTGCTCGCCGACCGCCTCACCCTCGCCTTCCAGCTGCCGAAGCTGCCGGGCAAGGGGAACGTGTGGCTTCAGGACGTGAGCGTGCAGAAGGACGGGATCCGGGTGCGGCTGAGCGGGACGGGGCTCGGCATCGGCAAGTAGGGGGCAGGGGGTCTACGTAGTGGGGGGCGGGGTCGGGGCGCCCGGCAGGAGGACCGTCGCCACCGTCCCGCCGCCCTCGGCGGGCCGGAGCGTGATCTGGCCGCCCGACTGCTCCATGGTGCGGGCCACGATGGACAGGCCGAGGCCCGATCCGGGGAGACTGCGGGCCGACGGGGAACGCCAGAAGCGGTCGAAGACGTGCGGGAGCTCGTCGGTGGGGATGCCGGGGCCGTGATCGCGGACGGTCAGTGCACCGTCCTTCAGAACGACCTCGACGGCGGAGCCCGGGGGCCCGAACTTCACCGCGTTGTCCAGAATGTTCACAATGGCCCGCTCCAGCGCCGCGGGCTCCGTGCGTACGTACCAAGGGGCGAGGTCCGCGGCGAACGTCAGCTCGGGCCCGCGGAGCCGCGTCCGCTCCAGGGCCGTCCCCACGACCTCGTGCAGGGCGATGACCTGCACCTTGCCGCCGAGCCCCGTGTCCGTACGCGACAGCTCCTGCAAGTCTCCGATCAGCGCCGCGAGTTCGGTCATCTGCGCGGTGACGGAGGCGAGCAGCGCCTTGCGGTCGTCGGGCGGGATGGCCCGGCCCGTCTCCTCGCTGCGGGCGAGCAGCTCGATGTTCGTACGGAGCGAGGTGAGGGGGGTGCGCAGCTCGTGCCCCGCGTCGGCGATGAGCTGCTGTTGCAGGTCGCGGGACGAGGCGAGGGAGGCGGTCATCGAGTTGAAGGACCGCGAGAGACGGGCGATCTCGTCGTCGCCCTCGGCGGGGATCCGCAGGTCCAGATCCTCCGTGCGGGCCACATGCTCCACCGCCGCCGTGAGCTCGTCCACCGGGCGGAGTCCCGTACGGGCCACCCAGAGGCCGGCCGCTCCTGCGCCGAGGACGCCGATTCCGGCGACCAGGACGAGTACGAGGACCAGGTTGTCCAGGGTGTCGTCGACCTCACTGAGGGGGCGGGCCACGGAGACCGCGAGGGGCTGCCCGTCCAGGGGGTAGGTGAGGACGCGGTACTTGGCGCCGTTCGACGCCGTGGCGGTGTGGATCTCCTGGGGCGATTTGTGGTCGGCGACCTCGATGTCGTTGGGGGAGACCTCGATGGACTGCTTGCCGGAGATGACGCAGCTGTTGCCCTTGCGGTCGACGACCTGGACCGTCGACTTGAACGGGTTCGGATCGTTCGCCTGGTTGCTGATGACGGACGCGTGGCGGCACTGTCCGTTCTCGTCGATCAGGCTGAGTACGAGCTGATCCGGTACGCGGCTCGAACTCAGCGCGTCGTCCAGCGAGTTGATCAGCGCGGTCCGCACCACGAACCAGCACACGACCGCCGCAGCGGCCACGGCGAACGCCACCGCCGTGGCCACCAGCATCGCCAGACGCGAGCGGAGCGGCATCGCGCGGTACCGCCGGATCAGCCTCTTCACTCGCCGCCTCCGGAGGAACCCGGCCGCAGCACGTACCCCACACCTCGCACCGTATGAACGAGGCGGGGCTCGCCCCCTGCCTCCGTCTTGCGGCGCAGGTACATCACGTACACATCAAGGGAGTTGGACGAGGGCTCGAAGTCGAAGCCCCAGACCGCCTTCAGGATCTGCTCCCGGGTAAGGACCTGCCGGGGGTGCGCGAGGAACATCTCGAGGAGGGTGAATTCGGTGCGGGTCAGCTCCACGGTCCGCGCCCCCCGCGTCACCTCGCGCGTCGCGAGGTCCATGCTCAGGTCGGCGAAGGCGAGGGTGTCGCCTTCTTCGGCCTGCCCCGCACCGGCGGCGTACGAACTGCGCCGAAGGAGCGCCCGGATGCGGGCGAAGAGTTCGTCGAGCTCGAACGGCTTGACCAGGTAGTCGTCGGCGCCCGCGTCGAGTCCGGTGACGCGGTCACCGACGGTGTCGCGTGCGGTGAGCATCAGGATGGGCGTGAGAGAGCCGGTCGAACGGAGCCTGCGCGCGGCGGTGAGGCCGTCCATGCGGGGCATCTGGATGTCGAGTACGACGAGGTCGGGGCGGTAGGCCGCCGCCTTCTCCAGGGCATCGGCGCCGTCGACGGCGACCTCCGTGCCGTACCCCTCGAAGGCGAGGCTGCGCTGTAGCGCCTCCCGCACGGCGGGCTCGTCGTCGACGATCAGGATGCGCGGCTGCTGTTCGCCTTCGGCGGGGCTCATCGGCTTGGTCTTCCTCGGGTACGGGGTGGTGGACGGGGCCGCTATCAGCCTCGCACGCGCGCGCGGGGCTTGCGGTGCGCGGCGGGGCGGACAGCGGCCGTGGCCACTTCGGGGGCGCGGACCGCGGCGGCGCCGTGCAGGTCCCTGGCCACAGCGAGGGGGAGGCCGAGTCCCGCAGGGTCGGTGCCCCAGCCGATGGTGGCGGCGATGGCGTGCCGGGCGCGGTTGACGGTGATCAGGGTTCCGGACATGGGGGCCTCCAGAGGGAGCGTCTGACGTCAGTCGGTGGAGCCGGACCGCAGTGTGTCGAGGTCGGCCTTGACCGTGTTGACCGGGATGGAGAAGCCGAGGCCGACGCTGCCGGAGCCGCTTCCGTTTCCGCCGCTTCCGCCGCTGCCGCTCCCCGATGAACTGGGCGCGTACATCGCCGAGTTGATGCCGATGATGTTGCCGTTCATGTCTATGAGGGCGCCACCGGAGTTGCCGGGGTTGAGCGAGGCGTCGGTCTGCATGGCCTTGTACGTGGTCTTCGACGATCCCGTGTCGCCGTTGAACTGCTCGCCGCCGTACTCGAAGGGCCAGTTGCCGCCGCCCTGCTGCTCCTGACCCTGACCCTGGTCCTCGTCCGTGGAGACGGTGACGTCCCGGTCGAGGGCGGAGATGATGCCGCTCGTGACGGTGCCGGTCAGGCCCTCGGGGGAGCCGATCGCCACGACATCGTCACCGATCTTGACGTTGTCGGAGTCACCGAGGCTGGCGGCCTTCAGCCCGGAGGCACCCTCGACCTTGATGAGCGCCAGGTCCTTCTTGCTGTCGGTGCCGACGACCTTGGCGTCGTACGACTTGCCGTCGCTCGTCTTCACCTTGACCGACGAAGCTCCGGAGATCACGTGGTTGTTGGTGATGATCTCGCCGTCGTCCGTGATGATCACGCCGGATCCGGTGGCGGAGCCGGCGCTGGACTTGGCGCTGATCTCGACGATGCTGGGGCTGACTGCTTCGGCGACGCCGGAGACGGTGCCCTTCTGGCTGGTCGGCACCACGTTCGTGTTGATGGCGCTGCTGGACGAGCCGTCCTTGCCGGTCAGCTCCTGGAAGGCGTAGGCGGTACCTCCGCCGACTGCCGCTGCCGCGATGGCGACGGCGGCGAGCAGGGCCAGGGGGCCCTTCGCTCGGCGCCGGTGCTTCTGCGGCTCCTCCGGTGCGTGAGCGGGCGGGGGCGGGTACGGTCCGCCGCCCTGCGTACCGCCATGGTGCACAGGCGCAGATGCTGACGACTGGTGCTGCTGGGGGTACTCGCCGCTGTGGCGGAAGGTGTCGGTCATGGGTTCTAGGCTGCTGGGCGTTCATGAGAGAGGGCTGAGGACGCCCTGAGAATGCCGGTAGAACCTCGTATGCCCCATATAAAGCCGCCCGGGGCGGTATCTCAGTTACAGCCGCAGGACTGCCGGACCACAAGGCGGGACGGGAACACCTTCAAGCGCTCCCGGCGCGACCCGGCGACACGAAGCCCGTCGTCCAGGACCAGGTCGACCGCCGCACGCGCCATCGCAGGCCGATCCGACGCCACAGTCGTAAGCGGCGGATCCGTGAGCCCCGCCTCCTTGACGTCATCGAACCCGGCGACAGCCAACTGCCCCGGCACATCGATGCGAAGCTCCCGCGCGGCCCGGAGGATGCCGATCGCCTGGTCGTCGGTCGAGCAGAAGACGGCCGTCGGCCGGTCCGGGCGGGCCAGCAGCTCCAGGCCCATCTGATACGCGTCGTACCGGTTGTACGGTGCCTCGAAGAGCCGCCCCTCGACCGAACGCCCCGCCTCCCGCATGGCCCGCCGCCACCCCTCGACGTGGTCGGAGACGGGGTCACCCACCGTCGGGGTCTCGGCGGTGCCGCCGACGCACGCCACGTACTCGTGCCCGTGCTCAAGAAGGTGCCGGGTGGCCAGCTGCGCGCCGCCCAGGTCGTCCGTGACGACGGCGACGTCGTCGATGCCCTCGGGCCGCTCATGAAGGAGCACGACCCGCGCGTCCCACGCGTCGATCTCGGCGGCGGCCGAATCCGTCAGGGCGTGGCTGACGAGGATGAGCCCGGAGACCCTCATGCCGAGGAAGGCCCGCAGGTAGTGGGTCTCGCGCTCGGCCACGTAGTCCGTGTTGCCGACGAGCACCATTTTTCCGCGCTCGGACGCCGCCTGCTCCACGGCATGTGTCATCTCCCCGAAGAACGGCTGCCGCGCGTCCGGCACGATCATGCCTATGAGGTCGGTCCGCCGCGACGCCATCGCCTGGGCGACCCGGTCGGGCCGATACCCCAGCTCCTTGATCGCGGCGAGTACACGCTCGCGCGTGGCCGGGGCAACCGGCCGGGGTCCGTTGTTGATCACGTAGCTGACGACGGCGGTGGAAGTACCCGCAAGTCGCGCCACGTCATCCCGAGTCACCTTGGCCACGCGCGGAGTCTACGCGGATGGAACTACCGCTGGGCAGGCCGTACGTCAGCTTCCTTCGGCACGGATGCGGAGCGGGCCGCGGGTGGAGCCGCGGGCGCCTTCGGGAGCTCCCGGTGCTCACCCTCGGCCGGCGGCCTCGCCGCCTTCGCCTTCGCTTCGTCCGCGGCACGCTCGACCTTCTCCGGCGTCACGAAGCGATAGCCGACATTCCGGACGGTGCCGATGAGCGACTCGTGCTCGACGCCGAGCTTCGCGCGAAGACGCCGTACGTGCACGTCGACCGTCCGCGTGCCGCCGAAGTAGTCGTAGCCCCAGACCTCCTGGAGCAGCTGGGCCCGCGTGAAGACACGGCCGGGGTGCTGGGCCAGGTACTTGATCAGCTCGAACTCCTTGAAGGTCAGGTCCAGGACCCGGCCCTTGAGCTTCGCGCTGTACGTCGCCTCGTCGATGGAGAGATCGCCGTTGCGGATCTCCATCGGGGAGTCGTCGGCGGTGATCGACTGGCGGCCCATCGCGAGCCGCAGCCGTGCCTCGACCTCGGCAGGACCTGCCGTGTCGAGGAGTACGTCGTCGATGCCCCAGTCGGCGGTGACGGCCGCGAGGCCGCCCTCCGTGACGACGAGGACCAGCGGACAGCCGGGTCCCGTGGAGCGGAGGAGCTGGCAGAGGCTGCGGACCTGCGGGAGGTCACGCCTGCCGTCGATCAGGATGACGTCGGCACCAGGGGTGTCGACGAGGGCCGGGCCTTCGGCGGGGGCCACCCGCACGTTGTGCAGCAGCAGGCCGAGAGCGGGAAGCACCTCCGTCGACGGCTGAAGGGCATTGGTAAGGAGCAGCAGAGAACTCATCGCCGCCCACCTGCCACGGTCGTCTTACGGTTGTGCACGGTTCGCTCGCCCATAACGTCGGTTCCTCCTCGGTCCCTGCGAGGACGTTTACGGCACTGCTTCGTACTGATTACTGCGGTACTGCGGCGGGGAGCCCGCGCCCTGGGCTCTCCACGTGCGATTTCCCGGCTTCGTATACAAGCCCGCAGAAAGCACGAAAGGACCCGGGGGCTTCGCTGCCCGGATCCTCTGCCAAGGAGAATAGCCCACATGACTTCCGGTCCGGCAGGTCGAGCGGCGGGATCTTCTGTGCCGCCGATCACTCGCGCTCCCTCCCGCGTTCAACAGCACGCAACGCTCCGTACACGGGACGGGGTCGACATCGACGCAGCGTACGACCCTGGTCCCGACCCGGCGGGGGAGCTCGCGATCGTGCTCGCGCACGGCTTCACCGGGGGCCTCGACCGGCCGCACGTGCGCCGCGCGGCGGGCGTCTTCACGCAGCGTGCGGCCGTGATCACGTTCTCCTTCCGGGGGCACGGCGCGTCCGGCGGGCTCTCCACGGTCGGCGACCGCGAGGTGCTCGATCTGGCGGCTGCGGTGGAGTGGGCGCGGTCCATCGGCCATACGCGGGTGGTGACCGTGGGCTTCTCGATGGGCGGTTCCGTGGTGCTCCGGCACGCGGCGCTCGCCGGTTCCGCGCACGGGGGGCGCACGGAAGCGCGGGTCGACGCGGTGGTCGCTGTGAGCGCTCCGGCCCGTTGGTTCTACCAGGGGACAGCCCCTATGCGGCGGCTGCACTGGGTGGTGACGCGGCCCATGGGGCGGATGGTCGGCCGCCTTGGCCTGCGTACGCGAATTCACCCGCACGAGTGGGACCCCGTCCCCCTGTCGCCGGTGGAATCGGTCCCGCTGATCGCGCCCACGCCCCTGCTGATCGTGCACGGGGACCGGGATCCGTACTTCCCGGTGGACCACCCCCGGATGCTGGCCGCCGCGGCGGGCGGGGCGGAGCTGTGGCTGGAGGCGGGGATGGGGCACGCGGAGAACGCGGCGGGCGACGCGCTGCTCGGTCGGATCGCCGAGTGGGCCACGGCATCATGGACGTCGGCAACCGCCGAAGGAACGGCAACCGCCGAAGGAACGGCAACCGCCGAGGGATCGGCAACCGTCGAAGGAGAGGAGCTGCCATGGTGAACGGCACCATTCGTTACTGGGCCGCGGCCAAAGCAGCCGCAGGCATCGCGGAGGAGCCGTACGCCGCGGCGACGCTCGCCGAAGCGTTGGACGCGGCACGCGAGCGACACCCCGGTGAGCTGGTCCGTGTACTGCGGCGATGCTCGTTCCTCATCGACGGAGACCCCGTGGGTACCCGTGGGCATGAGACGGTACGGCTGGCCGAGGGCGGCACGGTCGAGGTGCTCCCGCCGTTCGCAGGAGGGTGAGCAGCGCTATGAGCGATCCGCGGTACGAGGGGTACGGCGAGTACGGGGATCATGACCCGTACCGCCAGGAATATCCGCCAGAGCAGTACCCCCAGCATCAGCAGCAACAGCAGCAGCCGTACGCCCAGGACGCGTACACCCAGCAGTGGGAGGGACAGACCTGGGACACCCAGGTCCAGCCGTCACCGGTGGTGGACGTGACGGACACGGCGTATCTGCCCCCGCAGGCCTATGGGCAGCCGATGCCTCCGGAGTCCGCACAGTCCGCACCCTCGTACGACGCGCCGCCTGTCCACACGGAGCCCGGCAGCGTCGGTACCCACGCCCGCCTGCCCATGGGCACGGCCGCCGAACCCGAGGTCGCGGACGACCCCGCCACCTACGGCCCCGCCACCACCACGGGCAACCCCCGTGTCACCGACGCCCAGCGGGCCCGTGCCGAGGGGCGGTCGCCGGTCATAGAGCCGGGGATCCAGCCCGCCGCGCTGACCGCCGTCCTC
Source organism: Streptomyces sp. NPDC048441 (assembly GCF_043200235.1). Classification (NCBI taxonomy): domain Bacteria; kingdom Bacillati; phylum Actinomycetota; class Actinomycetes; order Kitasatosporales; family Streptomycetaceae; genus Streptomyces; species Streptomyces sp. NPDC048441. Next base: position 50,987 of record NZ_JBICXM010000011.1, read on the forward strand.
GGGCTGCTGCTCGCAGGGACGGCCGCCATCGGGCAGTACGCACTCCTCGTACCGCTGATCCTGCTCCAGGCCGTCACCGCCGCCGGATGGTTCCGGCTCAACGGGATGTGGCCCGCCCGGCAGGGCATCGCGCTCGCCTTCATGGGCGGTGTCGTCGCCGACATCGCGCTGCTCGCCACCGGCAAGGAGAACGCGCCGGCGGCCATCCTCGGCACCCTGGGCGTATGGGTGCTGCTCGTGCTCGTCCTGCAACTGCGCAGCCGGGCCTCCGCCGACGAGCGGATGGCCGGGCTCATGGCGACCGTCGCCTCCGCCGCGCTCGCGATCATCGCGACCGGGCATCTCGCGGCTTCGGACGATGCCGTGACGGTGGGCGGCATCGCCGTCGCCGTCGCCGTGATCGCCCGCGCACTGCCGCTGCCGACGCCCGCCTCCGTGGTCGTCGCGCTGCTGGCCGCCACCGGGGCCGGTATCGCCATCGGCGGTACGACGGACTTCGGCAGCAAGGGCGCGCTGCTCGGCCTCGGGGCCGGTGTCTGCGCGCTGATCGGCCACCGGGTCGCGAGCTACGACTATCCGTCCCGCTTCGTGCACATGACGGCGGGTGTCGCTCTGCCGCTCGCCGCCGCCGCTCCCGCCGTCTACCTCCTCGGCCGTGCCATCGGCTGACCGACGGAGATTCATCGTCACAGCTGATCGTCACAGCTGATCGACAGGTCCCCGGCCGGGCTCTTCCGCCGGGGACCTGTCCTTTAGGCTCGCGGCAACGACATTCCAGGCGGGGGAACAAGGTGGGGGAACACCGGACATGAGCAAGCGCGCCGTACGAACACTTCTGATCGTCGTCGTGATCCTGGGGGGCCTTTTCGTGGGTGCCGACCGCCTGGCGGTGGGCTTCGCGGAGGACGAGGCGGCAAAGAAGCTGCGTACCAGCGAGGGGCTCGGTGAGACGCCCGACGTCTCCATAAAGGGCTTTCCCTTCCTGACCCAGGTCGTGGGCGGCACGCTCGACGACGTCGAGATCGGCATCAAGGACTACGACGCCACCTCCGGCTCCGACAAGATCCGCATAGCGGACCTGAACGCCCAGATGAAGGGCGTCGACTTCTCCGGCGACTACAGCTCCGCGACGGCGGCCGAGGCCACCGGCACGGCCCGGATCTCGTACGACGAGCTGCTCAAGGAGGCGCAGGGCGGCCCGGCGGTCGAGCTGCCGCTCGGCGCGACCGGCAAGGTGGTCGGCCTCTCCGACGGCGGCGACGGCAAGATCAAGGTCGAGGTCGAGGTGAGCAAGGGCGGCACGAAGCTGCCGAAGCCGGTGAACGTGCTGAGCTCGGCCCGGGTCGAGGGCGACACGATCAAGGTGCACGCCGATGAGATCCCGAAGAGTCTCCAGGTCATGGGCATCTCGATCCCGCTCCCCGAGGGTCTGGTCCGTGATGTGACCGACTTCGAGGAGAAGGTCAGCGGACTGCCGGGCGGCATCAAGATCGACACGGTGAAGGCGGCGCAGGACGGCGTGGACATCGCGGTGAAGGGCACGAACGTGGAGCTCGCGGGCTGAGGCCGCCGAGCGTTTCCCAGAGCGTTTCGCGGAACATTCCGCAGTACGAGACGAAGCCGTCCGCGCGGTGGATGCGGCGGGGGTGAATATGCCCCTCCGCCCCCGTGCGGGCGGCTTCATTCTTCAATCAATCCCGCATCGTGGACGATCGCGTCTCATAATCCGACACGCCGGTGACACGGCCGCCCCTACGTCCTTACGATCGGACACATGCACCGACAGGCGGACCTCACGAAGCGGCGGGCAGTAGACCTGTGCCGCGTCGCCGCCATGCTCTGTCGCACCTTCTGAGCGGGAGCTCCAACTCCCGCATCCCCCAGGCCCGTTGACCCCGTCAGGGCCACCCCGTGCCGCGTACGAAGCAACTAGACGCACTCGTGCGATCCCCGCCCGTACCCGGCATCCCCTCGCACAGCACCGCAGCCCCGCCGCAACTGCCCCGGAGGAGAAGAAGTATGAGCCGCAGCGACGTCCTGGTAGACGCCGACTGGGTCGAGGCCCACATCGACGACCCGAAGGTTGTCATCGTCGAGGTCGACGAAGACACCTCCGCGTACGACAAGAACCACATCAAGAACGCGATCCGCATCGACTGGACCGACGACCTCCAGGACCCGGTCCGTCGCGACTTCGTCGACCAGGAGGGCTTCGAGAAGCTCCTCTCCGGCAAGGGCATCGCGAACGACACCACCGTCGTCCTCTACGGCGGCAACAACAACTGGTTCGCGTCCTACGCCTTCTGGTACTTCAAGCTCTACGGCCACCAGGACGTGAAGCTCCTCGACGGCGGCCGCAAGAAGTGGGAGCTGGACTCCCGCGACCTGGTGGACGGCGACAAGGTGCCGCAGCTCGCCGCCACCACGTACAAGGCCAAGCCCCAGGACAGCTCGATCCGCGCCTTCCGCGACGACGTGGTGAAGGCCATCGGCTCGCAGAACCTGGTCGACGTGCGCTCGCCCGACGAGTTCAGCGGCAAGCTGCTCGCCCCGGCCCACCTTCCGCAGGAGCAGTCGCAGCGTCCGGGCCACGTCCCGTCCGCGCGCAACATCCCGTGGTCGAAGAACGCCAAGGACGACGGCACCTTCAAGTCGGACGACGAGCTCAAGGAGCTCTACGCCGACGAGCAGGTCGACCTGGCCAAGGACACCATCGCGTACTGCCGCATCGGTGAGCGCTCGGCGCTCACCTGGTTCGTGCTGCACGAGCTCCTCGGCGTCGAGAACGTCAAGAACTACGACGGCTCGTGGACCGAGTACGGCTCCCTCGTCGGCGTCCCGATCGAGCTCGGCGCCAACAAGTAACCCTCAAGACTCAAGAAGGCCTGAAGGACGGAATCGAAATATGTGTGGAGCGAAGGCCGGCGGCCCTGACGCCTCGACGATCAAGCCCGGCGAGACCACCATCCAGGGCCAGGTGACACGCGACGGCGAGCCCGTCAGCGGCTACGTACGCCTGCTCGACTCGACCGGCGAGTTCACCGCCGAGGTCCCGACCTCGGCGACCGGCCAGTTCCGCTTCTACGCGGCCGAGGGCACGTGGACGCTGCGCGCCCTGATCCCGGGCGGCACGGCCGACCGCACGGTCGTGGCCCAGACGGGCGGCCTCGCGGAGGTCGCGATCGCCGTTTGACGACAGCGGATCACTGACGGCCGGAGGGCCGCACCCCAGGGGGTTGGACGCCACTGGTACGGGGTGCGGTCTTCCGGCTTACGCTGGGTGTATGTACGCGCGAAGGCGGCACGCCTACTTCGCCATGATGGGGACGTGCATCGTCCTCTTCGTCCTGGCCTGGGGTGTCGTACGGCTCTGGTCCATTCCCGCGGCCGTCGCGATGTGCGTCGTGGCGATGGTGATTCCGCCCGTCGCCGCCATGGTGGCCAACCGGCGAGGTCCTGACGACCGCTGGTGGGACGACCCATCGGGGGACTCGAAGTCCGACGAGTGGTGGGACGAGCTGGACGGGAAGCGGCGGCCCCGGCAGTAGCGGCCCCGGCAGTAGCTCCAGTGGAGGTGGCGGCCTACCAGCCGTTCAGCAGTGGCTCAGTAGACCAGCGCCTGAGTGCCGTCCGTCATCGCCTCCTTCACGAACACCTGCGCGCCCGCGATCCGTACCCCGTCGATCACGCCCTTCTCGGTGATCTCGCGGCGCGCCGCGCACTGCGTGCAGAGTGTGATCTTGCCCGCCGCCACGATCGAGTCGATCAAGTCGGGGAGCGGCGCCGCGTGCGGCAGTTCGAACTCCGCCGCGCGTCCCGGCAGCGCGAACCACGACGACTCGCCGGTCAGCCAGAGCGAGACGTCCACCCCGCTGGCCACGGCCACGGCCGCCACCGTGAACGCCTGTGAGCAGCGTTCGGGGGCATCGGCCCCCGCGGTCACCTTGATCACGAGCTTCTTCGCCATGGCCGCATCGTAAGGCCACCCCATGAGGCCCCATGTGGGCCACCTCGAAGAGAGGGCCGGGTCGCGCCCGACTACAGTGGGATCGGCTCTGATACCTGCCCCAATAGCTCACCGAGGAGCACCCCGTGCTTGAGGCCTTCTTCTCCACCCTGCTGGTTCTGGTCTGCGTCGGCGTTCTCGCCTTCGCCGGACTGTCCGTGAAGAAGCTGTACCAGGGTCAGCGCTGAGCCCCGTACGCCACCTAGAGATCGCCTGAGCTTCCCATGATCGAGATTCCGTCCGACCTGCATCCCGACCTCGTGCCCCTCGTCTGGCTCCTCGGCAACTGGGCCGGCGCGGGCGTCACCGACTTTCCCGACGCCGAGAAGGCGAATTTCGGCCAGGAAGCCTCCTTCACCCATGACGGGCGGGACTTCATCGAGTACCACTCGCACACGTGGGTGCTCGACGCCGAGGGCAACAAGGTCAAGCCGCTCGAGTCCGAGTCGGGCTTCTGGCGCATCGACAAGGACCGCAAGGTCGAGACCGTGATGGTGCGCGACAACGGCGTCGTCGAGGTCTGGTACGGCGAGCTTGCCGACCAGAAGCCGCAGATCGACCTGGTCACGGACGCGGTGGCCCGCACAGCCGCCGCCGGCCCGTACACCGGTGGTAAGCGTCTCTACGGGTATGTGAAGGGCGACCTGATGTGGGTCGGCGAGAAGCAGACCCCCGAGGTGCCGCTGCGGCCCTACATGTCGGCCCAGCTGAAGAAGGTCGTCTCGCCCGAGGACGTCGCCGAGATGGCCAGGGGCCTCGGTGATCTTCCGGACGACGGCATCGCTTTCTTCAAGTAGGCCTAGACTCCGAGGTGTGGCGAGCACCGACTTCGACTGGAAGAGCGACCTGCGACAGCGCGGCTACCGGCTGACGCCGCAGCGCCAGCTTGTCCTCGAAGCCGTCGACGCCCTTGAGCACGCGACCCCCGACGACATCCTCTGCGAAGTGCGGAAGACGGCGTCGGGGATCAACATTTCCACGGTGTACCGGACGCTCGAGCTCCTGGAGGAGCTGGACCTGGTCAGCCATGCGCATCTGGGGCACGGGGCGCCGACCTACCACCTCGCTGACCGCCACCACCACATCCACCTGGTGTGCCGGGACTGTACGAACGTCATCGAGGCCGATGTGTCGGTGGCCGCCGAGTTCACCGCGAAGCTGCGGGACACCTTCGGGTTCGACACCGATCTGAAGCACTTCGCGATCTTCGGGCGCTGCGAGAACTGCTCAGGCAAGGATGCCGGGGACGCCAAGGACGCCAAGGACGCCAAGGACACCAAGGGCGCCAAGGTCACCGGGGAATAAGAACGCTCACAACCGGGTCGTAGTGTGGGTGAACATGAAGAGCCCCCTCCTGTCCCTGCCCGGCGCCGTCCCCGCCGAGGGCGTGGACGAAGGCGTCGCCGCCCACTACGGCGATCTGTTCCGTGAGCAGCGCGCCCTCGCCGACGGCACCGGTTTCGTCGATCTCTCGCACCGCGGTGTCGTCACCGTCTCCGGACCCGACCGGCTGAGCTGGCTGCACCTGCTGCTCACCCAGCACGTGACCGAGCTGCCCGTCGGCCAGGCCACCGAGGCGCTGATCCTCTCCGCGAACGGCCACATCGAGCACGCCCTCTATCTCGTCGACGACGGCGAGACGGTGTGGGCGCACGTCGAGCCCGGCACGCAGGACGCGCTTGTCGCGTATCTGGAGAGCATGAAGTTCTTCAACCGGGTCGAAGTCGCCGACCGCACGGACGAGTTCGCGGTGGTGTACCTCCCGGCCGGTTCGATCGCGGCGGTCCCTGAGGGTGTCGTCGTACGCGAGACCGCGCACGGGCGTGACCTGTTCCTGCCGCGTACGTCCTTGGAGTCGTACGCCGCCGAGAACGGCCCCGCGGTCGGCATCCTCGCCTACGAGGCGCTGCGCGTGGAGGCGCACAGGCCGCGGCTCGGCTTCGAGACGGACCACCGCACGATCCCGCACGAGCTGGGCTGGATCGGCACGGCGGTGCATCTCCAGAAGGGCTGCTACCGCGGCCAGGAGACGGTCGCCCGCGTCCAGAACCTGGGCAAGCCGCCCCGCCGCCTGGTCTTCCTCCACCTGGACGGCAGCGAGGTGCACCTGCCGGCAGCAGGCACGGAGCTGCGTCTCGCCTCGGAGGGCGAGGAGGGCCGGAAGCTGGGCTTCATCACGACGGCCGTACGCCACTACGAGCTGGGCCCGATCGCGCTGGCCCTCATCAAGCGGAACGTACCGCTGGACGCGGGTCTTGTCGCGGGGGCAACTGCTGCGGCGCAGGAGGTCGTGGTCGAACCCTGAGCCGCCGCGAAGCGGCGGTCACATCTCGATCAGCACCGTGAACGGCCCGTCATTCGTCAACGACACCCGCATCTGTGCGCCGAACCGGCCGCAGGCCACCGTCGCGCCGAGCGACCGCAGTTGGGCGACGACCTCGTCCACCAGGGGCTCGGCCACCTCGCCGGAGGCGGCCGCGTTCCAGGTAGGCCTACGGCCCTTCCTCGCGTCGCCGTACAGCGTGAACTGGCTGATGACCAGCAGTGGCGCGTCGATGTCCGAGCAGGACTTCTCGTCGGTCAGCATCCGAACGGACCAGAGTTTGCGGGCCAGTTGGGCCGCCTTCTCCTTCGTGTCCTCGTGGGTGACGCCCACGAGGACGCACAGTCCTTCGCCACTGATCTCGCCGGCCGTCTCGGGGCCGTTCTCGCCCTGGACGACGACGCTCGCCCCGTCCACTCTCTGCACCACAGCACGCATATGGCCCATCATGCCTGCTCCGTACAGCCGTGACGCGCCGCCGGATGCGCCGCCCATGGAGTGCCCTGAACCCCCCATCTGGGGCCGATTGGGGGCACTCGCTCACATAGCGGCCACCGGTGGTGGCACCATGCTCACACGCGGTACCGCGCCGGTCGAGGGGACGGTAGAGCCACATGAGCACACCAAGTACGGGGCAGCCGCCCGGACCTGTGTCGCTGACCCGGATGAGCGCTGCGCGACGTACGAACGTGCCGCGTCCGCCCATCCAGCGCACGGGCAGCGCGAAGCTGCCCGAGCACGACCTGGGCGCGATGCTCCTGCGCGAGCTGCGTGAGCTGCGCAGGGACGCCCAGCAGAACGAGGCGGATCTGAGCTATGTCCGGCGCCTGCTCCAGGGGCGGATCGACATTCTGCGGGCCGAGGTCGCCCGCCGTAAGGACCCGGCGGCACCGGGTCCGGAAGGGTCGGGTCCGGAGGGGCCGGGTCCGGAAGGGGCGCGTCCGGAAGGGCTGGGCCGGGAGAGTTCGGTCGTGCACCGGCTCTCGGAGATCCTCACGGACGGCCCGGCGAGGCACCGCTCGTCGGCCCGGCACGTGACGCTCGGCACGCCGCACAGCGCGGAGTACGGCCTCCTGGCCACGGAGATGCTCGCCGAGGTGGAGCTCTCCGACCTGGACGCCCGTACGGACGACGAGCTGCACACGGCCATGGGGCGGCTCACACGCTACGAACAGCAGGTTTCCCGGCGCCGCCAGCATCTGCAGCGTACGGCGGACGATTGCAGCACGGAGATCGCCCGCAGGTACCGTGAAGGCGAAGCACAAGTAGACGACCTGCTCTCGTGACCCGGTGATCCCGGCTTCCGGGGGCGGCCGTCGCGCCACCGCCACCATCGCCCCCGGAAGGCCGAAGATGACCTCCTCGTCAGCCGAGTCCGTCGCTGCCCCTCTCATATCCCCGGTCCTCGCCGAGGTCGTACGTTCTGGCTTCGTAGAGGGCCGTCACAGGGGAAGCCTGGTGCTGCTCGCGGCGGACGGCAGCGTGGAGCTGGCGATGGGGGATGTGGCCGCCCCCGTCTTCCCGAGGTCCGCGAACAAGCCGATGCAGGCGGCGGGCGTGCTGAGGGCGGGGCTCCCGCTCTCGGGCGAGCGGCTCGCGCTTGCCGCGGCGAGCCACTCCGGGGAGGGGTTCCACCGGGACCTCGTACAGAAGATGCTGGCGGAGCACAGCCTGACGGCGGCGGATCTGCAGTGCCCGCCGGACCTCCCGCTGGACGCGGTCGAGGCCGAGACATATTTGGCAGCGGGTGCCGTTCGTGACCGGGTAACGATGAACTGCTCCGGCAAGCACGCTGCGATGCTGGCGGTCTGCGACCTGAACGGCTGGCCCAAGGATTCCTACCTCGACCCGCGGCATCCCCTCCAGGAGCTGATCCTCCAGGTGGTCGAGGAAGCGGCGGGGGAGCGGGTGGCGGCCGTCGGCACGGACGGCTGCGGAGCCCCCCTGATGGCGATCTCCCTGACCGGCCTGGCCCGCGCCTTCCGGCACTTCGTCCTCGCCCCCGAGGACACGGCCGAGCGCCGGGTCGCGGACGCGATGCGGGCCCATCCCGAGTACGTGGCGGGCACGCGCCGCCCCGACACATGGATCATGCAGGAGATCCCGGGCGCCCTGTCCAAGATGGGCGCCGAGGCGGTCCAGGCGTTCGCGCTGCCGGACGGCCGCGCCCTCGCCTTCAAGGTGGACGACGGCGGGATAAGGGCCCTGGGCCCGATCCTGGCCCGCGCACTGCGCCTGGCCGGCGTCGATTCCCCCGTCCTGAGCCGGGTCGCCCATGCCCCGCTGCTTGGCGGGGCGGTCGAGGTGGGCGAGATCCGGGCGGCGTTCTGAGGGCTTGTGGGCTTGTGGGCTTGTGGGCTTGAGACATTCAGGGATTCAGGGCTTGAGGGATTCAGGGCTTGAAGGTCTGAGTGCCAGAGGGCCGCTCGCGCGAGCGGCCCTCGGTCAAATGGCTGACCGGACTCCCGGCTCCCCTCCGGATGGGAGCCCGGCCAACCAGCTCTGTCAGCCCGACTGGGCGAGCAGCAGGACGAGGATCACGGCCCCGACCCCGCTGATTTTGGTGTTCTGAGCCTTGATGCCCACAGTCAGCAGGACGAAGGCGACGATGCCCATCGGCCCGTACTTCCACTGGATGAGCTGCTCGAATCCGATGGCGAGGGCAGCGATGACGATGGCGATGAGCGGCATGACGTTCCCCCTTTCGGGATGGGGCGCCGGACCCCACCCGGTCGGTAGCCGACCGATGGCCAACAGCTGGTGGCCAACCCCTAAGGATGCCGACCAGGTTGCCTAGCTTGGCTACCAACTTCACTTGAGTTATCTCCGTGATGGCTCGACTAATAACCATCTTCCAAGCAACTCCCCAAAGATGGCGCGAAGTTGTACTGTTTGGTTGTGAGCACGGAATCTGCCCCAGTCAATGGGATGAAGAGGCCGCACAGGTCTCACCGTGAGGTGGCCGACGAGCTGCGCGACCGGATCAGCTCCGGGTTGCTGCGGCCGGGGCAACGTATGCCGACCCAGGCCGAGCTGGCCGAGGAGTTCGGCGTCGAGCGTGGCGCGATCCGTGAGGCGCTGCGCATCCTGCAAGGCGAGAGCCTGCTGGCGAACGTGTCCAAGGGCCGCCCGGCGACGGTCGCCGACCTCGCGGGCCATGTGCTGTCCGGGCGCGGAGTGGCCGAGCCGCAGCCCACCATGGTCGGCCTCGCTCCGCGCATCGCCGCCGCGTTCGAGTCCCCGCATGTGGAGATCGACGCGCTCTGTCTGACGTCCATCTCGCTCACCATGGCGATCGGGGAACCCCTCCGTCAGATTCACGCCGGACAGCGGAAACCGGCCAAGGTCGACGTCCGGGTGCTGCTGCCGAGCCGCACCATCGACCTCGCCTTTCCGGCGCCGGTGGACAGCGGGGATGACGAGGGCGGCCAGGTGCACAGGCGCTGGCTCGACCAGCGGAACGCGCAGGGCCAGGTCCTGCGCCACAACCTCCTGGCGCTGCGGGCCTCGCACGACATCGACGTGCACGTCTCGTTCCGTGCGCTGCCGTTCACGCCGCCGGTGAAGCTGTATCTGCTGAACGGGTCCGAGGCGCTGTTCGCGTACTACACCCTCGTGAAGCAGAGCGAGGAGATCGACCACGAGCACCTGGAGATGTACGACGCCCAGGGCGCGCAGTCGATGCTCTTCCCCTTCCATCAGGGCGAGGGCCTGCGGGACACGACGTTCGTGGAGCAGTCGCATCTCTGGTTCAACGCGTTGTGGGGCACGATCAGTCAGGACCTGGAGCTTGAGATGGGCCGCGGGTGAACCCCTGGGTGAACCCCCGGATGGACCCCTGGGTGAACCCCTGGATGGCCGGTCTCGTCTAGATGGCCGGCCTCGTCATCATCAGCGCGAGGACGAGGGCGCCGATCGAACTACAGGTGGGGCTCTTCGCCTTGATGCCAATGGTCAGCAGGAGCAGGCCGATGATGCCGAGGGGTCCGTACTGCCACTGCACGAACTGCTCGAAGGTCACGGCGAACACGGCCGCGAGGAGGGCTATGACGGTCATGGTGGTTCCCCCTTCTGCCATCTTGGGTAAGTTGGCAACCAACTACACTTGAGTTGTCCCCACTTGGTCCGACCTTATAAACAACTTCAAGACAACTCCCCTGAGATGGCGCGGAGTTGTATCGTCTGGTCGTGACTCAGGAGAACGTTTCAGTGAACGGCAGCAGAAAACTCACGCCCCAGGACATCGCAGACACCCTCCGCGACCGCATCCGCGCCGGCGACCTCAAGCCGGGCGACCGCCTCCCCACGCAAGCGGTGCTCGCGGAGGAGTTCGGCGTGGAACGCGGCACGGTGCGCCAAGCGCTGAAGGAACTGCAGGAGGCCGGACTCCTGGCCAACGTGACCAAGGGCAGCCCACCACGCATCGCTGCGGAACCGCCCGGGGTGACACCGGCGGGCGTGGAACCGCAGGCCTCCATGGTCGGCCTCGCGCCACGGCTCGCGGAGGCGTTCTCGCGGCCGCAGGTGCGGATAGACGTGGTGTCGTACACGGCGGAGACGCTGATGCTGGCACTGGGGGAGCCGGTGCGGCTCATCCACGAGGGACGCAACCATCCGGAGTCGATCAGCGTACGGATCCTGCTGCCCAGCAGCGACATCGATCTGGCCTTCCCCAGGCCGATCACCGGCCAGGACGAGGGCGGCAAGGTCCACCGGCGCTGGCTGGCGCTGCGCAACACCCAAGGGCAGGTGCTGCGCCACAACTTGCGCGCGCTGCGGGCCTCGCACGGCATCGACGTCGACGTCTCGTTCCGCGCGTTGCCGTTCACACCGCCGGTGAAGCTGTACCTGCTGAACCAGCGGGAGGCGCTCCTCGCCTACTACACGATCGAGCGCAGCATGTTGGATTTCGACAGCTCGGAGGTGGAGGCGTTCGATGTCTCCGGGCTGAGATCCCCGCTCTTCTCGTTCGAGAAGGAGGCGTCAGGGCGGGACGGGGCGTTCGTGGACGAGTCCCAGAAATGGTTCGACGCACTCTGGGCAACGATCGCGACGGACCTGACACTCTCTTAGTGACTCCTGATACGACGCAGACCGAGCAGATGGCAGAAGAGACCGCGAAGCTCCGGGAACTGATCGTTCCTGCCCGCTTCGTGCTCTTCGACTTCGACGGCCCTATCTGCCGGCTGTTCGCCGGGCACTCGGCGGAGCAGATCGCGAGCGATCAGGTCCGCTGGCTCGAGGAGAGAGGGCTGCACGGGCTGCTGACCGAGGAGGAGCGGGCGGAGCCGGACCCACATGCCGTCCTGCGCGCGGTCGACCGCAGGCACCCCGGCAGCGATCTGGTGGTCGAGCTGGAGGAACGGCTCACCCAGCAGGAGCTCGCCGCCGCGCCCTCCGCATGGCCGACCCCGTACGCGGACCCCCTCATCATGACGTGGCACGCGATGGGCTCAGGCCTGGCCGTCACTACCAACAACTCCCCCCGAGCGGTGAGCCGCTACCTCGAAGACCGCCGCCTCACCCAGTGCTTCACCCCGCACATCTACGGCCGCACGCATGACCTCCACCTCCTCAAGCCCGATCCGTACTGCCTCAACCGCGCCCTCAGCGCGATGGGTGCGCCTCCCTCGGCGGCGCTGATGATCGGCGACGCTCCCACGGACTTCGTAGCGGCCGAGGAGGCCGGAGTCGGCTTCTTGGGCTACGCGCGTAACGCACGGAAGGCGGAGCTGCTGAGGAAGGCGGGGGCGGTTTCGGTGGTGAGTTCTCTGGAGCCGGTGCTGAGGGTGTTGCGCGGGCAGATCTGAGTCCGCTGCCGGGCCGACGGCGCGGATCAGCAGGGTGGGTCGACGATGCGATCAGCAGGGCGGGCCGACGGCGCGATCAGCAGGACGTCCGGTCGGCAGCTGGTCAGCGAAGGTCAGTGAAGGTCAGCGAAGGGCAGACCCGGCCGGAAACGCTCCGACAGGCCCAGAACGAGGCGGGTTGCAGGCTACTGTGGTGTAGGCGATAACCTCTGCGCTCATGTCGTCACCTCTGCCTCGCAGAGCCCATCAGGCCTTGGTGCGCCGCCTCGCCGATTCCTACCGGAATCGTCCTGATGGGCATATGGCGAAAGGGCACCATAATTTCAACTACGTCGTGCCCCTCGGCTGGTCGCTGGCTCTGCTCCTGCTGATGCCCTTTCGGGCGCAGGTCAAGTGCCGGACGCCGCTCGCAGGGGTGGAGGTGGTGCCACGCATCTGGCCCAGTGAGGCGCAGTTGCTGAAGGTGGTGACCCGGTACCTCCGTGAAGTGCCACGGTGCTTGGCGGACTTCGGGGACTGGTCGATGCACGCCTACCGGGCGGGGCAGGCATTGTCCGATGTGAATCCTGATGGACCGGTGGACGATGAACTCATGCGGTCCTTTGCCGAGTTCTTCGCCCGAACAGCGGGTGTTCCGGAGGGGGAGCTGCCACCGAGACCCGGAGACTGGCCCAGGTCCGGTGAGAGTCAGCGGTTTCTCGACTGGCTGATCGATTTCACTGAGGAGCGAGTGCACCGCCCGAACCGGGCGCGGTTCGACACCCTCTTCGAGGCTGTGGGTATCCGGGCCGACGCCGTGACGAAGTTCAAGGAGAATCCTCACCGGCCTTCCCTGACGGCACGCCCTTTCTGTCTGCTGCACACCGACGTCCATCGGGCCAACGCCGTCATCGACGGGGATGAACTGATCGTCATCGACTGGGAATTGGCGATATTCGGTGATCCACTGCACGACCTCGCCACCCATCTCGTACGCATGGGCTACGACAAGGACGAGCAGAGCCGGATGAGGGTGCTGTGGTCCGAGGCCATGGTGCGCGCGGGGCACGAGGACATGACGGCGGGACTCGACTCCGACCTCGGTGTCTATCTGGACTTCGAATACGCCCAGTCGGTGTTTCCCGATGTCATGAGGGCGGCACTCGCCTTGGGGGCTGATGCGGACGACGATGACTTCAAGGCTGCGGCCTCGAAGGTATGCAGGGCCTTGCGGCGTGCGGCTGAGCCCTTGATGCTGGCGGACGTACCGGACGAGCGGCAGGTGGCGCGGGCATTGCGGGAGTGGCAGGAAAGGGGCCCTGTGGAGGACGATCGCGCACGCGAGTTCATCGGAACCGGTGAGTTCAGGGAGCTCGCCGACTGGCTCACACCTGCGGGCGACCGCTGTGTGCTCTTCGACTTCGACGGCCCCATCTGCGCTCTCTTCTCGAACGGGTCTTCGGAGTCCGTCGCCCAGAACCTCAGGGACCTCGTTTCCGAGCGTGGGTTGAGGGATCGCCTCACGGAGGAGGCGGAGCAGAGCATCGACCCACAGGACGTACTGCGCGCCATGGACCAGGATCCTCTGGGGCAGAGTCTTGTCGCCGAGCTCGAAGCGCTGCTCACGGACGGGGAGGTGCAGGCGGCGCCTACAGCCCTGCCCACTCCCGGGGCGGACAGCCTCATCCGTGCTCTGAAGGCGCAGGGCTGCCGGATCGCCGTGGTGACGAACAATTCGCCGCAGGCTGTGGTCGCTCATCTCGAAAGGGAGGGCTTGCTGGATGCGTTCGGGCCGCACATCTATGGGCGGACGGACCAGCCCAGTCTTCTGAAGCCCAACCCGGACCCTGTGATCCGGGCCCTGGAAGCCCTGGGTTCCCCGCCTGGCGACGCGCTGATGATCGGCGACACAGTGACCGACCTGGAGGCCGCGGAGAAGGCCGGGGTTCGCTTCGTCGGCTACGCACGGGGCAAGGGCGAGGCAGCTCTACTGCGCGCCGCCGGGGCAGAGATCGTCACCACCGCGCTTCAGCCGCTGGTCGACCTGGCGGAGTCGGGCCCTTCCTGACCGGTCCGGAAGAGGGCACCATGAGCTCCTCGGATCAACACGGTTGATATGAGGGGGACTTGGTGCCGAGGAGCCGTTCTGTTCGGGAGCACGCCGTGGAGGGGTGGGCGCGGTCGGAGAGCATCGTGACCAGGATGTTGCTCCTGTCCATCTTCGGTCTCGGTCTGGTCGCCCAGTTCGTACGGCCGGTCGGTGACGCCCTCGAGGGCAAGGCGTATCTCGGCGGTGCTGTGCTGAGCCTGGTGGGCTATGTGCTGTACAGCGAGGTCCAGAAGCTGAACGCCGCGATGCGTCCCGCCGCCAGGGAGACGGTGTTGCCGAGCAGTCTGAAGCCCTACTTCGATGAGGTGCTGCGGAAGGGCGACACCCGCGTCGACGCTCTTGGCTTCACCGGCGAGACCGTGATCTACCAGATCAGCAGAAGCCTGGAGGCCCTCCCCGAGGGGGTACGGCCGCGGGTGGCGATACGCATCCTTGTCCCGGACTTCACCAAGCCGATGGAGATACCCGGCAGGCTCGATGGCGCGGGGCAGGCGGCGGACGACGAGGGATTCCGGGAGGAACTGCTCGGCAAGGTTCGCGGGTACGAGCGCGACATGACGGTCCTTGCCACAAGACAGGAACGCGAGCGCAAGGCCGATCTCGACCCGCAGTTCCGTGTCCTGCACATCTCTCCCTTTCTGAAGTTCTGCCTGATCAACGATGAGCAGCTGTTCGACGGCATCTACGACGAAGTGAAGAAGCGCCCCGCGGACAAGCCGCCGGACCGCCAGGTCCTCGATCTCATGGGCTACGACGCCTCGTTGACGTACTGGCACATCGACGCGGGTGTGTCCGCCCGTGAGAAGTGCAAGCAGCGCAAGGAGCTCTTCGACACCCTCTGGGACGTAGCCCGCCCCCTCACGCCGTCCGCCTCCTGAACAGCACCCCCGAAGCCCCCACCGAGGCCGCCAGAATCCCCGCGCACCAGGCCAGTGCCACCCAAGGTGTCGATCCCACCGGCTGGTTGAGGAGCAGGCCCCGGAGGGAATCGATGACCTGGGTCACCGGCTGGTTGTCGGTGAAGGGGCGTAGCCAGTCGGACATGGAGGATGTCGGGACGAAGGCGCTGCTCGGGTAGGGCAGGAAGCTCACGAAGAACGTGAAGCCTCCCGCCGCTTCCGGGGACTTGGCCAGTAGGCCCACCGTTGCCGAGAGCCAGGACAGGGCCAGGATGAAGGACAGGAGGATGGCCGTTGCCGCGAGCCAGGCCGCGGGGGATGCCGAGGGGCGGAAGCCGATCGCGAAGGCCAGGGCCAGGACCAGGGACGTCGCGATGAGGTTGCGGGCCACCGAGGCGAAGACGTGGCCCGCCAGGATCTGGGTGCCGCCGATGTCCAGGGAGCGGAAGCGGTCGATGATGCCGCCCTTGAGGTCCTCCGTGACCGCTATCGCCGTGTTCGATGAGCCGAAGCCCGCGCAGAGCAGGAGTACTCCGGGGACCACGTACGTGACGTACGAACGGGTGTCCGTCTCGATCGCGCCGCCGAAGAAGTAGACGAAGATCAGCAGGAGCATCACCGGGAGCGCCATGGAGGTGATCAGGGCGTCCACGTTGCGGCGGCTGATGCGGATCGCCCGGCCGGTCAGGATCAGGGCAGCGTTGGACTCAGACATGGGTGAGACCCTCCGGCTTCGATGGCTTCGATGGCTTCGATGGCTTCGATGGGTCCGATGGGTCCGATGGGTCCGATGGGTTCGACGGATTCGTGAGGGCCAGGAAGACGTCGTCCAGCGTGGCGGTGTGGAGGGTGAAGGTCCTGAGTTCCGTGTCGTTCGGGTCCAGTTCGTTCAGTAGTGCTCGTACGTTGCTTGCCGTGCCGTCCGTCGGGAAGCCGAGCGTCAGGGTCTCGGGGGAGTGGTGCGTGGCCCTCGGGGACAGGTGGAGGTACGCCTCCGGGGTGGTGACCGTCGCGTCCAGGCGATGGCCCGCCACCAGGGATTTGAGGGTCGACGGTGACCCCTCCGCCGCGATGGCTCCCTCGTGCAGCACCGCTATGTTGTCGGCCAGTTGATCCGCCTCCTCCAGGTACTGGGTCGTCAGGAAGACTGTCGTGCCTTGTGCGGTGAGGTCGCGTACCACCGCCCACATCTCCTGGCGGCTGCGCGGGTCGAGGCCCGTCGTCGGCTCGTCCAGGAAGATGACCTCCGGTTCGCCCACCAGGCCCGCCGCCAGGTCGACACGGCGGCGCATACCTCCCGAGTACGTGCGGACCAGGCGGTCGGCCGCCTCCGTGAGGCCGAAGCGGTCCAGGAGCTCGGCCGCTCGTGCGCGGGCCGCCGGACGGGGCAGGCCCGCGAGCCTCGCCATCATGCGGAGGTTCTCCCCGCCGGTCTGCGTCTCGTCGACCGCCGCGAACTGGCCGGTGAGGCTGATCGCGCGGCGGACCTCGCGCCGCCCCGTACGGATGTCATGGCCCGCCACGCGTGCCGTCCCCGCGTCGGGTGTGGTGAGCGTGGTGAGGATGCGGACGGCTGTCGTCTTGCCGGCGCCGTTCGGGCCGAGGAGTGCGAAGACGGTGCCGGGCGGGACGTGCAGGTCGATGCCGCGCAGGACGTGGACGGCTCGGTCGCCGGAGCCGTAGGTCTTGGTCAGGGCTGTGGCTTGGATGGCTGGGGGTGGTGCGGGTTGTGGTTGTGGTTGTGGTCCGGTTTCGGGCATGAGGGTCCCCTGTAGCTCCTACTGCGTATAGGTTACGCATTACTGAGTAAGGGTTACGCAGAACTACGATGTGCGTCAAGCAGGAGGGCAGGGCGGGGCGAGACGGCTCGGAAGCAGGGAGGCAGTGGCTATGGCGGTGGACGGTGGAGGCGCGAGCGGCGGCACAGGGCTGCCCGCGAGCCTCGAAACGGCCTGGGGGCTGCGCGAACGCCCCTCGAAAGGGCCCAGACCCGGGCTGAGTCTCGAGCGCATCGTCGACGCGGGCATCGGTGTCGCCGCCGCGGAGGGGATCGGCGCCGTCTCGATGGGGCGGGTCGCCAAGGAACTCGGCGTCTCGACCATGTCCCTCTACCGGTACGTCTCCGCCCGCGACGAGCTGTACATCCTGATGCAGGACGTCGCGACCGGCACCCCGCCCGGGATTCCGGCGGACGTGACCGGCTGGCGGCCACGTCTGGAGTGGTGGGCGCGGGCCCAGCGCGAGGTCTTCCGGCGCAACCTGTGGCTCGTGCGGATCCCCATCACTTCGCCGCCCGCGACGCCCCACCAGCTGGAGTGGATGGAACAGGGGCTCGCGGCCCTCGGTGAGAGCGGTCTGGAGGAGGGGTGGAAGCTGTCCGTGCTGATGCTCGTGGGCGGCTTCGTGCGCAACGAGGTCATGCTCATGGCCGATCTGGACGTGGCCATGCGGGCGGAGGGGCAGGACCCCGACGAGGTGATGCGGCGGTACGCGCGCACCATCGACGCGCTGACCTCCATCGACCCCGGGCGGTTTCCGGCGCTGCGGCGGTCCCTCGCGTCGGGCGTTCTTGACGTCGCGGACGCCGAGGACGCGGAGTTCGACTTCGGGATCGCGCGGGTGCTCGACGGGGTGGCGGTTCTGGTGGACGGGGTTGTGGAGGACAGGGTTGTGGAGGACAAGTCCGGGGGTGCGGAGGTTAGTTGAGGGGCGGGGGCGGGGGTGCTTTCGAGGGCGGTGGCGGTTGAGGTCGGGCCGCCTCCCTCACGCGTACCGCGCCAACCCCGACCGCAGCTGCCCGAACGCCCGGTTCGCGGCCACCACCGCGTCCGGCCACACCGCCTCCGTGCTCTCGCCCGCGTCGATCCGGCGCCAGTTCTCCAGGGCGAGGATCCGTTGTACGGCGATGATCTGGCCGGCGGCCAGGCGCGCGGCCAGGATGCCGTCGCCCTGCGCTTCGGCCAAGGCTTCGCCCAGCGCCTGTTCCGACCGCTCCTGATACCCGTACAGCCGTGCCACCAGTGACGGCGTCCCGTAGAGGAGTCGGTGGAAGGCGAGTACGTGGACGTTGTCGCACAGGCCCGTCACCGGGTCGTGGCGCTCCAGGCCGTCGAGGAAGTTGCGCTGAAGGGCGTCCAGTGGGGCGCGTTTCGCGGGGCGGGCGGTGATCACTCGGGCCGCCTCGTCCACGTGGTCTGCGAAACGGTGGAGGACGAGGTCCTCCTTGGTGGGGAAGTACCGGAACAGGGTCGGCTTGGAGATCTCGGCGGCGGCGGCCACCTCCGCGACCGGCACCTTCTCGAAGCCCTTCTCCAGGAAGAGGGCGATCGCCGCGTCGGAGACCGCCTCGTACATCCGCTGCTTCTTGCGCTCGCGCAGGCCGGGGCCGTTGGCTCCGCCGTTGCCGGGCTCTCTTTCGTCCACCATGGGGCGAGTCTACCGCACTATTGATTCTCGGTAATAAATTTAACTCGGTTACATTTTTCGCTACTCTTGGCGGCATGACGACAAGCGACGCGGCCCCCGGCAGGACCCCCGACCCCGCCCCCGACCAAGCCCTCGACCAAGAACGCCGGTACCACGACACCTGCCGCACCGCCCTCACCGGCATGGTCGACGGAGCGGAGGAACAGGTTGTCAGCGGAGCAGACGTCTCCGCGTCCGGCGCCGACGCCGAAGTCCTCGGCTACCAGTTCCGCAGTCACGCCAAAGCGATGCGCGAACTCCCCGAGGCCCCGCTCTTCTTCGGCCGTCTCGACTTCGCCGCCGATGGCCCCGAAGCCGCGGAGGCGGGCGATCACCGCGGGCAGAGCTACCACATCGGCCGCCTCCGCATCACCGAACACCCCTCGGCCCCGCCCCTCGTCGTCGACTGGCGCGCCCCCGTCTCCCGCGCCTTCTACCAGGCAGGCGCCCGCGCCCCCCAAGGCGTCGCCGTCCGCCGCCGCTTCGGCTGGGCGCCCGGCAGCAAGGGCGAATCCGCCGACCTCACGGGCCTTGAGGACGAGCCGTTGGCCACCGAGACGAGCCCCGCCCTCAAAAGCGGCCCCAACCACACCCCCAATCACACCCCCAACCCCGTCCCCAACCACACCCCCAACCACCGCAGCCGCATCCTCGACAGCGAGATCGAGCGCCCCCGCGTAGGCCCCATGCGGGACATCGCCGCCACCATCCAGCCCGAGCAGGACGACCTCGTCCGCGGTGAACTCACCGCGTCCGTCTGCGTCCAGGGCGCCCCTGGCACCGGCAAGACGGCGGTCGGCCTGCACCGCGCCGCGTATCTCCTCTACACCTACCCCCAGCGCGTCCAGCGCGCCGGACTCCTCATCCTCGGCCCCAACCGCACCTTCCTCCGCTACATCGCCGAGGTGCTCCCCTCCCTCGGCGAGACGGGCGTGCGCCAGTCCACCGTCGAGGACGAGATCGCCAGGCCCGCGGCCCCCGTGCGCGCCCAGGACGACGAGGCGGCGGCCCGCGTCAAGCACGACGCCCGGATGGCGGCCGTCCTGCGCCGCGCGCTCTACTCGCGCGTCGCGGCGCCCACCGACTCCGTCGCGGTGCCGGACGGTTCGTACACCTGGCGGGTCCCTCTCGACGACCTGGAGCGGATCATCGCGGACGTGCGCGCCGAGGAGCCCGCGCCTCCGTACGCCATCGGCCGCGAGCGCGTCCGCACCCGCGCCGTCCGCCATATCCAGGAGCAGGCCGAGCGCCGCGCGGGCACGGTGAACAACACCTGGCTGCAGAAGATCTCCCGCGCCCGCTCCGTCTCGGCCTTCGTCGACGAGGCCTGGCCGAGGACACAGCCCGAAGAGGTGCTCGCGGGACTGCTCGCCGACCCCGGCGCGCTCGCCGCCGCGGCCGACGGCATCCTCAGCGCCGACGAGCAGCAGGCGATCAGCTGGACCAAGCCCCCGCGCTCGTACAAGTCGGCGAAGTGGTCCGCCGCCGATCTCGTCCTGCTCGACGAGCTCGCGGGGCTGCTCGAACGGCCCGAAGGCTACGGTCACATCGTCGTCGACGAGGCGCAGGACCTCTCCCCGATGGAGGCGCGCGCGATCGCCCGCCGCGCGGACTTCGGCTCGCTCACGGTCCTCGGCGACCTCGCCCAGGGCACCACCCCGTGGTCGGCCCGCGGCTGGCCCGAACTCCTCGCCCACCTGGGCAAGCCCGAAGCCTCCGTCACCCCGTTGACCATCGGTTTCCGCGTCCCGAAGGCGATCGTGGGCCTCGCCAACCGCGTCCTCGCCTCGCTCGACGTCAACGTACCGCCTGCTCAATCTCTGCGTACGGACGGTGAGTTGAGGATTCAGCAGGTAGGAGCGGGTGAACGTGACGTGGACGCCGCCACCGTTGACGCGGTGCGTGCCGCGCTGGGCCGTGAGGGCTCGGTCGGTGTCATCGCCGCCGACGCCGACACTGCCCGCCTGCGCGCGGCCCTCGCCACGGCGGGCATCGAGAGCGCGGGCCCGGACGATCTCGGCGCGCGCGTGACCGTCCTTCCCGCGTCCGTCGCGAAGGGGCTTGAGTACGACCATGTGGTGGCCGTCGAGCCCGCCGCCATCGCGGAGGCGGAGAGCCGCGGACCGAGCCGCCTGTACGTGGTCCTGACCAGGGCGGTGTCCCGGCTCGACGTACTGCACAGCAGGCCGCTGCCGTGGGAGGAGGCATAGGGACCCGAGGCGCTTCCGTAGACACTTCCATAAACCCTTCCACAAACCCTTCCATGCCGTTGCGGTTATATATCCACAGGGGTATCTTCAAGACATGCCCATACCGTTCGACGTACTCGCCGAACCGAGCCGCCGGAAGATCCTCGATCTGCTCCTCGAGCGTCCCCATCTGGTCGGTGAGATCACCGAGCGGATCGGTCTGAGCCAGCCCGGCACGTCCAAGCATCTGCGGGTCCTGCGCGACGCGGGGCTCGTGCGGGTGCGGCAGGACGCGCAGCGCCGCTGGTACGAACTGCGGCCCGAGCCCCTCGCGGAGCTCGACGCGTGGCTGTCGCACTACCGGCACCTCTGGTCCGGCAGACTCGACGCCCTCGAGCGGCACCTCGACACCATGGACGGTGACTCCTCATGAACCCGCACTCCGACAGCCTCGCCCCCGACGAGGAAGGCGAACACAGCGTCCTGCGGATGGAGCGCCGTCTCGCGCACCCGCCCGCCAAGGTCTGGGCCGCGATCACCCAGCCCGCGCACCTCGCCCAGTGGTTCCCTTCCGAGGTGACGCTCGAGCTGCGGCCGGGCGGTGAGATGGGCTTCCACTTCCCCGGGGACGACGGGCCCGGCATGACCGGCGAGGTCACGGACGCCGAGGAGCCGCGCCTCTTCGCCTTCAGCTGGGGCGATGACCACCTGCGCTGGGAGATCGCCCCGGAAGGACCGGACGGGCGCGGCTCGCTGCTCACCCTCGTCCACACCTTCGGCGACCGTTTCGGCGCTCCGAGTTTCGCCGCGGGCTGGCAGCTGTGCATCTCGGCGCTCGGCCAGTTCCTCGACGGCGGACAGGCCGAGGTGAGCCGGGACGCGGGCGAGCTGCACGAGGCGTATCTGGAGCAGTTCGACCTCGGGCACGGCGCGGTCACCGAGGGTGGCATCCGTTTCGAGCGCCAGCTGGTGCGCCCGGCGGACGCGGTGTGGGCCGAACTCTGCGCGGGGGAGGAGCCGTTGGAGGGCGACACCGCGCCCGACGGTTTCCTCGCGGACGGCGTCTCGGCGGGCCCGATCACCTCGGTGACGTCGCCGACGTCCCTTACGTACGCCGTGCACCCCAAGGGCGAGGTGCGCTGGGAGCTGGCCCGTGGCACGGGCTACGGCGCCCGGCTCGTCCTCACACAGACCGGCCCCTTCGGCAGCGCGGCGGACACGGGCGAGGCGCTGGCCGCGTGGCACGCGCGGATCGAGCGCCTCGCGGGCCAGCTCCTGGAGGGCTGACATCGTCAGTCGTTGACATCCCCAGTCGCCGGCACCCTCAGTCGTTGACATCCCCAGTCGCCGGCACCCTCAGTCGTTGAGTACCGCCTCCATGACCGCCTTCGCGATCGGCGCCCCCAGCTTTCCACCGGCGATCTCCGACCGCGGGATGTTCATGTCCTTCGGGTCGACGAACACCGCGACGGCGACGGGCGATGACCCGTCGTCCTGCTTGGCGTAGGAGACGAACCAGGCGTACGGCCGCTCGTCGTTGACGTTCGAGCCGTGCTGGGCGGTGCCGGTCTTGCCACCGACCGTGACGCCGTCGATCTTCGCCTTGTTCGCCGTGCCCTCCTCGACGGTGTTCTCCATCATTTCCTGCACCTTGCCCGCGGTGTCCTCGGAGACGGCCTGGTTCAGGACCTCCGGCTTGCCCTTCTCGATCGTCGAGAGGTCGGGGCCGCGCAGTTCCTCGACCATGTACGGCTTCATCAGCTTGCCGTCGTTGGCGAGGCCCGACGCGACCATCGCCATCTGCATCGGCGTACTGGTCAGGCTGCCCTGGCCCATGCCGGTCAGTGCGGTCTGCGGCTTGTCGAGGTCCTTCGGGTAGCTGCTCGCGGACGAGCGCACGGGGACGAACTGCTCCTTGTTGAAGCCGAACTTCTCCGCCGTCTCACGCATGTCGTCGTCGCCGACCTTGAGCGCGGTGTCGAGGAAAACGTTGTTGCAGGACCACTGCATACCGACCTTCAGGGAGGCCTTGTCGCAGGGGGCGCCGGGAACGTCGTTGCCGATCGTCGTCGAGCTGAGCGGCAGCTTGTAGGGGGTCTTGGCGCCGGTGGGCTCGTCGATGTCGTCGATCACGCCGTGCTCGAGGGCGGCCGCCGCGGTGAGGATCTTGAAGGTGGATCCCGGCGGATAGATCTCGCGGAGCGCCCGGTTGGAGAGCGGCTTGTCCTTGTTCTTGCTGAGCCGCGTGAACTCCTTGCCCTCCTTCGCCGAGATGCCCGCGAAGACGGAGGGGTCGTACGAAGGGGTGCTCGCCATCGCGAGCACCTTCCCGGAGCGGGGGTCGAGGGCGACGACCGCGCCCCGGGCGTTGAGGTTCACCAGGCCCTGGTAGGCGGCCTGTTGGGCCTTCGGGTCGATCGTCGTGACGACGTCGCCGCCCTGCCGCTTCTCGCCGGTCAGCATGTCCAGGGTGCGGCGGATGAAGAGGCGGTCGTCATCGCCGCTGAGCACGTCGTTCTCGACGCCTTCCAGGAAGGTGGCGCCCTGGGCCTGCGAGAAGTAGCCGGTGACCGGCGCGTACATGGGGCCGTTCTTGAAGACCCGCTGGTACTTGAAGTCGGTGCCGCCGACTTCCTTCGAGCCTGTGACCGGCTTCCCGCCGACGATGATGTCGCCGCGGGGGTGCGAGAAGGCCTCGATCTGGACGCGCCGGTTCTTCTCGTGCTTCGCCAGCGAGTCGCCATCGGCGAACTGCACCCAGGTCGCACGCAGGAGCAGAGCGAGCGTGAGCACGCCGCAGAAGATGGCTATGTGGCGCAGCGGCCTGTTCATATGGTCCCCCCAAGACCCGTGCCCCCAAGGCGTGATGACGCTTCATCATGCACATGGCCGCACGGATCTTGCCCGGGTTGTTGCCGAATGGTCACACGGTGGGACTCTGCGGCGCCCCCCGGAGCACCTCGATCACGCTCGCGTAGCTGTCGCAGCCGTGTCCGAGCCTCCTGGAGTCGACGGGCGCCCCGATCGACAAGATCGCCGAACTGAGCGGCCTCGGCACGGCGAACAATCTCCGCCACCACTTCCTCAAGCAGGTGGGGGTGTCACCGGGGGACTACCGGCGGGCGTTCGGTGAGGGTGTGGGTGTGGGTGTGGGCGTCGGTCCTCGGGCGTAGGACCAGCGCCTCATGCGCGCCGCGAGCGCGCTGCATAGGGTCTGCGTTCATGCAGAACACGGAGATCGCCCGTCGTGGTGGGCCGCAGCGCAGGCGCGACACCCTGGAACGGCTCGCTCAGGAACGGGACATATGGGTGTCGACGTCCCATCCGGAGCACGGCCCGCACCAGGTGCCCCTGTGGTTCCGGTGGGACGGCCTCGCGGTGTGGATGTGCACCGGCAGTACTTCCGCGACGGCCCGCAACGCCCGGCAGGAGCCTCGGGTGCGCCTGGCGTTGCCGGACACATCCGATGTGGTGCTGCTTCAGGGGGTGGCGGAGTGCTTCCCGGCCGGGGGTGTGCCGCGGGACGCGGGGGACGGGTTCGCCGGCAAGTTCGGGTGGGATCCGCGTACGGAGGAAGGCCCGTTCGTATATCTGCGCGTGGTACCGAGCACAGTGCGTGCCTGGCGAGGGGAGCCGGAACTGCGGGGCAGGGTCCTGATGCGGGACGGGGAGTGGCTGGCGTAGCGCACCCCCGTCCCGCCCCCATTGCTCCCGTTACCTACTTCTTGTACCTACTTCTTGTACTTACTTGTTGCGCGGCTGGTTGAACCGCAGCATGTTCCCCGCCGGGTCGCGGAAGGCGCAGTCGCGTACGCCGTACGGCTGGTCCATCGGTTCCTGAAGCACATCGGCGCCCGCGGCGCGGATCCGCTCGAACGTGGCGTCGCAGTCGTCGGTCCGGAAGATGACGGCACGCAACATGCCCTTGGCCATCAGCTCGGCCATGGCCTGCCTGTCGGCATCGGTGGCGTTCGGGTCCGCGAGCGGCGGTTCGAGGACGATCTCCACGTCCGGCTGCGACGGGGTGGTGACGGTCACCCAGCGCATCCCCTCGAAAGCGACGTCGTTGCGGACTTCGAGGCCGAGTACATCGCGGTAGAAGGCGAGTGCTTTGTCGTGGTCGTCGACGGCGATGAAGCAGGTTGCGAGTTTGAGGTCCATGTCCATCACGCTAAGGACTCCCGGCGGATTCTGCTTCTCCGTTCCTGACCGGTCCATTGCTGACCGGTCCATTGCTGACCGGTCCGTTCCTGACCGGTCGGGTGTACATCTTGGCGATGCAGGCCGGGATGGCGGCGCTGTGGTCGTGGTCGCGGGCCCGGTATGCGCTGGGGCTCTCCCCGACAAGCTCGGTGAACCGCGAGCTGAAGGAGCCGAGCGAGGTACAGCCGACCGCCATGCAGACGTCCGTCACCGTCAGGTCGCCACGGCGCAGCAGTGCCTTGGCCCGCTCGATCCTGCGGGTCATGAGATAGCTGTACGGCGTCTCGCCGTAGGCGGCGCGGAAGCTGCGCGAGAAGTGGCCCGGCGACATGAGGGCGCCCCGCGCGAGTGCGGGGACGTCCAGCGGCTGCGCGTAGTCGCGGTCCATCTGGTCACGGGCCTTGCGCAGGCGGACGAGGTCGTCGAGAGACACACGATCACGGTACCGCCGCCGGGGAATCCCGGCCCGGCCGAGCGCGGGCCCTCGGAGTCGTCACATTCGTACGCCCGCCGGTGTCTTCATGTCGAACAAGCCAGCAGGCCAACAGGCCAACAGGCCGGTGGGTATACGTACGTATATGGAGGACACCATGGCGCTCCGCGTCCCGAAGGCCGAGCTTCCCGCAGAGCTCGCGGAAAACATGATCAAGCAGTTCGGTGCCGTGGCCGAGAACGTCGAGGTGCTGTGGCACAGCCCTCAGGTCGCCCAGGACAACTTGGAGTTCGGCGGCAAGGTCGGCGCGTGGGACGCGGCCGACGCGAGCCTCAAGACGTTCGCGCACATGGTTGTCGCGGCGCAGGTCGGCTGCAGCTGGTGCCTCGACGTCGGCTACTTCCAGGCGCTGAACCAGGACCTGGACCTGACCAAGGCGAGCCAGGTGCCGCGCTGGCGCGAGTCGGAGGTGTTCACGCCGCTGGAGCGGGAGGTCCTCGAGTACGCCGAGGCCATGACGAACACGCCGCCGACCGTCACCGACGAGCTTTACGCGGGCCTGCTCGCCAGGCTCGGCCCCGCGGCGATGATCGAGCTCACCGCGTACATCGCCTTCGTCAATCTGGCGACCAGGGCCAATGTGGCGAACGGGGTCGAGTCGCAGGGCTTCTCCGCCGCGTGCGAGATTCCGCTGGCGACGTCATGACCGGCGACCCGTTCGTCGCCCATCGCCCCCTGCTGTTCACGGTCGCCTACGAGATGCTCGGGTCGGCGGCCGACGCGGAGGACGTGTTGCAGGAGTCCTGGCTGCGGTGGGCCGACGTCGACCACGCTCAGGTGCTCGATCCGCGGGCCTACCTCGTCCGGCTCGTCACACGGCAGGCGCTCAACCGCCTGCGGACGCTGTCGCGCCGCCGCGAGGACTACGTCGGCGAGTGGCTACCGGAACCGCTGCTGACCAGCCCTGATGTCGCCGAGGACGTCGAACTCGCGGAGAGCGTGTCGATCGCGATGCTGACCGTCCTGGAAACGCTCGGGCCGACGGAGCGGGCGGTGTTCGTGCTCCGCGAGGTCTTCGATATGCCGTACGGCGAGATAGCCGGGGCCATCGGGAAGTCCGCGGCCACGGCGCGGCAGATCGCGCGGCGGGCCCGCGAGCACGTGGCGGCCCGGCAGCCGCGGGTCAGGGTGAGCAGGTCGGAGCAGCAGGCGGTGGTGGAGCGGTTCCTGCTCGCGTTGCGCACCGGGCGGTTGCAGGAGCTCCTGGAGATCATGGCGCCCGACGTGGTCCTGATCGCCGACGGTGGAGGGCTGGCGCCCGCCGCGCTGGCTCCGATCCACGGGGCCGAGCTGGTGGCGGAGCTGCTCGCGCGCGCGAACCGGACGGCGGACGCGCTCGAGACGACGACGGTGTGGCTCAACGGCGCACCCGCGGGCCGGATCGAGATCGACGGCGAGCTGGCCACCGCGCTGAGCGTCGTGGTGGAGAACGGGCAGGTCACGCGGGTCTACCTGATGAGGAACCCGCGGAAGCTGACGCGGCTCGACGAACCGGCCGAACTCGCGCGGTAGGCCGCGAGCTAGGGTCGCCGACATGGCACTGCGACCTGTGAACGTGAACATGAAGGCTCTTGATGACTCGGCGGTCGGCCGGTTCTGGGCGGAGGCGCTCGGCTGGGGTGTCTCCAGCGAGGGGCCCGGTGTGACCAACGCCGAACCCACCGGCGACTTCGTCTGGCCGGACGCGGTGGCCGTCTGCGTCGACGTCGTCATCGTCCCGGAGGGCAAGACGGCGGCGAAGAACCGTATGCACCTCGATCTCGCCACCACCTCCGCGGCCCACCAGGCGGAGTTGGTCGCGCGCCTCCAGGCTCTCGGCGCGACGCCCGCCGACGTGGGGCAGGGCGACGTGCCGTGGACGGTGCTCGCCGACCCGGAGGGTAATGAGTTCTGCGTCCTCGAGCCTCGGGAGATCTACCGGGACACCGGGCCGGTCGCCGCGATAGTGGTCGACTGCGCGGATCCGCGAGCCATGGCGCGGTTCTGGGGCGAGGCGATGGACTGGACCCTGCACGAGGTAACCGACGATCACGCGGTGCTGCGCTCAGCCAAGAGCGTCGGCCCGTATCTCGAGTTCCTCCGCGTGCCCGGCGCGAAGACCACGCCGGACCGCGTCCATATCGACCTGCTGCCGTACGCCGGTGAGGACCAGGAGGCGGAGGTGGCCCGGCTGCGATCCCTCGGCGCCACCGACCTCGACCTCGGCCAGGGCGACGTCCCGTGGAAATGCCTGGCCGACCCGGAGGGCCACGAGTTCTGCGTCCTCGCCCCCAGGCCTCTCGCGAAGCCTCAGGACTCCTGAGACTCGAGGGGCAGTTCCATGACGTCGGCGACCACGCAACTGACGTTGCGGGGCCGCCGGAGCCGTTCGCGTCCCAGCCCCGAAAAGGCCTGTACAAGAAGCCACTTGGGCGGGAAAAACACAACTTCGACATGGTCCGCAGAGGCAGCTACCTTCACCTGGTCTTCGGCGATCGCCCACCGAACCGGCGCCACACCAGGCACCCTCAACCAGGGAGAGTCGTATGCCCCGTCTTGCTCTGTACACGTTCGGCGTCCTGAAGTCACCTCTCGCCGATCCCGCACCTCTCACGCGCGAGTTCCAGGACAGTGGTGAGCCCAACTACCGGAGGATCAGCCAGCACCCCGGATACCTCGGTCGTGCTGAGCCGTCGGACGGCAGCCGGGGCACATTCTTCGACTTGGAGTGGGGCGCGTGGGGAGAGTTCGCCGTACCGACCTGGTACGGCAAGGGCCGTACGGCGGAAACCATCGCCCTGGCCGCGACCCTTTCACTCTGGACCGACCTGCGCCCCGCCTTCGACGCCATCTACACCGGTCTGCACCGTGAGGCGCTGAACAGGCGTTACGACTGGTTCGAGAGGACAGGGCACCCGGCTTACGTGTTCTGGTGGGTCTCCGACGGCGTGATACCCACCTGGCGGGACGGGGTTTCCAGGCTGGAGCACCTCCACGACCACGGCTCCGCGCCGCACGCCTTCACCTTCCACCACTCGTTCGCCCCGGACGGAACTCCGACCAGGATCAAAGACATCGGACCGAAGAGCGACCGGGTTCATTGACGGCCGTCACACGGTAGAGCGCGCGATGCGGAACCCTACGTCGTCGACCTGGAATGTCGGGTGGCTGCGGCGCCGCGCAGAGGCCCGGCAACTCCAGTGCTCATCGAACCAACCACCGCCGCGGAGCACCCGGTAGGTGCCGTAGACCTCGGCGTCGTAGACGTCCCAGCACCAGTCCCATACGTTGCCGAGCATGTCGTAGAGACCCCACGGGTTGGGGTATTTGCCGCCCACGGCGTGGATGCGCTCGTGCGAGTTGCCGCGGTACCAGGCGATCTCGTCGAGCTGCCCGTACTGCGGCCCGGTCGTACCGATCCTACCGAGACGTGTCAGTTCGCCACGGCGGGGCCGCCGCCACTCTGGTCCTGCTGCGGCGGACTCGGGGTCGGTGTGGATGCTCTGCGGATCGAACTCGGCGGTGCTTGCGCGGTCTCACCGGAGTGTGGGTGCGGTGTGGTCGCACTGATGCCGCTCCGTCACGGGTGGTGGCCGCCCGCCGCCAGGATCAGACGCCTTCGCGCAGGTACAGGTCGCGCAGCAGGCCGATCTCGCCGCCGTGGTGTGTGACCTCTTTCAGGGCGTGCAGCGCGAGCTTCAGATAAGTCTCATCGGCCCAACCGCCTGGGCCCATGCCTATCGGCTCCATGAGGCGCTTGTCGCCGAGGGCCGCGATACGGGAGATGAAGTGCTCCCAGTCCTCGGCCAGCGCCTGGATGCCCTCTTTCGCGGTGCCGGGCCACTCGTGGCGGTCGCCGAGCTCGGGGACGTCCTCGAAGAAGTGGATCACATAGCCGCGCAGGCAGAGGTTGCCGATGTGCCAGATGCGCCAGGCGATCGTCGTGAAGGGGTCCGGTTCCTCCGGACCCGATTCCGGAAACAACGTGGCGACGCGGAAGACACCGTCGTCGCCGGGGCGGATGCTGATGCAGTCGCTGACCGGCTCCCAGTGGTACTCGGCGTCGGTCAGGTCCTTCATGCGCTCGAACAGCCGGAATCGCACGTTCTCGAAGATCGCGAGAATGTCGCGCGTGACGGGGTCGGGCGCGATCACGTCAGCCATGTCAGCTCCAGGGTGCGGTGGTTCCGGGCGGAAGGATGATCAGGATGGACGGGGCGGTCGGCTCGGTCAACTGCCGCCGCCTCGTCGGAGCAGCGCTCTCCTTGGCCATTCGGAGACACGGCTGTCTCGGCCGGTCCCGCGGCTGGGTCAGCCCGGCTTGACCGCCAGGGTCGCAAAATAGTTCGACATGTATTGAGCGGATGCGTTGGACTGGTGCGGCGCTTCCGCGAAGGCGGTGAGGACGAACCCCGCGGCGAGTTGCCCGCCGATCTGGTCGGTGAGGGTGTGGCTGTATTCAAGGGGGGCATCCGCGCCGAACTTCGTGGCGCGTTCCTCGGCGGAGTACTGCGTGACATCGCTGTAGGGCAGCTTGTGCACGACGATCAGCTCGCCGCGCTCGTCGAGCGCCTCGTGGTCGAACAAGTACACATCAGGGTTGAGGCAGCCCACGAGCAGAGTTCCGCCCGGTCGCAGGACGCGGAAGCACTCACGCCACACCGGTGCCAAGTCGGGTACGAACAGGTTGGAGACCGGATGGAACACGACGTCGAATGTCGCGTCGCCGAAGGCGCTGAGGTCGCGCATGTCGCCCAGGACGGTGCGCAGTTCGAGTCCGTCGCGCGCCGCCACCATCTGATCCTGGCCGAGCTGGCGGGGTGAGTTGTCGAATACGGTGACCCGCGCTCCTGCGGCGGCGAGGATCGGACCCTGCTGGCCACCGCCGGAGGCCAGGCACAACACGTCCTTGCCGGTCAGGTCCGTCGGCAGCCAGGAGCGGTCGACCGGCTCACGCCCGATGAGAACAATCGACCAGTCGCCCCTGCGGGCGCGCTCGACATCCTCAGCGCTCACCGGCCTCGACCACTCGTTGCCCTCTTGGACACACTTGTCCCAGGATGCCCGATTGTGGGCAACGGGGTCGACAACAACGTCCTGCACGTTCAACTCCCTGCTACAGCCGAGCGGATGACACCTGCGGTACTGACAGTTCGGTGCCGCCAGCCAACACGATCGCAGGGTGCGGGCTCAACGAAATTAGCGGGCATCGAGGTGTCCACGGGCTCGACGGGTGGTCGCGCAGCGGGCGCGCGTGTGGATCACGCCACGGTGAAGTCGGCGGCCTTGGAGACCAGCGTCGTGTCGCCGACGTTCGTCCAGGGCTCGGCCATCGGTGGTGATCCGCTGGACGGATTCCTCGGTCCATTTGGCTTCCAAGTCCCGGATCTGGCCGGAACGCAGTCGCGGATCGACCAGCCCCAGCACGGTCGATGGCACGGCACGGCACGGCACGGCACGTCACGTGGACGTAGTGGCGTAGCGCACTTTTGCAAGCATGTGCTTGCAATAGTTAGCAAGGGGCGGGCAGTATCGACACATGGCATCACTCAACGTCGGCAATCTCGGCGAGTATCTGCGTGAGCAGCGGCGCAATGCGGAGCTGTCGCTCAGGCAGCTCGCCGACGCCGCCGGGGTGTCCAATCCGTATCTGAGCCAGATCGAGCGCGGGCTTCGCAAGCCGAGTGCCGATGTGCTGCAACAGGTGGCCAAGGCGCTGCGGATCTCCGCCGAGACGCTCTATGTCCGGGCCGGGATCCTCGACGAGAAGGAGCGGGACGAGCTGGAGACGCGCGCCGTCATCCTCGCCGACCCCTCCATCAACGAGCGGCAGAAGCAGGTCCTGTTGCAGATCTATGAGTCGTTCCGCAAGGAGAACGGCTTCGAGGTCTCGGAGTACGCGGACGACTCGTCGCACGTGGATGAGTCTTCGTACGTGGATGAGTCTTCGTACGCGGATGACGTGGACGCCACCGCTGACGGCCCCCGCACGGTCGACGGCAGTGATGCCAGCCCCAAGGACCACCCTTCAAGCTGACGCGAATCCGGGAGGACCATCCCTATGGCCATCAAGGACGACCTGCGCAACGCCATCTCCGACCCCACTCCCGCGTACTTCGCCGCGGGCACCGCCGATCTGGCGTACCAGCAGGCGAGGAAGGTGCCGGGCATCATCGAGCAGCTGATCGCTGAGGCGCCTGCCCGTATCGACGCCGTGCGCAACACCGACACCAAGGCTGTCCAGGACAAGGCCGTCGCCCGTGCCAAGGAGGCGCAGGAGACCCTCCAGGCCAAGGTCACGGAACTGCTCGGCTCGCTCGACACCGACCTGAAGAAGCTCGGCGAGAGCGCCCAGGGCTTTGCCCTGAGCTCGGTCGGTGTGGCCGCCGAGTACGCGGTCAAGGCGCGCGAGAAGTACGAAGAGGTCGCCGAGCACGGTGAGCAGGCCGTGAAGACCTGGCGCGGCGAGGCCGCCGAGGAGATCTCGGAGCTGGCCGTGGCCGTCGAGCCGGACGCGGAGTCCGAGGCGGCGCCCGCCTCCGAGCCGGCCTCCGCCGCTGCCCCGGCCCCGGCGAAGAAGCCCGCCGCCAAGAAGGCCCCGGCCCGCAAGACGACGGCGAAGAAGACCACGCCGCCCGCCAAGTAGGCAGCAAGTAGGCAGCAAAGTTGTCATGGGTGCGGGCCGGGCACTCTCTGAGTGTCCGGCCCGTTCTCCGGGTAGCGGGTACGGTGTCCGCGTACTCAAGAGCCGAAAGAGCCTCAAGAGCCGAGACTGGTGGTGGATGTTGTGCTGATGCAGGGCTTCGCGAACTTCATGTGGCTGCTCTCGTTGGCCTTGATCGCCTTCAGCGGTTTCGCGCTCGTCGACGCTGCCGTCCGACGTGAGGACGCCTACCGCGCGGCGGACAAGAAGACCAAGCCGTTCTGGCTGATCATCCTCGGGCTCGCCTTCATCGTGAACCTGATCTTCAACATCATGTCGTTCCTGCCGATCATCGGGCTCGTCGCGACCATCGTCTACATGGTCGACGTGCGGCCCGCACTGCGGCAGATCACCGGCGGCGGACGCGGTGGCGGTCGTCGCGGCGGCTCCAGCAGTGACGGGCCGTACGGGCCGTACAACGGCGGTCGCTAGCCGATAGCCGGGGTCACTCGGCGAAGGGCTCTAGCGGTCCCTGTCCAGGAGCAGTACGGCCACGTCGTCCGTCAGGTCGCCGCCGTTCAGCTCGCGCACCTCGTTGACCGCGGCCTCGAGCAGCTCGTCGCCCCGCAGCCCCGCGGCGATCTGGCGGCGGACCATCTCCACCATGCCCTCCTGCCCCAGGCGCTGATTGCCCTGGCCGATGCGCCCCTCTATCAGGCCGTCCGTGTAGAGCATCAGGCTCCACTTGCCGCCGAGCTCCACCTGGCGGCGCGGCCACCGGGCGTTCGGCAGGAGGCCGAGCGCCGGGCCGCTGCTCTCGTACGGGAGCAGCTCGGCGAGGCGGCCGTCGCGGGCGATCAGCGGCGACGGGTGACCGGCCAGGCAGAGCCCCGCCCGGCGGCCGTCCGGTGCGATGTCGACCGTGCAGAGCGTCGCGAAGATCTCTTCGTCGGCGCGCTCGTGCTCCAGGACCTTCTGCAGCGTGGAGAGCAGCTCGTCGCCGCACAGGCCCGCGAAGGTCAGCGTCCGCCAGGCGATGCGCAGCTCCACGCCGAGCGCGGCCTCGTCGGGGCCGTGGCCGCAGACATCGCCGATCATGACGTGCACGGAGCCGTCGGGGGTGCGCACCGTGTCGTAGAAGTCGCCACCCAGCAGTGCCCGTGAGCGCCCGGGGCGGTAGCGCGCGGCGAACCGCAGCGGTGAGCCGTCCAGGAGCGGCGTCGGCAGCAGGCCGCGCTCCAGGCGGGCGTTCTCCTGGGCCCGAAGCCGCGACTCCGTCAGCTGACGCTGGGCGGCGTCCGCGCGCTTGCGCTCCACGGCGTACCGGATGGCGCGGCTCAGGAGGCGCTCGTCGAGCTCGTCGCGGAAGAGATAGTCCTGGGCGCCGACCCGCACGGCCTCCGCGCCCCGCTCGGCGTCTCCGTTCGCGGTGAGCGCGAGGACGGCGTGCCGGGGCGCGAGGCGCAGGACGTGCTTGAGCGCGGTCAGCTCGTCCTCGTCCTCCTCGGAGCCGCCAGAGCCGCCAGAGCCGCTGGGGCCCGCCAGGGCGAGGTCGAGGAGGATGCAGTGCACGTCGTCCGTGAGCAGCCGCTCGGCCTCGGTGAGGTTGCGGGCGGTGCGGATACGGATCGGCTTGCCCGCGGAGTCGAGCATCGCGGGGACGCTGAGCGAGCCCGCCTCGTCCTCGATCACCAGGAGGCTGAGGCTCGTGCCGTTCGTGCTGTTCGTGCTGTTCGTAGGTTCTGTCGGGGGCACGGGTTCGGGCATGGGCGTCGGCAGAGCGTCAGCCTGACCGCCTTCCGCGGCCGGGATCGCTCTCTGCCGCGGTATGGGTACGGGCATGGCTTTGGTTCCTTCCCTCCCCCCGAGGGCATGGTGGACCGACGGTCGAACGCTCCACCGACGGGGACCATAGCGTTAGCCGAGGCCCGATTGGAATGCCGCACGGCAAACGGCCACCGTCATATGCCGCAACAAGGACCGCAATTGGGCACGACAGGTCCCGACCAGGATGACGAACATCACGCCTGAAGGGTTGAGAGGGTGGGGGAGGGTGCGGTGGGTCACATGACGTACGGCACATGACGTACGGCACATGACGTACGGCACAGATGGGGCTACGTACGGCACAGATGAGGCTAGCTGTGAGGCCTACCGACTACTTGTCAGGCCGCACGACCCCGAGAATCTGCATCGATCCCGCGCCCGCGACGGTGACATCGCGCCCAGGCCGCGGCGCGTGCACGATCGCGCCGTCGCCCACGTACATCCCGACGTGGCTGGCGTCCGCGTGGTAAATGATCAGGTCACCGGGGCGCATGTTCTTGATGCCGACGTGCGGCAGCTGCTTCCACTGCTCCTGTGACGTACGCGGAATTCCCTTGCCCGCGGCGGCCCAGGCCTTGGACGTGAGGCCCGAGCAGTCGTACGAGGAGGGTCCCTCGGCGCCCCATACGTACGGCTTGCCGAGCTGCGCGGTGGCGAACTCGATGGCCTTCTTGCCCGGCCCGGTCGCCTTGCCCTTGATGTCCTTCAGGACGCCCGAACTCACCCACGCCGACTGCTTCTTGAGCTGGGCTTCCTCCTCGAGCTTCCGGAGCCGCTCGCGCTCCTTCTTCTCGAGCTTCGACTCCATCTCCTCGGCGGTCTTGATCTTCTTCTTGATCTTCTTCTTCGACTCGGCCTTCGCTTTGCGGTTGGCCTCGAGCTTCTTCCACTGGGCGGTGGCGTCCTTGGCGTAGATCCGCAGGTCTTCCTGCGTCCGCTCGAGCTCCGTCAACATGCCCTTGGTGGCCTTCTCGCCCTGCCGCATCAGCCCGGCGCCGTCCAGGAACTCCTGCGGGTCGTCGCTCAGCATCAGCTGGGCCTCTGAGGGCATCGCGCCGCCGCGGTACTGAGCGCGGGCCGCCGCGCCCGCACGGGACTTGAGCCTGTCCAGCTTCTGCTGGCCCTTGCTGATGGAGCGGGCGAGCTTCACGATCTGCTTGGACTGCTTCTCGGTCTTCTCCTCGGCCGCGTTGTACGCATCCGTGGCGACGCCCGCGTCGTGGTAGAGCTTCTCGATCTCCTTGCGCAGGCTCTCAAGAGACTTGGTCTTGCCGGGTGTTGGCTTCGCCGGACTCGCGTAGGCCGCGCCCGGTGTGCTGAGCACCGCCGCGGCGCAGATCAGCGCCAGGCCGGCCATCGTCGAACTCCGCTTGCCCGTCACGTCCGCCTCCCCCAAAACTGATTTACCGTCAGTAACTTACGAGTGCCTCGGGGATGGTGCCATGCCGACGCGCAATACGACAGGGCGCGACAGCAACTCAGATCCCCACCCGTCCCATGTGACGAACGGCACCCGGAGATCGTTCCACGCACGGCGCGCCGCACGCGGAGTTCACCCGCCGGTGTCTCGCGAGTTCACCCCGGGATGCCTCGTGCGTTCACCCCCGGCGCGGCGCCAACGCCTCCCACCGCACCGTCACTTCGCCCTGCCGCCACCGCGGGGACCGGTCCACCACCGGCCAGTCCGCGGTCAGTTCCCGCACCGTCCTGATCCAGCGCTGCCGGGCGCCGTACGAGGCGTAGGGCGCCGCCGCGGCCCACGCGCGGTCGAAGTCGCGCAGGAACGCGTGCACCGGCTCGCCCGGCACGTTCCGGTGGATCAGCGCCTTGGGCAGCCGCTCGGCGAGGTCGGAAGGGCGGTCGAGCGAGCCGAGCCGGGTCGCGAAGGTCACCGTGCGCGGGCCCTCGGGGCCGAGCGCGACCCAGACGTGCCGTCGGCCGATCTCGTCGCAGGTCCCCTCGACGAGCAGACCGCCGGGTGCGAGGCGCCCGCGCAGTCGCTCCCACACGGCGGCGACCTGCTCCTCGTCGTACTGCCTGAGCACGTTCGCGGCCCGGATCAGCATGGGCCGCCCCGGGCCCGGCAGCGGGATCTCGAAGCCGCCGTGCCGGAAGGTGAGCCCTTCCCGCTCATACGGCTTCGCGGCGGCGACCCGCGCCGGATCGATCTCGACGCCCACCACGCGCACGCGGGGGGCGGTGGTCCTGAGCCGGACGAGCAGTTCGACGGCGGTCCAGGGGGCGGCTCCGTAGCCGAGATCGACGGCCACAGGGTCGGGGGAGCGCCGCAGCCCGGCGCCGTGCGTGGCGGCGATCCAGCGGTCCATGCGGCGCAGGCGGTTGGGGTTGGTGGTCCCGCGCGTCACCGTTCCCACGGGGCGGGAGGGGGTGCGGGAGGCCATGGGGAAAGGGTATGCGCCGCCAGGCCCGTCAGCTGGGGCCCGTCACCTGAGCCCGTCAGCTGGGCCCGTCAGCCAGGCCCGTCACCTGAGCCCATCGGCTGAGCCCCATTGGTTGATCCCGACCCAGTAATGATTTGGCAAAGAGGAAATGGAGTCGAACCTTCCGATGTTCTCCCTCTGGAGGACCGTGCACGCCCTCCCTTAAGTCATGCCCGCCAAGCACGAGCCCTGCCCGCGCGTGTACAAGGAGGACCGCCACGTGAGCCAGTACGTGACCAGGCTCGGTCGCCGCTCACCGGCGGCGCCCAGCAGGCTCCGGCTCCCCGGTACACACCGGCGGCCACGCCGGGTGGCCATGCTCAGCGTGCACACCTCGCCGCTGCACCAGCCCGGCACGGGCGACGCGGGCGGCATGAACGTCTACATCGTCGAGCTGGCCAAGCGTCTCGCGGCGATCAACATCGAGGTGGAGATCTTCACGCGCTCGACGACGGGCGCGGTGCCGCCCGCCGTCGAACTCGCCCCGGGCGTCCTCGTGCGCCACGTGGACGCGGGACCGTACGAAGGCCTGGCGAAGGAGGAGCTGCCCGCTCAGCTCTGTGCCTTCACGCACGGCGTGATGCAGGCGTGGGCGGGCCACCGCCCCGGCTACTACGACCTGGTCCACTCGCACTACTGGCTCAGCGGCCACGTCGGCTGGCTGGCCGCCGAGCGCTGGGGCGTGCCCCTCGTGCACGCCATGCACACGATGGCGAAGGTCAAGAACGCGGCGCTCGCACTCGGCGACACCCCGGAGCCGACCGCCCGCGTGATCGGCGAGACACAGATCGTCCGGGCGGCCGACCGCCTCATCGCCAACACCTCCGAAGAGGCCGACGAGCTCGTCCGCCACTATGAGGCGGACGCGGGCAAGGTCGCCGTGGTCCACCCCGGCGTGAACCTGGACCGCTTCCGCCCCGGAGACGGCCGCGCGGCGGCCCGCCACCGCCTCGGCCTCCCGCAGGACGCGCTCGTCCCGCTCTTCGCGGGCCGTATCCAGCCCTTGAAGGCGCCTGACGTACTGCTGCGCGCGGTCGCCGTCCTCCTGGACGAGCGCCCCGAGCTGCGCTCGAACATCGTCGTCCCCGTGGTGGGCGGTCCGAGCGGCAGCGGCCTTGCGAAGCCGGAGGGCCTGCAGAAGCTGGCGGCCAAGCTGGGCATCGCGGACGTGGTCCGCTTCCAGCCGCCGGTGGGCCAGGAGCAGTTGGCGGACTGGTTCAGGGCGGCTTCGGTGCTTGTGATGCCTTCGTACAGCGAGTCGTTCGGCCTGGTCGCCATAGAGGCACAGGCGGCGGGCACTCCGGTCCTCGCGGCATCGGTGGGCGGCCTGCCGGTCGCGGTGCGCGACGGGGTGACGGGATTCCTCGTCCCCGGTCACGAACCGGCCCACTACGCGCGCGTGCTGCGCGATTTCGCCGATCATCCACACCTTGTGGACAGCATGGGCGAGGCGGCCGCACAGCACGCGGAATCCTTCGGCTGGGACACGGCGGCATCCGCCACGGCGGACGTGTACACGGCGGCCGTGCACGAGCACAGGCGTCGCGTACGCTCGCATCATGGCTGATGAGGCGGCGAAGGACGACGCGGCGGCGATCATCGAGGCAACGCTGACCGAGGCGGACCTGGAGTGGGAGAGCCCCGAGCCGGGCTCCTACGTGGTGAAGCTGCCGGGCACGCGCAAGCTGTCGACGACCCTCTCGCTGAAGGTCGGCAAACATGCGCTTTCGCTGACCGCGTTCGTGATCCGGCACCCGGACGAGAACGACGCGGCGGTCCACCGCTGGCTCCTGGAGCGCAACCTGCGCGTGTACGGCGTGAGTTACGCGATCGACCCGCTCGGCGACATCTACCTCACCGGCAAACTCCCCCTCTCCGCGGTCACCCCGGACGAGCTCGACCGCCTGCTCGGCTCGGTCCTCGAGAACGCGGACGGCTCCTTCAATACGCTCCTGGAGCTGGGTTTCGCGACGGCGATCCGCAAGGAGTACGCGTGGCGGGTGTCGCGGGGCGAGCCCACGCGGAACCTGGACGCGTTCACTCACTTGACTCAGCCGAAGGGCTAGTCACGCCGACGTAGTCAGTCTCTCCGTCCCCGCAGGACATCTTCCCCGTGCGGGGCACCCGTGACATGCTCGCGCCCATCGCAGACATGAATGGCGTTCACATCCATGGAAGGTGGCGGTGGGCATGGAGCATCCGAGCAGACGGGGCGTACTCGGCGGCGCGATAGCCGTGGCGGCGGTTGCCGCGACGGGCGTGACCGGCGGGACGGCATGGGCGAAGCCCGGCGAAACCCCCACCTTGTGGCGGGAGTTCGAGGAAACCCCCTACACGCACCCCCAGATCCCCTATATAGCCCGCGCGGGCGCTCGCTCAGGAACCCGCCACCTCCCTCGCCGGAAGGTGGTCGCGAACGTGAGGGACTACGGAGCGAAGCCGGACGGCACTCAGGACGCGGCCCCCGCGATCAACCGCGCCCTCGCGGAAGCGGGAGCGAAGGGCGGCGGCACGGTCGTCGTCCCGCCCGGCGAGTACCGCATCGACGGCATCATCCGCATAGCCCACGACAACGTGGTCCTCCAGGGGGCGGGCAGCACCCGCACCACCCTCCACGCGACAAAGAACCTCACAGAACTGATCGGCCCGTACGGCTCCCGCTACGGCGGGGACAAGTCGAGCTGGTCCTGGGCGGGCGGCCTCATCTGGCTCTGCCCACAGCCCCGTTACGACGCGCTGACGACGGCCATCAAGGCGAAGGTGTGGCCCTTCGAGGGCTGGACGGGCAACAAGCGCGACGAATGGGAAACGCTCACCACCACAGCCCCCGCGAAACGAGGCGACCGCACCTTGAAGGTGGCGGACACCTCCCGCCTCCACAAGGGCGACCTGGTCCTCCTCCGCCTGGCGGACGACGCGGACCACACGCTCCTGGAACACATGGCTGGAGGGGGCGAGGGCCCGGAGTCGTACACGTGGGACGACAAGACGAAGCTCACCTCGTACGTCCCGTACGAGTGGCCGGTACGCATCACTTCAGTAAAGAAGAGCGCGGGTACAGGCACGGGCGCGGTCACTCTGGAACGCCCCCTCCCCCTGGACGTACGCCCGGAATGGGACCCCCGCCTGACAACCCACGTAAAGGCGCTGACGGGCGCGGGAGTTGAAGGGCTGACCCTGGAGGCGGTCGAGACCCCCCAGTCCCCGCACCTCCTGGACAAGGGCTACAACGGGGTGACGTTCCAGTGCGCGTACGACTGCTGGGCGGACGACGTGGTGGTGCGCCACGTGGACAACGGCTTCGGCCTGGTGAGCGCGTCGGCCTGCACGGTGCGCCGCACGCGGGTGGCGGGCCGGGGCTCGCACCACCCGTACTTCTGCCGGGAGGGCTCGCACGACAACTTGATCGAGGACTTCAGGATCGACGACCGCACGGTCCCGGCCCCTTCAGGCACCCAACTCCACGGCATCAACGTAGAGGGCCTGTCCTCGTACAACGTCTGGTCGCGGGGCGACATGCGGATGGGCACGTTCGACAGCCACAGAGGAATGCCCTTCGCGAACGTCCGCACGGACATCACGGTCAACAACAACGGCCGCCACGGCGGAGACGCGTCAGCGGGCCCACTCTTCGGAGCCCGCTTCACGCACTGGAACATCCGCGTCACCAATGAACGAGCGGGCCTGATGAGGATCGACGGCCTGGCCCCCTACAGCACCACTGTCGGGGTCAACGAGGTCCGTGAGTTCGACCAGATCGACGTACCGGACTTCTCCGGAGACCTCCACTCGCGCATCGAGCTCTACGGGACCACTGGCGTGGTGCGGCCACGGAATCTGTACGAGGGGCAGCGGGGGGTCGCTTAGGCGTAGCCGTCGACATCGCCGCCGGGTTCCTGGCATACCCGTCAGGCACGAGCCGTTCCAGCCCCGAATGGGCACTATGCCGCCAACCGTCGGTAACTGCGCGACCGCACCGCGTGGTTCGGGCTACACAGGACGACTGGAACGTTCTTGCCTGATTGCCTGACGGGAGGACCGGCCGGTGGTGCTGACGATCAATGTGGCGGTTCTGCTGGCTGTCGTCATCGTCTTACGGCTACGAAGACGTACACAGGCCAGGAGCCGGAACGACGAGCAACTGACCGTGGTCATCGTGCTGGTCTTCGGGATCCTGATCGCCCCGACCACCTTCGGGCAGGGAATCCTGAACGTCGTGGGTGAACTCGCGCAGGGCGTCACGGACGCGGGCAGCCCGTGAGCCCCGAGCGGAAGCAAGGGAGCTCGCCCAGCCAGTACGGTTCGCCAGATGAGCGCACGTTTCGAAGAGATCGACTGGCGGACCACACCCATGGGCGAGATCAGCCTGCGGCGTCGGCGGGACCCGGTGTCGGGGGATGACATCTATGAGGTGAAGCTCGACGACGAGTACCTGATGTCCAGTCTCTTCACCGAAGGCGAGGTCGAGCTGACCAGGCTCGGCCTCGCTGAGCTGCCGGACACCCCGCTCGATGTCGCCGTGGGCGGACTCGGCCTCGGGTACACGGCCCGGACAGCGCTCGACGATCCGCGGGTGCGCTCGCTGATCGTCGTCGACGCCCTGGCAGAGGTGATCGACTGGCACCGGCGCGGGCTCGTACCGCTGGGCGAAGGGCTGGCATCGGACCCCCGGTGCCAACTCGTACGCGGGGACTTCTTCGCGATGGCCGCGGGGAGCGCGGCGGCGGGCGGCCCTGTCCCCGCGGGGGATACGGCCGACGGCTCCGGTGCTGCCCCGAGCGGCCTGGACCCCGAGACCCCCGGCCGCCGTTTCCACGCGATCCTGCTGGACGTCGACCACTCACCACGCCACGTACTGCACCCCGGCCACGCCGCGCTGTACCGCCCGGCGGGCCTCACCGCGCTGGCCGAACTGCTCCACCCCGGAGGCGTGTTCGCGCTGTGGTCGAACGACCCGCCGGACGACGAGTTCGGCGCGGTGCTCGCAGAGGTCTTCGAGGAGACCGCCGCGCACGTGGTCGATTTCGCGAACCCGCTCCAGGGCGGGACCGCGACCAACACCGTCTATGTCGCCCGCAGGGGCGAGAGCTGAGGCCACCGGCCACGCCCCACCGGCGGAACTCAACGGCCGGTGCCGTCAGCCCCGCACGTCCATCCCCACCTTCGCCGCTCTGGTGAGCTTCGGGTCCCCGGCGGGGAACTCCGCTTCGCCTCCTGGGAAGAGCAGGAGGCCGCCCGACGTCTCGGCCACCACGTCCGCATGTCCGTCGCCGTTGATGTCCAGCGGAGGCAGGGTGGCCTTGATCGACTCCCAGCCGTAGGCCGCCGCGTCGAAGGCGGTGGCCCGGGACGGGTCAGGGCCGGAGCCGTCCGTCGCGCCGGGCAGCAGCGTGAAGCGGCCCGCCTTGTCCTCGCCCGGGGTGTTGACCACCAGGTCCGGATGCCCGTCTCCGGTCACGTCGCCGGTGCCGGAGACGGCACCGAACCTGTCGTTGCCCTGCGAATCGCCGGGGATGCCCGGGGTCTCCTGGTTGTACACCGTGGTGCGGCGGCCCGTGCCGGGTCCGCCCTTCGCGCCGTAGACGATGGCGAGTTGTCCCGTGTCGAGGCCGTCGGCCGGGGCCGAAACGCCCCCTCCTCCGACGAGGAGGTCGGTGATGCCGTCGCCGTCCACGTCGCCGGCCAGCGGGGTCAGGACCCCGTCCTCGGTGCCGTTGTCCAGGCCCTTGGGCACGGCGGCGGGGACAGGGCCGTCGGGGCCGCCGCGGAAGTAGGCGGCTGCCGGGATCGGGTCGGAGCCCGGTTCCTCGTCGTCCGCATACGGAGGGGCGCCGGTGAAGAGCAGGTCGTGGAAGCCGTCGCCGTCGAAGTCACCGGCGGTGGTCCCGCCGCCGGCGGCCCTCCATTCCTGCCCCACAAGACGGGCGGGGGCACCATCCCGGTCGAACGGCCCGTACGCGATCCGCCCTCGTATCCGGGAGCGGTCCTTCTCCTGTGCCCCCTTGCCGCGGTCGATCAGGTCGAGGGCCCCGTCGCCGTTGACGTCGGCCACGGCCATCGCGAGGAACTGGCGCTCGGCGGCCAC
Source organism: Streptomyces sp. NPDC048441 (assembly GCF_043200235.1). Classification (NCBI taxonomy): domain Bacteria; kingdom Bacillati; phylum Actinomycetota; class Actinomycetes; order Kitasatosporales; family Streptomycetaceae; genus Streptomyces; species Streptomyces sp. NPDC048441. The sequence continues at coordinate 93,439 of NZ_JBICXM010000011.1, forward strand.
CGTCACCGGCTCACCGAGGCCGTTCGTACCGCCGAACATGATCACTGCCCGGTAGAGGGCGTCCGGCTCGGTCTTCCCGTCCGGGCCCCAGGGCTCGCGGGTGGCGACCAGGTCCGTGAATCCGTCGCCGTCGAGGTCGCCGCGGAGCAGCGGGCCGCTGTAGACGTCGCTGTAACGCGTGGCGCGGCCCGCGTCGAGGCCGCTCTTCGAGCCCGGGACGACGACCACGTGCCAGGCCCATGACCCGCCGGAGACGCGGCTCGCTTCGACGGTGACGAAATCGTCGTAGCCGTCCTTGTCGAAGTCACCGATGCCGGGCTCGCTGCGACCGTCGCGATCCCGCGGGGCCGGGCGGCTCTTCCCCGCGCCATCCGCTGTCCCGTCCCGGTTCCCGCCATCGCCCGCGCAACCGGTGAGCAATAGGGCCGCGCAGCTCAGCAGGGCGAGGGCGGACCGGGATGCAACCACGTGGGCTCCTGACGCAGGGACGCTGACAGTGGAAAGCCCTCCACCCGGCGGACCAACCGCGGGCAGAGGGCTTCTCGAGCGTGCTTACTTCTTCTTACCCTGGTTCTTGACCGCCTCGATGGCAGCCTTGGCCGCATCAGGGTCGAGGTAAGTCCCCCCGGCCTTCACCGGCTTGAAGTCCGCGTCGAGCTCGTACGCCAGCGGGATGCCCGTCGGGATGTTCAGGCCCGCGATGTCCTCGTCCGAGATGCCGTCCAGGTGCTTGACCAGGGCGCGCAGCGAGTTGCCGTGGGCGGCGACCAGGACCGTCCTGCCGGTCAGCAGGTCCGGGACGATGCCGTCGAACCAGTACGGGAGCATCCGGACGACGACGTCCTTCAGGCACTCCGTCTGGGGGCGCAGCTCCGGCGGGAGCGTCGCGTAGCGCGGGTCGTCGAACTGGGAGTACTCCGCGTCGCGGGCGAGCGCCGGCGGCGGGGTGTCGTACGAACGGCGCCAGAGCATGAACTGCTCCTCGCCGAACTCGGCGAGCGTCTGCGCCTTGTCCTTGCCCTGGAGCGCACCGTAGTGACGCTCGTTCAGGCGCCAGCTGCGGTGGACCGGGACCCAGTGGCGGTCGGCGGCCTCGAGGGACAGCTGCGCGGTGCGGATCGCGCGCTTCTGGAGCGACGTGTGGACCACGTCGGGGAGCAGGCCGGCGTCCTTGAGCAGCTCACCGCCGCGGACCGCCTCCTTCTCGCCCTTCTCGTTGAGATTGACGTCCACCCAGCCGGTGAACAGGTTCTTCGCGTTCCACTCGCTCTCGCCGTGGCGGAGGAGGATCAGCTTGTACGGTGCGTCGGCCATGCCCCTGAGCGTAATCGAACCGCCGGGCACCCCGCGCGTCCGCCCGCAGCCCGGACAGCAGCCGGGTCAGTTGACGGTTTCCGCTAATCCGCTGGCTCTTCGGGGCAGCGAGATCGTAATGTTCACTCCGCGCTTGAGCCACTTACATTTCTGTCTGACCGTGGGGGAAAACCGATGTCGCTCGCCGCCCTGAGACGTGCCGCCAAGGAGTCCGTATCCGGGCTTCCCCGCGAGTTCTGGTGGCTGTGGACCAGCACCCTCGTCAACCGGCTCGGCGCCTTCGTCGCCACCTTCATGGCGCTCTATCTGACCCTCGACCGCGGCTACTCGGCGACCTACGCCGGACTCGTCGCCGCCCTCCACGGGCTCGGCGGTGTCGTTTCCTCGCTGGGTGCCGGTGTCATGACCGACCGGCTCGGGCGGCGCCCCACCCTCCTCATCGCCCAGGCCTCCACCGCCCTCTCCGTCGCCCTCCTCGGCTTCATGAAGGAGCCCCTGGCCATCGCCGCCGTCGCCTTCCTCGTCGGCATGGCCAGCAACGCGTCGAGGCCCGCCGTCCAGGCGATGATGGCCGACATCGTGCGGCCCGAGGACCGGGTGCGGGCCTTCTCCCTCAACTACTGGGCCATCAACCTCGGCTTCGCCATCTCCTCAGCGGGCGCCGGATTCATCGCCGAGTTCAGCTACCTCGCCGGGTTCCTCATCGAGGCGGGCATGACCATGGCCTGCGCCATCCTCGTGTTCGCGAAGCTGCCCGAGTCGCGGCCCGTGCGGACCGCCCTGGAGAAGGCCTCGGAGCCGGACGTCGGACTCGGGACCGTTCTGCGTGACGGGCGCTTCATGGGAGTCGTCGGGCTCTCCTTCCTCATCGCGCTCATCTTCCAGCAGGGGTCCGTGGGACTGCCCGTCGCCATGGGCGAGGCCGGATTCACGCCCGCCGACTACGGAATGGCCATCGCCGTCAACGGCGTACTGATCGTCGTCCTGCAGATCCCCGTCACCCGGTTCATCGAACACCGGGACCCGCAGCGCCTGTTGATCATTTCCGCGCTCCTCGCCGGCTACGGCTTCGGGCTCACCGCCTTCGCCGGATCCATCGGCGTCTTCGCCCTCACCGTGTGCGTCTGGACCCTCGCCGAGATCGTGAACGCGCCCACCCAGACCGGACTCGTCGTGCGCCTCTCGCCCCTCCACGGCAGAGGCCGCTACCAGGGCATGTACACCCTGTCCTGGGCCGTCGCCGCGCTCGTCGCCCCGCTGATGTCCGGCTTCGTCATCGACCGCTTCGGTGCCGAGTGGCTCTGGGGCACCTGCGCGGTCATCGGAACCGTCGCCGCCTTCGGCTACTGGTCGCTCATGAGGGGGCTCCCCGCTGAGGCGCCGCGCGCGTGTGCGCCGTTGGTGCGCCCCTCAGGAGTGGGCATGGAAGGGGCAACAGGCAGTACGCACTAGCAGTACGCCTTCGAGCCTCAGCAGTACGCCTTAGAGGAGGAGACCCATGGCCGAGTCCCCCATGACCGAACGCGTCCCCGAGCAGTCGGTCGATACGCCGGGCCTGCCCGCACTCGTGCTTCTCGGCGGCTGCGGCTGCGGCTCGGGCTGCGGCTGCGGCTGCCAGTCGGGCGGACCGTGCCAGTGCGGCGGCTGCTGCGGCTGAGGCGCCGGAACGAACGACGGGGTGTGCCCCGCACCGTCGCATCGGTGCGGGGCACACCCCACTGCTCGTCATCGCGCGCACGCCGGCCGATGGACGGGACGGCTCAGGCGCCCTCCACCGGCGTTCCCGTCGGCTGGATCTCGTCCGCGTGCTCACCGGTGACCAGGTAGACGACCCTCTTCGCCACCGACACGGCGTGGTCCGCGAACCGCTCGTAGTAACGGCCCAGGAGCGTCACATCGACAGCCGTCTCGATGCCGTGCTTCCAGCGGTCGTCCATCAGGTGCTGGAAGAGCGTCCGGTGCAGCAGGTCCATCTCGTCGTCGTCCTGCTCCAGCTGGAGCGCCAGGTCGACGTCCTTCGTGATGATGACCTCCGCCGCCTTCGCCATCAGGCGCTGCGCGAGCTGCCCCATCTCCAGGATCGTCGCGTGCAGGTCGTGTGGAACGGCCGACGTCGGGAAGCGCAGGCGCGTCAGCTTCCCGACGTGCTGGGCGAGGTCGCCCGCGCGCTCCAGGTCGGCGCTCATCCGCAGCGAGGTCACGACGATGCGCAGGTCGGTGGCGACCGGCTGCTGCCGTGCGAGCAGGGCTATCGCGCGCGCCTCCAGCTCGTGCTGAAGATCGTCGACCTTCTGGTCAGCGGCGATCACGCTTTCGGCCATCTTCAGGTCGGCGTCGAGCATGGCCGTGGTGGCGCGCCCGATCGCGGACCCGACAAGCCGGGCCATCTCGACCAGGCCCTCGCCGATCGAGTCAAGTTCCTCGTGGTACGCGTCCCGCATGTGGATGTCCCTCTCTAGTACGTCCCGGGGGGTGACCCCCACGCTCCCACGGTGCGGCCCCGACGCGTCCGTTTCCGGCATCCGGAGTGAACCGTCCCTGTCACCGAGGTGAACTATGGGCGACGGGGAGTGCCACGCCCGGCGCGGCCCTGACGCGGCCCGGCGTAACCCGTTCGGCGGAAGTGAACCATCACCGTCCCCTCGGTGAACTCTGGGCGACGAGTGTTCGAGGCCGCACCCGTATGGCTGTGGCCGGTGCGTAAAGGGCGCATAACCTGGAGGCATGGACGTGAACGCGGCGGTCGCCGCAGCGGCAGCGATCGCCGGGGTGTGCACCGGTGTCATCGCCATGCTGGCGTTCCGCTGGAGCGAGCGCGACCTGAAACGCCCCACCCGGACCTCCCTGCACACAGACGCCGTACTGCCACCGGGCGTCGACACGGTTCTCTCCGTGCTCCGCTCGTCCGCCGTCGTCCTCGACGAGGCGGACAGCGTGGTCAAGGCCAGCTCGGCGGCGTACGCCCTCGGCCTGGTCCGCGGCGGCAAGCTCGCCGTGGAGCCCATGCTCCAGATGGCCCGCGACACCCGCCGCGACGGAGAGATACGCCAGGTCGAGCTCGACCTGCCACGCCGCGGCACCGGCCGGGGCGAGGCCCTCGCCGTCTCCGCACGCGTGGCCCCTCTCGGCTCCCGCCTCGTACTGCTCCTGGTGGAGGACCTCACGGAGGCCCGCCGCATCGAAGCCGTACGACGCGACTTCGTCGCGAACGTGAGCCATGAGCTCAAGACCCCCGTAGGGGCACTCTCCCTCCTCTCCGAGGCCGTCATGGACGCCTCGGACGACCCCGAGGCCGTCGAGCGGTTCGCGGGCCGGATGCAGATCGAGGCGACCCGCCTGACCAGCCTCGTCCAGGAGCTCATCGACCTCTCCCGGGTCCAGAACGACGACCCCCTGGAGGACGCCGAACCCGTCCGTGTCGATGAACTGGTGGCGGAAGCGATCGACCGCAGCCGTCACCAGGCATCCCACAAACAGATCACCATGGCCGCGGGCGGCACCGCCGACCTCCAGATATGGGGCAACCGCGGCCAGCTCGCGGCGGCACTCGGCAATCTCGTCGAGAACGCCGTGAACTACTCGCCCGCCCGCACCCGCGTCGGCATCGCGGCCCGCCGGGTCACCGCACCCGGCGGCGATCTCATAGAGGTGGCCGTCACCGACCAGGGGATCGGCATCTCCGACAAGGACAAGGAGCGCATCTTCGAGCGCTTCTACCGAGTGGACCCGGCCCGCTCACGGGCCACCGGCGGCACCGGCCTCGGCCTCGCCATCGTCAAACACGTGGCCGCCTCGCACGGCGGGGAGGTCACCGTGTGGAGCTCCGAGGGACAGGGCTCCACCTTCACCCTGCGGCTGCCCGAAGCAGCCGCCAACCGCGACCGCGGATCCGGTCACGGCGGAGACGGCAGCGAAGCCGGCACCGCACGGCCCGACGAGACCACTGCGTACGAACCCATCCCTGCCCCGGAGGTCCTTCCGTGACCCGAGTGCTCGTCGTCGAGGACGAGGAATCCTTCAGCGACGCCCTGTCCTACATGCTCCGCAAAGAGGGCTTCGAGGTCGCCATCGCGGCCACCGGACCCGACGGACTCGACGAGTTCGAGCGCAACGGCGCCGACCTCGTCCTGCTCGACCTGATGCTGCCGGGCCTGCCCGGCACGGAGGTCTGCCGCCAGCTGCGCAGCCGTTCCAACGTCCCGGTGATCATGGTCACCGCCAAGGACAGCGAGATCGACAAGGTGGTCGGCCTGGAAATAGGAGCCGATGACTACGTCACCAAGCCCTTCTCCTCACGCGAACTCGTGGCCCGCATCCGTGCGGTCCTGCGCCGCCGCGGCGAGCCCGAGGAGGTCGCACCGCAGGCCCTGGAGGCGGGTCCGGTCCGCATGGACGTGGACCGTCACGTGGTCACGGTCTCCGGCTCCAAGGTCGACCTGCCCCTCAAGGAGTTCGACCTCCTGGAGATGCTCCTGCGCAACGCGGGCCGCGTCCTGACCCGTATGCAGCTCATCGACCGCGTCTGGGGCGCGGACTACGTGGGGGACACCAAGACCCTCGACGTCCACGTCAAGCGCCTCCGCGCCAAGATCGAGCCGGACCCGGGGGCGCCGCGTTACCTGGTGACGGTGCGGGGCCTGGGCTACAAGTTCGAGCCGTAAACCACACCTCAGTAGACGCACATACGAGAGACGCACATGCGAGAGGGCGGGAACCCGGCACCGGGTTCCCGCCCTCTCGCATGTGCGTCGTATCAGTGCTGAGTGCCCGCGTTCTGCGACGCGGCGCCCGACGGGTCCGTCGCCGCGCCGGAGGCGTCGCCCGACGGCTTCCCCGAAGGGTTGGTGCTCGCACCGTCGGGGGCGGGCTCACCGCTCGCCACGCCCGTCGGCTTACCCGACGGCTTCGAACCCGGAGCCTCGGAAGCGTCCGGAACCTCGCTCGGGCCCCACTTCTTGAAGTAGCTGTCCGCCGGCACGACGAAGGTCTTCATCTTCACGTCGCCGGTCTTGCTGAAGCTGAAGGTGACCGGCTGCGCGTTGCCGTCCTTGACGGCCTCGCGGCTGCTGGGCAGGACGGCGGAGGCGTTGTCCTTGCCGCCGATGATGACGGAGCCACCGGCCGGGATGGTCAGCGGACCGCCCCGCTTGGAGACCTTGTCGTCCTTGGCCGGGGTGATCTTGGCCGTCTTGCCGGTTCCGTTGACCGCGATGCCGTCCAGGGTCTGGTCGGTGCGGCCGTTGTTGAAGATCGTCGCGGCGACCACGGCGGGGCCCGTCGACTTCAGGTCGGGCTGGGTGATCACCATGGCGTTCTGGATCTTGATGTCCCCGACGGCGGTTGCCGCGTTGTCCGGCTTCACCTCGAGCGTCTGAGCGTTGCTGCCGGCGCCGCACGCGGCGAGCGAGGCGAGCGAGAACGCGATGGCGGTGGCGGCGATGGCGCCACGTCGAAGGCTGCGGCTCACGGCGGCGGCAACTCCTTGAACGAGGGCGGTAAGGGAGAGGCGGACGGCCGTAAAGCCGTCCTAAGTGTGTGTCAGCGGGCTTAGGTTACCGAGCCGCTCCCGCGCCATCGCACCCGACCCGCCCCTACGGCCCGCGAGCCTCTCGCGTGCCTCTTCCGTGTCTCTCGTGTCCCGCCGCGGCTGGGGCCGCAGAAGTCACTGCCGTCGCCTCCGTCACCATCCGCGCCATTGGCCTCTCGTTCACCATTCACATAAGAGCCGTCAAGAGTCGCCGCGGCCCGTCCTGCGGATTTCCGGTAAGGAATGCATGGCGGTTCGGGGAAGTCCGGGGAAGTCCGGGAAATTGATCACCGGGGTCGCTTGATCAATTCCGGATTCATGCCGAACGGCGACTAGCACGGCTCTCCGGTCGCCGAACGGAGTAGCGGAAGTTCACCGCTTGGAACCTGGCAAACCGGGACGTTCGTCCTCGTGGAGCGCTCTCGGAGGGGGTGTAACGGGCGCGTTTCCGCTTCCCCGGAGAGCCGCTCCCACCTGCGAATACCTCGCTCCGGAAGCCCTTCGCAGCACGTTCCTGTTGCAGTTGTCAAGCCCCGAGATATGCCCTGACCTGCGAAAACGCCATTCAGAAGAGGCCGTTCTCGTGTTAGGATGGATAGCCACGGAAGGGGTACCTGTCACATGACGTTCAAGGTTGGCGACACCGTGGTCTATCCCCATCACGGGGCCGCGCTGATCGAGGCCATTGAGACTCGCCAGATCAAAGGCGTGGACAAGACCTACTTGGTGCTGAAGGTCGCTCAGGGCGACTTGACGGTACGTGTGCCTGCGGACAATGCGGAGTTCGTCGGCGTACGTGATGTGGTTGGTCAGGACGGGCTCGACCGGGTCTTCGAAGTACTGCGCGCGCCGTACGCCGAAGAGCCGACGAACTGGTCCCGTCGCTACAAGGCAAATCTCGAGAAGCTCGCATCGGGCGATGTCATCAAGGTCGCGGAAGTCGTGCGTGACCTGTGGCGTCGTGAGCGCGAGCGCGGACTCTCCGCGGGTGAGAAGCGCATGCTCGCCAAGGCTCGCCAGATCCTGGTGAGCGAGCTCGCCCTCGCGGAGAACACGAACGAGGACAAGGCCGAGGCCCTGCTTGACGAGGTTCTCGCGTCCTGATCGCGCTGATCGCGTCCTGACATGATCAGGCACGACGTCTTGGCGCATGAAATGCCGCGGTGCCCGCTGACCCTCAATGGTGTCGCCGGGCGCTGCGGCATGTTCGTACCCAGACGAGATCTCGTCCCCAGACAAGATCTAGTGCTCAGACGCAATCCCTGAATGAATGAATTCCTACGTCGTACTCGGTGCTGCTTGTGTGTGTGCCGCGTGATGGGTGCCGGGCTCGGGCAGTGGCTCGACCAGATGTCACGGAAGGGTCCGGTCAAGGGCTCGCGCCCGGCGTCGCTGTGGCCATACCCACCTCGGCCGAGCACACAAACCTGAACGGAACCGATGTCTGAGGAATCCCGCACCGCGGTCGTCATTCCCGCCGCCGGACGCGGCGTACGGCTCGGGCCGGGCGCCCCCAAGGCGCTCCGCGCGCTGAACGGCACGCCCATGCTCATCCATGCCGTACGGGCCATGGCCGCATCCCGCGCCGTCTCGCTCGTCGTCGTCGTCGCCCCACCGGAGGGCGTCGCCGAGGTCAAGACCCTCCTGGCCGACCACGCACTCCCAGAGCGCACCGACTTCATGGTGGTCCCCGGCGGCGAGACCCGTCAGGAGTCCGTGAAGCTCGGCCTCGACGCCCTGCCGGAGGGCATCGGCGTCGTCCTGGTGCACGACGCGGCCCGCCCCCTGGTGCCGGTCGACACCGTCGACGGCGTCATCGAGGCCGTACGCGAAGGGGCCCCCGCTGTCGTCCCCGCGCTGCCCCTCGCCGACACCGTCAAGCAGGTCGAGCCGGGGGACCCCGCCAACCCGGGCCGCCCCGAGCCCGTGGTGGCCACGCCCGAGCGGGCCCGCCTGCGTGCCGTGCAGACCCCGCAGGGCTTCGACCGCGACACCCTCGTCCGCGCCCACGAGACGGTCACCGACGACGTGACGGACGACGCGAGCATGGTCGAGCAGCTCGGCCTCCAGGTCGTCGTCGTGCCGGGCCACGAAGAGGCCTTCAAGGTGACGCGCCCCCTCGACCTCGTCCTCGCCGAGGCCGTACTCGCCCGCAGGAGGGCCAACGATGGCTTCTGAGAACTCCCCGGCCCTCCGTATGCCGCAGGTCGGCATCGGCACCGACGTGCACGCCTTCGAGGAAGGGCGCGAGCTGTGGTGCGCCGGGCTCCTCTGGGAAGGCGAGACCGTCGGCCTCGCCGGGCACTCCGACGGGGACGTCGCCGCGCACGCCGCCTGCGACGCCCTGTTCTCCGCGGCCGGCATCGGCGACCTCGGCGCGCACTTCGGCACCAGCAGGCCCGAGTGGTCCGGTGCGTCCGGAGTGACGCTGCTCGCCGAGGCGGCCAGGATCGTGCGCGCCGAAGGCTTCGAGATCGGCAACATCGCCGTCCAGGTCATCGGCGTACGCCCCAAGGTCGGCAAGCGGCGCGACGAGGCGCAGAAGACGCTCAGCGCCGCCGCGGGCGCCCCCGTCGCCGTCTCCGGCACGACGACGGACGGGCTCGGCCTCACCGGCCGCGCCGAGGGCCTCGCCGCGATCGCCACGGCACTCGTGGTCCGGTCGGGCTGACCGGCGTACCGGCCGCGGGTGAAATGCCGCGGCGGGAGGGTGTGTTGGAGCAATATCGGGAACGCGTCCCCAGAGCAGCTCAACGTCACCCACCGACGTACGAGTACGAGAGAGAGGCACCCTTCATGGCCGCCGAACTGTCCGACAAGCTCAAGTCCCTTCTCGACACCCCCGTCTTCATCTCCGTGGCCACCATCCAGCCCGACGGCAGCCCCCAGGTCTCACCGGTCTGGGTGAAGCGCGACGGCGACGAGCTGCTCTTCTCCACCACGGTCGGCCGTCGCAAGGAGCAGAACCTGCGCCGCGACCCGCGCGTGACGGTGCTGCTCCAGCCCTTCGACGAGCCGTACTCGTACGCCGAGATCCGCGGCGAGGCGACGATGACCACCGAGGGCGGGCAGGAGCTCATCGACGAGCTGGCCCTGAAATACACCGGAAAGAAGTACGCGGAGTTCAACCCGGGCTCCGCGGACGACGCCCCGCGCGTCGTCGTCCGCGTCACCGCACGCAAGGTCGTCGGCAGGATCTGAGGGCTTCGCGCGCACACGCATCCCCCGCCCATGCCCCGCGCATGTCACAGTTCCGTGCCCTGTTGGCCCGAGAGGTCGCAGGGCACTGTCCTGCGCCCACTACCCTGGAGTGGTGACGATTCGCCTGTACGACACCAGCGCCCGGCAGATCCGAGACTTCAGCCCGCTCATCGACGGTTGTGTCTCGATCTACCTGTGCGGCGCTACGGTGCAGGCGGCCCCGCACATCGGGCACATCCGGTCCGGTCTGAACTTCGACATCATGCGCCGCTGGTTCGACTACCGCGGATACGACGTCACCTTCATCCGCAACGTCACGGACATCGACGACAAGATCATCCGGAAGTCGGCCGAGCAGGGCCGCCCGTGGTGGTCCATCGGGTACGAGAACGAGCGGGCCTTCAACGACGGCTACGACGTCCTCGGCTGCCTGCCGCCCACGTACGAGCCGCGTGCCACCGGTCACATCACCGAGATGATCGAGATGATGCGCGGCCTGATCGAGCGCGGCCACGCCTACGAGTCGGACGGCAACGTCTACTTCGACGTGAAGTCCTTCCCCGGCTACCTGGAGCTGTCCAACCAGGAGCTCGACAACCTGCTGCAGCCGTCGGGCGACGGCGAGACCGGCAAGCGCGACCCGCGTGACTTCGCCATGTGGAAGTCCGCCAAGGAGGGGGAGCCCAGCTGGGAGACCCCCTGGGGCCGCGGCCGTCCCGGCTGGCACCTGGAGTGCTCGGCGATGGCCCACAAGTACCTGGGCCGTGAGTTCGACATCCACGGCGGCGGCATCGACCTGATCTTCCCGCACCACGAGAACGAGATCGCGCAGGCCAAGGCCTTCGGGGACGCGTTCGCGCGGTACTGGGTGCACAACGGCTGGGTCACCATGAGCGGCGAGAAGATGTCCAAGTCGCTCGGCAACTCGGTTCTCGTGTCCGAGATGGTCAAGGCATGGCGCCCGATCGTCCTCCGCTACTACCTGGGCACCCCCCACTACCGCTCGATGATCGAGTACAGCGAGGAGGCCCTGCGCGAGGCCGAGTCCGCCTTCGCGCGGATCGAGGGCTTCGTGCAGCGCGTGGTGGAGAAGGCCGGGGGCGTCGTCGAGCCCGCGCCCGAGGTGCCGCCCGCCTTCGCCGACGCGATGGACGACGACCTCGGGGTCCCGCAGGCGCTCGCCATCGTCCACACGACGGTCAGGCAGGGCAATTCCGCCCTCGCCGCCGACGACAAGGAAGCCGCGGTGGCACGGCTCGCCGAGGTGCGGGCCATGCTGGGCGTGCTCGGCCTCGACCCGCTCGACCCGCACTGGGCCGGAGAGGGCGACCGCGGCGAAGACCTCCACGGAGTCGTCGACACCCTCGTACGCCTCGTGCTCCAGCAGCGCGAGGCGGCGCGTGGCCGCAAGGACTGGGCGACCGCCGACGCCATCCGTGATCAGCTCAACCAGTCCGGTCTCGTCATCGAGGACGGCCCGGCAGGACCGCGGTGGACACTCGGCCCGCGCTGAGCGTCCGAGTCCGTCAGGGCTCGCAATGTGCCGCCCGGCGACCCGGGCGGCACACTTCATATACGTACGCAGTTCACGCAGTGCGCAGTCACGCCGTACAGAGGCAGCCGCCGCACGCATCACAGAGACAGGTAGGTCCATGGCCGCTAACAACCGCCGCATGTCCGGCAAGAAGGGCGCGCAGGTCGGCAGCGGTGGAAATCGGCGCCGCGGCCTTGAGGGCAAGGGCCCGACGCCGCCCGCCGAGGCGCGCAAGGGACACAAGAAGAACCGCATCACCAACGCCATGGCCAAGAAGGCCACCGGCGGCCCCGGTGGCGGTGGCGGTCGGCGTCCCGTGAAGGGGCGCGGCGGCAAGGGCACGTCCGAGATGGTCGTCGGCCGCAACTCCGTCGTCGAGGCGCTGCGCGAGGGCGTCCCCGCGTCGATGCTCTACGTCCAGCAGTTCATCGACAACGACGAGCGCGTGCGCGAGGCGCTCCAGCTGGCAGGTGAGCGCGGCGGCATCCACCTCATGGAGGCGCCGCGCCCCGAGCTCGACCGCATGACGAACGGCCTCAACCACCAGGGCCTCGTGCTCCAGGTGCCGCCCTACGAGTACGCGCACCCCGAGGAGCTCGCGGCCGCCGCGTTCGACCGCGGCCAGGACCCGCTGATCGTCGCGCTCGACGGCGTGACGGACCCGCGGAACCTGGGCGCCGTGGTGCGTTCGGTCTCCGCCTTCGGCGGGCACGGCGTCGTCGTCCCCGAGCGGCGTGCCGCGGGCATGACCGCGGGCGCCTGGAAGACGTCCGCCGGTGCCGCGGCGCGTACGCCGGTGGCGCGGGCCACGAACCTGACCCGCGTCCTAGAGGCCTACAAGAAGGCCGGGCTCGCGATCGTCGGCCTCGCCGCGGACGGCGAGCACGAGGTCGGCGACCTGGCGGCACTGTCCGGCCCTGTCGTGATCGTCGTCGGAAGCGAGGGCAAGGGGCTCTCGCGTCTCGTCGGCGAGACCTGCGACTACCGGGTGCGGATCCCCATGCCGGGCGGCGCGGAGTCCCTGAACGCCGGTGTGGCGGCGGGCGTCGTGCTCTACGAGGCGTCCCGGCACCGTAGTTAGCCATCACCCCCGGACTTCGGTCGGCCCTGAGAAACCGGGCCGGCCGGAGACCGGGAGGATCTTGACGCGGTCCGGACATTTCCGCACGGTCAAGGCAGTGTCCTAAACACACATCACTCGGTTAGATGAGTGTGGACACCAGAACGCCCCGCAATCCCACGGGGGGAAGCTCGCCAGGTTTCGACGAAGCTCCCGCGCTGAGCATGGTGAAGGTGCCGAGCGACCCGGCCCAGGTCATCGTGAATCACGCGAGCTTCCGCGTGCAGCTCCCCACCGCGCAGCGGACCCAATCCCCGCGTATCGCACGGCACTTGAACACCGCCGACGACACCGCGCGCATCCCCGCAGTCGGCTCCACCACGCGGCGCCGCTCGCCCGTCGTCTGGAGCGGGAAGTCCGAACCGGGCGACCCCGGAGCCACCGGACTGCTCCAGGCGGTGCGCGGCACCGGCGTGCGCCATTCGGCCGAAGCCGGGGGCACCCCCTACGACGAAGGGGGAGCCACGCAGGTCATCCCCCGCATCGACCTCGACGACGACCTCGGCGACGGCCTCGAGAGTACGCAGGCCACACCTGCCGTCATCGGTCCCCGGCATCACAACCCCGACACCCGGCTGATCCCGCGTATGCCGATGTCGGAGAGCGACCTCGACGAGCAACTCCCGTACGAAGACGATGAGTTCGACGAGTTCGACGAGGGTGAGGGCCAGACCGTCCGGCGACACGGCGCGGATCCCGTCCGGCACGCCTACTACCCCGGCCGCCGCATGAACCTCGGCGTCGTGCTGCTCCCGCTGCGCGTCTTCCTCGGGTTCATCTCCATCTACGCCGGCATGGGCAAGCTCTGCGACCCCGTCTACTTCGACGGCGGCGAGCGCGGCTCCATGGTCAAGTGGCTCAACTCCCTGCACCCCTGGGCACTCGCCGAGCCACTGCGCGACTTCGCCCTCTCGCACCCGGTCGGCGCCGGGCTCTGCATCGCCTTCCTCCAGATCATCGTCGGCGTGCTCACGGTGCTCGGGCTCTGGCAGCGGGTCGCCGCCGGCATCGGCGTACTGCTCTCCGCCGCGCTCATCGTCACCGTCAGCTGGAAGACCGTCCCCGCCTACGACGCGCCGGACATCATCTACCTGGCCGCCTGGTCGCCGCTCATCATCGCGGGCGCACCCGTCTACTCCGTCGACGGACGCCTCGCGGGCGAGGCCTGGCGCACGCTCGGACCGCGCGTCGACATCTGGGAGCTGCGGCGGCGCGTGCTGCGGCGCGGCGGGCTCGTCGGAGCGCTCGTCGTGGGAGTCACCCTGCTGCTCGGCTCCATGCTCGGCGGCGCCGTGCGGGACGCCGACCGCGTGACCGTGCCGGGACCCGGCGAGGCGCCCCGCAACGAACTGCCGGGCTCGCCGCTCCCCGGTGAACCCGGCGGAAAGCAGAAGCACCGCCAGCGCCACTCGCAGAGCCCCACGGCCTCCGAGGCGCCCACCCAGGGCAGCTCCGCGAGCCCCACGCAGGGCGCGGGCGCGGCGACAACGCCGGGCACGGCGCCCGACACCGCCACCGCGGGCACGGGCCAGGGTCAGCCGAGCCAGACGCAGGGCACAGGACAGGCCCCGCCCCAGCAGTCGACGCCCCAGCAGCCCCCGTCGTCCACCACAGCGGGCCCCACATCCAGTGGCGGCAGCGGCGGCGGCACCCCCGAGGGCGGCGCGAGCGGCGGCAGCACGGGCGGCAACGACCGGCTGGTGGGCGGACTGCTGGGCGGCGGCTGACCCGCTGCTCTGTCTTCTCTCCCGTGTACGTCGATGGGGCCCCGCACAGACACTGTGCGGGGCCCCATCGACGTACGGAGGGAATCTGGCGAGACCCTCAACCGACCTGTGCGGCGAGCTCCTTGGCGGCTTCCGTGAGGTCCTTCGCGGTGTCGATCGCCCGCCAGTAGGCGCCCTGCGGCAGCGGGAAGCCCGCCAGGCTCTTCTCGCGGGCCAGGCGCGGGAACGTGGTCCGCTCGTGGTCACCGCGGTCCGGAAGGAGCGCGGCGAAGGACGAGGAGAAGACGTACACGCCCGCGTTGATCAGATACGGGGACGGCGGGGACTCGATGAAGTCCGTGATGTGGCCGAACGCGTCCGTCTCGACGGCGCCCCACGGAATGCGGGGGCGGGCCAGGGCGAGGGTCGCGGTGGCGTCGCGCTCGGCGTGGAAGGCCGCCATGTCGCGCAGCGAGAAGCGGGTCCAGATGTCGCCGTTCGTCGCGTACCAGGGGCGGTCCGCGTGCGGCAGGTGACGGGCGGCGTACTTGAGGCCGCCGCCGCGGCCCAGGGGCTCGGTCTCGACGACCGTGGTGACGTTCAGCGGGAGATCTGCCGACTCCAGCCACTCCTGGAGCACTTCGGCGAGATGGCCGCAGGAGACGACCGCGTCCGTCACGCCCTCGGCCGCGAGCCAGGAAAGCTGATGGCCGATGATCGGGGTCCCTGTGCCAGGGATCTCGACCATCGGCTTGGGCCGGTCGTCGGTGTACGGACGCAGGCGCGAGCCTTGGCCTCCGGCCAGGACGACGGCCTGCGTGGGCTGGTGAGCGTGGGGGTCGCCGGTCATGCCGGAAACCCTACGTGCCGCCCCGGTCAGCCGTTCTGGTGGGCGGCGACGCCTGCCGCGAAGGACGTGTCGCAGACCGGGCGGGAGTACGACTGGGCGCGGCTCGGGCCGTACTTCTGGACTGCGGCGCGGCCCAGGGCACGGGCGACGGAGACACAGTGCCTGGCGAGCGACGGGTGGCGGTTCACCTCCTGCTGGAGATGAGTGAGCGCCACGGCCGGGCTCCTGTCCTGGAGCTCCAGGAGCAGCCGGTCGCGCAGGACGTCCTGCGGGGCGCGGGACTTGGCCGGCACGGAGAGGTTGTCGGCGGATGCGGTGAGCATCGAATCCGAGGAGTTCCCGGACCAGTTGACGCTGGTGACCGCGAGGGTCCCGGAGAGCACCAGCATCACGGGCAGGACGAGGGCGAGCGTGCGACCGATGCGTCGGGCGGGGCCTCGATGGGCTCGGCGCGACTTCTGGGTGTAGTTGGCGGAGTGCGTCACGCGAGTGAGCGTAGCGGTCGGTGATGATTTGGCGACATTACGTCACTCGGTCGAGCGACGGAGAATGAGGTTTCTTTGGAGTCGTGTTGACGAGCGCTGGTCGAAATGACTGGTCTGCCGGGGTATTTGTCGACAACACCGCCGCACGCGCAGGGCCCCGCACCGAGGGGTGCGGGGCCCTGCACGTGCTGATGAGGCGGACTGTCAGTCGGTGAGGCGCTCACCGGTCGACGTCGAGAAGACATGGATCTCACCCGGGCGCGGCACGACGTGCAGCTGCGTGCCCTTCTCCGGGACCTTGCGGCCGTTCACACGGACCACGAGGTCCTTGTGCTCGCCGCTGACCTCCGCGGAGCCGTAGACGTAGCCGTCGGCGCCGAGCTCCTCGACGACGTTCACGGAGACGGCGAGGCCCGCGGGCGCGTCCTCGGTCTCCTTGGAGAGGGACTTCGCGGCGGCGCCGTTCTGCTCGACGATGTCGAAGTGCTCGGGGCGGACGCCGACCGTGACCGTGCGGTCGCCCTTGTCGGCCGCGGCGGACAGCGCCTCGCGGTTGACCGGCACGACCGAGTTGCCGAACTTCACGCCGCCGTCGGTGATCGGGACCTCGACGAGGTTCATCGCGGGGGAGCCGATGAAGCCCGCGACGAAGAGGTTCACCGGGCGGTCGTACATGTTGCGCGGCGAGTCGACCTGCTGGAGCAGACCGTCCTTCAGGACCGCCACGCGGTCGCCCATGGTCATGGCCTCGACCTGGTCGTGGGTGACGTAGACGGTGGTGATGCCGAGACGGCGCTGGAGCGACGCGATCTGCGTACGCGTCGACACACGCAGCTTGGCGTCGAGGTTCGACAGCGGCTCGTCCATGAGGAAGACCTGCGGCTCACGCACGATGGCGCGCCCCATGGCGACACGCTGACGCTGACCGCCGGAGAGGGCCTTCGGCTTGCGGGCCAGGTAGTCCGTGAGGTCGAGGATCTTCGCCGCGTCCTCGACCTTCTGGCGGATCTCGGCCTTGTTGACGCCCGCGATCTTCAGGGCGAAGCCCATGTTGTCGGCGACCGTCATGTGCGGGTAGAGCGCGTAGTTCTGGAACACCATGGCGATGTCCCGGTCCTTGGGCGGCAGGTGCGTGACGTCGCGGTCACCGATGCGGATCGCGCCCGCGTTCACGTCCTCGAGACCCGCGAGCATCCGCAGGGAGGTGGACTTTCCGCAGCCGGAGGGACCGACGAGGACGAGGAATTCGCCGTCCGCGACATCGAGCTCGAGCTGATCGACGGCGGGCTTGTCGCCACCCGGGTAGATGCGGGTCGCCTTGTCGAACGAAACAGTGGCCATGGTGAAGGCCCCCTTCACCGGCAGGAACGTGCCGGACGATCCGTAGTAGAGGGAGTGGTGTAGTCCACCTGAGTGAACTGTTCGTGACCGTACCCCGGGGGTCACAGGTCTGTCAGTAGTCGGGGAGTCGCGAGCTTCGGGGAAATTTTCGACAGGGGCATCGGCGGTGTTGGTTACACTGCTCGAGCACGTCAGCGCACGCCTTGCCTGCCTTGTATGCCTCCTTAGCTCAGATGGCCAGAGCAACGCACTTGTAATGCGTAGGTCGTCGGTTCGAATCCGACAGGGGGCTCAGAGTGCCCGAAGGCCCCGCTCACCTCTCCCGGTGAGCGGGGCCTTCGGGCGTTTGCCGTACGTGCGCTCAGTGGCGGCCCGACAAGCGGTCCGCGATGCGGGCCAGGCGGGGGGCCTGGGTGGTCGGGGTGGTGAGTTCTCGGCGGTCCGCGTTGCGGTATGTCGCGTACATGCCCTGGACGCCCAGCCAGCGGAACGGTTCCGGTTCCCATTTGCGGACCTTGTGGTTGACCCAGGGGAGGGTCGTCAGGTCGGTGGTACCGCTCTGGCCCGAGTCCTGCTGGACCAGGTCGCGCAGGGTGCGGGCCGCGAGGTTGGCGGTGGCTACGCCCGAGCCGACGTAGCCGCCGGCCCAGCCGAGGCCCGTCGCGCGGTCCAGGGTGACCGTGGCACACCAGTCGCGGGGGACGCCGAGCACGCCGGACCAGGCGTGGGCCACCTGTACTCCGGCCAGCTGGGGGAAGAAGCGGGTCAGGATTTCGTGCAGGGCCTCGATGGTGGCCGGTTGGGTGCGGCCGTCGTTGTCCGTTTTTGAGCCGTAGCGGTAGGGGACGCCTCGGCCGCCGAGTGCGATGCGGCCGTCCGCGGTGCGCTGGGCGTACATGTACGCGTGCGCCATGTCGCCGAGTGTTTCCCGGCCCTCCCAGCCGATCGACTCCCATTGGGCGGGAGTGAGTGGCTCCGTTGCGATCATTGAGGAGTTCATGGGGAGCCAGGTGCGGCGCTGGCCCTTGAGGGACGCCGTGAAGCCCTCCGTGCAGCGCAGGATGTACGGGGCGCGGACCGTGCCGTACGGCGTGCTGGCGTGCTTGGGTTTGATCTCCGTGACGGGCGTCGATTCGTGGATCGTCACGCCGAGTGCTTCGACTGCCGCCGCCAGGCCCTTCACCAGTTTCACCGGGTGCAGGCGTGCGCCGTGCGGGGTCCAGGTGGAGCCGACCGCGCCCGCCACGCGTACGCGGTCGGCCGTCTCGCGGGCGCCGTGCAGGGTGCGGTCCTTCTCGCCGTACGCGAGCTCCGTGGCGTGGAATTCCTTCAGGCGCGCCAACTGGGCTGGTGTGTACGCCACTTCGAGTACGCCGCCGTGGTGGATGTCCGCGTCTATCTGCTCTTCGGCGGCGGCGCGGATCACCTCGTCGACCGTGTCGTTCATTGCCTCCTGTAGGCGGACCGCCGCTTCTTTGCCGTGCAGGCGGGCGTAGCGGTCGCGGCCCGCGATGCCGTTGTAGAGCCAGCCGCCGTTGCGGCCGGAGGCTCCGTAGCCGCAGAACTTCTGTTCCAGGACGGTGATGCGGAGGAAGGGGGCGGACTTCTTCAGGTAGTACGCGGTCCACAGGCCCGTGTAACCGCCGCCGACTATGCAGACGTCGGCACTCTCGTCGCCCGCGAGCGGTTCGCGGGGGGCCGGGGTGCCGTGGTCCGCGTACCAGAACGAGATGCCGCCGTTGATCGTGCTGCTCATGTGCCGGACGTTACTGCGCTGATGGGGGCTTTGGGGAGGGCCGTGCCATGCGGCTTCGGTGCGGGGGGTCCGATACGTTGATGCGGTGCGTGGCGGAGGGTCATGTGCCGAGATCCTGGAGGAACGTTCAGATGGCCGTACGCGCCGTACGCAAGGCCGGGCGCATCGTCGCCGCGGTGGCAGCCACCGCACTCGTCGCCGCGGGCGCGGCCGCCTGCGGGCCCGAGGACCTGACGGGCGGGGGCGATGGCAAGGCGTCGGGTTCGTCGTCGGCTTCGGTGTCGCCCTCGGAGTCCGGGTCGGAGTCCGGGGGTGCCGGTGGTTCGGCGGTGAAGGCGCCTCCGGCCGGCAGCGACGCGCTCGCGCGGACGCCCGCCTCCGTGAAGGGCGGTGTGATCACGGTCGGCGACCCGAAGGCCGGGCACACGGTCAAGCTGTACGAGGACCCGCGCTGCCCCATCTGTAAGAAGTTCGAGGACAGCGGTGCGCAGGCCCTGGTGAAGCCGGTGGCCGAGGGCAAGGTGAAGGTCGAGTACACGATCGCCTCGTTCCTCGACAAGAATCTCGGCGGCAGCGGCTCGGTGAACGCGGCCAACGCGCTGCGGGCCTCGGTCGATGCGGGCAAGTTCCCGCAGTTCCACGCCGCGGTCTTCGCCAATCAGGCCGCGAGCGAGACCGAGGACGCGTACACGCCTGCCTTCCTGTTGAAGATCGCCGGTACGGTCGACGGGCTTCGGGGTGCCGAGTTCGACAAGGCCGTGCAGAAGGGGACGTACAAGAAGTGGGTCGGTGTGGCCATGCAGGCCTTCACCGACGACGGTATGCAGGGCACGCCGACCGTCGTGATCGACGGGAAGAAGGCGGCGAGCGACTCGTTGTTCGATCAGGACGCGTTCGCCAAGGAGCTCAAGGGGTCCGGGATCTCTTGACCGGCCGTCTGGAGCCGGGGCCGGGGGCCGGGCGGACGGCGCTTCGGGTCAGTGGGTAGCAGGCCAGGCCGATCAGGACCGATGCGAAGTGGCCCAGGTCGGTGAAGGTCCTGCCGGTGATCAGCGGGGTGCCGTACACGGCGAGGACGATGAGCAGGTACGCGTATCTCCAGGGTTTCGGCACCCGGTAGGTGAGGACCGCGACCACGCCCGCGAGCGCGTAACTCACGCCCACGTCCAGGGTCTTGGCCGAGGACTGCGGGGCGGCGCCGTGGTGGATCGCGAGCGCGAGGACGCCTTCGCTGATGAGGGTGGCCATGACGTGCGCGCCCGCGGCCACCGCGAGCCAGCGGGCCGTGCCGAGCCAGCGTTCCGCGGTGGCGTGGAAGAGGGTGTAGAGCACGGCGTACGGGAGCCAGCTGCCGCCGTCGATCCAGAACGCGCTGGAGATCAGGACGCGGACGGGGTTGTGGGACAGCTCGTGGATGTTGGTGGAGCGCTGGCGTAGGAAGTCGTTCTCGAACTCCGGTGACATGTGGTGCATTGCCACTGTCGTGACGAAGAGGATCGCTAGCCAGATGTACGTTCCTGGGGCGCTGCGGATGTAGGACCGGACTGCCTGAGTCGCAGCCCTTGTACCCCGAATAATCCCCATGCGGTGATTCACCCACGCCGGTAGCGTCGCGGGCGTGATCGACATTCGCATTCCGGACGCGCTGATCGAGTCGCAGTACGCGTACGCGGGGGAGCCTTGGGCCGGGTGATGCAGAACGCGCTGTGGGAGATCGAGGACGGGCGTTCGCCGGACGAGGAGGACATGGAGGCCGCGCGACGGCTGCTCGGGTGGTGAGACGCCGGTTGGTGCCGGCGGGCGGCCTGGTTAGCCTGCGGCCATGATTCGTATCGCCACGCCTGACGACGTTCCCGTCATCCACGCCATGGTTCGCGACCTCGCCGAGTACGAGAAGGCCCTCGACGAGGTCAGGGCCACTGAGGAGCAGCTGCGTGACGCGCTCTTCGGGGAGCGGCCCGCCGCGTTCGCGCACATCGCGCAGGATGACGCCTCGGGGGAGGCCGTCGGGTTCTCGCTGTGGTTCTTGAACTTCTCCACGTGGCGCGGGGTGCACGGGATCTACCTGGAGGACCTGTACGTACGGCCCGAGGCGCGCGGCGGCGGTTACGGCAAGGCGCTGCTGACCGAGCTCGCGCGGATCTGTGTGGAGCGGGGGTATGAGCGGCTTGAATGGTCCGTGCTCGACTGGAACGAGCCGTCGATCAACTTCTACAAGTCGCTCGGTGCGGTGCCGCAGGACGAGTGGACTGTGTATCGGTTGACCGATGGGGCGTTGGCCGGGCTGGGGGCCGCTACCGACTAGCAGGGCCGCTTGTTCTTGTTCTTGTTCTTGTTCACGGGATCAGTACCACCTTGCCCACCGTGCGGCGGTTCTCCAGGTCCGCGTGGGCCCTTGCCGCCTCCGACAGGGGGTAGCGCTGGACCGCCGGGGTGAAGTGGCCCTTCGCCGCTTCGGCGAGTGCCGCCAGCTCCAGGGTGCGGACGGGGTTGTCGCCGCCTGCCTTCCGCATCATCACCGGGCCGAGTACGCCGGTCTGGGTGATGCCGCGGGCCGCCAGCTGCTCGTCGGTGAAGGTCAGGGGTTCGCCGTCGTGGAGGCCCTTGCCCGACCAGCCGAAGACGATGTGCTCGCCGCCGGGGGCGAGGAGGTCCACTGCGGCCAGGCCTGCCTCACCGCCCACTCCGTCGAAGACGACGGTGGCGCCGTTCGCGCCGTTGGAGCCGTTGGCGTCGTTGGCGCTGAGTTCTGTGAGGTACGTGCGCACCTTGTCCGGCCAGTCCGGGGTCTTGTAGTCGACGGCCAGGTCCGCGCCGTTCGCCTCCACCAGGGCCGTCTTCTCGGGGCCGCCCGCCAGGCCGATCACCGTGGCGCCCGCATGCTTGGCGTACTGGACCAGGAGCGTGCCGATGCCGCCCGCCGCCGCCGGGATGACGGCCACGGAGGCGGGGGTCAGCTCGGCGAACTGCAGGATTCCCATCGTCGTACGCCCTGTGCCGATGAGTGCCACGGCCTGTGCGTCGTCGAGGTCTTCGGGGATCTCGTGCAGGCGGGATGCCTCTGTGACCGTCAGTTCGGCGTAGCCCCCGGGCGCGAAGCCGATGTGGGCCACGACGCGTTTGCCGAGCCAGCTTTTTTCGACTCCCTCGCCGAGTGACTCGACCGTGCCTGCCACCTCGCGCCCCGGGATCGTGGGCAGGGCCGGCAGTTCGGGGAGCGGGCCCTTGATTCCCGCGCGGATCGCGGTGTCCAGGAGGTGCGCGCCCGCCGCGGTCACCGCGATGCGGACCTGGCCGGGGGCCGGGCTCGGGTCGGGCGTCTCCTCGTACGTGAGGTGCTCGGCGGGGCCGAAGGTGTGCAGGCGGATGGCGTGCATGGTGGCTGGCTCCTCGGGCGGTGGTGAGGCGGTGGTGAGGTGGTGGTGAGGTGGTCGTTCACCAATGTCGTACCTCAAGCGGACTTGAGGTCAAGCCTCGTCGAGGTCAGTGCCAGCGTCACCGCCTTCAGGGCGCTGTTGAACGAGACCTCGGAGAGCAGGCCGGGCGCCGCGACCTGATCGCCCGCCAGGTATACGCCGTCGCCGCGGTCGATCGCGGGGCGGTCGCGCCAGGTGGTGCCGGGGAGGTCGAGTGCGCCGGTGCGGCCGTTGGACACGGCGTCGCGGCGCCACATCAGGCGCTCGCGCCAGCCGGGGAAGCCGAGGTCGAGCAGGTGGTCGGCGCGGGCGGCGCCGTCCGTCTTGGACTCGTCGGGGGAGAGCGGGATCTGGGCCTGGATGAGTTCCTGTCCTGCGGGGGCGAGGGTGTGATCCTGGGTGGTGAACCGTTCGATCCAGCCGGTCCTGTCCAGGTCGGAGACCACGAAGAGGTCGCCCCTGCGGGAAGTCAGGGCCAGGTCGATGAGGGTCGTGCGGGCGCTGTCCCAGTGCAGGGAGTCGTCCTTGAGGAGCTGGCGGGCCGCGGGGAGGGAGGTGGCGATGATCACCGGGCCCTCGGTGGCGGTGGAGAGGGCGCCGACGTCGTCGATGCGGGACAGCGTCTCCACTCGTACGCCCAGGTTCCAGGCGAACGACGCCATGCGGTCGATGATCGTGGCCCAGCCGCCGCGCGGGTAGTGCGCTTCCGGGGGCAGCTTCGTGGCGCGGCGCAGGCGCTCTTGCAGGAACCTGGCGGAGAGGCTGCCGGGGTCGTGGTGGAACGTCGCCACGGCCATGTAGTGCGCGGCGGCGCGTGCGCCTTCCTCGCCGGCCTCGCGGGTGGCCCAGGTCATGAAATCCTCGTCCACCGGGGCCTGTTCGGGCTTGCGGCGGAGCAGTTTCAGCATTGCGAGGGGTGGGGTTCGGCGGAGCCTGCCCTGGTGGTGGAGGCGGAGCCGGGTGCCTTCGATGGGCGGGAGCTGGGCGAGCGGGCCGATGAGGTCGCGCTGCTTGAGCCAGGCCCAGTGAGGGCCTCCGTTGTAGAGGGCGTGCGGGCCTTCGTTCGTGCGGTACGTGCCTTCGGCGGTGCGGGCTCGGCCGCCGAGGGCGTCGTGGGACTCGTGGACGGTCACCTGGGCGCCGGCCTCCGCGGCGACGATGGCCGCGGTGAGGCCGGCGAAGCCGCCGCCGATGATGGTCAGGTTGTTGCGGTTCCTGGGTGCGGTCATGGGGGGCTGCTCCTGTCGTGGGCGGGTGTGTCTGTGCCTGTGCCTGTGTCTGTGCCTGTGTCTGTGTCTGGTCGGTGCTTCTGCTTGGTACGACGGTGGGGGTGCCCTGGATGTGACATCGGGGGGCCTGGCGTTGTCAGTGAGTGGGTGCACGATGGGGGCATGGCACAGAGGGATGCGGCAGTGGTGAAGAAGGCTCGGCGGCCTGAGGTGCGGTTGCCTGAGCTGCGGGCCTTCAACGAGGGGCGGCCGGCTGAGCTGGAGCCCGATGGGGATTACGACGGGGTCGAGTTCCGGGACCTCGACCTCGGGGGGCAGGACGGCGGGGGAGCGCTGTTCCTGGACTGTGCGGTGACCGGGTGCGGGGTGACGGAGACCCGGCTCAACAGGGCGCGGTTCGTGGACTCCGTGCTGAGCGAGCTGCGGGGGGTCGGCACGGAGCTGGTGGAGGCTTCGTTGCGGGACGTGGAGGTGGTGGACGCGCGTCTTGGGGGTGTTCAGCTGCACGGGGGTGTGCTGGAGCGGGTCGTCGTGCGGGGCGGCAAGATCGACTATCTGAATCTGCGGAAGGCGCGGTTGAGGGACGTCGTCTTCGAGGGGTGCGTGCTGGTGGAGCCGGACTTCGGGCAGGCGATGCTTGAGCGGGTGGAGTTCGTGGGCTGTGTGCTGAAGGGGGCGGACTTCAGCGGGGTCCGGATGAAGGACGTCGACCTGCGGGGTGCGGCTGAGGTGGACATCCTGCGGGGGATCGACTGCTTGGCCGGGGCGGTGATCAGTACGGGGCAGCTGATGGATCTGGCGCCGGCGTTTGCTGCGGAGGTGGGAGTGCGGGTGGACTAGCGGCCGGCTGTGTGTGGGTGGGGAGGCCTGCGGCGCCTGTGGCGGGTGGGGTGGGGGTTTGTGTAGCGGCTTCGGTTTGTCTGGGCAGCGGGGCCGCGCCGGTATGTCCGTCCTCGCTATCGTCCAGTGGCCCCATGGGTACTTCGGCCCCGGAGTGCCGCGAACCGTGCTCCGGGCGGAAATACCGACACGACCCCGCGCGAGCGCTGCCGACAGCGGGTGCATCGGGGCTGAGCCCGGACGGCCGGGGCGTGTTCGCAACCCTGCCGCCGAGTTCACCACCCCACCCGCCCACGCCATACTGCCCGCTACCCACCCACCGGGCGTACGGGCCACCCGCCCACCCCTCAATCACTGCAGGGCAATCGGGCGGGTGGGTGGGAAAGCTTGTTCGGCACAAGCAACGCTGCGGGGTGAACGGGCGGGTGGGCGGGAAAGGCTTGTTCGGTGAGCAAGGCTGCGGGGCCAGGGAAAAGCTAGGCTCCCAGGGCCCGGGAAAAGCGAGACTGCAAGTCCCAGATCGCCGGGTTGTCCGCCAAGGACTCGTGGAGGTCGGTGAGGTCCGCGATGAGATCCTGGAGGAAGTCCCGTGCCTCGCGGCGGAGTTCGGAGTGGGAGAACGTCAGCGGGGGCTCCTCCACCCGCATCCAGTCCGCCTCGATGTCGACCCAGCCGAAGCGGCGGGTGAACAACATGCGGTCCGTGGACTCCGTGAAGTCGAGCTCCGCGTATTGGCGCCGCGAGGCCCTGCTCCCCATCGGGTCCTGGTCGAGCCGCTCGACGATGTCGCACAGCGCCCACGCGAAGTCGAGGACGGGAACCCATCCCCAGGCTGTGGACAGTTCCCGGTCGGCCTTGGTGTCCGCGAGATACACATCCCCGCAGAACAGGTCGTGCCGCAGCGCGTGGACGTCCGCGCGGCGGTAGTCGAACTGCGGGGGGTCCGGGAAGCGGCGGGAGAGGGCGTAGCCGATGTCGAGCACGTGAGTGATGGTGTCATGGCCCCGGAGGGGGGTGGACTGGACGGCTCTGCTCGTCAGGGCAGCAGGCGCTGTTCCTTGGCTACCGCCACCGCTCCGGCACGCGTGTCGACGCCGAGCTTGTCGTAGATCCGGCCCAGGTGCGTCTTGACCGTGGCTTCGCTGATGAACAGTGCGCGGGCGATGTCGCGGTTGCCGAGCCCGTGGGAGAGCTGGGCGAGGATGTCGAGCTCCCGGTCGGTGAGGGTGGGCAGCGGCTTGCGCATACGGGCCATCACGCGGGACGCGACCGGCGGGGAGAGCGTGGTGCGGCCCTGCGCTGCGGCGTGGATCGCGGCGAAGAGTTCCTCGGGGCGCTCGGCCTTCAGGAGGTAGCCCGTCGCGCCCGCCTCGATGGCCCGGGTGATGTCGGCGTCCGTGTCGTATGTCGTCAGGACCAGGACGTGGGGTGGGGTGGTGGGGGCAGAGGCAGAGGTGGAGGTGGAGGTGGAGGTGTCGGAGGGGGTTGTGATGTGGCGCGTTGCCTCTACGCCGTCCATTCCCTCGCCCAGTTGCAGGTCCATCAGGACCACGTCCGGGGTCAGCTTCGCGGCGAGCGCGATCGCTTCCTCGCCCGTGCCCGCCTCGCCGACCACCTCGATGTCCGGTGCGCTGCCCAGCAGGGCAAGGAGGCCGGCGCGTACGACGATGTGGTCGTCGCAGACCAGGAGGCGGACCGGGGGAGGAGGGGTTTCAGGGGGCGTCATGGGGTCTCCTGGGGGGAAAGTGGGATCGACACCGATAGCACCGTGCCCTCGCCCGGCGTCGACTCGATCGTCAGTGTGCCGCCCAGCTGCCGTGCCCTGGCGCGGATCGCGGGCAGCCCGTGGCCCCGCCGGTCGGGGGCGGGCGGCGGTTCGGTGGGGGTGAAGCCGCGGCCGTTGTCGGCGATGTCGAGCACCACCTGGTCGTCCAGGTGCGTGAGCGTCAGCGCCGCTGTGGTCGCGTCGGCGTGCTCCGTCACGTTGGCCAGGGCGCCCTGCGCGATACGAAGCAGCGCGGACTGCGTGCGGTCGGGGAGCGGGGCCGGGGTGCCCTCGGCGTGGAAGCGGACCGTGAGGCCCGCGTCCTGCGCGGTCCGCGCCGCCAGCGTCCGCAGCGCTTCGTCGAGGCCGCCGCCGTCGGCGAGGTCGGCGGGCGCGAGGTCGTGCACGAAGCGGCGGGCCTCGGTGAGGCCGCGTTCGGTGATCGACTCGGCCGTACGGACATGGGTGCGGGCCCTTGCCGGGTCCGCGTCCCAGAGGCGGTCCGCTGCCTGGAGCAGCATCTGCTGGCTGGACAGGCCCTGGGCGAGGGTGTCGTGGATCTCCATGGAGATGCGCTGGCGTTCGGCGAGGGTGCCTTCGCGGCGTTCGATGGCGGCCAGCTCGCGGCGGGTGCGGATGAGATCGTCGATGAGGGTGCGCTGGCGGGCGGCCTGGCGCTGCATGTAGAGGAAGACGGCGGTCGCGACCGCTGCCCAGGCAGGCGGTGCGAGCAGGAGGTTCGGGTCGAATTGGCCCGCCAGCTGCAACTGCGCGACGACCACGAAAGCCGTCAGGACGGCAACCAGGAACAGGGCCGCGCGCGGTGGCAGCGTCCGCAGGCCGGTATAGAAGAGCGGCACCGCGCACCACGCGAAGCTCGGCGCGAGTAGGACGATGACGACCCAGACCGTCACGACGAGGAGCAGCCAGATGAGGCGGCGCGGCGCGGTGGGGCGGGCGCCGATGACAGGGCCGAGCACGTAGAGGAGCGCGAGGGAGACCGACAGCGCGATGATCCACGGCGTGCGCGGTTCGCCGGGATGCCGGATCAGGTAGCGGGTCAGCGATGAGCCCAGGAGAAGGAAGAACGCCGTGTGCATGACCGCTGCGAGCCAGCGGGCGTCGGGGTCCGGCATACGGGGGTCGAGGCCCGGTGTGCGCTGCTGTCCCACTGTCGGCGCCTCCTCTCGTACTGCCGTCACGTCGTACCGCCCTCACGGCGTACTGCCGTCACGCGGTCGTTGAACTGGGCAAACACCCTCATTGTGACCCGGTGGGGCCACGAGAGGGTCAACCGATCGGTTGACCCTGGTGTCGGCCGAGTCGCGCGCGGCTCCCAGCCGGTACGTCGAGGGGTGCGCCCCGGATGCGGCCGGAGGATTGATGGCAGAGGGAAACAACCTCCCCCGAACCCCACCTTCACCTCCCGAGGAGCCCCCGATGCAGAAGATCTCCCGCCGCGCCCGTGTCCTCACCATCGCCGCCACCGCCGCCGTCCTCGGCGCCGGAACCTTCGGCGCCGTGTCGGCCACCGCGGGAACCCCCGACGCCGCCACGAAGGCCGCCGTCACCGCCGACGCGGGCAGCAAGAACCTCACGCAGTCGACGCACCTGAACATCGACGCCGCCACCAAGGCCGCCCAGGCCACCCTCGACGCCGCCGAGAAGGAGAACCAGCGCGTCTCGGTCGCCGTGGTCGACCGCAACGGCAACACGATCGTCGAGCTGCGCGGCGACGGTGCGGGACCGCAGTCCCCCGAGTCCGCCGTGAAGAAGGCGTACACCGCCGTCTCCTGGAACGCGCCGACCTCCGAGCTCACCAAGAACCTGGAGAAGACCCCGAACCTGAAGGACATCCCCGGCACCCTGTTCCTCGCGGGCGGCGCGCCGGTGACCGCCAAGGGTGCGCCCATCGCGGGCATCGGTGTCGCGGGCGCCCCGAGCGGCGACCTGGACGAGAAGTTCGCGAAGGCGGGCGTCGCGGCGCTCGGTCGCTGAAGCCGCTGAGCCGCTGAAGTCCTGAAGCCGCTGAAGTCCTGAAGGCATGTTGAGGCTGTTCCCGGTCCTCACCCGTACGACGACGAGGAGAACGATCATGACAAGGACCGTTGACGACCAGCGGCTGCTCGACGCCGCACGGGCCGGGAACGCCACGGCGGTCGGAGCCGCCCTCGACGCGGGTGCCCGCGTCGAGGCCCGCGACGACGAGCTGCGCACACCCCTGCTGCTCGCCGTCCTGGGAGATCATGTCGAGGCCGCCCGGATTCTGGTGGCCGCGGGCGGTGACGTCGACGCACAGGACCATCGCGCCGACAGCCCCTGGCTGGCCACCGGCGTGACCGGCAGCGTCGCCATGCTGCACGTCCTGCTTCCCGCGGGGCCCGACCTGAAGCTCCGCAACCGGTTCGGCGGCATCTCCGTGATCCCGGCGTCGGAGCGCGGCCATGTCGCGTACGTACGGGAAGTCCTGCGCGTCACGGACATCGATGTCGATCATGTCAACGACCTTGGCTGGACCGCCCTGTTGGAGGCCGTGATCCTCGGCGACGGCGGTCGCGCACACCAGGAGATCGTGGTGCTGCTCCTCGCCGCGGGGGCGACGCCCGCTCTCGCCGACCGCGACGGCGTCACGCCCCTCGCGCACGCGGAGCGCCGTGGTTTCGCGGAGATCGCCGCGCTGCTCAGGGGTGCCTCGTGAAGGTGGGCCGGGCGGCGCTCTCCGCCGGGGCCGTTGTCCTGGGGGCCGCCGTCCTCGCGGGCTGCGGCACCGGCGGTGACGGCTCCGCGTCATCCCGCCCCGAGCCCTCACGCCCGACCGCCACGGCCACCCTCCCCACCGAGCAGCGCACCCCCGAAGGCACCCTCCTGGTGGCCGACTTCGGCTCCGGCACCGTCACCTTCGTCGACCCCGAGCGCGGCCCCATCGGCTCCGTGAAGGTCGGCACCGCCCCCTACGGGCTCACCGTGGGGGATGACGGCCGCGCCTGGGTCGCCACCGCCGACGCCGTGGCCGTCGTGGACACCCGTACTCGTGAACGCGTCGACCGCATCCCGTACGAGACGGACAGCGGGCCCGCGGCCACCGGCGAGTACCGCGGCGGCGGCATGGGAATCGCCCTCGCCCCGGACGGCGAGCATGTGTACGTGGGTGTCAACGTGCCCGGCGGCAAGGGCACGTTGGAGGTCATCGACACCGAGAAGCGTGAGGTCACCGATACCGTCCCGGTCGGCCGCCGTCCCTTCGACGTGGACGTGTCGAAGGACGGCCGCGAGGTCTACGCGACCAACCATGACTCCTTCGACGTGACGGTCGTACGCGCCGACTCCCTGAAGCCCCGCCGCATCGAAGTCGCCCCCTATGGCACGGAAGGCGGCCTCGGCTCCTGGCTCAAGCCGCACTACGCCGCCGTACGCCCCTCTGACGGCAAGCTCCTGCTGCCCTTCGAAGGCGAGAAGCTCGTCGTACTCGATCCGCGCACCGGTGAGTCCGACATCGAGCCGATGACGGCCAACACCCATCAGCACGGCGCGCAGATCACGGACGACGGCACGCTGTTCGCGGTCGGCACGGGGCCCATCGACCCCTCGTCGGACAAGGGGCCCTCGCTGACCATGCGTACGAAGGACGGCAAGGAGAAGGTCTTTCCGCTGGAAGGGCCGCACGAGGACGTCGCCGTCTCCGATGACGGCCGCACCGCCTATGTCACCGGCGGCTTCACCCGCGACGGATTCTGGAACGGGATCACCGTCATCGACCTGGAGAGCGGACGCTCGCATCGCCTTCCGGCGGGGGAGCGGCCGTTGGGTATCGCGGTGCTCTGAGCGTTCCGCAGGGTGGTGGGGGCTGGGCGCGCAGCTCCCCGCGCCCCTTACGGGGCGCTCGCACCCCGAACATATGCCGCATAAGATCACACGCGTGCACCTACGATCCACGGCCCTCCGCGGTACCTCCGCCGCCGCTCTCACCGCCCTCGCCCTCACCGCATGTAGCGGCTCCGGAGTGCACGGCACGCCCGGAGCCGACGGTGTGCGCGACCCGTACTTCCCGAAGCTGGGCAACGGCGGCTTCGACGTCGCGCACTACGACCTGACCCTCGGTTACGACCCCGACGCGCGTCACCTCACCGGCAAGGCCGAGGTCACGGCACGGGCCACGCAGGACCTCAGTGCCTTCAACCTGGATTTCAAGGGTCTGGACGTGAAGGGCGTGACCGTCGAGGGGAAGGACGCCTCCTTCCACCGCGACGGGCAGGAGCTGACGATCCGTCCGCCGGACGACCTCGACAAGGGTGAGACGTTCCGCACGACCGTCCGCTACTCCGGCACCCCGGAGACCATCACCGACCCGGACGACTCCGAGGAGGGCTGGCTGCGGACGGAGGACGGGGCGCTCGCGCTCGGCGAGCCGACCGGCTCGATGGCCTGGTTCCCGTCCAGCAACCACCCCTCCGACAAGGCCTCGTACGACATACGCGTCACTGTCCCCGACGGCCTGGAGGCCATCTCCAACGGGGAGCTGACCCGCGAGTCGACCAAGAACGGCCGCACCACCTTCGCCTGGCACAGCGCCGAACCGATGGCCAGCTATCTCGCGACCGTCGCCATCGGGACGTACGAGGTGAAGAAGTCGACGACGAAGTCCGGCATCCCCGTCCTCACGGCCGTCGACCCCTCCCAGGCCAAGAAGAGCGCGAAGGCGCTCAACCGCATCCCCGAGATCCTGGAGTGGCAGGAGCTGAACTTCGGCCCCTATCCCTTCTCGTCGGCCGGCGCGATCGTCGACAAGGAGGAGGACGCGGGCTACGCCCTGGAGACCCAGACCCGCCCCACCTTCCCCGGCGCCCCCGGCACCGAACTCGTCGTCCACGAGCTGGCCCACCAGTGGTTCGGGAACTCCGTGACGCCCAAGTCCTGGCAGGACATGTGGCTCAACGAGGGCTTCGCGACGTACGCGGAGTGGCTCTGGGAGGAGGACCACGACGGCGACAGCGTGCAGGAGACCTTCGACAACGTCTACGCGGGCGACTACTACGACGACAAGGACGACAACGACGCCATCTGGGCCTTCCCGCCCGCGAAGCCGCCGTCCGCCGACCAGATCTCGGACAGTCCGGTGTACGAGCGTGGCGGCATGGTCATCCACAAGATCCGCCAGGCCGTGGGCGACGACACGTTCTACGACATCGTGCAGGGCTGGACGAAGACCCACCGGCATGGCAACGCGGACACCGAGGACTTCACGCGGTACGTGGAGAAGCACGCGGGCGGCGAGGCGGCGCGCGAGAAGGTGCGCGCGATCTGGGGTCCGTGGCTGTACGGGGACGGGAAGCCGGACCACCCCTGAACCGACCGGGCAGAGGGGTGATCCGGCAGCGCTCCAGCGCTCCAGCACTACTGGCTACTTGCTACTTGACGTTCACTCCGGACCAGGCGGCCGCGACCGCCTTCTGCTCGGCGCTGTCCGCGCCGTAGAGGTCGCCCGCCGCCTTGACCGTGGCGGTACGGGCGCCCGCGTAGTCGGTCGTCGACGTCATGTAGACGGACAGGGCCTTGTACCAGATCTGGTAGGCCTTGGTCCGGCCGATGCCGGTGACCGTGCTGCCGTCGGAGGTCGGGGAGTTGTAGGAGACCCCGTTGATGGTCTTCGCGCCGCTGCCCTCGCTCAGCAGGTAGAAGAAGTGGTTGGCGACGCCCGACGAGTAGTGCACGTCGAGGTTGCCGACCTTGCGGGACCAGTTGTCGGCGGAGCTGCCGTCCTTGCTGGGCTTGTCCATGTACCGCAGCGGGGTGCCGTTGCCGCGGATGTCGATCTCCTCGCCGATGAGGTAGTCGCCGATGTCGCTCGCGTTGTTGGCGTGGAACTCGACGGACGTGCCCAGGATGTCGCTGGTGGCCTCGTTCAGGCCGCCCGACTCCCGGCTGTAGTTGAGCTTCGCGGTCGACGCGGTGAGGCCGTGGCTCATCTCGTGACCGGCCACGTCGAGCGAGGTCAGCGGCTTGAGATTGCCCGTTCCGTCGCCGTACGTCATGCAGAAGCAGGCGTCGGACCAGAAGGCGTTGACGTACGCGTTGCCGTAGTGGACGCGGGAGTAGGCGGCCTTGCCGTCGCCCGCGATGCCGTTCCTGTTGAACTCGGACTTGTAGAAGTCCCAGGTCTGCGCGGCTCCGTACGCGGCGTCGACGGCGGCGGTCTGCCGGTTCTGCGGCGTCCCGTCGCCCCACTTGTCGTCGGCGTCGTGGAAGAGGGTGCCGGTGCCCGACGTACCGCCGTTCAGGTCGTACGTCTTGTGCCCGCCGCGGCCGCCGTCGGTGAGGTCGAAGCCGCCGGACGCGGACGCGGTCGAACCGACGGTCACGGAACCGCTGTACTGGCCCGTCCCGGTGCCGTTCTCGATGGCCTCCTGGCTGAAGAGCTTCTTGCCGGTGGCGGCGTCCGTGACGACGTGCAGCTCACTGGGGGTGCCGTCGTGCTGGACGCCTGTCACGACGGTCTCGTACGCGAGGACGGGCGAACTGCCCTTGCCCCCGGCCCAGATGACCTTGCGCGCGTCCTTGGCGGCGGCCTTGCCGGAGTCCGCGGCGGCGACCGCGGACTTCTCGGCGTCGGCGGCCGGCAGTGCGGCGTCCGTCGACGCCACGGATATCCGCCCGCCGTGGGCCTTGTCGACGTTCTTCAGCTTGCCGTTCTTCGCCGTGTGCGCGACGAGGTCGCCGCCGAGGACGGGCAGGCCGGCGTAGGTGCGCTCGTAGCGGGTGTGGACGGTGCCGTCGGTGTCCTTGACGACATCGCGTACGACGAGCTTCTCCTTGCCGCCGAGACCGATCGCATCGGCGGTCGAAGAGGCGTCGGCCTGCGCCGACTTGATGGCCTCGGCTCGCTGCGACGCGCTCAGGCGCAGGGTGGCCGCGCCGGCGCTGTCCTGGTCACCGGCCGCGGTGGCGGCGGTTCCGCTCTGGACGCCGATGACGACCATGGCGGCGGATGCGGCGAGGGCGGCGGCGCGAACAGCGGTCTTGCGAGGGGTGGAGGACTGCTGTCTCACTGGCTCTCCTTGAAGGGGTTCGGCCGTTGTGGGGAGCGGCGGAGAGAGAGTGACACCGGTGACCGGTTGATTGACGGTTCACGAACAACTCTTTACTTGTTCTTGTCCGAATGGTGCAGCCCAATGTCCGTTATGCGTACGGATCGAGGAGGGCGGCGGCCTGCTCTCTGGCCTCGCGCAGCCAGGCGGCCCGCTCTTCGCCGGTGGAGTCCGAGACGGTGCGGAAGACTCGGCGGCGTACGTCGCCGACGCCGACGTAGGGCAGCACGCAGGCGGCCCAGACGCGCTGGAGGGGGTCGCCGAACTCGCCCTCCTCGCGGGCGGCAGGCGTGTCGGAGGTGTTGAGGACGAGCGCGCGCCCGGCTTTCAGGAGCCCGGCGGGCTCCCCGTCGGCGCTCCCCAGCTTGTAGGCGACGCCGGGCGCGAGGACGCGCTGGACCCAGCCGGTGAGGATGGCGGGCGGCATCCCCCACCAGTTGGGGTGGACGAACACCATGGCGTCCAGGGTGGCCACTTCGGCGCGGTGCCGTGCCATGAGGGGGTCGTCGGCCACGGGGGCGGCGTCGTCGACCGTGCCCGTCCCGTCGGCGGGCAGCAGGGGGTCGAACCGCTCGGCGTACAGATCGTGCACGACGACACGGCAGCCGAGGCTGCCCAGCTCACCGGCGACGGCATCGGCCACGGCATGGTTGAAGCTGCCGGGGCGCGGGTGGGCGAGGTAGACGGCGACGGACTTGGTCATGAGTTCCCCCTCAATCCAATGGCTTACGGAGCACGGAGCAAGGGCGGTCCGCGAGGCGGTCCCTGCGGTGGTCGATCACCTCGTACCCGAGCGCGCCCCAGAAGGCGAACCCCCGCTCGTTCCCTTCGAGGACGGCAAGGCGCACCCCCTCCCGCCCGGCCGCCAGGAACCGCTCCTCGATCTTGCCCACCAACTCCCGCCCGTACCCCATGCGCTGGACGCGGGTGTCCACCATCAGCAGCCCGATCCACGGGTCCGGATCAGCGGGGTCGGGGTGCCGGTCGAGCGTGATGCCGACCCCGACGACCCGCCCCTCTGAGCGTGCGAGGAGCACCGAGGCCCCCGGCACGGCCAGCTCGTCCGCGAGCGCGGCGGCGACCTGTTCGGGGCGGATGTCGTCGGGGTCGGGGAAGTCCCCGGAGAGGGCGTGGAAGGCGCGGTTCGAGGCGTAGAGGGCGGTGAGCTCGGTGAGCAACTCGCCGGGGAGCGCGCCGCTTTCCGTGGAGACGAGCGGTTCGAGGATCATGCGGCGCAGGTTAACGGGGGAGGGAGGAGGTCGCGCCGCGCCTCGCTGCGACCGGCGGTCTCAGGTGTGCGGCTTGGTCAGGTACGTGGTTTGAGGGATTTGAAGGCCCGGGTCTGATCCGTGATCGCCCGTTCCGTCGGGAGGCGTTCGATTGAGGACGCGCCGAAGAACCCCGCGATTCCTGTGGTGTGGGACAGGACGTACGCCGCGTCCTCCGGCTCCGCGATGGGGCCGCCGTGGCAGAGGACGAGGATGTCGGGGTTCACCGCCTTCGCCGCGTCATGCATCTCCTGGACCGCTGTTGCCGCTTGGTCGAGGGTCATGGCCGTGCCCGCGCCGATCGCGCCCTTGGTCGTCAGGCCCACGTGGGGGACGAGGACGTCCGCGCCCGCTCGGGCCATGTCCGCCGCCTGGGCGGGGTCGAAGACGTAGGGGGTGGTGAGGAGATCGCGGGCGTGGGCCTCGCGGACCATGTCCACCTCGAGGCCGTAGCCCATGCCCGTCTCTTCGAGGTTCGTGCGGAACGTGCCGTCGTAGAGGCCGACCGTGGGGAAGTTCTGGACGCCGGTGAAGCCCATCGCCTTGAGCTCGTCGAGGAAGCGGCCCATGTCCCTGAACGGGTCCGTGCCGCACACCCCGGCCAGGACCGGGGTGTCCTTCACCACCGGGAGCACCTCCCTGGCCATGTCCACCACGATCGCGTTCGCGTCGCCGTACGGGAGCAGGCCCGCCAGGGAGCCGCGGCCCGCCATGCGGTAGCGGCCGGAGTTGTAGATGATCAGGAGGTCCACACCGCCCTCCTCCGCGCACTTGGCGGAGAGGCCTGTGCCCGCTCCCGCCCCGATCACCGGACTGCCCGCCGCCACTTGGGCGTTGAGGCGGGTGAGGGCCGTGTGGCGGGTGATGCCGGTCATCGTCTGGTTCTCCTCGCGTAGGAGTGTGTCTGTCACGGCTTCAGCGCTCGTGCGCCGATCAGCTCGTCCAAGCGGTCCGCCATCGCCACCGCGAACGCGGTGTCGTTGATGTGCGCGTCCACCTCGTGCAGCCGTACGCCGCTGCCCCGCACCGTCGTCCGCAGTGCCGAGAGCCCGGCCTCGTCCGCCGCCTTGTCCTCGAAGGGGCCGCCCTCGATGTCCACCGCCGAGACGCCGCGCAGCGGCCAGAAGAACTCGGCGGGGCCGCGCGACGCCGCGAGTTTGTGGCCGATGGCTGCGCCGAGGGCCGCCATCTCCTGGGCTGTCGTACGCATCAGGGTGACCGTGGGGTTGTGGACCAGGAGGCTGCGGTCCGCGAAGCGGGGCGGGACCGTCGGCTCCGGGCCGAAGTTGACCATGTCCAGGGCGCCGGGGGCGACGACCTGCGGGATGCCCGCGCGGCCCGCGGCCGTGAGGCGGTCGGGGCCCGCCGAGAGGACTCCGCCGACCAGCTCGTCGGCGAGTTCCGTGGTCGTCAGGTCGAGTACGCCGGCCAGCAGGCCGTCGGACGCCAGCTTCTCCACCGCACGGCCGCCCGCGCCCGTCGCGTGGAAGACGAGGACCTCGTAGCCGAGTTCGTCCAGTCGGGTGCGGGCCGCGTCGATCGCGGGTGTCGTCACGCCGAACATCGTCGCGGCGACCACCTTGCGGCCCCGGCCCGCCAGTTCGTCGTGGTTGCGTTCATAGCGGCGGGCCATGCCCGCGGCTGCCGCCGCAGCGTTGCCGAGGACCTGGCGCGAGACCGCGTTGATGCCGGAGATGTCCACGACGCTGTACATCAGGGTGATGTCGCTGCTGCCGACGTACGGCGAGACGTCGCCGCCCGCCATCGTGCTGACCAGCATCTTCGGCACTCCGATCGGCAGTGCCCGCATCGCCTGCGCGGCGATCGACGAGCCGCCGCTGCCGCCCGCCGCGAGCACCGCGTGCAGCCTGCCTTCGCGGTGCAGGCCGAGCACCACCTCCGTCACGCCGTCCGCCATCGCCGCCACGGCCGCGCCCCGCTCGCCCGAACTCCGCAGCTTCGCCAGGTCGTGCCCGGCGGCGCGGGCCACCGCGTCGGCCGATACGTCGGCGGAGGGCGTCTGTGGGGGTGGCGGCAGTATGCCGGTGTCGATCAGGAGTACGTCGCTGCCGTACTCCCTGAGTCGCTCGCGCAGCCAGGCGTACTCCTCGCCCTTGGTGTCGAGCGTCCCGACCAGCACGACGGTCGCC
The DNA here is from genome assembly GCF_043200235.1 of Streptomyces sp. NPDC048441. Classification (NCBI taxonomy): domain Bacteria; kingdom Bacillati; phylum Actinomycetota; class Actinomycetes; order Kitasatosporales; family Streptomycetaceae; genus Streptomyces; species Streptomyces sp. NPDC048441. The sequence continues at coordinate 130,023 of NZ_JBICXM010000011.1, forward strand.
ATGGCCCTCACACTCCTTTGTGTGTCGTGTGTCGTGTGTCGTGTGTCGTGTGTCATGTGGTGGGTGGTGCTGACGAATTCTCCGGTTTTGCGGCCGCCGCTGCAACGACGAGGGCCCCCGGCGGAGATTCCACCGGGGGCCCTCGTCGACTGGCCATCGACTGGCTGTCGTCTCGCTTACGAACCTCAGACGTTGACGCCGAAGTCCTTCGCGATGCCGACGAGACCCGACGCGTAGCCCTGGCCGACCGCGCGGAACTTCCACTCCGCGCCGCTGCGGTACAGCTCGCCGAAGACCATGGCGGTCTCGGTGGCGGCGTCCTCGGAGAGGTCGTAGCGCGCGATCTCCGTGCCACCGGCCTGGTTGAGGATGCGGATGAAGGCGTTCCGCACCTGGCCGAAGTTCTGCGAGCGGGTCTCCGCGTCGTAGATCGAGACCGGGAAGACGATCTTGTCGATGTCCGCCGGGAGGCCCGCCAGGTTGACGTTGATCTGCTCGTCGTCACCCTCGCCCTCACCGGTGGTGTTGTCACCGGTGTGCACGATGGTCTGGTCCGGCGTCGACTTGTTGTTGAAGAAGATGAAGTGACCGTCGGAGAAGACCTTGCCCTGCGGGTTCACCGCGATCGCCGATGCGTCGAGGTCGAACTCGGTGCCGGTGGTGGTGCGGACGTCCCAGCCGAGCCCCACGGTGACGGCGGTCAGGCCCGGAGCCTCCTTGGTGAGCGAGACGTTGCCACCCTTGGACAGGCTTACTGCCATTGTTGGGAGTCCCTTCCCTCGTTGCTTAAGAACGGGCTTCGTTCTGGGGACGAAGCTACCGTCACCCGTATGAACGTCGACCGGGGTCCAAGAGGTTCCAGTTCCTTTTACTTTCTTTACTCGCCCCGGAACCCGCCCCGGAAATCAGGGTGCCACCCGAAATCAGGGTGACGTGGACCGGACAGACGCGGGACCATAGGACTCATGTCCGGTCCCTATGTCATCCGCGGCTCCGTCTCCCTGCCCGAGGCCGAGCTCATGTGGCGATTCTCCAGGTCGTCAGGGCCGGGTGGCCAGCACGTCAACACCAGCGATTCGCAGGTGGAGCTGAGGTTCGACCTGGCCAGGACGGAAGCGCTGCCTCCGGTCTGGAAGGAGCGCGCCCTGGAGCGGCTCGCCAGCCGGCTCGTCGGCGGCGTCGTCAGCGTCCGGGCGTCGGAGCACCGTTCTCAGTGGCGCAACCGCGAGATGGCGGCCACCCGCCTCGCCGCGCTCCTCGCCGAGGCCACCGCACCGCCGCCGCGGCCCCGCCGCGCCACGAAGATCCCCCGGGGGATCAACGAACGGCGGCTCAGGAACAAGAAGCAGCGCAGCCAGACGAAGCGCGGGCGCGCGGGGGAGGGCTGGGGCTGAGCCCCGGCGAGGCAGCCTCCACCCCGGCCGTCCCCGGCCCCCTCCTCACGGCAGCAAACAGTCCCGGTAGCAAAGGCCGCCCGCCCGGAAATCCCCGGATCGGCTCAGCCCAGCGTCCGGTACTTCCCCTTGAAGTACGCCAGCGGTCCACCGTCCGCGCTCGGCACAGCAGCCGAAAGTACGCGCCCGACGACCAGGGTGTGATCACCCGCCGTCACTGTCTGTTCCGTCCTGCACTCCAGTGTCGCGAGCGCGCCGCCGACCAAGGGCGCCCCGGACTCCTCGCCGCGCACGTAAGGGATGTCCTCGAAGAGGAGGCGGTCGCTGATCCGGCCCTTCATGGCGAACCGGCCCGCGATGTGGCGCTGGCTCTCGGAGAGCACCGAGACGCCCCACAGCGGCTGCTCGGCGAGCAGGTCGTCCATCCGGGAGCCCGCACGCAGGCTGACCAGCACGAGCGGCGGGTCGAGGGACACGGAGAGGAAGGCCGTCGCGGTCATGCCGACGTCCTCGCCGACCGGTGCCCGCGGGTCGTCCGCGTCCAGTGACGGCTCGCGCGCGGTCACCAGGACCACACCCGCGGCGAGCCGGGACATGGCGGCACGGAACTCTTCGTTGCTCACCCCCACAGGATGCCCGTCCGGGGACGGGGCTCGGGGGGATGGCGGGGCGGGGGGAGTCGCGGGAGCGCTCTCCGGAGATGTCTTCAGTACGGGAACCACAAGAGCGACGCTAACCTCGCCGCACCCGCCGCCACATCGGGCCGAGGGCCGAGACCGGGCCTAGGACCGAAGGCGGAGCAGGGGGCGAAGAGGGGGCGAAGGAGGTCGTGCGGGCCGTCTGCCGGGGAAGTGGACTGGACCAACGAAGGCTTCCCATCTGTGACTTGAGTCACAGGGCCCATATTTTGTTGACCCTGTGTACCGGGTGAGCTGCTCGCTGTGATTCAGTGACGGTGGCAATCAGACACTGAGGGAACTCAGGCACTACTCAGTACTGAGGGAACACTAAGGGCGCTGCGAATCCTGGAGTTGCTGTCGAGGTCTCGGGGAGAGCGAGCAATGGAGACCGAGTCGGAGCCGTACGTCCGTCTTGCGACCCTGCGGCAGCTGCATCAGGTGGTGGCGGATCTCAACACGGCCCGGAGCCTGGCGGACACGCTGCAGACCGTCGCCGACGGCGTGGTGAACGGCCTTGGCTATGAGCTGGCGTGCGTCAATCTCGTGCGCCCGGACGGCGACCTCGTCGTCGCCGCCTTCGCGGGCAACACCGCCGCCGAGGCCCTCATCACCGGGCGCGTCGGCTCCCGCGACGCCTGGGAGAAGCGGCTCGCCATGGGCGAGGCCTGGGGCGCCCTGAGGTTCATCTCGTACACCGAGGGCTGGATCCTCGACGAGGACGACGTCCCGCAGTGGTACACCGAAGGACCGGACCCCCGCTTCGAGGACGAGTGGCACCCGTCCGACCGCCTCTTCGCCCCCATGTACGCGACGGGCGCCGCCGGCGGTGAACTCCTCGGCGTGATCTCCGTGGACCGGCCGCGCAACGGCCGCAAGCCCGGCGCCTGGGGCCGCGAGGCCCTCCAGATGTACGCCTTCCAGGCAGCGATCGCGATCAGCAACGCACGGCTTCGCGCCAACATGCAGCGCGCCCTGGTCCGCCTGGAGCGCGAGCAGCAGGCGCTGCGGGCGAGCGAGGAATCCTTCCGGCAGGCCTTCGAGTACGCCCCCTCCGGCATGGCCATCGCCGAGATGGGCGGCGACCAGCACGGGCGGATCCTGCGCACGAACGACGCCCTGTGCCGCCTCCTCGGCCGCCCCGCGTCCGCGATGCGCCGCTACAGCTTCTCCGACCTGGTCCACCCCGAGGACATCGGCACCCTCCTGCGGACCTCCGCCGAGGGCGGCCGTGCCGAGCTGCGCCTGGCCCGGCGCGACGGGACGTACGTCTGGGTGTCCCTGCGCAATTCGGTCGTCGCGGATGCCGCCGACGGACCGCGCTTCCTCCTCACCCACGTCGAGGACATAGAGGACCGCAAGCGCCGCGAGCTCCACCTCGCGCACCGCGCCTCGCACGACTCCCTCACCGGCCTGCCGAACTCCGCCGAGCTGCGCTCCCGCCTCAGCGCCCGTCTCTGCCGCAGGCCGCACGCGGGCCAGCCGAGCGCGGTGGACTCGCTGGACGCGGCGTACGACGGCGTGTACGACGCCGACGGGCAGCACAGCTTCGACTACGGCTCGAACAACGCACACGCCCTCCGGCAGGAAGGCGACGGCTTCGACCATCACGTGCACACCGTCGCGCCGCCCGAGGCGCGGGACGGCACGGACGACGGCACGAAGGGCCTCGCCGTGCTCTTCTGCGACCTCGACGGCTTCAAGTCGATCAACGACCGCTTCGGGCACCACACCGGTGACGCCGTCCTCATCGAGGTGGCACGGCGGCTCACCAGCGGCGTGCGCGACGGGGACACGGTCGCCAGGCTCGGCGGTGACGAGTTCGTCGTCCTCGCCGACGGGCTCTGTCGCGCCGACGCGCAGGACCTCGCGGTGCGGCTGCGGAACGCGATCATTCCGCCGATCCGGGTGGACGGGCGTGCGGTCCGGGTAGGGGCCAGTTTCGGGATCGGGTGGGCGCATTGCGGGATGTCGGCCGACGAAGTGTTGCACTCCGCTGACCAGCGGATGTACGTGGAGAAACGCTCACGTGCCAAGCAGCACAGACGGGCCGGATGAGGCCTACGCCACCCCTTGGGCCCATCCGGAGCGGGTAGGCTCCCCCGGTCAGCGATATGAGGGAGTGACCTGGGAATGACGCCCGGCAACAACGGCGAGCAGACGCCGAACGCGCCAGAGGGCGACGACGACGTGTTCGGCTATCTGTACGAAGACGGACAGGCAGCCGGCGCCACGCCGCCCAGCGGCGGAGGCGGCTACGGATACCCGGGTACGCGGTCCTCGTACAACCAGGTGCGCGCGGTCGGCGACCGCCGTCCCAACGCCTACGGCACGCAGGCATCGCCCACGTACGGCCAGCAGGTGCCCCCGCAGCAGCAGGCCTACGGCCAGCCGAACGCGCACTACGCCGCTCCGGAGACGCAGCCCGGCGGAGCCCCCGCGACACCGCAGTACACCCCGGCGTCCCGCGGCTCCGGCGGTCGCGGCGGCGGCCCCAACACCAAGGGCCTCCTGATCGCCGCGATCGCGGTCGTCGCGGTCGTCGCCATCGGGATCGGCGCCGCGATGCTGTCCGGCGACGACAAGGGCGACGACAAGGAAGCGGGGGGCGGCGCCACGCAGGGCGAGACGGTGAAGCCCAGCAAGGAGCCGTCGAAGGACCCGGCGGACCCGGTCGAGCTCCCGAAGACGGACGCGAAGGCGCTGAAGCTCGAGGGCGGGACGACGACGGCTTCGGACATCGAGGGCGCGGAGTCCGGCGGCGGTGTCTACGTAGGAGGGTTCGACAAGGTCGGGGCCCAGGTGACGTGGTCCGTCAACGGCATCCCCAAGAGCGGCTCGTACAGCCTCCACGTGAAGTACGGCGTTCCCGGCAAGGACTCCAACGCCACCATCCTCGTGAACGGCAAGAAGCAGACCCGACCCCTGAACATGGGGAACTTCTCGAAGGCGGAGGAGGGGGACTGGGAGAAGGGCTGGACCAACACCTGGGCGGTGGTCCAGCTCACCAAGGGCACCAACGCGATCACGCTCACCTGCGCTCAGAGCGACCTGTGCGGGACGGCCGGGGCGAACATCGACCAGTTGTGGCTCGTGGAGGGCAGCGAGGGCTGAGCCCTCCGCACCCGCCTGAGGTCACTCCTGGGGTTGCGTCAGCAGCCCCAGGAACCCCGCCACCGTCCCGGCCATCGCCTCGCGAGCCGGGGCGAGGTATTTCCGGGGGTCTACGCCCTTCTCGTGGGCGCCGAGGTAGGCGCGCACCTCACCCGTGAACGCCGTGTTCAGCGCCGTGCCCACGTTGATCTTCACCATGCCGGACGCCACCGCGGCCCGGATCTCCGCGTCGGGCACGCCACTTGAGCCGTGCAGCACGAGAGGTACGGGTACGGCCGCCGCGAGGGAACCGATCAACCCGTGGTCCAGGGATGCCGTGCGCGACGTCATCGCGTGGGAGGAGCCGACCGCCACCGCGAGCGCGTCCACGCCCGTGGCGGCCACGTACGACGCCGCCTCCGCCGGGTCCGTCCGTACGCCGGGCGCGTGCGCGTCAAGCGGCGCCTCGCCCTCCTTGCCGCCCACCTTGCCCAGTTCCGCCTCGACCCAGATGCCCCGCTCGTGGCCCCAGCGGACCGCGTCCGCTGTGGCCTTGACGTTCTCGGCGTACGTCAGCTTCGACGCGTCGAACATGACCGAGCTGAAGCCCTCGGGGTGCGCGGCCCGGAGCAGCTCCGGGTCCGTGACGTGGTCCAGGTGCAGGGAGAGGGGAGCCGCCGAGTCCCGCGCCACCGCCGCTGCCGCCGCGGCTATCGCGGAGAGGCGGCCGCCGTGGAACTTCACGGCGTTCTCGGAGATCTGGAGGATCGCGGGGGCGCCCGCCCGCTCCGCGCCCGTGGCGATCGCCTCCGCGTGCTCCAGGGTGATCACGTTGAAGGCGGCGACTCCGCGCCCTGCCGCGCGCGCGGCGGCGACCAGTTCGCCGGTGGATACGAGTGGCATGGTGGATGTCCCCAATTCCTGGGCCGACAAGGCCCGTTGTGCAGCGCGTCGTCACGCCGCGGCGGCCTCCCGGGTCACCGCGACCCGCGCGAGCAGGTCTTCGTACGTCGATGCCACGAACTCGCCCGCCACGGGCGAGGCCACCGTCGCCGCCGAGAGCGCGACAGCCCGTGCGAGGCGCTCGGGCCAGGGCAGTTCCTCCACCAGGCCGGAGAGCAGGCCCGCGACCGCCGAGTCACCGGCGCCTGTCGGGTTGCCCCGCACGCGGGTGGGCGGGACCGCCAGCCAGGTGCCGTCCGGCGTGACGGCGCGCAGGCCCTTGGCGCCCAGTGAGGCCACCACCGCCTGCGCGCCCCTGCGGCGGGCGTCACGGGTCGCCTGGGCGGGCTCGTGGGCGCCGGTGAGCTCGGCGAGTTCGTCGGCGTTCGGCTTGACGATGTCGGGGCGGGCGGCGACGCCACGGCGCAGCGGCTCCCCGCTGGTGTCCAGGAGTACGGGGACCCCGGCGGCGCGTGCGGTGCGTACGAGGCCCGCGTACGCCCCGACGGGGACCCCCGGCGGCAGGCTGCCGCACAGGGCGACGGCGGATGCGCCGCCGCGCAGCAACTCGTCGTACGTCTCCCGGAACGTGGCCCACTCGGCGGGCGATACGGTCGGGCCCGGCTCGTTCAGCTGTGTGGTGTCGCCGGTCGCCGCGTCGACTATGGCGAGCGTGCGGCGGGTGGCGCCGTCGACGGGCAGGAGGGCGTCCGTGATGCGGGGCTCGTGCCTGAGGCGGTCGTGCAGGGTGCGGCCCGTGTCGCCGCCCGCGAAGCCGGTCGCCGTCACGTCGTGGCCGAGGGCCGCGAGGACGCGGGCGACGTTCAGGCCCTTGCCGCCGGGGCGTTCGATGACCTCGGTGACGCGGTGCGAGGCGTGCGGGGTGAGGGCGGGGACCCGGTAGGTGATGTCGAGAGCGGCGTTCAGCGTGACCGTGAGGATCACTTGTCACCCACCCTCGAAAGACCCGGGACCATCAGCCCCGAGATCACTGGAGAACGCGCTTGCTGCCGTCCTCTTTCGGGGCTGATCATGCCAAACAGAAGCCGGTTGGCCCAGGGGTCCGGGCCAACCGCCTCTCGCCGTTGCCTTTTCAACGAGTGGTGAAATCGCATGAGTTGGTCCTAATTGGGAGCAACTACCCACTCGCCCTCGCGCATGACGCCCTTGAGCTCGAAGTCCGCGTCGAGGACCACCAGGTCGGCGTTCTTGCCGGGCTCCAGCGAGCCGATCTCGTCGTACATCCCGAGGAGCTTGGCCGGATTGGCGGAGATGGTCCGCACGACATCCTCGACCGGCAGCTTGTCGATGGTCACCGACCGCTTGAACGCGCGGTCCAGGGTGAGCGTCGAGCCCGCGATCGAGCCGCCATCGACGAGCCGCGCGACGCTGTCCTGCACCTCGACCTCCAGCGGGCCGAGCATGTACCGCCCGTCGCCGAAGCCCGCCGCGTCCATCGCGTCCGTGATGAGGGCGGTGCGGGCCGCGCCCGCGTGGTGGAAGGCCAGCTGGAAGGCGGCGGGGTGCAGATGCGTGCCGTCGTTGATCAGCTCGACCGTGATCCGCTCGTCCTCCAGGAGCGCGGCGATCGGACCCGGCGCGCGGTGACCGAGGGCCGGCATCGCGTTGTAGAGGTGCGTCGCGACGGTGGCGCCCGCGTCGATGGCCTGCACGGTCTGCTCGTACGTCGCGTCCGTATGGCCGATGGCCGCGATCACGCCGTGCTCCGCGAGGAGGCGTACGGAGTCGATGCCGCCCGGCAGCTCGGTGGCGAGCGTGAGCATCTTCGCCCGGCCGCGGGCCGCGTCGATCAGCTTGCGGACCTCGGCGGGGTCCGGGTCGCGCAGGAGCGCCTCGCTGTGCGCGCCCTTGCGGCACGGCGAGATGAAGGGGCCCTCGAAGTGGATGCCCGCGATGTCGCCCTGCTCGGCGAGCTCGCTGAGCAGGCCCGCCCGCTGGGCGAGGAAGTCCATCTCGCCGGTGACGGTCGACGCGACGACGGTCGTGGTGCCGTGCAGGCGGTGCGTGTGGACGCCCTTGAGTACGTCGTCGACGGTGCCGGAGGTGAAGGAGGCACCGCCGCCGCCGTGATTGTGGATGTCGACGAAGCCGGGGACGACCCAGTGGCCGGGGGCGAGATCGATGACCGCCGCGTCTTGTGGGCTGCTCCCGGCGATGCGCGTGCCGTCGACGATCACACGGCCGTTGGGGACGGTCCCGGTGGGCAGGACCACCTGGGCACCGGCGAGAACCTTGCTAGTGGCCATCAGGCGGTTACCTCCGTGGAGTCGATGGGGCGGTCAGGGGCGCTGAGGAGATCCCAGGCGAGCAGGCCCGCGCCCAGGCACCCGGCGGTGTCCCCGAGGGCGGCCGGGACGATGAGGGGCTGGGTCTGGAACGTGACGATGCGTGCCGTCATGGCCGCCCGCAGGGGTGTGAACAAGGTTTCCCCGGCCTCGGCGAGACCGCCACCGATGATCAGGGTGTGCGGGTCCAGCAGAGTGAGGGCGGTGATGAGACCGTCGGCGAGCGCGTCGACCGCGTTCTGCCAGACCTCCATGGCCCGCGGGTCGCCCGACTCCACGGCCTTCGCGCAGTCCGCGGCGTCCGCGTCGGGGTCGCCGCTGGCCGCCGCCCAGGCCTCGCTCACCGCGGACGCGGAGGCGAGCCGCTCCAGACAGCCGCGCTGGCCGCAGCCGCAGGGCGGTCCTCCGGGGCGTACGACGATGTGCCCGATCTCGCCCGCGGAGCCGTGGGCGCCGGGCTCGATGCCGCCGTTGATCCCGATGGCCCCGGCGATCCCCGTCCCCAGGGGCACGAAGAGGAACCGGTCGGCGCCCTTGCCCGCGCCGATCCGGCCCTCGGCGAGGCCGCCGGTGCGTACGTCGTGGCCGAGGGCCACGGGTACGCCTTCCAGCCTGCGGCTGAGCAGCTCCCGCATGGGGACGTCGTGCCAGCCGAGGTTGGAGGCGTAGACCGCGATGCCGCGCTCGGTGTCGACGATCCCGGGGATCGCGACACCGGCCGCGGCGGCGGGTTCCCCGAACTTCTCGATCCCGTGGGCGCGGAGGTCGGCGGCGAAGTCGAGGATCGTCTCGACCACGGCGTCGGCCCCGCGCTCCCGGCCGGTGGCCCGCCGCGCCTCGTACAGAAGCGTGCCGTCCGCCCCGACCAGGGCGGCCTTCATTCCGGTGCCGCCCACATCTAGGGCGATGACGTGTCTCACGGTGACAGTCTCGCGCGAGACCCGCGAGAGGTCTAGTCCACTTCGGGGGTGATGCGGGGTAATCGGGTGAGTGCGCGGGGAGACATCCGCCGCGAAACGGCGGTTACTAGCTCAGGATGACGCTCCGCGTCAGGTTCCGGGGCCGGTCCGGGTCGAAGCCCCGCGACTCCGCGAGGGCCACCGCGAGCCGCTGGGCCCGGATCAGGTCCGCCAGGGGGTCCACCTCCTGGCGGGCGACCAGCTCCCCGCCCACCCGGGCGACATCACCGGCAAGACCTTCCGGCAGCACCCCGAACATCCACGCCACCCGACCGGGCCCCGTGATGGCGATCGGCCCGTGGCGGTACTCCATCGCCGGGTACGACTCCGTCCAGGCCCCCGCCGCCTCCCGCATCTTCAGCGCCGCCTCGAGGGCGAGCCCGTACGTCCAGCCGCGCCCCAGGAACGTCCACTGCTCAGCGGCGAGCGCCGCCGGAGGCAACGGGTCCGTCACCGCGAGCTCCGCGTCGGCCGCGGCCTCGGCGACCGACTTCACGCCGGGGATGTCGCCGAGCCCGGCCCGCAGGAAGGCGAGGGCGGTCGTCGCGAAGCGGGTCTGGACGACCGACTGCTCGTCCGCCCAGTCCAGGACCGCCACCGAGTCGGCCGCGTCCATGACCGGGGAGGCCTCCGTCCCCAGACTGGGGGTGGCGGTGAGGGCCGTCGTCGGGACCACGCCCTTCAGCCGGCCGAGCAGCTCAAGGACCTCCGTCGTCGTACCGGAGCGGGTGATGGCGACCACCCGGTCGTACGTCCGGCCCGCGGGGAACTCCGACGAGGCGAACGCGTCCGTCTCGCCCTGCCCCGCGGCCTCGCGCAGCGCCGCGTACGCGATGGCCATGAACCACGACGTCCCGCACCCGGTGACGGCCACCCGCTCGCCCGCCTTCGGCAGTCCGTCGAAGGTGAGAGCGGCCTCGGCCGCCCGGTGCCAGCAGGCGGGCTGGGTTGCTATCTCTGTTGCGGTACGCGACATGCGCCAAGGCTCCTTGCCAGTGCGGAACTTCACGAACGGGACGTGCTTAGCAGTCGCCCGGCCCTCTCGGCAATGGTGGGACGTCAGCAGCACCCCGTTGCACAAGCGATACTGAAGTGGTGTAGACCTCGTGTGCGTACACGGGGGAAAATCGCAGTTCACGTAGATCATCGAGGGTGGGAACAGGCTGTGCAGCGGCGTGCGACAGGACTGACGGCGGCGATATCCGCACTGGGTATGGCGGCGGTGCTCGCCGGCTGCGGCGGTCCCGGCGGCTCGGACGATGTCACCCTCAAACTGGTGGCCGCCGACTACGGCGACTCCAAGGGCAACAGCTCCCAGAAGTACTGGGACAAGCTCGCCGAGAAGTTCGAGGCCGAGAACCCCGGCATCAAGGTCGATGTCAGCGTCTACTCCTGGACCGACGTCGACCGCAAGGTCAAGAACATGGTCAAGGCGGGCGACGCCCCCGACATGGCCCAGATCGGCGCGTACGCCGACTATGCGGCGCAGGACAAGCTGTACCGCACCGAGGACCTGGTCTCGATCTCCACCCAGGCCGACTTCATGGCACCCCTCTCCGAGGCGGGCGAGGTCAACCGCGTCCAGTACGGAATGCCGTTCGCCTCCTCCACGCGCCTGCTCTTCTACAACGAGAAGATCTTCAAGGATGCCGGTCTCACCCCGCCGCAGAGCTGGACCGATCTCGCGGCCGACGCCAAGGTGCTCAAGGCGCGCGGCGTGAAGATCCCCTACGCCCTGCCGCTCGGCAAGGAAGAGGCGCAGGCCGAGACGATGCAGTGGCTGCTCAGCGGTGGCGGCGGCTACACCGACAACGTCGGCACGTACGACATCGACTCCACGCAGAACGTAAAGACGTTCGAATGGCTGAAGAACGACCTCGTCGACAAGGGTCTGACCGGCCCCACGCCCCCCGCCAAGCTCGACCGCGCCGAGGCCTTCGCCGCCTTCACGCGCGGCGACGTGGGCATGTTGAACGGCCATCCCACGCTGATGCAGATGGCCGCGAAGAAGGGCGTGAAGTACGGCATGGTGCCGATGCCCGGGGTGAACGGCAATGCCAAGGCCACGATGGGCGTCGCCGACTGGATGATGGCCTTCAAGCAGCACGGCCACCGCGAGGAGATCGGCAAGTTCCTCGACTTCGCCTACAGCAAGAAGAACGTCCTGGACTTCTCGCGCGAGTACGACCTGCTGCCCGTCACGACCTCCGCCGCGCAGGAGATGACGGACAACAAGAACGACAAGGCGCTCGCCGAGTTCCTGGACGAGCTGCCCACCTCGCAGCTGTACCCGGTGGGCAAGACGTCCTGGGCGCAGGTCTCCGTCGAGATCAAGAAGTACATCGGCAAGGCCGTCGACAAGAACGGCAATCCGGCGTCGATCCTCGGCCAGATCCAGACGAACGCGGCGACCGAGGAGAACGCGGAATAGCGTGGCGGGCATGAGCGACGCCAAGGACGACGGACCCCCGGACGCCGCCGGGCCCGCCGGGCTCTCCGAGCGCGACCGCGCGATTCTCGCCATGGAGCGGCGCGACTGGGTCGCAGGTCCCGGCGTCAAGGAGCGCGCGATCCGCGAGCAGCTCGACATGGTGCCGGTCCGCTACTACCAGCTCCTGAACGCCCTGCTCGACGACCCCCGCGCCCTCGCGCACGATCCGGTCACCGTCAACCGACTCCGGCGGGTCAGGGAGTCCCGGCGCGGGGAGCGTTGAGCGTAGGGTCGGGCCCATGGGTGACCTTGTGTACTCCTACTCCGCCGAGCTGCCCGAACCCGTGACCCCGGCCGGCCGCGAAGGCCTCGCCGCACTCCTCGCACGGCCCGAACGTGCCGTGATCGCGCTCGACTTCGACGGCACGCTCGCCCCGATCGTGCCCGACCCCGAGCAGGCCCGCGCCCACCCCGACGCCGTTGCCGTACTGGCCGCGCTCGCGCCGAAGGTGCGGTCGGTCGCGGTGGTCACCGGACGCCCGGCGGGCGTGGCGGTGCGCTACGGCGGCCTCGCGGGAGTCCCCGGTCTCGAACACCTCGTCGTCCTCGGCCACTACGGCGCCGAGCGCTGGGACGCCGTCTCCTCCACGGTCCACGCCGCCGAGCCGCACCCCGGCGTGGCGTCCGTGCGCGCCGAACTGCCCGGCTTCCTGGACGCGATCGGCGCCTGGCGCGGCACGTGGACAGAGGAGAAGGGCCGCGCGGTCGCGGTCCACACCCGCCGCGCGCGCGACCCGCAGGCCGCCTTCGACGCCCTGCGCGACCCGCTCGCCGAGCTGGCGTCCCGCCACGGCCTGATCGTCGAACCGGGCCGCCTGGTCCTGGAGTTGAGGCCACCCGGCATGGACAAGGGCGTGGCCCTCGCCGAGTACGTACGCGAAGTGGGCGCCGAGACCGTCCTCTACGCGGGCGACGACCTGGGCGACCTGCCCGCCTTCGCGGCAGTGGAGAAGCTCCGATCGGACCAGGTGCGGGGCCTGCTGGTGTGCAGCGGAAGCGGTGAGGTCGAGGAACTGGCCGAGCGGGCCGACCTGGTGGTGGACGGCCCGCAGGGCGTGGTGCGGCTGCTCGGCTCGCTGGCTGCTCAACTCCCCTGATCTGCGCCAAGGTTGGGCGGATCTGGGATCAGGTTGCCGAAGTAGTCGCGGGTGGTCCCGTCGTCGACGGCCGTGCCGAGCCCGCGAGCGGGGGATCCGGACTTGAGCCGTATGTCACCGGGCGCGTCCGGTGACGTGTCGGCGAATCGGGGATCGGCGGTGACGCCGGTGGTGTCGCGGGGCTGACTGGTGTTCCAGTACAGATTGCTGCTGAAGGTGCTGACGGTGTCCTTGACGGGCGATCCGGCGCCAGGGGCGCCCACAAAGACATTGTCGCGGAAGGTGACGCCGGTGGGTCCGTTGTTGGAGACGAGAGCGGTGTCGGCGCGGTTCGTGACGACGGTGTTCCGATAGACCTGCGTATCGGTGGCGGCCCCGCAGACGACGGAGATCACGCCGTAAGGGGACGTCGTGTTCCGGTCGTTGACGCTGATGTTGTCGTGGATGCGGTTGCCGTCGCTGACGGTGTCCTCGCCGTTGCAGACGAGCAGGAAACCGCCCTCGTTGTCGTGGCTGTAGTTGTAGCGGTAGGTGTTGCGTACGTTGCCGCCGTCGATGTCGTACGCCATCGAGTCCCGCGTCCCGTGGCCACCGGTGACCTCGTTGTACTGGTAGAGCGCGTCCTGCGCCTCCCAGGCCCAGATGCCGGCGTTGTAGCCCGCCGAACGCATGTTGAAGCCGTCGACGTAGTTGTGCTCGACGCGGGCTTTGCGGGTCTCGTGGATGACGATGCCGTCGCCGCCGATGTCGTAGGCCTTGTTGCGTACGAACTCCACTCCGCTGGAGAGCAGTTGGGCGTCGTTATCCGTGCCGCTGCCCCACGTCGACATGGTGCCGATGCCGGTGCGGTCGACGCGGCGGACGGTGGAGTCCTCGACGCGGAGCCCGTCGAAGCGGGTGGGAGTCTGTGTCCCCTGGACGACGAAGAGGATTCCCCCGGAGGGGTCGGGGTCCTTGAAGTCGGCGCCGTTCACGTCGTGGACGTCTACTCCGTCGACGAGGAAGTGCTCCGCTGTTCCGTAGTCGGTGAGCTGGACCAGGAGCCCGGCGCGTCGGTCGGTGGTGGTGGCGGCCCCGGTGTTGGAGAGATCCAGATTCCGGATCTCCCACTGCTCGGTGTTCACGAGATGCAGGGCGGCGCGGGCGCCGTTCGCCTGGATGCGGGGCTTGGCGGCCCCGCTGCCGTACGCGTCGATCAGCACGGGGGCGCCGGCCGCACCCGCACCTTTGGGAGCCAGCACCCCCGTGCAGCTTGTGCCGCGCTTCAGGAGGAGTTTCTCGCCGGGGCGGTATGTGTGAGCGCCGGCCTTGGCGAGACTCCGCCAGGCCGTTCCGGCGGAGGTACCTTGCGCGGCGTCGTCGCCTCGCTGGCAGTCGACGTAGTACGTGGCCGCTTTGGCAGCGGTGGCGGGCGTGGTGATGGCCCCTGCCAGGGCGAGGGCTGTGAGGGCCACGGTGCTCGTGCGGCGGCGTAGGGACATGCCGGGAAGGTAGCGAGGTGGGGGTCCCCGGGCCCATGGACAAACGTGGGCGGGGGTTGGACGGATTTCTTGTCGGGGAGAAATCAGGCCCCCAGCGCCCGCAACTGGTCCAGGAACCACTGAGCCGGAGGCAACGCCGTGGCCGCCGCAGCGAGCCGCTTCGTGCGCTCTGCCCGCTCCTCCACCGGCATCGTCAGCGCCACGTGCAGAGCCGAAGCGGTGCCCGTCACGTCATACGGGTTCACGACCACCGCATCCTCGCCCAGCTCCTCGTACGCCCCCGCCTCCCGGGAAAGCACAAGCACACACCCCTCGTCGGAGACGACAGGCACCTCCTTGGCAACAAGGTTCATCCCGTCCCGGATGGGATTCACCAGCGCCACGTCCGCGAGGCGATACGCGGCGAGCGACCGCGCGAAGTCGTCCTTCACGTGCAGCACGACCGGAGTCCAACCCGCCACCCCGTACTCGGAGTTGATCTCGTCGGCGACCCGCCGCACCTCCGCCGTGTAGTCGCGGTACACCGCGAGGTCCTGCCGCGACGGGTACGCGAACGCGACATGCACCACCCGCTCACGCCACTCGGGGTGATCCTCAAGGAGCTGCCGATACGCGAGCAGCCCCCGCACGATGTTCTTGGAAAGCTCCGTCCGGTCCACCCGGACGATCACCTTCCGGCCGAGACCCACCTGCTCCCGCAACCCGACGAGCCGCTCCTCCACATCCCCCCGCCGCGACCGCTCCCGCAAGAAATCCGCGTCCGCCCCGAGCCCGTGCACCCCGATCCGCGTACCCGACGTACCGCCGATGACGTCGACGCAGCACGCCGTGAACGCGTCCGCCCACCGTCCCGTCAGGAACGCCGCCCTGTCGGCCCCGAGGATGCCGCGCAGGAGCTGCTCCGCGATGTCGTCGGGCAGCATCCGGAAGTAGTCGACCGGGGCCCAGGGGGTGTGGGAGAAGTGGCCGATGCGGAGGTCGGGGCGCAGTTCGCGCAGCATCCCCGGCACCAGCGCCAGGTGGTAGTCCTGGACGAGGACCGCCGCCCCGTCCGCCGCGCTTTCCGCGAGCGCCTCCGCGAAGGCCCGGTTGTAGGTCTCGTACGACGCCCACTGGTCCCGGAACTCCGTGCCGAAGGCCGGTTCGAGCGGCGTCTGGTAGAGCATGTGGTGGACGAACCACAGGACCGAGTTCGCGATGCCGTTGTACGCGTCGGCGTGCACCCCGTCGTGCGAGCCCGCGTCGATGTCGAGCATCCGTACGCCTGGCTCACCGACCCCGCGCCGCACGGCCTCCCGGTCGCCGTCCCCCAGGGCCGCGCAGACCCACAGGGCTTCGGTGCCCCCGCCGGAGCCGTCGGGGTCGCCGGAGCCGCCGATCGCGCTCAGGCCCGAGACGAGTCCGCCACCGCCCCGCTTGGCCGTCAGCTCCCCGTTCTCTTCGAGGGCGTAGGTGACGGGGCCGCGGTTGGACGCGACGAGTACCTGGGCGGCGGCGGCGACGTGCTCGGAGACCATGTCGCGAAACTTAGCCCCTCCCGGAATGCCTCAAACGTGCGGCCGGACCCTGGAGGGGCCCGGCCGTATACGTTCAGAGACCCGCGATCAGTCCCGCCTGCTCCTCACTCAGTCCCGCCTGCTCCTCGCCGCCGCCACCGCCAGCGTGCCGAGCACGCACAGCGACACCGCGAGGCCCGCGTACAGGAAGGTGTGCGAGTCGCTGCCGGTCTCGGCGAGCGCGCTGCCCGGCTGCCCCTGCCTGGCGTTCTTGCCCGGCTCCTGCGGGGCGGGGCGCGCCTGCACCCGCTGGGCGAGGATCGCCGATGTGCACGGGTCGTCGCCGCCCCGGACGGACCTGGGGCAGTTGCTGCCGGGGGCGGTCACGGTGATCACCCTGACCGCTCCGGCAGTGCAGGACACCTTGACCTGCTGGGTGACGGTGACCTTGCCGTGCGGACGGACGTCGCCCTTCCAGACGTACTTCGAGCCCTGCTTCGTCACCTTCCCGCTGCTCGCCACGGGCTTGGAGCCCGGCGTCACCTGCCAGGAAGCGGTGGCTCCGGTGCGCGTGCTGCCCGAGGGGTTCTTGAGGGTGATCGTGTTCTTGACGTCGCTGCACACGGGTGCGGTCCGCCGCGCGGGCACGTTGGTGACCGTGAGCTTCGGCTGCGTGCGCGAGATGACAGGCGCGGCCCCGCAGCGGGGGTCGGTGCTGCCCGCGTCGCAGTTGGAGCGCGGGGACGCGACGTCGACGTCGTTGAGCAGCTTGCCGTCGCCGCTGACGGGGTCGTTGAGCTTGACGGAGTACGTCACCGTGGCCGTCCGCCCGGCGGGGATGTCGCCGGTGTAGCTGATCTTCGGCTTGGTGTACGAGACGTCGCCCGTGCTCGCCTTCGCGTCGTGGTTGTACGTCGCGTCGTCGAGGTTGTCCGTCAGGTCGTCGCTGAACTTGGCGTTCGGATAGGGGAGTTTGCTGATGTTCTTCGCCTTGACCGTGTAGGTCAGGGTGCCGCCCGGCTTCACCGTCTTGGGGCTCGCGGTCTTCGTCACCTCCAGGTCGGGGACCGGGACGGAGAGCGCGAGGGCCGAGGGGACGTAGGTGTCGCCCTTCGTGGAGAAGCTCAGCGTCGTGGAGGTCGAACCGACCGGGATCGGCTCGGCGGCGGCCGGGGCGCGGGTCCCGCTGCCCGTGACGTCGAACTCCTTGGCGTCGATGGACAGGTTGTTGGTCATCTTCGGGGCGAGGGCGCCGTCGTCCTCGCTGATGAAGAAGTTGTTGGTGTTGCCCGTGTGTGCCTCGGTGATGTTCTGGCCGCCGACCCGGAAGCGGTCGCCGGGCGTGTTCCAGTCGCCTTCGTACGCGGTGACGCTGGCGCGCGGCTTGCCGTCAGTGCGGTAGAAACCGTCGACCTTGACGCTGGTGGCGGGCGAGGTGGAGCGCTGGAGGACGTGGCCGCCGTAGACGTAGACGTTGCGGCGGTCGGGGGCGTAGTCGTCGTTCGGCGCGTCGTACTTGTAGACGACGGTGAGGGACCAGCCCGCGACGCAGCCCTTGCCGGTGGGCGCCCAGATGTCGCCGACCGCGACGGGGACGGGCGTTCCGGTGCCGGTCACGCCGCTGAAGAGGCCGGTGACGTCGGCCTCGCCGGTGTAGTAGTGCGGGCCGTTGGTCGACGCCGGGTCCTTGACCAGGTGGGACGGGGTGACGTTGGAGGGGGTGGCGCCGGCCACGCTGACCGCGGGCACTGCGGCGAGCGGGTCACCGGGGGACGGCAGCACATTGGCGCCCGAGATGTCGCAGCGCGCCAGCTGCGCGCCGCTCGGACCCTTGTACGTGCCGTCGTTGCCGCCGAAGAAGAGGCGTGCGTACGCGACCTTCGCGCCGGGCGGGATCGCGACCCGGCCGGTGCTCGATCCGTGGTCGGGGTCCATGCCCGCGGTGTTGATCCGCCGCATGACGAAGGTGTTGTTGTTGTCCTTGCCCTGGCCGCCCGCGGCGGTGGCGCAGCGCGCCGCCATGTCCGCGGGCGTCGTCGGGCAGCCCATGACCGTGTTGCCGATGGTCTTGAAGTCGCCGTACAGCGATTCGTCGTAGCGCTTGGCGAAGGGTTCGATCACATCCGCCGCGGCGGGCGCAGTGGCGGCGGCGCCGAGCGCCCCTGCCGCGAGTGTGGCGGTGGCCATGGCCACGCCACCGATGCGTCGCGCGCTTTCCATTACCTGTCTGACCCACATAAGTGGGGAATGTAGACAAAATGCCCAATAAGGGTGGTTACGCCACGCGGCGGGCGGCGTACTCCGCGATCTCGGCCATCGGTGGGCGCTCCTCCGTGTCCACCGAATGGGTGCGCGGCTCGAACCCCTGCTCGCCCCGTTCGAACTGGGTGAGTTCGGGGCGTACGAGATGGCCGCGCGCGAGGCGCAGCTGCGCCGTCCGGTAGATCGCCGCCGCCATCCGGCCGAGCGCCTGCCCGTCCTGGTGCCGGTGCTTGCGCACGCCGACGTCGACCTGCGCGAGTGCGTCGAGGCCCACCGTGTGCAGCGCGTCGACGAGCAGGCCGAGCTCCACTCCGTAACCGACGGGGAACGGCAGCTGCTCCAGGAGGGACCTGCGGGCCGCGTACTCGCCGCCCAACGGCTGGACGAAGCCCGCCAGTTGGGGCCAGTGCATGTTCAGGAGCGGGCGCGCCATCAGCTCGGTGACCCGGCCGCCCTGGCCCGCGCTCCCCTCCAGGGGACGGTCGTACATCGCCTTCACGAAGGCCACGTCGGGCTCGGTCAGGAGCGGGCCCACTATCCCGGTGACGAAGTCCGCCGAGAACTCCTTCAGGTCCGCGTCCACGAACGCGACGATGTCACCCTCGGTGACCAGGAGCGAGCGCCACAGGACCTCGCCCTTGCCGGGCACCGCGGGGATGCGCGGCAGGATGTCGTCCCGGTGCACGACCCGCGCGCCCGCGTCCCGCGCGACCTCGGCGGTGCGGTCCTTCGAGCCGGAGTCGAGCACCACGAGCTCGTCGACGAGGGCCGCCTTCTCGATCAGCTCACGGCGGATCGAGGCGACGATCCCGCCGACCGTCCCCTCCTCGTCGAGCGCGGGCAGCACGACACTCACCGTGGCCCCCGACGCTCGTTTGGCGGCGACGAGGGCGCTGAGCGGACGGTCGGCGACGGACCAGGAACGCCTGGTCAGCCAGCGCTCGGCCTCTTCCAGCACGGGTTGCTCCTCCGGTGTGTGGCCTGTGTGGGACCTACATGTGATCCATCTCGCGGTTCGGACGACTATCTCAACCGTCCAGGCCGTCGGTTACAGTCTTGAACAACGCGAATGACCATCGCATGTCGGGGGTCGTCGCGTAACAAATGCCCGGAGCCCGCGAGCCCGGCGCCATACCGCTCATCCAGAGGG
The DNA here is from genome assembly GCF_043200235.1 of Streptomyces sp. NPDC048441. Taxonomy (NCBI): domain Bacteria; kingdom Bacillati; phylum Actinomycetota; class Actinomycetes; order Kitasatosporales; family Streptomycetaceae; genus Streptomyces; species Streptomyces sp. NPDC048441. The sequence goes on from NZ_JBICXM010000011.1 coordinate 149,371, forward strand.
GCAGAGGGATACGGCCCGTTGAAGCCCCGGCAACCATCCCGCCGACCGCGCACGCGAGGTCTCGGTGGGGAAGGTGCCAATTCCGTCTCGCGGCGAGATGCGCCGCGGGGAAGATGAGGAGAAAGGGCCTCGCCTCCATGGCTGCGCAGACTGTCGCACAGAACGACACCACCCCCTCCACCTCCACGGGCTCCGTGGATCTCGGCCCCGCATCGGGCCTCTCCTGCCGCGAGTGCGGTGAGCTCTACGCCCTCGGCCCGATCTTCGCCTGCGAGGCCTGTTTCGGCCCGCTCGAAGTGGCGTACGACCTGCCGACCGGGGACCCCGAGGCGCTGCGGAAGCAGATCGAGTCCGGCCCCGACAACATCTGGCGCTACGCGCCCCTGCTGCCCGTCCCGGCGGACGTGGCGTCCAAGCCGAACATCAACCCCGGCTGGACCAAGCTCGTCAAGGCCGACAACCTTGCCCGTGAACTCGGCGTCGAGCAGGGCAAGCTGTTCGTCAAGGACGACTCGGGCAACCCGACGCACTCCTTCAAGGACCGCGTGGTCGCCCAGGCCATCGAGGCGGCACGCGCCTTCGGCTTCACCACGCTCTCCTGCTCCTCCACCGGCAACCTCGCCGGTGCCGTGGGCGCCGCGGCGGCCCGCGCCGGCTTCCGCTCCTGCGTGTTCATCCCGCACGACCTGGAGCAGGGCAAGGTCGTCATGGCCGCGGTCTACGGCGGCGAGCTCGTCGGCATCGAGGGCAACTACGACGACGTGAACCGCTTCTGCTCCGAGCTCATCGGCGACCCGCTGGGCGAGGGCTGGGGCTTCGTCAACGTGAACCTGCGGCCGTACTACGGAGAGGGCTCCAAGACCCTCGCGTACGAGATCTGCGAGCAGCTGGGGTGGGTCCTCCCCGACCAGCTGGTCATTCCGATCGCCTCGGGTTCGCAGCTCACGAAGATCGACAAGGGTCTCAAGGAGCTGATCACGCTCGGCCTCGTCGAGGACAAGCCGTACAAGATCTTCGGCGCCCAGGCCGAGGGCTGCTCTCCCGTGTCCACCGCCTTCAAGGCCGGGCAGGACGTCGTGCGCCCCCAGAAGCCGAACACCATCGCCAAGTCGCTCGCCATCGGCAACCCGGCCGACGGCCCGTACGTCCTGGACATCGCGCGCCGCACGGGCGGGGCCGTCGAGGACGTGAACGACGAGCAGGTCGTGGACGCGATCAAGCTGCTCGCGCAGACCGAGGGCATCTTCGCGGAGACCGCGGGGGGTGTGACGGTGGGCGTCACGAAGAAGCTGCTCGAGGCGGGGCTCATCGACCCGTCGCTGACCACGGTGGTGTTGAACACCGGGGATGGGCTCAAGACTCTCGACGCTGTCGCCGAGACGTCCCAGGCCACCGCGACCATTCGTCCTAGCCTCGAGGCGTTCCGCGCCGCTGGGCTCGCAGGCTGAGCTTGATTGCTTGACTGCGGGCCGTTGTGGCTGGTCGCGCAGTTCCCCGCGCCCCTGACGGGGCGCTCCACGCCCCCTGAGTTACCGAGGTGAACCCCATGAGCGTCAACGTCCGCATCCCCACCATTCTTCGCACCTACACCGGTGGTCAGTCCGAGGTCGCCGCCGAGGGTGCGAATCTCGGTGAGATCATCGCCGACCTGGAGAAGAACCACGCCGGCATCGCGGCCCGTGTCCTGGACGATCAGGGCAAGCTGCGGCGCTTCGTGAACGTGTACGTGAACGACGACGACGTGCGCTTCGAGCAGGGTCTCGAGACGGCGACGCCGGACGGCGCGGGTGTCTCGATCATTCCCGCCGTCGCGGGTGGCTGATCTTTTAAAGAAACACCCTGCGTAAACCTGATTGCCCCCTCCGCGAGAGAAGCGGAGGGGGCAATTCTGTATGGTTGAGCGCGGTACAGTTGGGAAGCGAGCTTCCCCGTCTGTGCCGAGCGCATATACGAAGTTGGCCCGAGGCCGACAAGAAGTAGCCAAAGTGCCCTGCCCTTTTGAGCCTCTTGCGGCCTTTGTCTGGCCCGACTTGCCCTGAATTCCGGCAAATTCTCCGCATATTACCGATCGCGCGTGCCCAGAATTCTCGTCCGATTGCCCTGTTGCAGAGGGCAGTTGGACAGATACATTCAGCCGCGGTCGACGCGTTCCGGCGCACGCCTCCACAACCCATTGGGGGGGTGAGGTCTGACCCGGGTCCGCGAAGTGCGGGCCCGTGCAAGGGCCAGTAATAGGGGAGTTAGGCATGGCTCAGGGCACCGTCAAATGGTTCAACGCGGAGAAGGGGTACGGCTTCATCGCGGTCGACGGTGGTGCGGATGTATTCGTCCACTACAGCGCGATTCAGATGGACGGCTACCGCACCCTTGAAGAAGGTCAGCGAGTGGAGTTCGAGATCTCGCAGGGCCAGAAGGGTCCGCAGGCGGACATGGTCAAGCTCGCCGTCTGATCTCGGCGCGATCGGCCAGCGACTTCAACTAGTGACGAGGGGCCCGCATCCCGGCAGGGGTGCGGGCCCCTCGTGCGTCCCCACCTGCTATCCGCGTACACGCACCCCCATACACGCACCCCCGTACACCCGGGGGATCCATGAGAGGCGCTTGCACTCGTAGGGGTCGAGTGCTAATCATTGGGCTTAGCACTCTCCCAGTGAGAGTGACAGAACTTGGGTCGGGTCAGCGAGGCCCGCGGGCCGGGTGGGGCAAGGAACCACACGGCACGCAGGCCGTCCGTCGCGGGCGCAGCCCCGATCCGTTTGCGTTTCCACCCCGTCCGGGAGGACCACTTCACATGGCCAAGATCATCGCGTTCGACGAGGAGGCACGGCGCGGCCTCGAGCGCGGCATGAACCAGCTCGCCGACGCCGTCAAGGTGACCCTGGGCCCCAAGGGTCGCAACGTCGTCCTCGAGAAGAAGTGGGGTGCCCCCACGATCACCAACGATGGTGTTTCCATCGCCAAGGAGATCGAGCTCGAGGACCCGTACGAGAAGATCGGCGCCGAGCTGGTCAAGGAGGTCGCGAAGAAGACGGACGACGTCGCCGGTGACGGCACGACGACCGCGACCGTCCTGGCGCAGGCGCTGGTCCGCGAGGGCCTGCGCAACGTAGCCGCCGGTGCCAACCCGATGGCCCTCAAGCGTGGCATCGAGAAGGCCGTCGAGGCCGTCTCGGGCGCCCTGCTCGAGCAGGCCAAGGACGTGGAGACCAAGGAGCAGATCGCTTCTACGGCCTCCATCTCCGCCGCCGACACCCAGATCGGCGAGCTCATCGCCGAGGCGATGGACAAGGTCGGCAAGGAAGGTGTCATCACTGTCGAGGAGTCGCAGACCTTCGGGCTCGAGCTTGAGCTCACCGAGGGTATGCGCTTCGACAAGGGTTACATCTCGGCGTACTTCGCCACGGACATGGAGCGTATGGAGGCGTCGCTCGACGACCCGTACATCCTGATCGTGAACTCGAAGATCGCGAACGTGAAGGACCTCCTTCCGCTCCTCGAGAAGGTCATGCAGTCCGGCAAGCCGCTGCTGATCATCGCCGAGGACGTCGAGGGCGAGGCCCTGTCGACCCTGGTCGTCAACAAGATCCGTGGCACCTTCAAGTCCGTCGCCGTCAAGGCTCCGGGCTTCGGTGACCGCCGCAAGGCCATGCTCGGCGACATCGCCATCCTCACCGGTGGCACCGTCATCTCCGAGGAGGTCGGCCTCAAGCTGGAGAACGCCGGTCTCGACCTGCTCGGCCGCGCCCGCAAGGTCGTCATCACCAAGGACGAGACCACGATCGTCGACGGCTCCGGTGAGAGCGACCAGGTCCAGGGTCGCGTCAACCAGATCCGCGCCGAGATCGAGAACTCGGACAGCGACTACGACCGCGAGAAGCTCCAGGAGCGCCTGGCGAAGCTCGCGGGCGGCGTGGCCGTCATCAAGGCCGGTGCCGCGACCGAGGTCGAGCTCAAGGAGCGCAAGCACCGCATCGAGGACGCCGTTCGCAACGCGAAGGCCGCCGTCGAAGAGGGCATCGTCGCCGGTGGTGGCGTGGCCCTCATCCAGGCCGCCGCTGTCTTCGAGAAGCTTGAGCTCGAGGGCGACGAGGCCACGGGTGCCGCCGCTGTGAAGCTGGCCCTCGAGGCCCCGCTGAAGCAGATCGCCGTCAACGCCGGCCTTGAGGGTGGCGTCATCGTCGAGAAGGTGCGCAACCTTCCCATCGGCCACGGCCTGAACGCCGCGACCGGTGAGTACGTCGACATGATCGCCGAGGGCATCCTCGACCCGGCGAAGGTCACGCGCTCTGCCCTGCAGAACGCCGCGTCGATCGCCGCGCTGTTCCTCACCACCGAGGCCGTCATCGCCGACAAGCCGGAAAAGGCGGGCGCTGCGCCGGCCGGCGGCGGTATGCCGGGCGGTGACATGGACTTCTGATCCTCGCGGATCGGTTCGTCCTGAGCACGTAGTCCGTACGCGCCTTTCTGTACGGGCAGCTCGTACGCAGGGGCGGCACTCTCCTTCGGGAGGGTGCCGCCCCTGCGGCGTTCGCGGTGACGGAACGTGTCCCCGGCTCCCCGGTGAGAGATCGATTCTTCCTAGCTCACACGAGTGAATGACGGGCTGAGTGCCTGGTCAGGGCGGGTATGCGGCCGGTACTTGTGAGGGGAGGCTGGCCCAAGGGGGTCCGGCCCCGACTCCTCTCAGTAGGGAGACACCATGCGCATGAGCAAGAGCGTCCTTCGGATCGCGGCCGTTGCGGTGACCGCGGCGGCAGGACTGCTGATGACGGCCGGCGCCTCGTCCGCGGCCGTCACTTCGCACCACGGCCCCGCCGCCACGTCGGCGTCGGCGCCGCGAGGCGTGTACGGCCCGTACGCCATCTACGAGTCCTGCTGGGTCGCGGGCAACAACGGCCAGCAGGCGGGCCAGTGGCAGTCGTTCTTCTGCTCGCAGAACGGGACCGACCAGTGGTGGCTGTTCACGACTCCGTAGGGGCATGAGGGTGGCCGGGCGGCCCCGCTTCGGCGGGGCCGCCCGACCGGTGCTGCCGGTCCTGCCGGGGCTACGGCAGCCGGTCCAGGAGCCAGCTGCCGAGTTCCTCCGTGACCAGGGTGTGGCCCTCGTTCTGGGAGGCGCAGAGGTACTCGTCGAGCTCGCTCTCCCCGGAGCTCTCCGGGAAGGGCTCGTACAGCTTCTCGTGGGTGTCGATGTCGCGGAGGGCGACCGCGCTGACCGCGGGGACGAAGCAGTGCTCGCGGATCTCCGCCTCCGAGCCGAGGCCGATGATGGCCGGGATCTTGTCCAGCTCGTCCGCGAGGATGCCGAAGCCCTCCAGGATGCCGCCCGGGGCGCCGTCGGTCTCGGGCAGGCCCGAGGTGCGGATCTGTGGCTTGCGCAGGGTCACGACCCGTAGCTGGGCGACGAGTTGGCCCTCTTGGTCCTCGCCCGCGGACTGGGTGTAGAGGTGGGTGCCGGTGATGGCGAGGCCCTTGCCGTGGAACGCCCGCTCGCCGGGGGCGATGCCGTTGCCCTCGCCGGTACGCACGCCGTTGGCCACGCCGATCTTCATCGGCCGTTGTGGCCAGCCGCCGACCCGCTCCAGCTCGGCGAGGAACTCGACGCGCTCCTTGTCGGTCTCGGGGGTGTCGTTCCATTCCGAGATGTGCTGCCACAGCAGCTGCCGCGCGGCCGGGCTGTTCATCTGGTTCGAGAAGGCCGCGTTGAGCCGCCGGATGTAGTGCGCGAACGACTGGAGCGCGATGGGGATCCAGGCGCCGCGATGCGGGCTGTCGTACGAGAAGTACAGCGCGGTCTGGTGGTCGACGCCCTCGTGCTCCATCCTGGCGAGCGCGTACCGCGTGACAAGACCGCCCATGCTGAAGCCGCCGACAGCGAGCGGGTGGCCGCCGGTGCGCCGCGCGAGCGCCTCCAGGACGGCGGACCTGACGACCTTGGCGTTGTCCAGGATCGAGGCGCTGCGCTCGTCGAAGCCGAGCAGGACGACGTCGCGTCCGCGCTGCCGCAGCTCGCTGATGAGCGGGTACCCGCCCCGCTCCAGGCCCTCCCACAAGAAGTTCAGGTCGCTGGGCCCGGTGTTGAAGCCGTCGCTGAGGATCACCGGCCGGGTGAGCCCGCCCTCGGGGTCGGCGAGGTACACCCAGGCCATGCCACCGGGTAACGCCCACTCCTGGTCCGGGTCGGGGGCGGCCTCGTAGACCTCCCTGGGGCCGGGCGCGAGGGTGATGCGGGCGGCGGCGCCCAGGGCTTCGGAGATCTGCTGTTCGTCGGGCTCGTTGGGCTCGGTCATGAAGGTCCCCTCCGGTTATGCCGCTTCGATGACGTGATGACGTGCGGTGTCATCTTCGATACGTCGGGTGGCCTTCGGTAGGTGGTCGCGGCGATCCGGGCGGGGATGAAGGGCCTTTCGGACAGCATGACTTCGGCCGTCCACGGGGGTGACGCGAGGCAGGGGCGACGCTCTGGCCAGGGGGCAGGGGCGGGCGTGGCGGGGGAGCCGGCGGGCACCGGCGGCGCGTCGGCCATCTCGGTTCCCCGAGCGGTCTGCGCCCGTACGCCGGAACGGCGGAAGTATGTCCCGAAGAAGTATGTCCCGAAGGCGACCGGAGAGGGGGCGGGATCAGTCGGTGTAGTCCTTGAGCTCTTCGGTGTCCAGGGTGATGCCGACGGGGTCGGGGAGCGCGACGTCGGCGCCGTACGGATACGAGGGGTTCTGCTGGTACGCCCCGTCCTTCGGGTCACTGAAGACAGTGAGGGTGTTGTTGTCCCGGTCAATGAGGAGGTAGACGGGGATACCGGCCTCTGCGTACCCGACGGGCTTGTCGATGCGGTGCCGGCGGTCGGTGTCAGTGTCGTGGGAAGTGATCTCGACGGCCATGAGGACACCACCGTCCGTGGCTGACCACTCCCCGTGGCCCTTGAAGTGCCCACGGGGTGCGAGAGCCCCGTCTGTCCGGGCGCGGCCCTTGCGGTACTTCTCGACCTTGAGGCCACGCTCCGGCATGAGATTCAGACGATCGTTTGCCGACACTTCCGAGCCGCTCCGCGCGCCGGGCGGGAAGTGAGGCGCGCCGGCTTAAGTCTCCAGCCGCTGCTCCGGGTGATGGCGTCCGCTCTTGGCGCACTGGTTGCCTGTAGACAATGGGCTCCGGGTCGGCTCAGTACTTCTTCAACTGCCCGGGGCGCTCGAAGTAGAAGCCTCTCACTTCCGGCCGTCCGCCGCTCTCTCCAGGTGGTGATACCGCTGCGACGCCCTCGACCAACGCGCTGCCGTTGAGGACGCGCTTGCCATCGAAGCGGTGGCCGGTGAAGCCGAACATATGAGTTCCCCGGCCCAGCCGCAGCAGCCCTAGGGTGACTTGCGTCGCCGAGAGGGGCGAACCTTCGGATACCAGTGGGATGGACAGGAAGAGGTTCTTCTTCTCGCGCGCCGCGGGACCGGTCCACAGCGCTACAGTCACCCGCGGCCCGTTCAGGTCTGGGATGCACCCGCGCACGTAGTACGGCTTGGCGACCGGAGTGGTCGTGTAGTGCCACAACGCAGCCGCGACGGCGCACTGCGTACGGGACAGCGCATCTGGGGAGATGGCCGCTAGCTGTTGACCCATGACGGGCACTTCTGCACCCCTCTGCAGTAGGCGGTGATCACGCCGACCTTCCCCTTCGTGCCGGGTTCGCCGAACAGGGCGTCGATGTGCACGTACTTCGTCTGCTTGGGCGGCCGGTAGAAGGCCAGGTCCTTCCAGTTGCGCTGGTACGACTTCAACGCCAGCAGCAGGGTCAGCTGATGTTCGTCGGAGTCCGTGCTGTCCGCCGCCCACTGCACCTCCTCCCGGCTCGGCGCGAAGAACAGATGCAGCCCGATGCCAACAACGGACACGGGCGCCACACCCGCCCGCGAGGCATCGTCACCGCCAGGGATCTTGCCACCGGGCGGAAGCGCGATACTCGGGACAGAACGAGGTGGCGGACCGCGCCGCGTAGCGGGGTCAGGGTGGGGTCCGGGCCGGGGCCGGGCCGTGGCGCTCAGCGTACCGGGAAGCCGAAGGTGTAGCCCTGCTCCTTGAGTTGGGGGAGGAGACGGCGCAGGGCTTCGACCGTCTGGGTGCGGTCGCCGCCCGCGTCGTGGAAGAGGAGCGTGGGGCCGTTGGGCAGCTCCCGCTGGACGGTGGCGACGATGGCGTTCGTGCCGGGTCGCTCGAAGTCCTTGGTGTCCACGTTCCAGCCCAGCGGGCGCATCCCCCGGTCGGCGGCGAGCTTGCGGCTGTAGGGGGTGAAGGCTCCGCCGGGCGCGCGGTAGTACATCGGCCGTACGCCCCCGGACGCCTTGGTGATCATGCGTTCGGCGTCGAGTATCTGCTGGGACTGGTAGGCCTTGGAGTCCTTGTCCATGCCCGTGTTGTGCGACACCGTGTGGTCGCACAGCCGGTGCCCGGCCGCGACGACCTTCTTGACCATGTCCGGGTGCGCCTCGGCCTGCGTCCCCACCATGCAGAAGGTGGCCTTCACGTCGTACTCCCGCAGCACGGCGAGTACTTCAGGCGTCCACTTGGGGTCGGGGCCGTCGTCGATGGTGAGGTTGACGCCGCGCTTCCCCGCATCCGAGGAGTGCGCGATGGTCGTGGAGACCGGCTTGACGGCCTTGGTCGGCGCCTTCGCCGTCGGTGAGTCGCCCGAGGCCTGTGCGGTCCACACCGATGCGCCGGTGGCGAGGATCGTCACCCCGAGCGCCGCCCCGACCATCTTGCTGTACCAGCCCCGCCCACCACTGTGCCGCGCCATGTCCGCCCCTTTGCGTACAGTCCCTCGCCGAACCCTGGTCACTTGCGACCACATGGCAGGACGAGGTTCGGCGGCCGAAGGATGCACCGGGGTTGAGTCCGTTACCGATCAAGGACAATTCCGGGGAAGTTCGCGGACGACTCCGAGCGGCGGCCGTGAGCGACGCGTGTGCGAGGTTAGCGTCGGCGCATGGACGTTGATCACCGACGTTGGCGCCAGTGCCTCCTCAGCGGAGCGGTTTTCGCCGTGTGCATGGCCGGCACGACACTGCCGACCCCCCTCTACGGCCTCTACCGGGAAAAGTTCGGGTTCTCCGAGCTGACGGTCACCGTCGTGTACGCCGTGTACGCCTTCGGGGTCATCGGCGTGCTGCTGCTTGCGGGCAACGTCTCGGACGCCGTGGGCAGACGACCGGTGCTGCTGTGGGGCCTGGGATGCGCGGCGGCGAGCGCCGTCTGCTTCCTGTGCGCCGTCGGGATCGGCTGGTTGTACGCGGGGCGGCTGCTTTCGGGACTGTCCGCCGGACTGTTCACCGGGGCCGCCACGGCGTACGTGATGGACTCGGCACCGCACGTCGGCGCCTCCCGGGCCACCTTCGTGGCGACAGCTGCCAACATGGGCGGTCTTGGCTGCGGTCCACTGCTCGCCGGTGTGCTCGCGCAGTACGCCGCCTGGCCGCTGTACTTGCCGTTCGCCGTGCACCTCGCACTGGTCGCAGGCGCGGCCGCCGTCCTGCTGCGGCTTCCGGAGACCGTACGGGAGCCGCGGCCGCTGAGCACGGTACGCCCGAAGCGGCCCGGCCTGCCCCCGCAGGTGCGGGCGGTGTTCGTGCCCGCGGGGATCGCCTCGTTCGTGGGGTTCGCGCTGTTCGGGGTGTTCACCTCGGTCAGCCCGGCGTTCCTCGCACAGTCCCTGAACGTGGACAACCACGCCGTGAGCGGTCTTGTCGTCGCGCTGGCCTTCTTCGCCTCGACCGCCGGGCAGTTGGCGATCGGCCGGGTCGGCGTGGGGCGATCACTGCCACTGGGTTGCGCCGGTCTTCTCGTCGGCCTCGCGCTGCTCGCGGGCGCGCTGCGGTGGGACCTGCTGCCGCTGGTGGTGCTCAGCGCACTGGTCGGCGGGTGCGGGCAGGGTCTCGCGTTTCGCGGGGCGCTGTCGGCGGTGGCCGAGGCGTCTCCCGTGGACCGGCGCGCGGCGGTGATCTCGACGCTGTTCGTGGTCGCGTACACGGGCATTTCGCTGCCGGTCATCGGGGTGGGCGTACTGACGGGGCCGATGGGTCTGGAGGGTGCGGGTCTCGTGTTCATCGCGTGCATGGCGGTCCTGGTCTCGACCGCGGGCGTCTACCTGCTCCGGAGACCGGTACGGGCGAGGGCGTGAGGCGGGGCCCCCCCCCCCCGGGGGGGGCCCCCGGGGGGGGGCCCCGGGGGGGGGGGGGGGGCGCCCCCCCCCGGGGGGGGGGGGGGGGCCGGGGGGGGGGGGGGGGGCCCCCCCGGGGGGGGGGGGGCCCCGCCTCTGGATGCCGCCTTCGGGTGCCGGAGTGTCAGACCGCCGCCGGTGCCTTGGCCGGGTCCGTGGGCGTGGCGGGGGAACCTGCCACGACCTGCTCCGGGGCGGCAGCACTCGTGTCGTCGACGTTCAACTCCACCAGCATCTCCTTGCTGAACCCGAAGAAGTACGTCGCGACGAAGCCCACCACGTAGCCGACCAGCAGGCCGCCGCCGTAGATCGCGATCGTCAGGCCCAGGACCTGGTTGCCGTCCAGGAGCGGGAACAGGGCCCAGCCCGAAGGGCCGATCGCCGTGGAGCCGACCTTGTCGCCGATCATCGAGAAGAAGCCGATGAACGCGCCGCCCGCCGCGCCGCCCACACATGCCGTGATGAAGGGGCGGCCGAGGGGGAGCGAGACGCCGTAGATCAGGGGTTCGCCCACTCCCAGGAAGCCTGCGGGGAGCGCCGACTTGATCGTCGTACGGATTGAGGTGTTGTGTCGCAGGCGCTTGTAGACCGCGATCGCGCAACCCACCTGGCCCGCTCCCGCCATCGCCAGGATGGGGAGCAGGACCGTGAAGCCCTGCTGCTCGATGAGCGTGGTGTGGATGGGGATCAGGGCCTGGTGCAGGCCCAGCATCACCAGGGGGAGGAACAGGCCGCCCAGGACCAGGCCCGCGAACGCGCCCGTGTTGTCCAGGAGCCAGTTCGCCGCCGTGCCGATGCCCGTCGAGACCTCGCCCGCGAGGAACATCAAGCCGAAGATCGTGACCAGGCCGGAGAGCAGGACCGTGACGGTGGGGGTGACGAGGACGTCGAGCGCCTCCGGGACCCACCTCCTGCACCACTTCTCGACGTAGGTGGCGAGGACCGCCGCGCCCAGCGCGCCCAGTACGCCGCCCTGACCCGGCGACAGCTTCTGGCCGAACGCCTCGATGTTCGCGACACCCGCGTACACGATGATCGCCGCCACCGCGCCGCCCAGGATCGGCGTACCGCCGAACTCCTTCGCCGTGTTGAAGCCCACGAACACCGCGATCAGCGCCATGAAGCCGGAGGCGATCGCCGCGAGGGCCGGGGTGATGCCCGGCAGCCACTCCAGGTTGATCAGGAGGCCGTTGATGCCCGCGATGATTCCGCAGCCGATCAGGGCCGGGATCAGCGGCACGAAGATGTTCGCGATGCGGCGCAGGAACAGCTTGAAGGGGGTTGAGTTCTTCGCCTTCCTGGCCGCCTTGAGCGCGGCTCCCTGCGCCGCCAGTTCATCGGCGGTCACCGTCTGCTCCGGTGCGGGAGCCGCCGACCGGCCCTCCGCCACCAGCGCCTCGAACTCCGGCGTGACGCGGGCGACCGTCCCCGGACCGAGCACGATCTGGTACGTGTCGTCCTCCACCACGCCCATGACGGCGGGCAGCGCCTTCAGGGCCTCGTCGTCGACCAGCGAGCGGTCGGCGAGGGAGAGGCGCAGGCGCGTCATGCAGTGGGCGATGGATGTGACGTTCTGGGCTCCGCCGACGAGGGGAAGGATCGCGGCGGCTGTGGCGCGGTTCTTGTCAGTTGCCATGTTCGGGGTGCCTTGCTGTGCGTGCGGGGTGGCGCTGTTCTTCCAGCGGCTGAGGGTGGTCAGGTGGTACGGGTCGTGCGTGCGGATTCCAGGGCGGCCCTGAGGTGGCCGTCCGATGTGGCGAGCAGGTCGGCGGCTGTCGGGCCGTCCACTCCGCCGAGAATCGTGAGGATCGCGTTCTTCACCTCCCCGTCGGTCGCGGCGAGCGCCGTCTCGATCTCCTCGTCGGAGGCGCCGGTGGCGAGGGCGACGATGCGGCGCGAACGGGCGCGCAGCTTCTCGTTCGACGCGCGTACGTCCACCATCAGGTTTCCGTAGGTCTTGCCGAGGCGGATCATCGTGATCGTCGACAGCATGTTGAGGACGAGCTTCTGGGCCGTGCCCGCCTTCAGGCGGGTGGAGCCGGTGAGGAGTTCGGGGCCGACGACGACCTCGATGCCGTGGTCGGCGGCTGCCGCGAGGCCGCTGTCCGCGTTGCAGGAGAGGCCGATGGTGAGCGCGCCGTAGCGTGCGCGTGCGTGTTCCACCGCGCCGATCGCGTACGGGGTGCGGCCGGACGCCGAGACGCCGACGACCACGTCGTCCGCCGTGAGGCCGAGCCCGTCCAGGTCATCGGCCGCGAGCTCCTTGCTGTCCTCCGCGCCCTCGACCGCCGTGACCATGGCCTTGGGGCCGCCCGCGATGAGCCCGACGACCTCGGCCGGGTCGGTGTTGAAGGTGGGCGGGCACTCGGACGCGTCGAGCACCCCGAGCCGCCCCGCCGTACCCGCGCCCGCGTAGATGAGCCGTCCGCCGCGGGCCATGCGCTCGGCGGTGCCGTCGATGGCCGCGGCGATCGCCGGGAGCTGCTCGGCGACGGCCGCGGGCACGGTGGCGTCCTCGCCGTTCATGATCTTCGCGATCTCCAGCGTGGGCAGCCGGTCGATCTCGGAGAGCTCGGGCCGGAACGCCTCGGTGGTGAGGGTGTCCAGCTGGGCGCGGAGTTCGCTGTACTCGTCCCCGCTGCCGGGGGGAGGGGTGGCGTCGGTCGTGGAGGAGGTCATGAGGTGCGGCTCTTTCGTGTGCGGCGGGGGTGGCGCCGATGTGGGCGGTACGGGGGTGGGGCCGGGCTCAGCGGCTGCCGCCGCGCGGACTGTGCCGGTGGGCGAGCGCTTCGTACGAGGCGGCGAGGGCGGGGGCCGCGGTCTCGTACGTCCGCTGGGCGACACCCACGAACAGGCAGTCCACGACGAGCAGTTGGCTCGTGCGGGACGACATCGCGGCGGGCCTGAGCTCGCTCTCGCGCGCGGTGGATGTGGTCAGTATGTGATCCGCGTACTGCGAGACGGGGCTGCCGGGCCGGCCCGTGATCGCGATGGTCGTCGCCCCGCGCTCGAAGGCGACCCGCAGCGGCTCGATGACGTCGCCGGTCGACCCGGAGTGCGTGATCGCGATCGCCACGTCCTTGGACCGCAGGGTGACGGCGTTCGTGACGGCCAGGTGCGGGTCGGAGTGCGCGAAGGCGATGTGGCCGATGCGCAGCAGCTTCTGCGCGAGGTCCTGGGCGACGAGACCGGATGCGGCGACGCCGTAGATCTCGGCGCGGGGCGCGGCGGCGAGCGCGGCGACGGCGGCGCCGAGCTGGACGGTGTCGAGTCCGGCGGCCGTGTCGGCGAGGGTCTGCTGCTCGTCGTACGCGAGCTTCGCCACGACGTCCGCGATCGGATCGTCGACGGCGATGTCGGCGGTGACGGCGGGCGCGCGGCCCGACTGCTGCTGGGCGGCGAGTCCGGCGAGGGCGAGGCGCAGGTCGCGGTAGCCGGGATAGCCGAGGAGGCGGGCGGTACGGACCACCGTGGCCTCGCTGGTGCCGGTGAGCTCGGCGAGGCCGGTGACCGTGAGGGCGGCGCAGCCCGCGGGGTCGCCGGCGACGGCTTCGGCGACCAGCTGCATGGAGCGGGTCATGGATGGCGCCAGGGTCCGCACCTTGGCCGCGAGGGCGGCCGGGGCGGGGGGCGCCATGCCCGCGAAAATTTCCTTCACATCATTGGTCACGCTTGAAAGATATTTTCATACGGGGGGTGGGTCAAGGCCCCGTTGGTCCCGATCCCGGCCGGACCGCGGATGGATCTTCGGCGGGTTGCGCGTGGGGTGGACAATGGCTCCATGGATGCGATCGACCCCCTGGAGCAGGCGCTGCACGCCGCTCGTGCACTTGTCATAGCCGACCTCGTGACCCGCGAGGTGGTCCAGGCCGAGGTCGTCTCGCTGGTCGAGGAGTCGGTGGCGCACCGCCGCTGGTGGGTCGAGCAGTGGCCCGAAGGCATCGAGTACGTCGCGGGCCTCGTCGCCCAGGACGTCCAGGACGCGCTCCTCGAGCGCTACGGCCGCTGGCCGCTGTGCCCGGTCTGCGGCTCGGGCGATCCCCACGCCCTCGACGTCGAACCGGAGTTGGGCCCGGACCCGCACTGGGTGTGCGGCAAGGCGGGCGTCGTCGTGGCCCCGGTGGGCGGCCTGACGTGACGGTCTACATAGACCCGCCGACCTGGCCGGGCCACGGCCGCCTGTGGTCGCACCTGGTCAGCGACGCCTCGTACGAGGAACTGCACACGTTCGCCTCGGGCATCGGCGCCCCGTCGCGCGCCTTCGAGCGCGACCACTACGACCTGCCGTCGCACCGCTACGAGGACGCGGTGCGGGCGGGCGCGGTCGAGATCGGCTCCAAGGAACTGGTGCGCAGGCTCACGGCGGCGGGGCTGCGGAGGCCCAAGGGAAGGCCCGCGTAACGGGAGCCGTGAGCCCTACGCTGGGCCGCATGATCACGGTTCACCTGAAGTACGAGATCGATCCCGACCGCATGGACGACTTCGAGGAGTACGGCCGCCGCTGGGTCGTCCTGGTCAACCGCTTCGGCGGCACCCACCACGGCTACTTCCTGCCCAGCGAGGGCGACAGCGACATCGCGTACGCACTCTTCTCCTTCCCGGGCTTCGCCGCGTACGAGCAGTACCGCACCGACGCCGCGACCGACCCCGAGTGCCAGGAAGCCGTCGAGCTCGCACGCCGGACGGGGTGCATCCGGCGCTATGAGCGGCGGTTCCTGCGGCCCTTGGCGTGAGCGCATCCAGGCCGGCGCGGCGTGACCGAGCGCTTCGGCGGGGACGCCGCACCGGGATCGGCGGCGTCCATGTCAGACATCGTCCTCGGCCTCCCAGCGCAGCAGGTCACCCGGCTGGCACTTGAGTACCTCGCAGAGCGCGGCGAGCGTCGCGAAGCGCACCGCTTTGGCGCGGCCGTTCTTGAGTACCGCCAGATTGGCGGGCGTGATCCCTACGCGGTCCGCGAGCTCGCCCACGGACATCTTCCGCCTGGCCAGCATCACGTCGATGTCGACGGTGATCGGCATCAGATCACCTCGTCCAACTCGGCCTGCATCCGCGCCGCTTCGACATCGCGCGCGACGGCCTGGGCGAGCAGCATCCCGGGCGGGGGGCTTCGCGCGGGGCGCGGCGTGTGTCCTGCGGGGCAGTCGGGCAATCGGGCCGGTGGCCTTACGTGGCCTTACGTGGCCTTACGCGGCCTCGCCGCCCCGCACGTACGCCCGAAGTCCCTCCCGGTCCGAGGCCCGGACGTAACCCGCACGGGAGACCACCGCCTGCGAGGCCGCGTTCTCGGGGGAGATGACGGCCAGGAGGGACGAGACCTCCGGGCGGTCCAGAGCCCAGGTGGAGAGGGCGGCCAGCGCCTCCGAGGCATAGCCCTGCCCTCGCGCGGCGACCGCCAGGTCATAGCCGACCTCGGCGACCCCGTCCTCGTCCGGCGCCCCATGGAACCCCATCCCACCCACGGCGACCTCGTCCTCCCTGCGGACCAGGGCGAACAGACCCCACCCCGGCCGATGCACCCCGGAGGCGTACGCCTTCGTCACACCCTCCGCCGCCCGCCGCGTCCCGTCGAAGGGCCCGCCTTCGATCCACGTCAGACCTCCCGTGCCGCCCGCGGCGAGATCGGCCGCCGCGGCGGGGGACACCTCCCGGAGGGCGACCCGCGCGGCGGGAATCTCCATGAGGTTGTGCCAACGCCACCGCTCGAGCCGGGCCCGGCCGGGCAGCGTGCCGCGCCCCGTGGCCCAGAGCAGCGTCGCCCACTGGGCGTCGGGCGCGGTCGGCGGCATGACGTGCGGGAAGAGCCAGGCGAGTACCGCCTCGCACAGCGCGGCGGGCGGCTCCGCGTCGACGCCGAGCGCCTGCGCGATGTCGTACGTGTGGAGCAGCAGCTCCGCGACGCCCATCGCCGCGAAGCCCGTCGCGTCCGCGCTGCCGTGCGGGTACGGATGGAAGGCCCGGACTCCCGGCGGCGCGGTCCGCACCACCGCCGAGAGCAGGCCGCCGGTCGACTCGATGACGCTGATCGCGTCACCGGGCCCGGAGCCCTCGTCCAGGATGACCTCGAAGGGAACCCACGTGTCGGTCGCCCGGCCCGTCAACTGCCCCGAGTAGGCGACGAGACAGCCCGCGAAGTGCTCGACGGTCTCCAGGCAGTTCCAGTCGAGGCCGCCCGCCTTGACGCTCCAGTCGAGCCCCGCCGCCGGTCGCAGCACGTTAGCCGCGTACGCCACGGCCTCGTCCACCTGATCCCCACCCATGGAAAGCATGCGCCGAGCGTACGGGAGCGTCAGGCGCTCAGCAGATCAATTTCCGTCGCCAGGTTGGCGCGGGCAGGGCCCTCCCACCGCGCTGCCCCGTAGGGCGTGCGGAACAGTCTCGGCAGTGCGATGAGCTGGCGAAGTACCGCCGCCCGGCCCGCGCGGAAGTCCTCGTCCGGCACGAAGGAGTACTCCTCGCGGACGGCGGCTGCGTACGCGGCGTACGCGTCCGGGGCGGCGGCCAGGATCGCGAGGTCGGCGTCGCACAGCGTCTCGCCGTTGGGGTCGTCGTCGGCGGGGTCGTGGGTGATCGTCAGACGGACGAGGCGCGCCACCTCGGCGGTCTGTCCGGCGGTCAACCCGGCCTCAGGGAGGGCGCGTTCGGCGAGGCGGGCCGAGCGCTCCTCGTTGGTCGAGCGGTCCGGCGCGTACACCGCGTCGTGGAACCAGGCCGCGAGCCGCACCAGTTCGGGGTCGTCTGCGTGCTCTTCGAGTACATCGATGTGGTCGAGGACCGCCGTCAGGTGAGCGGTGGTGTGGTACCGCCGCTGCGGCTCGGCCCAGCGGGCGAGCAGGTTGTCGGCGTACCTGAACGGGTCGTAGATGCACTCGTCCGTGTCCCGCGCCCGCAGCAGTGTCCCGAGCCAGCGCCTGCGCAGTAGCTCGTGGTTCTCGTCGTCGGCCATGGGGCGACCCTAACCCCCTGCCCTCCTGACTCTTGAGTACCCCGAGGGGGTATGTTAACGTCCCAGCGCTGGATACCCCTAGGGGGTACTCAATCGTCGGAGGGGATCCGTCATGTCAACCGCCAATCCCAAGCGCTGGTGGGCGCTCTTCGTGCTCGCCACCGCCCAGTTCATGGTGATCATGGACACCTCGATCATCGGGGTCGCGCTCCCCGAGATGCAGCGTGACCTCGGCTTCTCGCAGGGCGAGCTGCAGTGGGTCTTCAACGCGTACGTCATCGCCTTCGGCGGCCTTCTGCTGCTCGGCGGGCGCCTCTCCGACCTGCTCGGGGCCCGCAAGGTCTTCGTCTCCGGCTGGGTCGTCCTCCTCGCCGGATCGGTCCTCGCCGCCGCCGCGCAGTCCGCGACCGTCGAGGTCGTCGGGCGTGCCGTGCAGGGCGTCGGCGGCGCGCTGATCGCGCCCGCCGCCATGACCCTCCTGATGATGCTCTTCGGGCACGACCCGAAGGAGCTCGGCAAGGCGATGGCCCTCTACGGAGCGGCCGCTCCCGCGGGCGGCACCGCCGGTGTCTTCCTCGGCGGCGTCTTCACCGAGTGGCTGAGCTGGCCCTGGGTGTTCATCATCTACATCCCGATCGGCATCGCCACGCTGGCCGCGACACGACTCCTCCCCGCCGTCGAGGGCAAGCGCGGTTCGGTCGACATCCTCGGCGCGGTCTCCGTCACGGCAGGGCTCGCGCTCGCCGTCTTCGCGGTCGTCCGGGCGCCGGAGGAGGGCTGGGGCTCGACGGCGACGGTCCTCCAACTTGTAGGCGCCGCAGCCCTGCTGGCGCTCTTCCTTCTCGTCCAGAAGTCCGTACGCGAACCGCTGATGCCGCTCAAGGTGTGGCGCGTGCCGCGGCTCGGCTCGGCGAACCTGGCGATGGCGCTGCTCGGCGCGGCCTGGATCCCGATGTGGTACTTCCTCAACCTCTACCTCCAGCAGGTCATGGGGTACGGGGCGTTCGCGTCCGGCGCGGCACTGCTGCCGATGACGGGCCTGCTGATGGTCTTCATGACGGTGATCACGGCTCGGCTCCTCGGCCGCTTCGGCGCAA
Source organism: Streptomyces sp. NPDC048441 (assembly GCF_043200235.1). Lineage (NCBI taxonomy): Bacteria > Bacillati > Actinomycetota > Actinomycetes > Kitasatosporales > Streptomycetaceae > Streptomyces > Streptomyces sp. NPDC048441. The sequence continues at coordinate 167,615 of NZ_JBICXM010000011.1, forward strand.
AGCCGCTGATCGGCGGCGGGCTGCTGGTGCTTGCCCTCGGCCTGGTGTGGCTGGCGCAGGTCGGCCCGACGGGTTCCTTCGTGATCGACGTGCTGCCCGCCTCGCTGGTGGCCGCCCTCGGTATGTCCCTCGCCTACATCCCGGCGATGATGGCGGCGATGTCCGGCGCCCCGCAGGAGCAGGCGGGCCTGGCCTCCGGCATCGTCAACACCACCTACCAGGTGGGTTCCGCGCTTGGCCTCGCGGGGCTCACCGCCCTTGCGACGTCGCAGGGGGCGGGGGAGTTGGGCAACCTGCCGGCCCTGACGGACGGCTTCAGCGCGGCGTTCACCGGCGCGGGGGCCATAGCTGCCGTGGGTGGTGTGATCACCCTGCTGGTGATGCGGGGGGAGTCGGCCTCTGCTGCCGCCTCGGAGGAGAAGGCGAACGCCTAGCGCGGTGGCCGCAGATCGTCGGCTCCGCCGTTACTCGTCCTCAAACGCCGGACGGGCTGGATACTTCTCCGGCCCGTCCGTCGGCGTGTGCGGCGTCCGGAATCTCCTGGGTCCGGGCCCGTTGCTGTGTGCTGGCGTACGCGATTGGGTTGGCCGCATGACCACCATTTCGCACCACGACGAGACCTACGACCCCGAGCGCCCCGGTCGCCTCCTCCGCACCGAACGCGACCTGCTGATCCCGCTGTTGAGGGACGCCGACGACTCGGCGTACGCGGTCAGGACCTGTTGCCCGGGATGGACCGTGCGGCACGTTCTCGCGCACTGCAGCTCCGCGCTGCTGCGCGTCGTCGAGCGGCGCTTCGAGGAGGGCGTGTACAGCCCGGAGAGCAACGACCGCGACATCGCCGAGCGCGCCGACTGGTCCAACTCCCGCATCGTGGACGAGCTGGAGCGCGGCATGACGGAGGCGGGCCCGGTCATCACGGAGTTCAAGGGGCGGCTCGACGGCGTGTCGCTGGGGGAGTGGGTGCACGCCGGCGACGTACGCGAGGCCTGGGGCCTGCCCGGCGCGTACGGCGGCGCGGGGCTCCCCGACGCCCTTGCCCTGCTCGGCGAGTACAGCAGGCGGACGGAAGCGCTGCCGCTGCACGCGGACGTCGACGGCTACGACGAGCCGCTCGCCCTCGGTGCCCACGACGGCAAACGTTCCCCGGCCCGCTACATCGGCGACGCCCCCACCCTGATCCGCCTCTACACGGGCCGCCCCCTGGCGGGCACACGCTACGAACTGGCGGGCGCCAAGGAGGCAGAGCTGCCGATCTTCGACTGAGGGCGGGGGCACGAAGGGAAGCCCCGGCCGATTTCGGCCGGGGCTTTCTGGCGGAACCCCACTTCGGGGTGCGAGGGCGCCCTTTAGGGGCGCGGGGAACTGCGCGAGCAACCACAACGCACCCGCAGTCAGCGAACCCGCAGCCCCCCCGCAGGGCTCAGTGCGAGTGCCCTGAGTCGCCCGACTCGGCAGAGTCACCACCACCGCTGCCGCCCCCCACGTGAACAGTGAACGCCGCAGTCCGCACAACCCCCTCGTGCTTAAAGTCCAGGAACAGCCGATAAGCGCCCCCGCTAGGGGCAGTCGCGGCGAAGGAAACACCAGGCCCAGGCCTGGTCCTACCGTCACCCGGCTCCCCATTCGGGTGGACATGCAGATACGCCAGATCCCCAGACCGCAGCGCGACGAGATGCCCGTACGAGCCCAGGTACGGCTGAAGATCCGTGACGGGCTTGCCGTTCTTCTCCACGTCCAGGGTCAGATCCGCCGACTTCCCGGCCTTCAGGTCACCCCGCAGACTCACCTCGTACCCGTCCACGGACGCCGTGGCGTCATGCTCCGGCAGCTCCTTCGGCGCGTACTTCCCCGCCACCGCGAGATCCGCCCCCAGCGTCAGCCCCTCCTTCGCGCCCGCCGGCTTGAAGTCGGCGAAGACGCGGTAGCCGCCCGCCTCGGGCAGCTCGACCGGCGTCGACCAGGTGCCGTCCGCCGCGCGGGTCGGGTGGAGGTGGCGGTAGGTCGTCAGGTCCCTCGAAGCCACGATGAGGTGCAGCTCCTTGCCATGCTCCTTCTCGTACGCCGTGACCTTCTTGCCGGAGCCGTCCTTGCCGTCCTTGCCGTCCTTGACGACGGCGAACCGCAGCTTCTCGCGCTTGTCGGCGCCGATGCGGGCGGTCTTCAGGTCGAGCGTGTAGCCGCGCTCGGAGATCTGAAGGCCACCGGGGACGGCGTCCCCCTGGCTCTCGGCAGCCCCTTTCTCAGGGGCGGTCTCCTCGTCCCCGCCGTGTCCCCCGTGCTCGCTCGCGGGCTTCTTCTCCGAGGTCACAGGGCCGACGCCCGTGCCGACGCCGTACGCGGTCCCGAACGTCGCGGCGACGGCTGCGGCGAAGGCGGTGATTTTCAGTCCGGTGTTCATGACGACTCCTGAGGGACGGAGAGAGCGAGAGGAAGGGGTGAACGAGTGGAGCCGCGCGGCTCCCGATACAGACGAAGATACCCCCTAGGGGTATGAAGTCAAGCGGTGGGCACTCTTGCGTTCGATACCCCCCAGGGGTATAAATGGACCTCGTAAGCGGTACCCGCCCCAGGTACCAGCTCCAGCCCCCGCCCACGTCATAAGGAGCCCGCAGCCATGTCCACCACACCCGGCACCACCGGCACCACCGAGGTGGCAGAGGTAGAACTCGCCATCGGTGGCATGACCTGCGCCTCGTGCGCCGCCCGTATCGAGAAGAAGCTCAACCGCATGGACGGCGTCGAGGCGACCGTCAACTACGCCACCGAGAAGGCCAAGGTCAGCTACCGGGGCGAGGGCATCGCCGTACAGGATCTGATCGCGACCGTCGAGGCGACCGGTTACACCGCCAAGGAGCCTGCCCCGGCCCGCACGGAGGAGCTGACCCCGGCCGACGACGAGCGGCAGGCGAACGACGAACTCCGGCCCCTGCGCGATCGGTTGACCACGGCGGTTCTCCTCTCCCTCCCCGTCATCGCGATGGCGATGGTCCCTGCCCTGCAGTTCGAGTACTGGCAGTGGCTGTCCCTGACCCTCGCGGCGCCGGTCGTGACGTACGCGGCCTGGCCCTTCCACAAGGCCGCCTTCACCAACGCGCGGCACGGCGCGGCGACGATGGACACGCTGATCTCCGTCGGCACGTCCGCGGCCTTCCTCTGGTCGCTGTGGGCGCTGTTCTTCGGTACGGCGGGCGAGCCCGGAATGACGCACCCCTTCGAGCTGACCATCGCCCGCAGCGACGGCGCCGGGAACATCTACCTGGAGGCCGCGGCCGGCGTCACCGCCTTCATTCTCGCCGGGCGGTACTTCGAGGCCCGGTCGAAGAGGAAGGCCGGGGCCGCCCTGAAGGCGCTGCTCCAGCTGGGCGCCAAGGACGTCACCGTCATCCGTGACGGCGGCCGTGAAGAGACCATCCCCGTAGGCGAGTTGAAGGTCGGCGACCGCTTCCTCGTACGCCCCGGCGAGAAGATCGCCACCGACGGCAAGGTCGTCGAGGGCGCCTCCGCCGTGGACGCCTCGATGCTCACCGGCGAGTCGGTCCCCGTCGAGGTCGCGTCCGGCGACTCCGTCACCGGCGCCACCCTCAACGTCGGCGGACGGCTCGTCGTCGAGGCCACCCGAGTCGGCGCCGACACCCAGCTCGCCCGCATGGCCAAGCTCGTCGAGGACGCGCAGAACGGCAAGGCGGCGGCCCAGCGCCTCGCCGACAAGATCTCGGCGGTCTTCGTGCCGATCGTCATGGCCCTGGCCGTCGCCACCCTCGGCTTCTGGCTCGGCAACGGCTCCGGTCTGACGGCCGCCTTCACCGCAGCCGTGGCCGTACTGATCATCGCCTGCCCCTGCGCCCTGGGGCTCGCGACGCCGACCGCGCTCATGGTCGGCACCGGACGGGGCGCCCAGCTCGGGATCCTGATCAAGGGCCCGGAGGTCCTGGAGACGACCCGCAAGGTCGACACGATCGTCCTGGACAAGACCGGCACCGTCACCACCGGCAAGATGACCCTGCTCGCCACGCACGTCGCGGACGGCACCACCGAGGCTGAAGTCCTGCGCCTGGCAGGCGCGTTGGAACACTCCTCCGAGCACCCCATCGCCCAGGCGGTGGCCACCGGAGCAGCGGCCGAGGTCGGCCCGCTGCCCACCCCCGAGGACTTCGCGAACGTGGCGGGCCTGGGCGTGCAGGGCATCGTCGAGGGTCACGCGGTCCTGGTCGGCCGCGAGGCGCTGCTGAGGGAGTGGGCGATCCGGCTCCCCGTGGAGCTTGAGCGCGCGAAGACGGCGGCCGAGGCGGCCGGACGTACGGCCATCGCGGTCGCCTGGGACGGCGAGGCGCGCGCGGTCCTGGAGGTGGCGGACGCGGTCAAGGAGACAAGCCCGGAAGCGATCCGCCGCCTCCGTGCCCTTGGTCTCACGCCCATCCTTCTGACCGGCGACAACAAGGCGGTCGCGGCATCGGTGGCCGCAGAGGTGGGCATCGCCCCTGATGACGTGATCGCGGAGGTCATGCCCCAGGACAAGGTGGACGTCATCAAGCGCCTCCAGTCACAGGGCAGGAGCGTGGCGATGGTCGGCGACGGCGTGAACGACGCGGCGGCGCTCGCCCAGGCCGATCTGGGCCTGGCGATGGGCACGGGCACGGACGCCGCGATCGAGGCGGGCGACCTCACTCTCGTACGAGGAGACCTGCGAGCGGCGGCGGACGCGATCCGCCTCTCCCGCCGCACGCTCGGCACGATCAGGTCCAACCTGTTCTGGGCATTCGCCTACAACGTGAGCGCGCTGCCGCTGGCCGCCGCAGGCCTCCTGAACCCGATGATCGCGGGCGCCGCGATGGCGTTCTCCTCGGTCTTCGTGGTCGGCAACAGCCTGCGGCTGCGGGGGTTCAAGCCGCTGAGCTGAACGGCAGGGGGACGCGGGTCTCAACCTGCGGTGAGGGCGACGTGTACATGGCATTACGATCACCCCCGGTGTGCTTGGGCGCGCCGGGGGTGATCTGCGCGTAGGCTGGGTAATTGGACTAGACCTGTAGATGGAGTCGCCGAAGACTCCGCCCTCGTGGCCCCGGACCCGAAGGAAGACATCCATGAGCAAGCGTGCAGTCCTGGAGGTGATCGCCCTCGACGCCGAGGACGCCGTCGCCGCCCAGGCGGGAGGCGCCGACCGCCTCGAGCTGGTCACCGACATGGCCGCGGACGGCCTGACTCCGTCCCGCGAGACCTTTGCCGAGATCCGCGCCGCCGTGGACATCTCCCTGCGCGTGATGCTGCGCCTCGCGGACGGCTTCGCCGCGGGGGACCCCCGACAGGTCGACGCTCTCGTACGCCGTGCCCACGAGCTGCGCGGCGCGGGCGCCGACGAGTTCGTGCTCGGCTTCCTCGACGAGACGGGCGGCCCCGACATCGCCGCGGTGGAATCGGTGGTGAGCGCGCTCGACGGCTGCCGCTGGACGTTCCACCGGGCGATCGACCGCACCCCCGACCGCGACGCCCTGCGCAAGCAACTGGGGGACCTGCCAGGCCTCGACACCTACCTCACCGCGGGCACGGCGACAGGCGTCGACGAGGGCCTGCCCACGCTGCTCGCCGAGGCCGCGCGGTCCGGCGAACCGGGCTACGAACAGCAGATCCTGGTGGGCGGCGGCCTCCGCCTCGACCACCTCCCGCGGCTCAAGGCGGCGGGCGTCGACGCGTTCCACATCGGCGGGGCGTCGCGCCCGGACGGCTGGGCGGCACCTGTCTCCGCCGAGGCCGTCGCCCGGTGGCGGGCAGCGGTGGACGCCTGATCCCTTTCCGTGTGGGGCGCTGATCGCGTTCCCCGCGGGACGCGATACAACTGGTGAGGCAAAAAGGGGGACTTCATGCCGACACCAGCGAACAAGACGCGCCCTGCGGACCGGATACTCGCGGCCGGGGCGCTGCCCGTGGCCGCGACGCTGCTCACCGGAACGGTGGCGCTCTACATCACGCTCGTCGCGTTCGGGAACATCACCGATTTCGACTCAAACCAGCAGTTCGTACGCCATGTCCTGGCGATGGACACCACCTTCAAGGACGACGACCTGATGTGGCGCGCGGTGGGATCCACCGCGTTGCAGGACACCGCGTACGTCGGGATCATCGTCTGGGAGACCCTGGCCGCGCTGATCCTCCTCGCGGCGACGGCCCGGTGGATCGGGGCCCTGCGCCGTCCCCGAGGGCTGCGCCGAGCCCGACAGGCGGGAACGATCGGCCTGTTGATGATCCTCGTCCTGTTCGGGGCGGGCTTCATCGGGATCGGCGGCGAGTGGTTCGCCATGTGGCAGTCGGAGGACTGGAACGGCCTTGACGCGGCCACGCGGATCGTGACGCTCGCGGGCATCGTGCTCGTCGTCACGCACCTGCCGTCCGCCGACGCCCCGGCGGACGGCCCCACGAGGGGAGAGCCCGGCCCGAACCCGCCTGCCTAGCAGGCGAGTTGCTCGGGCAGCCCGGCCGAATGCACGATGGTCAGCCCCGACACCGCACGGGTCAGCGCCACGTACAGCCGCCGCAGGCCGGTCCGCTCATCGGGCTCGCCGTCGACGACGGCGGCGGGTTCGTCGAGTACGACATAGTCGTACTCGAGTCCCTTGGCGAGGGAGGCGGGGACGAGGGTGAGCCGGGTGTCGGGGGTGGTCTCCTCACCCGGGGCGAGGTACGTCCTCCCGGCCGCGTCCAAGGCCTTGGCCAGCGCGGGAACGCGGGCGTCGGCGGCGATGAGGCCGATGGAACCCTCCTGTCCGAGCGACTCGACGCACGCGGCCAGCGACGCGGCGTCCAGATCGTCGACGCGCCGCACCACGAGCGAACCCGCGGACTCACGCACCGACTTCACCTCGGCGAGGCCCGGCGCGATATCGGGAAGCAGTCGGGACGCGTAGGCGATGACTTCCCGCGGCACACGGAAACCCGCGGTGAGCTCCTCCACGACGGCGTCCCCCTTCCCCAGATGCTCCAGCGCCTGCTCCCAACTCCGGGTCGCCCACGGGGTGGTGCCCTGCGCGAGGTCGCCGAGGACGGTGGCGGAACCGGTCGTGCACCGGCGACCCACGGCCCGGTACTGCATGGGGGAGAGGTCCTGCGCCTCATCGAGTACGACATGCCCGAGGGAGTGGGTCCGGGCGACGAGGTCACCGGCCTCATCGATCAACACGGCATCGGCAGCGGACCACTTGGCGGCTTTGAGGCTGCGCGGGGGCTTCGCCCAGAGGATGAGTTTCTGCTCGTCGGGATCGAGGATCCCCTCCGCGTGTACGGCGAGGAATTCGGCGTCGGAGAGCAGCCGCAGCACGAGCTTGGCGGGATCGACGGGCGGCCAAGCGGCCTTGACAGCGGCTTTCACGGCGGCGTTACGGGCTACCGCATCCTGCACGCGGTCGTCCGGGGCCTCGCCCGCCCGCTCCATCTGTACGAGCACGGCGTGCGCGATGCGCTGCGGAAGGGCGTCGCGGGCAGCCCCGTACCGAATGTCGCGGGCAAGCAACTCACCCACGAGCTCTTCGAGTTCGTACGCGGGGACGCGCCATCGCCGGGATCCGCGCACCACCATGACGGGTTCGCCGGGCGTACTCACATGAGACCGCAGAGCCTTCCGCAGTACCTCGGCCATGCGGGCGTCGCCCTTGATGACGGCGGCGGCCGACTCGTCGACGCCCCGCACCTCGACGTGGGCGACGAGGTCGTCGACGGTGGCCTGCTTGACCTCCAACTCGCCCAGGGCGGGAAGCACTTGCTCGATGTAATGCAGGAAGGACTTGTTGGGGCCGATGACCAGGGTGCCGGTCCGGGCGAGGCGCTCCCGGTGGGCGTACAGGAGGTAGGCGACACGGTGCAGTCCGACGGCGGTCTTCCCGGTCCCCGGCCCGCCCTGCACGCAGACAGACCCCCCGAGCCCACTCCGCACGATCTCGTCCTGCTCGGGCTGGATGGTGGCGACGATGTCACGCATGGGCCCGACGCGGGGCCGCTCGATCTCCTGCTGGAGAAGCCTGCTGGTCTGCTCCACCTCGTCGGCGTCACTGAGGTGCTCGTCCTCGTACGCGGTGAGGTCCCCGCCCGTGTACCCGAAACGCCGCCGCAGGGCGATGTCCATCGGGGCCTTCTTGGAGGCCCGGTAGAAGGGCTGCGAGACGGGGGCGCGCCAGTCGATGACCATGGGATCACCGTCGTCATCGTGCACATGCCGCCGCCCGATGTAGAACTGCTCGCCCTCGGCACCTTCCGCCTGGTCGGCGCCGGGGGCATGGAGATAGTCGAGCCGCCCGAAGAAGAGGGGGGTGTGCGAGAGGTCGGCGAGGGACTTGATCCTCTCGTCGATCTGGCTCTGCAGAACGGCGGCGTTGACCCAGTTCGCGGTGACATCCCGGATGTCGAGCGCCTCGGCGTCCTCACGCATGGCTCGGAGGGCCGAGCGGGATGCGGCGAGGTGGTTCCGCTCTCGGGAGAGCGGGTCTGGATGTGCTTGCACGGGTGCCTCCGGCCGGGGTGCGGGATCTTGGCCGGCCGGTTGCCGTCCGGCCGACGACCGCGTTCCACGCGGGCAGACCGAGCATCTTATTGCCCCCCTGCGTGGAGGGGCCACCGAATTACCCTCGGGCCGGGACGGCGGCCCCGCCAGCACCGAGGGGCCTTTCCGGCCCACCCCGCAGCGTTGCCAGCACCGAACATGCTTTCCCGCCCTCCCTCAAGCTCTTAAAGAGCAGGGGGGACCCCCATCCCGATTGCCCCGCAGCGTTGCCTGTACCGAACAAGCCTTTCCCGCCCACCCGCCCGATTGCCCCGCAGTGATTGAGGGGTGGGTGGGTGGCCCGTACGCCCGGTGGGTGGGTAGCGGGCAGTATGGCGTGGGCGGGTGGGGTGGTGAACTCGTCGGCAGGGTTGCGAACACGCCCTGCCGTCCGGGCTCAGCCCCGATGCACCCGCTGTCGGCAGCGGACCCGCGGGGTCGTGTCGGTATTTCCGCCCGGAGCACGGTTCCCAGAACTCCAGAACCGAAGAAGCCCAACGCCCAGACCGTGATGGCGAGGACGGACATACCGGCGCGGCCCCGCTGCCACCGACAGACCGATGCCGCGTCGCCAACCCCCACCCCACGAGCCACAGGCGCCGCAGGCCTCCCCACCCACTAAGGTCACGGCCGTGATCAAACCGTCACTCCACGTAGTCACCGTCGCAGGCTCCCTAGCCGCCCTAGCCGCCCTAGCCGCCCTAGGCACCCTCTGCGCAGCCCAACGCATCCCCATGGCCGACACCCTCGTCTACCGAGCCGAAGGCGCCGCCGTCGCGAACGGGAGCGATCTCTACGGGTTCACCGTCACCCAGTGGGACCTCCCCGCCACCTACCCACCCTTCGCCGCCATCCTCTTCGTACCGACCACCTGGCTCCCCCTCCCCGCCCTCAAGCTCACTTTCATCATCGGGAACATCGCCCTCCTCGCACTCCTCATCCACCTCTCCTGCCGCCTCACCGGCACCCCCACCGGCACCCCCACCCGCCCAGCCCCCCTCCTGGCAGGAACCGCGGCAGCGCTCTGGCTGGAGCCGGTCTTCCAGACGATCCTCTTCGGGCAGATCAACCTCGCCCTCGCCTGCCTGATCCTCTGGGACCTGACCAGACCCCCGGGCGCCACCGGCAAGGGCTTCGCGATCGGCATCGCCGCCGGGATCAAGCTGACCCCGGCGGTCTTCATCGCGTACCTCTTCATCAGAGGACGCGTACGCGAAGGGGTCACCGCCACCGCGTCCCTCGCCGGAACCGTCGTACTCGGCGCACTCGTACTGCCCACCGCCAGCGTCGACTTCTGGACGCACCGGATCTTCGAGACGGGCCGCATCGGCAAAGCATGGATCGTCGACAACCAGTCACTTCAAGGGCTGATCGCCCGAGCGACCCACGACCCCCACCCGGGCCTCCTGTGGGCCCTCCCCGCAGCCCTCACCGCCGCCACCGGCCTGTGGCTCGCCCGCCGGGCAAGGACAGAACCCCGCGCCATCCTCCTCGCCGCCTTCACCGCCCTGCTGATCTCCCCCATCAGCTGGTCCCACCACTGGATCTGGTGCGTCCCGCTCCTGACCCTGCTCATGGCAGAGGGCCGCCCCCGCCTGACTGCGGCGGTGGCGACCCTCTTCACGGCCCGCACCCTGTGGCTGATCCCGCACCAGGGCGACCTGGACCTGCGACTACCTCACTGGCAACAACCGCTGGCGTCGCCGTATCCCTTGCTGGCGCTGGGGCTAGCCATAGCCCTAGCCCTTAGCTGTCGGCCAGCAACTCATCCGCATCCACGATCCGGTACGCGTACCCCTGCTCAGCCAGGAACCGCTGCCGATGCGCGGCGAAGTCCTGGTCGATGGTGTCCCGTGCCACGACGGAGTAGAAGCGGGCCTCGTGACCGTCGGCCTTCGGACGCAGCACGCGACCGAGCCGCTGTGCCTCCTCCTGCCGGGAGCCGAACGTCCCCGAAACCTGGATCGCGACCGTAGCCTCGGGCAGGTCGATCGAGAAGTTGGCGACCTTCGAGACGACGAGAACCGAGATCTCGCCCTCCCGGAACGCCCCGAACAGCTTCTCGCGCTGCGCGTTCGTCGTCTCGCCCTTGATGACGGGCGCGTCCAGATGCTCGCCCAGCTCATCCAGCTGGTCGATGTACTGGCCGATGACGAGAGTCTGCTCACCGGCGTGCTTCTTGACCAGCGCTTCCGTCACCTTCCGCTTCGTCGCGGTCGTCGCACAGAATCGGTACTTCTCCTCGGCCTCGGCGGTGGCATACGCGAGCCGCTCCGAGTCCGTCAGATTGACCCGCACCTCGACACAGTCCGCAGGCGCGATGTACCCCTGCGCCTCGATCTCCTTCCACGGAGCGTCGAAGCGCTTGGGCCCGATCAACGAGAAGACGTCGGACTCCCGGCCGTCCTCCCGGACCAGCGTGGCCGTCAGGCCGAGCCGCCGCCGCGCCTGAAGATCGGCGGTGAACTTGAAGACGGGCGCGGGCAGCAGATGCACCTCGTCGTAGACGATGAGGCCCCAGTCCCGGGAGTCGAACAGCTCGAGGTGCGGGTAGACACCCTTCCGCTTCGTCGTCAGGACCTGGTACGTGGCGATGGTGACGGGCCGGATCTCCTTCCGGGTCCCGCTGTACTCGCCGATCTCCTCCTCGGTCAGCGAGGTCCGCTTGATCAGCTCGCTCTTCCACTGTCGCGCGGAGACGGTGTTGGTCACCAGGATCAGCGTCGTCGCCTTGGCCTCGGCCATGGCACCGGCCCCGACGAGCGTCTTACCGGCGCCGCAGGGCAGGACGACAACCCCGCTCCCGCCGTGCCAGAACCCCTCGACCGCCTGCTTCTGATACGGCCGCAGCGCCCACCCGTTCTCGGCGAGCTCGATCCGGTGCGCCTCGCCGTCGACGTACCCGGCAAGGTCCTCGGCGGGCCAGCCCAGCTTCAGGAGCGTCTGCTTGATCTGCCCGCGCTCGGACGGATGTACGACGACGGTGTCCGCGTCGACCCGGTCCCCGACCAGCGGCTGCACCTTCTTGGAGCGGAGGATCTCCTCCAGGACGGGCCGGTCGGTGGACGTGAGGACAAGACCGTGCACGGGGTGCTTCGACAGCGTGAGCCGTCCGTAGCGCGCCATCGTCTCCGCGATGTCCACGAGCAGCGCATGCGGCACGGGATACCGCGAGAACTCCACAAGAGCGTCCACGACCTGCTCGGCGTCATGCCCCGCCGCACGGGCATTCCACAGGCCGAGCGGCGTCACACGGTAGGTGTGGATGTGCTCGGGAGCACGCTCCAGCTCCGCGAAGGGCGCGATGACACGGCGGCAGGCGTCGGCCTGCTCGTGGTCGACCTCGAGCAGGAGAGTCTTGTCCGACTGGACGATCAGGGGACCGTTCACGTGCGCCTCTTTCCGGCTACGGCTGGGAGTGGTCCGGCTCCGACCGGGAGCGGTCGGGATGGGATTCCGCCACAAACGATCGGCCAAGGCCAAACGTCCAGTGTGCCGCATCGGGCGAGGGGCGGGGGGGGCGACGTCGGCTACAGGCCCGGCACGGCAGCCTTCCGGAACTCCGCCGCGTCCTCCGACTGCTTGGTCGTTGCGCGAAAGTCCCGGCGATACGCCGCCATACGCGGCGTGTCGCCGGGACTTTCGGGGGATTCAGCCCGGCGGGAGCCCCGTCACTCCGCCAGCTCCGCGACCCCCGTGACCCGGTGCAGCGGATACGTCCGCACCTCGTCCGCCGTGTGGTCGTACGCCGTGACGAAGCCGCCCTCCACCCGGATCGGGGCGATCACGCGCTGGCTCGCCGAGCCCTCCGCGTTCACATAGCCGATCCACACCGCCTCGCCGGTCAGGACCGCGGCCTGCATCGTGGCGAGGGTCTCCGCGGCCGTTGTGCGGGGCAGCGCGCTGCCCGCGTCGGGGGCCGCCTTGCGGGGCGCGGTCGATGCCAGGTCGCCGGCGCGGATGGCGCGTACGGCGGCGCCCAGGAGCGTCTCGTCGGGCACCTGCGGGCCGTCGTGGACCGGCTCGGGCGCCGTGCGCGGCGGCGAACGGTGGGCGTGTGCCCGAGTGATCAGTACGTCGCCCTCGGCGCTCTCCGCGGCGGGCGCGAAGCCCATCCCCCGCAGGCCTTCGAGGAGCGCCCCGGGGTCTGCCTGCGCGGCGAGCACGGTGGGCGCGAGGCGGCGCAGCCGCAGGCTCTGGGAGCGCTTGTCGGCCAGGATCTCGTTCAGGAGCGCCTCGTCGTCACAGCGGACGTACGCGGACGCGGCGCCGATCCGCAGATGCCCGTGCTTACGGGCGACGTCGTCGATGAGGTACGCGAGGGGCTGCGGCACCGGCGTACGGGAGTGCGCGGTCAGGAACGCGTGCAGGTCGGACGCGGCCTTCCCCGCGTCGAGCGCCCGCCGTACGGAACCGGGCGTGAACCGGTACACCGTCGCCCCGCCCTTCGACTCGACGTCGGCGAGCACGGAGAGCGTCTCGGCCAGCGGTCGCTCCAGTGGGCCCGGGGCCACCGCGGTGAGGTCTGCCTGTAGAAGTACGTGGTCGAGCGGTTCGGGGAGCAGGGGGGCGAGGAGCCTGGCGGCTCGGGCGCCGGAGAGGGCCAGCTCGGCCGCGGTGGGGCCGGTGCCGGTCAGGGGCTCGGCCTCCGCGGGGGCCTGCGCCTCGTCGGCGCCCAGCAGTGCGCGGCCGTGCGACGAGAGTGCCCCGCGGCCCGTGATGCCCAGCAACTCCGCTTCGTTCAGCGTCCATTGGGCGATGCGGGCCCGTAGCTCCATGGGCGCGGAGGCGGGGTGTCCTCCGGAGGTGTGCCCTCCGGAGGACACGCCGCCCGCGGATGCGCCGCCCCCGGAGGAGCCCCTCGGCGGACGCTCCCACCGCAGGCGCGCCAGCAGCGAGTCCGGCGTCGGGCTCGCGCCGTCCGGCAGTGTGGTGAGGAGGGTGAGGACCCGGCGGCGGATCTCCGGCGCCGATGAGCGGTCCAGGTGCGGGCCGAGGGCCGACAGCGTGCGGTCCTTGCCGTCACGCCCGCCGATCAGGCCCGCCGTGCGGGTCGCCGTCAGCCAGGCCGTGGTGAGGACCGACCAGCGTTCGGGGGCGGGCCGTTCCTGCCAGTCGTCGAACGCGGGCGTCGCCGCGTACCGCTCGTCCGCGTCACCGTCCGGTGCCACGAGGCCTGCCGCGTAGGCCAGTTCGACCCAGAATGCCGCGACCGGCTCCGGCACGTCCAGGGCCACCGCGGTCCGCTTCAGGTCCCGCACGCTGAGGCCTCCGGCGCGCAGGACCGTGGGGCCGCCCTCGTCCCAGTCCTTCAGGAGCTCCTCGATGGTGTCGAGCGCCATGTACGCCTGGCTCGCCGCCGCGGCGTCCACAGCCTGTGGACGGTGATCGCGCAGCGGCTCGATGGCGGGCGGCACCGGTTCGAGCACCCGGTGGGCGCGGCCCGCGCGCAGATGCAGGGCCGCTTCGCGGGGGAGTACGACGGTGCCCGGCGATGTGGGGAGCAGGAGCCCCCGGTCGAGGAGCCAGCGCAGGTGGCGGGCCGGGTCGGCGGTGACCTGGCCGTACGGCGGGCCCCAGACGAGCCGCGAGAGGACCTCGACGGACTCGGCGGGGGCCTGGTCGAGGAGTTCGGACATCCGGGTACGGTCGGTGAAAAGCTCGGTGAGCGAGCGGACCGCGGAGACCGCGTCGTGCGTGGACGGGAGCCCGGCCGCCGCCACGATGTCCTGCATACGGTTCGGCGACATGCCCGCGGTGGCCTCGCCGACGGTCGGGCCGAGGCCCGTGGGGGAGGGGTACTGGGGGGCGGGCGCGAGGAGTTCGCGTGCGGTGCGGACCAGGCGGACCTTGTCGTCGGGGCCCCAGGCGAGGGCCTGCTCGCGGAGGGCGGCCAGCGCGCGGCTGAGCGCGAGGTCGACGGCGGTGTCGCCTCGCTCGTCTCCGGCTACGAGCGCGTGCAGTTCTTCGTACGTCGCTGGTTCCGGGGCCACGGCGAGTGCCTCGGCTACCTGCTGGGAGAACCGGTCGAGCCGCTCCAGGGCGCGGACCACGGAGGCGCGGGTCGCCGCGCGGGTGGCGAGCTGGGTGAGATCGTTCGGGACCGGCGTGAGGAGGTCGGGCCGGGCATGGAGCAGTGCGCCGAGGGACTCGTCGTCACGGGAGCGGAGTGCCTCGGCGAGGGACCGGGGGGTGTCCGCTGGGCGCTGGGGCTGCTCGTCGGTGCTCATCAGGCTCACGGTAGCGGGTTGGGTTGCGGGTCTGGGCGTTCGTGGGGGGTGGGGCGTGGGTTGCCGGGCCTGTGCGGGTGTGTGGGTGGGGGTGCCTGCGGCGCCTGTGGCTCGTTGGGTGGGGGTTGGCGACGCGGCATCGGTTCGTCGGTGGCAGCGGGGCCGCGCCGGTATGTCCGTCCTCGCCATCACGGTCTGGGCGCGTGGGTGCTGCGGCACCGGAGTTCTGGGAACCGTGCTCCGGGCGGAAATACCGACACGACCCCGCGCGTCCGTTGCCGACAGCGGGGCGATCGGGATGGGGGTCCCACCTGCCGGAGGACACGGTACCGTCGTCCCACCGGGTACAACGGGCGGCGCGTCAACGGGGCTGCCCCGGAGGGGACTTCGTGGGGATCGAGAGCGATCAGCTCGTCTTCGACTATCTGAGCAGGGTCGGCGACCTGGCCCAGCAGCGGCAGTTGCCCTCCGGCACCCGTATGCGCCTGGTCTCCGAGCTGCGGAACGAGATCGACCGGAGCAGGGCGAAGGCCACGGCCGACAACCCGGCGGCGATACGCCGCATCCTGGACCGCCTCGGCACCCCGGAGGAGTTGGTCGAAGCCGCGGGTTCAGGTGACGGGGCGGAGAAGGCCGTACCCCGCCCCGCCGTCCCCACCCAGCGCACCTCCGCATCGCAGGACCGGCCCAAGCGCCTGCGCCGCATCGTTCCCCGGCCCCGCCCTGCGGCCGATGAACCGGAGTTGCCCGAGGAGGACTTCCGCCCGTCCCCGCCGCACCTCGCCAGTACGGACGAGCTGGGCGATTCGGGCTCCGAGCCCGACTGGTGGCGTGTCGAGCGAGGGGACAGCGGCCCCTTCGGCCTCGCCGACAGCGTCCCCGGCTTCACGGGCGGCGTGGAGATCCCGGAAATACTCAAGCCCCCGCAGAAGAAGCGCCTGGAAGAAGAGGGAGACGAAGAGGATGAGGAAGAGGAGGAGTGGGAGGACGAGGAAGAGGATGCGGTCGAGGATGTTGGCCGGCGGCGGCCCCGTATCCGTAGGCGTCGCCCCGCGTCGGACTCCTCCGCCGCCCCGCGTTTCAGCAACCCCCTCCTCCTGCTCGCCGCTGCCCTCCTCACCGTCGGCGCCATCCTTGGCAACTGGCTCGCCCTGGGCGGCGGCTGGCTCCTCGCCTACGCCTCGCGCAGGCTGACCCGCGCCGAGGCGAAGTGGGCCGTCCTGGGGCTGCCGGGCCTTGCCGTGGCGGCCGGGGTCACCTGGCTGTGGGGCAGGAACGACGAGCGTTGGGGCGACCCCATCAGCGACGGCCACATGAGCGGCGCGATAGCCGATACGTGGCCGTGGGTGGTCCGCGGCGCGGCCGTCGCCTCCGCCCTCTATCTGTTGTGGAGATCGCAGCGCCGGCAGTAGCCACTTCTTCAGCTACTTCTTCAGCTACTTCTTCGCCGTCAGGTCCTTCTGCATTTCGTCCAGGATCTTGTTCGCCGCCGTGTATCCGATGCCCTGGATCCACAGTTCGTCGTCGACGGTGTGGACGTTGCCCTTCTTCACCGCGCCCATGTTCTTCCACAGGCTGCTGCCTATGGTCTGGTTCTCCTTGGCCTTCTTCGGATCGCCGTACGTGGCACGGAAGATGACATCCGCGTCGGCGAGATCGATCTTCTCGGGCGACACGTCGTACGAGAAGCCGTCCTTGGCCTTGGCGGAGATGGCCGGGCGGCCCAGACCCACGTCCTTCAAGAGCGTGGCGATGTACGTCTGCTCGCCGTAGATGCGGATGTCCGCGCCCTCCACGAAGCGGACGACGTTGACCTTCGTCGCCTTGGCCTTCGCCGGGCCGCCGACGGCCGTGGTCACCTTCTTGGCATGTGCCTCGTAGGCGGAGACGGCTTTCGTCGCCGCTGCCTTCTTGCCCAGTGCGTCCGCGTGCACCTGGAAGTTCTCCTTCCAGGGGTATCCGGTGTTCTCCGTCATCACCGTCGGCGCGATCTGCTTCAGCTGGTCGTACTTCGCGGCGTGCCGGATCTTGCTGGTGAGGATGACGTCCGGGTGGAGGGCCGCGATGGCCTCCATGTTCGGGTTCAGCATCTCGCCGACGTCCTTGATGCCGCTGAGCTTCTTCTTGGGCAGGTAGCCGGGGAAGCCCGACGACGCCTCGACGTGCGTGGCACCGACCGGCTTCACGCCCAGCGTCACCGCGGAGTCCAGCTCGGCCGTGTCCAGGACGACGACTCGCTCGGGGGCGACCGGGACCTTCACGTCCCCCATGGCTGTCCGTATGACGTGCGTCTTGCCGGAGGCAGAGTCGGTGTCGGAGTCCGATGAGCCGCAGGCGGAGAGCGCGAGCGTGCCGGTGAGGGCGAGCGCCCCCGCGGCCAGGGTGCGGCGGCTGTGCAGGGAACTGGTCATGGCTTCTGGGCCACCTTTCGGTCGGGTGAGAGGCGCGGGCCCGCTGTCCACGGAGCGCCGGGGACGACCAGTGGTGAACCGGTCACCGGATCCGGCACCACGACGCACTCCAGGCCGAAGACCTCTCGTACGAGCTCCTCGGTGACGACCTCGGCGGGCGCGCCCTCCGCGACGATCCGTCCCTTCTTCATGGCGACGAGATGGTCGGCGTACCGGGCGGCCTGGTTGAGGTCGTGCAGGACGACGACCACTGTCCGGCCGCGCTCGCCCTCCGGGGTGTCGGCGGCCAGCTGGCGCACCAGGTCGAGGACTTCGACCTGGTGCGCGATGTCGAGATACGTCGTCGGCTCGTCCAGGAGCAGGATGTCCGTCTCCTGGGCGATGGCCATCGCGATCCACACCCGCTGCCGCTGACCGCCCGAGAGCTCGTCCACGGGGCGTTCGGCGAGCGCGGCGACGTCGGTGCGTTCCATCGCCTCCGTCACGGCCCGCTCGTCCTCGTCGGACCACTGCTGCCACCAGTGCTGGTGGGGCTGGCGTCCGCGTGCGACGAGGTCGGCGACGGTGATCGCCTCGGGCGCGACGGGCGTCTGAGGGAGCAGTCCGACCTGCTGGGCGATCTTTTTGGTGGGGAGTCCGGTGAGTGCTTCGCCGTCGAGCAGCACCGCGCCGCTCTTCGGCTTGAGGAGGCGGCCGAGGGCGCGCAGGGTGGTCGACTTCCCGCAGGCGTTGGGTCCGACGATGACCGTGACCTTGCCGTCGGGGACGGCCAGGTCGAGCTCGTGCACGACCTCGTTGTCCTCGTAGGCGAGGGTCAGCTCGCGGGCGCTGAGGCGGGCTGCGGGGGCGGTCACGAGGTGCCTCCATTGCGGGCGGAACGGCTACGGGTGCTGTGGCTTCTGACGATCAGCCAGATCAGGTACGGAGCTCCGACGGCCGCCGTGAGCACTCCGACCGGAAGCTCGGTGGGCGAGAAGAGCCGCCGGGCGAGGAGGTCGGCGACGACCATGATCAGCGCGCCGAGCAGGGCCGAGCAGAACAGCGGGATCTGCGCGGTGCGGGTCAGGCGGCGGGCGATCTGCGGGGCGAGCAGCGCCACGAAGTCGACGGGCCCGGCGGCGCCGGTCGCCACGGAGGCGAGGACGACGCCGAGCAGCACCAGACCGAGGCGTACGTGTCCCAGGCGCACCCCGAGGGCGGTCGCCGTGTCGTCGTCCATGGTCACGGAGCGCTGGGCGCGGGCGGCCCAGAACACGAACGGGAGCAGGACGAGCAGGGCCGATGCGAGCGGCGCGGCCTCCGTCCAGCCGCGGCCGTTGAGCGAGCCCGTCATCCAGATCTGGGCCTGCTGGGCGACGAGGTAGTCGCCCTTCGTCATGAAGAGCGTGGTGACGGACCGCAGGGCGATCGCGAAGCCGATGCCGATGAGCACGAAGCGGGTGGCGTGCAGGCCGCCGCGCCAG
Source organism: Streptomyces sp. NPDC048441 (assembly GCF_043200235.1). Taxonomy (NCBI): domain Bacteria; kingdom Bacillati; phylum Actinomycetota; class Actinomycetes; order Kitasatosporales; family Streptomycetaceae; genus Streptomyces; species Streptomyces sp. NPDC048441. The sequence continues at coordinate 186,243 of NZ_JBICXM010000011.1, forward strand.
GCGAAGGCGTACACGAGGGAGGCGGCCACGACTCCGCCGAGCACCGAGAGGTAGGGCAGGACGGTGGCGGAGGTGACCCCGAGGGTCATCGCCCCCACCGTCAGCGCGCTCGCGCCCTGGCTGATGCCGATGATGTCGGGGCTGGCCAGGGGGTTGCGGGCGACGGTCTGGATGAGCCCGCCGGCGACGCCGAACGCGGCACCGACGAGGAGGCCGACGACCAGACGGGGTTCGCGCAGCGTTCCCACGACCAGTTCGTCGGGGGACGGCTGCCCGAAGACGACCTTCAGGGCTTCTGCGGGGTGTACGAACGACTCGCCCACGCAGAGGTACGTGAGGCAGGAGGCCGCGAGGAGTAGGGCGAGGCCGACGGCGACCATGGCTGCGCGACGGTGCAGCAGGAAGGCGGTACGGCGAACCCGAAGCACGGTGTACCCGGCGGGTTTGATGCGGTGAGTCGGGTGGCTGGGTGGGAGAGATCCGCCGCTAAGCGGCGGTTCAGAGGCAACGGACATCAGGCAGCCACCCCCTTCCGACGCACCAGAGTCACAAGGAACGGCACCCCGATGAGCGCGGTCATCACCCCGGCAGGCACCTCGCTCGGCGGAAAGACAACCCGCCCCACAGTGTCGGAGACGAGCAGCATGACCGGCCCGAGGACAGCGGCCATGGGCAGCACCCAGCGATGATCGCTGCCCACGATCGCGCGAGCGATATGCGGGACCGCGAGGCCGATGAAGGCGATGGGCCCGGCGGCGGCGACGCCCGCCCCCGTGAGGACGGTCGCCCCGAGCCCTCCGACGATCCGTACGGTGGCGACCTTCTGCCCGAGCCCCTTGGCCACGTCCTCGCCCAGGGCGAGCGCGTCGAGCCCCCGGGCCACGGACAGCACAAGAACCAGGCCCACGAGCAGGAACGGCCAGATCTGCCCGACGATCTCCGCGTCGCGCCCGGAGAGCGAGCCCACCTGCCAGAAGCGGAACTCGTCGAGGGCCGATGCCTTGGTGGTGAGGACCGCGGTGGTCAGGGAGACGAGGAGCGCGTTGATCGCGGCGCCGCCGAGTGCGAGCTTCACGGGGGTCGCCCCGCCTCTTCCGCTCGCGGCGATCGCGTACACCGCGACGGACGCGATGCCCGCGCCGACGAAGGCGTACCAGACGTATCCGGTCAGGGTGTGGACCCCCGCGAACGCGATCGCCATGACCACGCCCACCGAGGCGCCCTGGCTGACGCCGAGGATGCCGGGATCGGCGATGGGGTTGCGGGTGATGCCTTGCAGGACGGTACCCGCGAGGGCGAGCGCGGCGCCGACCATCAGGCCGATGAGCGTGCGGGGCACCCGCATCTCGCGGATGACGTCGGCGGCGTCGCTGTTCCCGCCGTGCAGCAGGGCGTCGACGACGGCGGACGGCGCGATCGCGCGGGCGCCGACGGAGAGGCTGAACAGGACCGCGAGCAACAGGGCCACGACGGCCACCGTCATCGCGACAGCGCGTCTGGCGGGCACACGCATCGGCTGAGCTCGTTTCGGGTCGGTAGGGCTGAGCAGGCGCAGCAAAGAAGGTAGGTGCGGTAAGGCTTGGCTAAGTCTAAGGGGGGCCTCGAACCCAGCTCCCGGCCGGAGGCCTCGGCACAATGGACCCATGACCTCACGCACTCTGACCGTCGGCTTCGACCTCGACATGACCCTGATCGACTCCCGGCCCGGCATCAGGGAGGCCTTCCTGGCCCTGACCGCCGAGACCGGAACGTACATAGACGCCGATCTCGCGATCTCCCGGCTCGGCCCGCCCCTGGAGCAGGAGCTGCGCCACTGGTTCCCCGAGGAGCGGATCGAGGAGATGGCCGACCGCTACCGTGAGATCTATCCCACATACGCCATCGCCCCCACGCTCGCGATGCCCGGCGCCCGCGAGGCGATCGCGGCCGTGCGCTCCCACGGCGGCCGGGCGATCGTGGTGACCGCCAAGCACGAGCCCAACGCGAAGCTGCACCTGGCGCACCTCGGCATCGAGGCGGACGCGGTGATCGGCTGGCTCTGGGCCGAGGCGAAGGCGGAGGCGCTGCGCGAGCACGACGCGGCGGTGTACGTCGGTGACCACACCGGTGATGTACGCGGCGCGCGTACGGCGGGCGCGCTCTCCGTCGCGGTGGCGACCGGGCCGTGCGACGCAGCGGAACTGCGCGCGGCGGGCGCGGACGTCGTGCTCACCGACCTGACGGAGTTCCCCGCCTGGCTCGCGTCGTACGAGGCTGATCGCGCGAGCGCCTAAGTAGCCGCGGACTTCGCCTGGCGTCGCTGAACGGCGATACCCCGCAGCACTCCTGCCACGGCGATGAGGAACCCGACGCCCATCATCATGCACACCGCATAAGCGATGGATGGGAAGGGGTCGGTGCCGAGGAACAGTGGGGCCACCGTGACCAGAGTGGCCAGGGCTCCGAGGAAGAAGACGATCGCTCCGGCCCGGACGAGGCCATCGCCCGGTCCGGCGGAATTCGCTTGGGTTTTGTCACGCACTCGACCAGGGTAGTTCCCTGCCCGAAGGAAGAATCCGGGGACGTCTTGTCACCGGCTCCCGGACCAATAGTCTTGGTTCCGGCGGGTCGGGCGACCCGCTGTAGTGCTATCCAGAGCCGTTTTCCGCGGCATAGACGCGTACGACGACAAGTACGAGGACGAGGACTTCACGTGCCTACCGGCAAGGTCAAGTGGTTCAACAGCGAGAAGGGCTTCGGCTTCCTCTCCCGCGATGACGGCGGCGACGTCTTCGTGCACTCCTCCGTACTGCCCGCAGGCGTCGACACACTCAAGCCCGGCCAGCGCGTCGAGTTCGGCGTCGTCGCCGGCCAGCGCGGTGACCAGGCCTTGTCGGTGGCGATCCTCGACCCGACCCCGTCGGTGGCGGCGGCACAGCGCCGTAAGCCGGATGAACTGGCGTCGATCGTCCAGGACTTGACGACGCTCCTGGAGAACATCACGCCGATGCTGGAAAAGGGCCGCTACCCGGACAAGGCATCGGGGTCGAAGATCGCGGGCCTGCTGCGGGCGGTGGCGGACCAGCTGGACGTGTAGGCGGCAACCCCGCGCCCCTTGAGGGGCGCGGGGAACTGCGCGACCAGCCCCCACCGGCGCGCGGGGTCAATCACCGCATCTCAAGTACCGCATCTCAAGCGAAGCGCAACGCATCCGGTGCGAGAGGCGGAACCAGCCCCTCCGCGGCCGCCCGCGTCAGCAATCCCCGGATCGCCGCATACCCGCTCTCCCCCAGATCCGCGGTGAACTCATTCACGTACAGGCCAATGTGCTGATCGGCGACGGCCGGATCCATCTCCTGCGCATGTTCCTGCACGTACGGCCGCGACGCCTCGGGATCGTCCCAGGCCATCCGCACCGAGGTCCGGACGGAGTCCGCGAGCTGCCGCAGCCGCTCGGCCCCCAGTGACCGCTTCGCGATGATCGCGCCCAGCGGAATGGGCAGGCCCGTCGTCTGCTCCCAGTGCTCGCCCATGTCGGCAAGGCAGTTGAGCCCGTAGTTCTGGAACGTGAAGCGCGCCTCGTGGATGACGAGACCCGCGTCGACCTTCCCGTCCCGCACGGCGGGCATGATCTGGTCGAAGGGCAGGACCACGATCTCGCCCACCCCACCGCCGGACAGGGTGTCCGCGGCCCAGAGCCGGAACAGCAGGTACGCCGTCGATCGCTCGCTCGGTACCGCCACCGTCTTGCCGGTGAGATCGACCCCGGGCTCCCGCGTCAGGACCAGCGGCCCGCAGCCACGGCCGAGCGCTCCGCCGCAGGGCAGCAACGCGTACTCGTCGAGGACCCAGGGCAGGACGGCGTACGACACCTTCAGGATGTCGAACTCGCCGCGTTCGGCCATGCCGTTGGTGATGTCGATGTCGGCGAAACTCACGTCGAGGCCGGGCGCGCCGGGCACTCGCCCGTGGGCCCAGGCGTCGAAGACGAACGTGTCGTTCGGGCAGGGGGAGTAGGCGATCTGCAGCGGCGCGGCGGCCGGGTCCTTCGGTGATTCAGTCGGTGATTCAGCCGGTGATTCAGTCATGCCTGTTCCAACTCTCCAGTACGGGCGCGAACTTCCCGAACGCGCCCCCGAGCGCGCCGAGCGCCTCACCGATCCGCCAGGCGGCGCGGTCGCGCGGCCCGACGGCGTTCGAGACCGCGCGGATCTCCAGGACGGGCAGTCCGTACGCGGCGGCTGCCTCGGCGACCCCGAACCCCTCCATCGCCTCGGCGAGGGCGTGCGGATGGCGTCGCCGCAGCTCGGCGGCGCGTGCGGCGGAGCCGGTCACGGTGGAGACGGTGAGCACGGTGCCGGCCTGTCCGCCACAGGCGGCGGCCAGCTCTCGTACGAGGGAAGCGGGCGGACGGTGGGTGACGGCGCCGAACCCGAGTTCGGTCACCGGCAGGAATCCGTCGGGCGTCTCGGCGCCCAGATCGGCCACGGTGATCTCGTCGGCGATCACGAGGGAGCCGATGGGCGCGTCCGGCTGGAAGCCCCCGCCGATACCGGCGGAGACGACGAGGTCGTACGGGGTGCGCGCGAGGGCCGCGGCCGTGTGTGCGGCGGCTGCGGCGGGGCCGACGCCGACGGCGATCGCGGCGGTGTGCGGGGGCAGCCCGTCAGCCACCGCGTCCCGTTCGGCCGGGACCGCGGTGGCCACCAGGACGCGGAGAGCCGGTGGGGAGGACGTGGTCAGGAGTCCTTCTTGAGCTTGAACGACCACAGGCCCGTCGCCTTGGCCTGCGAGCCCTTGCCGCCCTCGAGCAGGCTGACGGTGGTGGCGCTGGTGCCGCCGCCGTACTGCTGGTTGAAGAAGACGCTGCCGGGGATGACGACGTACGTCTTCTTGCTGGCCTCGGTGAGCGGCTGACCGTTCATCAGAAGGGTCCAGCCCTTATCGGCGATCTCGGGGTCGACGCCGAAGCGGACCTTCTCGTCGGGATCGACCTTGATGGACTCGATGTCCTTGTCCTTGAGGCAGCCCTGCAGCTGGGACGGCTTGAGCTCCTTGCCGTCGTTGTAGCAGGAGGCCTCGGTGTTCACCGAGTTGCTGCCGATGGTGACGGTGGCGATCGGCGTCGGCTTGTCGCAGGCCGACAGGACGAGGAGTCCGGCGGAGACAGCGCCAAGGGCGGCCACGGAGCGGCGGCGGCGCGCCGAGCTGCTTACGAGTGCGGCTCCGCCGCGGAGCAGGGAGGTCATGGGCGAAGGCTATCGGGCACCCCGCGCCGTCCCGCCACGTGGGGGTCGCGGCGTGCCGTGGCCCGTGGCCGCGCCCGGAGGGCCGCTCACGCCACCCGGGGGCGTCGTCTGCCGCCGTGGCGGGCCGCCGCGAGCAGGCCGCGTGCCGTCGACAGCCAGCCGACGGCGACGATCGCCGCGGCCACCGAGAGACCGAGTGACCCGATCAGCGGAAGGGCCATGCCGATTCCGCCGCCCACCACCCACGCCACCTGAAGAATGGTCTCCGAGCGGGCGAAGGCGGAGGTCCGTACCTCTTCCGGCACGTCCCGCTGGATCAGCGCGTCCAGGGACAGCTTCGACATGGCCTGCGCGAAGCCCGCCACCGCACCCAGGCAGGCGACGCCCACCGCCCCGAAGAACACCGCGGCGGTGATCGCCACGCCGAGTACGACGGCGACGACCGTCACGATGATGACCTCCGGCGCCCGCGACTTGAGCCCGGCGCCGACGGCCGTGCCGAGCGCGTTGCCCACGCCCGCCGCGACACCCACTATCCCCAGGGACACCGCGGCGCTCTGGCCTGCGAGCGGCTCCTCGCGCAGGAGGAAGGCGAGGAAGAAGATGAGGAACCCGGAGAGGCAGCGCAGGGTCGCGTTGGCGGTGAGGGCGTGCGTGACGGCCGGGCCGACCGTACGCAGTCCCAGGCGCCGCTTCTTGGAGGTGTCCGCCGCCGCTTCGGTGCGGGCGAGGAGGTGCAGATGCTCCTCGTCGGCGGCCAGCAGCGCCTTGCGCTCACCCTTCGCCGAGTCGACCTTGGGCGGCAGAGAGAGGGAGAGGAACATCCCGACGATGAAGATGACGAAGGCGCCGTAGAGGGGCCAGCGCGGTCCGAGTGCCTGGAGTCCCGCTCCTATGGGCGCGGCGATACCGGTGGCGAGAAGCCCGCCGAGCGTGACCCTGGAGTTGGCTTTGACCAGGGAGAACCCCTTGGGCAGCAGCCGTGGCACCACGGCGCTTCGCACCACTCCGTACGCCTTGGACGCGACCAGGACGCCGAGCGCGGCCGGATACAGCTCCAGGCTCCCGGTGATCACCGCTTCGGACAGGAGCAGGGCGAGGAGGGCGCGTGCCAGCATCGCGGCGGCCATCGCGTAGCGGCGGCCGTGCGGGAGGCGGTCCAGGAGGGGGCCGATGACGGGGGCCAGGAGGGTGAAGGGCGCCATGGTGATGGCGAGATAGAGGGCGACGCGGCCGCGGGCCTCGTCCGTCGGTACGGAGAAGAAGACGGTCGAGGCGAGCGCGATGGTGATCATGACGTCGCCCGCGCCGTTCACGGCGTGCAGTTCGATGAGCTTGCCGAGCCCCGACTCGCCCGCGCCGTGGGCGTGCGTGGCCTTGCGGATACCGCGGGCGGTGCCGGTGAACGGCAGGTGCAGGGCGCGGCCGACCCAGCGGGCGGCCCGGTTCAGTACCGGACGCTGTCCGCTCACTCCGTGGGACGACGACCTTGCGGTGGCCACCTCGTCATAGTGCCCCTTATTGGCGTGTACTAGTGCGCATAGGCTGCTGGGCAATCGGGCGGGTGAGTGGGAAAACCGCCGCGAAGCGGCGACAGAGTGCCCCCGGCGCAGCCGGGCGGGCACGCCGGTGTAGGCCCAGGGGCCAGGAGAAGGTAGCGTGCGTAGCGCGCCTGCGGCGGTTGTTCTTGGCCGCGCGCCTCTCGGTCATCCCGCAGAATGGATGACGTAGGTGCGCCCGAGGACGTTCGGGCGCGGACGTCGACGCGGCCCTTTGGTCCGCTCCGTCCGCACTCCCGCGTATGGGTGGCGCACTCGTGAGACGGCGTAATGGAGAAGCGATACCTGTGAGCGCAGCGACAACGCGAAGCCGTACCCCGCGTACCCCGCGTACTCCCGACCGCCTGTGCGTCGAGGCGGTGGGACTGGCCCGGGACGCGGCCGAGGAGGCCGCCGCACCCGGTGTGGTCGGCGAGCATGTCGAGGCCGTGGTCGAGGGCGACCGTGTGGTCACGCACCTGTTCGAGTGCAAGGACTTCGGCTACCGGGGCTGGCGCTGGGCGGTGACGGTGGCCCGCGCGTCGCGGGCGAAGGTGGTCACGCTCGACGAGACCGTGCTCCTTCCTGGGCCCGACGCCCTCCTCGCCCCCGAGTGGGTGCCGTGGAGCGAGCGGCTCCGGCCCGGTGACATGGGTCCGGGGGACCTGCTGCCCACGGACGCGGAGGATCTGCGCCTCGAGCCCGGTTACTCGGGCGAGGAGGAGCCGCCGCCGAACTCCGTGTTCTCGGAGGAGATGGCGGATCTCGTCGAGGCGGAGGACGCCGAGATCACCGCGGAGCCGGCCGCCGAGCTGCCGCCTGCGCCTGCGCGTGGCTCGATCGCCGCGCTCGCGGACGAGCTGGGTATGCGCCGTGCGCGCGTCCTCTCCCGGTATGGCCTGCATGTCGCGGCCGACCGCTGGGAGGAGTCGCACGGCGCGAAGACGGCGATGGCGCAGGCGGCGCCCGCGTCCTGCGTCAGCTGTGGCTTCCTCGCCCCGATCGGCGGATCGCTCGGGCAGGCGTTCGGTGTGTGCGCGAACGAGTTCGGTCCTGCGGACGGCCATGTGGTGTCTCTCGCGTACGGCTGCGGGGGCCACTCGGAAGCGGCCGTGATGCCGAAGGCTTCGCGCCCGGCGGCACCGGTCCTGGACGAGACCCGGGTGGACGTCCTGCCCTTGCGCCCGGCCCCGGACTCGGGCTCGGTGCCGCTGGAGGGGCCTGCGGAGGAGCTCGGCCACTCTTGAGCTCCCGCTGGGGGCGACTGGGGGTGGGGCTGACCCTGCGGGTGGGCTTGCCCCTGCGGGGTGGGGCTGCCCCCTGCGGGGTGGGGCTGCCCCCTGCGGGGTGGGCTGGCGCTCGCGGGGTGGGGCCTACCCCTGCGTGGGTGGGGCTGACCGTTCTTCTCCGCCTGCGGGTCGGTGTTCCTTTGGCCCGCGCTCCGCGCGGGATCTTTCCCGCCCACCCACCCGATTGCCCTGCGGTAAAGGGCCTACCCACACGATCACCGCGGGGTAAACGGGCGGGTGGGCGGGAAACACCCCGCGCGGAGCGCGGGGACAACGACCCCCGGCCCGCACATCGAGTTCCCAGCGCCCCGCGCGCCCCGCGCACCCCGCGGGGAAGGACGGACAGCCCCGCCCCGCAGGGGGAAACCCCAGGACGCGATACCGTTCGCCCCGCGAACCAAGCGAGGGAGACGACACCGTGAGCAAGACCGTGCGGCCGGCGGCCGAGGGTACTGACCCGTTCGGCACGGCACGGCTCCGGCGAGGTGTTCTCGACGCCTGGGCGGCAAGCCCTGCCCGGTTCCGGGAGGACGCCAACGCCGAGGAGGACCTCGCACTCGGCGGGTACCGGGACCGCCTCATCGTCGAGCTTGCCCAGAATGCCGCCGACGCGGCAGCCCGCACCGGGGTGAAGGGCCGCCTCGCCCTCACCCTCCGGGACGGAGTCCTCGCCGCGGCCAACAACGGCGCCCCCCTCGACGCCACCGGCGTCGAGTCCCTCTCCACCCTTCGCGCCTCCGCCAAGCGGGAGGACCAGAACAACGGTGCCGTCGGGCGCTTCGGTGTCGGCTTTGCCGCGGTGCTCGCCGTATCGGATGAGCCTGCCCTTGTCGGGCGTACCGGCGGCGTCCGCTGGTCCCTGGGCGAGGCACGCGAACTCGCCGCTGAGACAGCCCGGTTCAGCCCGGGGCTCGGGGACGAGGTCCGGCGGCGCGACGGGCACGTGCCCCTGCTGCGGCTGCCCCTCGCCGCCGAGGGGACCGCCCCGGACGGATACGACACCGTCGTCATCCTGCCGCTGCGCGATGCCGCCGCCGAAGACCTCGTCGTCCGTCTGCTGGACGGGATCGACGATGCGCTGCTCCTCGCCCTTCCCGGGCTCGAGGAAGTCGTCGTCGAGATCGGCGACCAGACACCCCGCACCCTCCGCCGCACCGCCGAACCCGGCTATGTGGACATCTCCGACAGTCGCGAGAGCGAAGGCACCACTCGCTGGCGCACCGTCAGCCGGCAAGGGGCGCTCCAGCCGGACCTCCTCGCCGACCGGCCCGTGGAAGAGCGGTTGCGGCCCCACTGGTCCGTCACCTGGGCCGTCCCCACCGACCGCGAAGGCGCCCCCCGGCCGCCCCGCAGCGCCCCCGTCCTGCACGCGCCGACCCCGAGTGACGAGCCCCTCGGGGTGCCTGCCCTGCTCATCGCGTCGTTCCCTCTCGACACCACCCGGCGGCACGCGGCGCCCGGACCCCTCACCGACTTCCTCGTGCAGCGCGCGGCCGACGCGTACGCCGAACTCCTCGCCGACTGGCGCCCCGTGGGCGAAGGCATCATCAGCCTCGTCCCCGGCCCGCTCGGCAAGAGCGAGCTCGACGGCGGCCTGCGTCAGGCCATCCTCGACCGGCTGCCCCGCACCCCCTTCCTGCCGCCCGCCGTGGAGCCCGTACCCCTGGCGGATTCGGACGATGTGCCCGAGTGGGAGGCCCCCGTCGCGCTGCGGCCGCGTGACGCGGAGGTCGTGGAGGGCGCGGGCGCCGAGACCGTACGCGTACTCGCCGACGTCCTGCCGAGCCTGCTGCCCGCCGGGCTCGAGCGGCGCGCAGAGCTGCGCACCCTCGGTGTCGCCCGCGTACCGCTGACCGAGGCGATCGACCGGCTCGCCGGTCTTGAGCGTGAGGCGGGCTGGTGGCGGCGGCTGTACGAGACCCTGGCCGGTGTCGACCCCGACCGGCTGACCGGACTTCCCGTCCCTCTCGCCGACGGCCGCACCACCATCGGACCCCGCCAAGTCCTCCTCCCCGTCACCGGCGACGACACCACCGATCCCGCAGCCCTCGCCCGCCTCGGCCTCAAGGTCGCGCACCCCGACGCCGTGCACCCCCTCCTGGAGAAGCTCGGCGCGCTGCCCGCCACGCCCCGCGCCGTCCTGACGACCCCGCAGGTCCGTGCCGCCGTCGCCGCGTCGCTCGACGACGACACCTGGGACGAGGACGCCCTGGACGCCGAGGAACTGGCGGACATCGTGCTCTCGCTCGCCCGCGAGGCGAACCTCGCGCCCGGCGACGAGCCCTGGCTCGGCGCCCTCGCCCTCCCCGACGACGAGGACGGCGAACTCGCCCCCGCAGGTGAACTGGTCCTGCCCGGCAGCCCCTTCGCGCAGGTCATGCGCGAGGACGAACTCGCCACGGTGGACGCCGAACTCGCCGAGCGCTGGGGCGAGCAGCCCCTCGCCGCGTGCGGCGTCCTCGCCACCTTCGCGCTGGTCCGCACCACGGACGTCGTACTCGACCCCGACGAACTGGAGCCGCGCGACGGCGACTTCGCCGAGCCCGATGACGCCGGTCTGCTCGACGCCGTCGACGTGTGGGCCGAGGACGTGCTCGACCGGCTGCCGGAGACTCCCGTGCCGCCGGTCGCCACCGAGATCATCGCCGTACGGGATCTGGATCTGGTCGACGACGACTGCTGGCCGCAGGCCCTGGCGATGCTCTCGCGCCCGCCGCTGCGCGACGCGTTGACGCAGCCGCTGCGGATTCTGCTCCCGGACGGCACGACGGAGACGGTCCGTTCGTACACGGCGTGGTGGCTGCGCGGGAATCCGGTTCTGGGCGGCCGGCGCCCCGCCGGTCTGCGGGCCTCGGGCGGCGATCCGCTGCTCGAAGGGCTCTACGACGCCGCCGACGCCTCCGGTTTCGACGACGAGCAGGTGCTTCGCGCACTCGGCGTACGCACGTCGGTCGCCGCGCTCCTGGAGGAGCCCGGCGGCGCTGCCGAGCTGCTCGACCGCCTCGCGGACCCGGAGAGGACCGTTTCGGCGGCCCAACTGCATGCCCTGTACGGCGCCCTCGCCGATCTGGACCCGGAGCAGGTGACGCTGCCGGACGAGGTCCGGGCCGTCGTGGACGGTGAGGTCGTGGTGGTCGACGTGGCGGACGCGGTCGTCGCCGACGCCCCAGACCTGCTGCCGCTCGCCGGGGGAGTGGCGCTGCTCCCCGTGCAGCCCCGCAAGGCGCGGGACCTGGCCGAGCTGTTTCAGGTGCGCAGGCTGAGCGAGACGGCGGCGGTGGAGCCCACGGGCGATGGCGCCAAGCATCCGGTGCCGGATTCGGTGCGGATTCTGCTCGGTCCCGCGACCCCTCAGACGTACATCGAGTACGAGGAACTGTTCGCCGGGGACGTCGAGCTCGACTGGCGCCGGACGCCGGACGGCACCGTCCACGCCGCGACGCTGGAGGGCGTCGCCGCCGGTCTTGCCTGGTCGGCGGACCAGTGGCCGCGCCGCTTCGAGGTGGCCGCGCTGCTCGAGGATCCGTCGCGGACCGAGGAACTGGCCCGGGACCGCTGGTTCGACTAGCTCGTCCGCGGGTGCGTCGTGGCTGGTCGCGCCGTTCCTCGCGCCCCTTTGGGGCTCGTATCGCAGCGGCCGGATCCCGCGGTCCGGCCGGATCCCGGTCACAAAATCTTCACTTCCCGTACAACCAGAGGCCTCGCTCGCGGGTCTGATCTTCCGAGTCAACAGACTCCTAGATCACCGGGCTCCGCGTGACAGCCCCCAATGCACCGCGGAACCCCCTTCCCACCTGGGGAAACACATGCGCATCCGTGCCACCGTGGCCGCACTGACCGGCACCCTGGCTCTGTCCGCACTCGTCGTCCCGGCCGCTCAGGCGGCCGACGGGCCGAGCGTCCCGAATTTCGCGCCCTTCAAAGCCAACGCCCCCGTCGACGAGGCCGTAGGCGACACCGAGATCACGAAGGTCGCCGTCAACGGTGGCAAGAACATCGTGGTCGGCACCACCGAGAAGAAGAAGTTCACCGTCGCCATCACGGCGACCGACCTCGAGGGCATCTACGACGCCGATGCCTTCCTGTGGCACGGCTCGGACATCGAGAACGACATCGACGGCCTGCTGTTCTCCGATGAGGACGGGGCCACGTGCAAGGTCGTCGACGCGACTACCTCCACCTGCACGGTCAACGTCACGGTCGACCCGACGCTCGACCTCTACAGCAACATCCTGGCCGGCAAGTGGAAGGTGTCGGCGAACGCGATCGGCAACGACGGCGACTACGTCACCAAGGACACGTTCGGCTACGCCAGCATGCAGCGCAATGCCCGCCTCACCACCAACGCCTCCCCAGAGCCCATCAAGAAGGGCAAGACCCTCACGGTCACCGGCGCCCTGACCCGCGCCAACTGGGAGACCTCCAAGTACGCGGGCTACACCAAGCAGTCCGTGAAGCTCCAGTACAAGAAGAAGGGTGCGACCTCCTACTCCACTCTGAAGACGGTCACGTCCGACTACAAGGGCAACCTGAAGACCACGGTGACGGCCTCCGCGGACGGCTATTACCGCTACGTCTTCGCGGGCACATCGACCACCCCGGCCGTCACGTCGACCAGTGACTTCGTGGACGTCAACTAGTACCCAGCACCCGACTACGCCGGAAACCGGCGGTCCACCCAGCGGAAGATGACCTCGATGACCAGTGAGGCCGCCGCCGCGATCGCGACCGCCGCCCACGGCAACGTCGTGCCCACCAGTTTCAGCTGGAAGAAGTCCTGGAGCCACGGCACGGTCAGCACCAGCAGGAAGCCGAGACCCATCGCGCCGATCAGGCAGAGCCGCCACCACGTGTAGGGGCGGGCGATGATCGCGAGGACCCACATGGCGATCAGGAACAGCGCCAGCGTGGCTGCGCTGGTCTCGGCTTCCCGTGCGCCCGCGCCCGCGTAGTGGTGCCGTGCCAGGAGGTACGTACAGAAGGTGGCGACGCCCGCGACGACCCCGCCCGGGATGGCGTACCGCATGACCCTTCGTACGAAGTGGGGCTTGGCCCGCTCCTTGTTGGGGGCCAGGGCCAGGAAGAAGGCCGGGATGCCGATCGTGAGGGTCGAGAGCAGCGTCAGGTGGCGGGGGAGGAACAGGTACTCCACCTGCGAGCAGACCACCAGTAGCGCGATGACGACCGAGTAGACCGTCTTCACCAGGAACAGTGTCGCGACCCGCGTGATGTTGCCGATGACCCGGCGGCCCTCCGCGACCACCGACGGCAGTGTCGCGAAGCTGTTGTTCAGGAGCACGATCTGGGCCACCGCCCGCGTCGCCTCCGAGCCCGAGCCCATCGAGACGCCGATGTCGGCGTCCTTCAGGGCTAGGACGTCGTTCACGCCGTCGCCCGTCATCGCGACCGTGTGGCCGCGTGACTGGAGGGCGCCCACCATGTCGCGCTTCTGTTGTGGAGTGACCCGGCCGAAGACCGAGTTGGCGTCCAGGGACTCCGCCATCTCGCCCTGTTCCGTGGGCAGCCGACGGGCGTCCACGGTGTTCTCCGCGCCCGGCAGGCCCAGCTTTCCGGCGACCGCGCCCACCGAGACCGCGTTGTCACCGGAGATGACCTTGGCGCTGACGTCCTGCTGCTCGAAGTACCGCAGAGTGTCGGCGGCGTCCGGGCGGAGCCGCTGCTCCAGGACGACCAGGGCGGTGGCGCGGGCCCCGGCGGCCACGTCCGGGTCGTCGAGTTCACCGGCGGCGCGGGCGAGGAGCAGCACACGCAGGCCCTGCTGGTTGAGGTCCTCGATCTCGGCGAGGGACGGGTCTTCGGCGGGCAGCAGGACGTCAGGGGCGCCGAGCAGCCACGTCGAGTTGTCGCCGTCGCCCTCGCTGAAGGAGGCGCCGCTGTACTTGCGGGCCGATGAGAAGGGCAGCGACTCGGTGCAGCGCCACTCGACGCTGTCGGGGTACGAGTCGATGATCGCCTGGAGGGATGCGTTCGGCCGTGGGTCGGATTCGCCGAGGGCGCCGAGGACTTTGCGTACGTACGCCTCGTCCGAGCCGTTCAGGGGGCGCAGCTCGGTCACGTCCATGCCGCCCTCGGTGAGGGTGCCGGTCTTGTCGAGGCAGACCGTGTCGACGCGGGCCAGGCCTTCGATCGCGGGGAGCTCCTGGACGAGGCACTGCTGGCGGCCCAGGCGGATGACGCCGATCGCGAAGGCGACCGACGTGAGGAGCACGAGCCCCTCCGGGATCATGGGGACGATCCCGCCCACGGTGTAGGCGACGGACTCCTTGAAGTTGTCGTCCTTGACGACGAGCTGGCTGATGACGAGGCCGATCGAGGTCGGGATCATCAGCCACGTCACGTACTTGAGGATCGTGGAGATGCCGTTCCGCAGCTCGGAGTTGACGAGCGTGAAGCGGCTCGCCTCCTCGGCGAGCTGTGCCGCGTACGCCTCGCGGCCGACCCTCGTCGCGGTGAACGCGCCGCCGCCCGCGACCACGAACGAGCCCGACATCATCTTGTCGCCGGGCTTCTTGATGACCGGGTCGGCCTCACCGGTCAGAAGGGACTCGTCGATCTCCAGGCTGTCGCTCTCGACCGCCTCGCCGTCGACGGGGATCTTGTCGCCCGGCCCCAGCTCCACCAGATCGCCGAGGACGATCTCGGAGGTGGAGATCTCGGCCGCCCTGCCGTCGCGCCGCACGGTGGGCTTGGCCTCGCCGATGACCGCGAGTCCGTCCAGGGTCTTCTTGGCGCGCAGCTCCTGGATGATGCCGATGCCGGTGTTGGCGATGATCACGTAGCCGAAGAGGCTGTCCTGTATCGGCGCGACGAAGAGCATGATCAGCCAGAGCACGCCGATGATCGCGTTGAAACGGGTGAAGACGTTCGCCCGGACGATCTCGTTGGTCGAGCGCGAACTGCGGATGGGTACGTCGTTGACCTCGCCGCGTGCGACCCGCTCGGCGACCTCGGCGGCGCTCAGCCCCGTGGCACGTCCGGTGGGGAGCGCCACCGGATGGACCGGGTCGAGCTCGGCGCCCGCGTCGATATGCGTCATGCACTCGACGGTACGGGCGAGATGAGGGGTTCACCCCTCGAGTGCCCCAAAGATCCGACCACGGTAGGACACGGACCCTCCCGGGGTAGTACGGGAGGGTTACTCGGGGGCAGCCGCGGTCCTGCTCTCCGCGTCCTGCTTGATCGCGGCCTCGCGGCCCCGTACGTACCAGATGCCGATCAGGCCGAGGCCCGCGCCGGCCAGGCAGGTCCACACCCACCAGGTGGCGTCGCGGTCGTCGAACCAGCCGTAGAACGGCAGCTGCACGAGGAAGAGGACGAACCAGAGGATCGTGCCCCCCGTGATGGTGGCGACGACGGGGCCCTCCAGGGGCTCAGGCGCGTCGTGCTTGGGGGTCCACTTCTCCATGCGGACAGTTTACGAGTACTCGGGGCGGGGCCCCTAGGGGGCTGATGCAGCGCCGATGCAGGGCTTGTGTGCCCGGTTGGGGCAAGGGTCTACGCGCGGAGATAGCGATTTCCCCCTCATGTATTCATACTGAAACGACTCGTTAATGGCTGGTTGTTTTCGTAAGAACAAACAAATTGATCACCGGCAGCCACTACTTAACGATCTTCCCCTTCTCTGAGTCCACGAGGTCCCGCATGTCTTCCTCGGCCACCGCTCCGGTCGACGCCAAAGAGCCGCCGATGCCCCCGCAGGGTGGTATCGACGGCTTCTTCAAGATCACCGAACGGGGCTCGACCCTCGTCCGGGAGGTCCGCGGCGGCTTCGCCACCTTCTTCGCGATGGCCTACATCATCGTGCTGAACCCGATCATCCTCGGCAGCGCGAAGGACATGTACGGGCACCAGCTCGACAACAAGCAGCTGGTCACCGCGACCGTGCTGACCGCCGCCTTCACCACGCTCCTGATGGGCGTCATCGGCAACGTCCCGATCGCGCTCGCGGCCGGACTCGGTGTGAACACCGTCGTCGCCCTCCAGCTCGCACCGCGCATGTCGTGGCCCGACGCGATGGGCATGGTCGTCCTCGCCGGCTTCGTCGTGATGCTGCTCGTGGCGACCGGTCTGCGGGAGCGCGTGATGAGCGCCGTGCCACTCGGCCTGCGCAAGGGCATCGCGATCGGTATCGGCCTCTTCATCATGCTGATCGGCCTCGTCGACTCCGGCTTCGTCTCGCGCATCCCGGACGCCGCGCACACCACGGTGCCGCTGCAACTGGGCGGCAACGGTCATCTCACCGGCTGGCCCGTCCTGGTCTTCGTCCTCGGCGCGCTGCTCACGCTCTGCCTGCTCGTCCGCAAGGTGCCCGGCGCGATCCTGATCAGCATCGTCGTCATGACGATCGCGGCGATGGTCATCAACTCGGTGGCGACGATTCCCTCCTGGGGCCTGACGACGCCCGAGTGGCCGGGCAACCCCGTCGCGTCGCCGGACTTCGGGCTCGTCGGTCAGATCAGTCTGTTCGGGGGCTTCGAGAAGGTCGGCCTGCTCACCGGCATCCTCTTCGTCTTCACCGTGCTTCTGTCCTGCTTCTTCGACGCCATGGGCACGATCATGGGCATCGGCGACGAGGCCAAGCTGACCGACGCCAACGGCAACATGCCGGGCATCAACAAGGTCCTCTTCGTCGACGGCATCGCCGTCGCCGCCGGTGGCGCCTCGTCCTCGTCGGCCACCACCTGTTTCGTGGAGTCCACGGCGGGCGTCGGCGAAGGCGCTCGTACGGGCTTCGCCAACATCGTCACCGGCGGTCTCTTCACCGTCGCGCTGTTCCTCACGCCCATCGCGACGATGGTCCCGTCCCAGGCGGCCACGCCCGCGCTGCTCGCGGTCGGCTTCCTGATCCTGTCCGGGTCCATCGGCCAGATCGACTGGGCCGACTTCACCATCGCGATCCCGGCGTTCCTGACGATGCTGATGATGCCGTTCACGTACTCGATCACGAACGGCATCGGCATCGGCTTCATCAGCTTCACCGTGCTGAGGCTGGCCGCAGGCCGTGGGCGGCAGGTGCCGGTCGCCATGTACGTGGTGTCGGCGGTGTTCGGGTTCTACTACCTGATGCCGGCGCTGGGGCTTACGTAGGCTCGTTCTTCTCTGCGGGCCCGTGGGGGCTGGGCGCGCAGTTCCCCGCGCCCCTTCGGGCGCGTCGGTCAGGCCGCCCCGTAGAACCTCTCTGTCTCCTCGACGGCGCTCTGGAAGCGCTCGTCGAAGTCATCACGGATGAGCGTCCCGACGACATAGTCCTGGACGCTCATTCCCCTTTTGGCGGCGTGCCGCTTGAGCCGCTCGAGCAGCTCACCGTCTATCCGCAGGCTGAGCACTGTCGATCCCATGCGTGACAGGGTCGCTGCCGCCCCCGCGGCCGTGTCTCACTTTCCGAAGTCGCCTCACTCATATGGGTGACGAAAGGGTTCCGTGGCCCGTAGCGCGGGAACCGAGTGGTCTTTAGCCAGAGTAATGAGTTACTCTAACGAACATGCCGGACCTCTCCCATGGTGACGACGCCGCCGCTGTGAACTCTCTGCGCTCCGCCGTGATGCGCCTCTCCCGTCGACTCAAGCACCAGCGGGTCGACGAGTCGCTGAGCCCGACCGAAATGTCGGTACTCGGCACGCTCGCCCGCTGCGGCCACGCCACCCCCGGTGAGCTGGCCCGCAAGGAGCATGTGCAGCCGCCGTCGATGACCCGCATCGTCGCGCTGCTCGAAGCCAAGGGTCTCGTCCGGCTCGAGCCGCATCCCGAGGACCGCCGCCAGAAGGTGGTGACCCAGACGGAGACGGCCGAAGCGATGCTCGAGGAGAGCCGCAGCAAGCGGAACGCCTGGCTCGCCGGTCTGGTCGAGGACCTCGACGAGGACGAGTGGGCGCGGTTGCGCGCGGCCGCTCCGGTACTGGAGAAGCTCGCGCATCTGTAAGCCCCACCCCCACCCCCACCCGCACCCGCACCCGCACCCCCACCCGCACTCGGATTCACCAGACCTATCGGCACTGCCGTACGACGCCAAGGAGGCGAACCGCCTTTGAGTACGGGATCCGGAGCAGACTCCGCCCCCGCACCAACCGCCCTCGACAAAACCCCTGCCGCGAAGTCATCGATGTTCAGCTCGCTGAAGATCCGCAACTACCGGCTTTTCGCCTCCGGCGCCGTTGTCTCCAACACCGGCACCTGGATGGCCCGCATCACCCAGGACTGGCTGGTCCTGAGCCTTACAGGATCCTCGGCAGCGGTCGGCATCACCACCGCGATGCAGTTCTTGCCGATGCTCCTGTTCGGCCTGTACGGCGGCGTCATCGCCGACCGCTTCGCCAAGCGGAAGCTGCTCTTCTGCACCCAGGGTGCGATGAGCATCAGCGGTCTCTTCCTGGCCGCGCTCACCCTGAGCGGCAACGTCCAGGTCTGGCACGTCTACCTCGCGGCCTTCTTCACCGGCCTCGTCACGGTCGTCGACAACCCGACCCGGCAGTCCTTCGTGTCCGAGATGGTGGGACCCGACCAGGTCCGCAACGCCGTATCGCTGAACTCCGCCAACTTCCAGTCCGCGCGCCTCGTCGGACCCGCCGTGGCGAGTGGTCTGACCGCGGCCGTCGGCCCCGGCTGGGCGTTCCTCGCGAACGGCCTGTCCTTCCTCGCGCCGCTCACCGGCCTGCTGCTGATGCGTACGAGCGAGCTGCACCACACCCCGCGCAAGCCGCGGGGCAAGGGACAGCTGAAGGAAGGCCTGAACTACGTCTCCAAGCACCCCGAGCTGATCTGGCCGATCGTCCTCGTCGGCTTCGTCGGCACCTTCGGGTTCAACTTCCCGATCTGGCTGAGCGCCTTCGCGGACGACATCTTCCACGGCGGCGTGGGGATGTACGGGCTCTTCAACACCCTGATGGCGATCGGCTCGCTGGCGGGCGCGCTGCTCGCGGCCCGCCGCGGCACCTCGCGTCTTCGGCTGCTCGCCGGGGCCGCGATCGCCTTCGGCGTCCTGCAGATCGTGGCCGCGTTCGCGCCCGAGCTGTGGATGTTCGTCGCGCTGATCGTCCCGATCGGCATCCTCGGCCTGACGGTGAACGTCACCGCCAACTCCTCGGTCCAGATGGCCACGGACCCGGAGATGCGGGGCCGTGTCATGGCGCTGTTCATGATGGTCTTCACCGGCGGTACGCCGCTGGGCGGCCCGCTCTTCGGTTGGCTCGCCGACGCCTACGGCGTCCGGATCAGCATGGCCATCGGCGGGCTCATATGCGCGGTCGCCGCCGTCGGTGTCGGCCTGATGCTGGCCCGCGCCGCGAACCTGCGGCTGAAGGTGGATCTGCGGCGCGGTCGGCAGCATGTGCAGTTCGTGCCGCGAGAGCAGTTGGCTACGGCGGCGTGAGCCCTTGGCCGGTCACACCCGCCGGGCCAGGATCTGGCCCGGCCAGGTGCCGTCCTTCTCTAGGAAGGCCTCGGTCCGCGTGAAGCCGTTGCGCTCGTAGAACGCGACGAGCTTGCCGTCACCGCCCGCGTAGCAGTCGACCCGGAGCAGGGAGATCCCCTGTCGCCGGGTTTCCTCCGCCGCGTGCGCGAGGAGGGCGCTGCCCGCGCCGGTGCCGTGCCGGGCGGCCAGCAGGTGGATATAGCGCTCCGGCTCTTCCACCGCCGGGATGTACGCCCCCGGGCCGTCGGTGAGGGTCACGGTGCCGACGGGTTCGCCGCCGATCTCCGCGATCCAGGCGGAACCGGTGGTCAGATACTTCTCGACCAGAGCGACGGTCTTCGGGTTGCCCGACCAGGGCTTGTCGCCCCATTGCCCGGTGCGTTCTTGCGATACGAGCCAGGCGACGGCGTCGTCGAAGAGGGCGAGGACGGTGGGGATGTCGGCGGGTCCGGCGGGGCGGATGGTTATGTGGCTGTCCATGCGGGATGCCTTCCCCAATCCCGCCCCTTCCCGAAACCGGCTTCGCCGCGGAGCCCCAGCTTCGGGAAGGGGCGGGATCGGGGAGAGAAGCGCCGGAGGCCAGACTCTCCCTATGAGACTCTTCGCGGCCCTCCTGCCGCCCGCAGCGCCGGTGGACGAACTGGCCCACGCAGTGGAGAAGTTGAAGACCCTGCCCGGCGCCGAAACCCTCCGCTGGACGCGCCGCGAAAGCTGGCACTTCACCCTGGCCTTCATGTCCGAGGTCGAGGACGGCACCGTCCCGGAGCTGTCCGAGCGGCTGTCCCGAGCGGCGAAGCGCACGGCACCCTTCCCCCTCTCCCTCCACGGCGGCGGTCACTTCGGCGACCGGGCCCTGTGGGCAGGGGCCAAGGGCGACGTTGAGGCCCTCCGCATCCTCGCGGGCCGCGCGGACGCCGCGGCCCACAAGTCCGGCATCACCATGGAGGAGCACCGCCACTTCCGCCCGCACCTGACGCTGGCCCGTGGCCGCGAGCAGCAGGACCTTCGCCCGTACGTCGAGGATCTTGCCGGGTTCGAGGGCGGGGAGTGGACCGTGACCGAGCTGACCCTCGTACGAAGCAATCTGCCCAGGAGCGGAGTGCCGGGGGAGCGGCCCCGTTACGAGGTGGTCGGTCGATGGCCGCTCGGCGGGGCCGGTTAACCTCGACTACGTGGACCCGAAAACCAGGAACCGGATCATGGCCGGTGTGCTCGTGCTGATGTTCGTCGTGGTGGCAGTGGCGGCCGCGGTCGGCCAGTGAGGCGATGCCCCTTGCGATGACCGCGGCCGCACAGGCGTAGGCCTTACCAGGCGAAGGACTCCGGCGAGGGACCAGGCCCCGGGAAGATCTCGTCCAGAGCATCGAGCAGCTCACCCGAGAGTTCGAGCTCGACCGCGCGCAGAGCGCTGGAGAGCTGCTCAGAGGTGCGAGGACCGACGATCGGCCCGGTCACGCCGGGCCGGGTGAGCAGCCAGGCGAGCGCCACTTCACCGGGCGCGAGGCCGTGCTTGTCGAGCAGGTCCTCGTACGCCTGGACCCGCGCGCGCACCTCGGGCTTGGCGAGCTCCGATGCGGCCCGCCCGCCGACGCGCCGCTTGCCCTCGCCTTCCTTCTTCAGTACGCCGCCGAGCAGCCCGCTGTGCAGCGGCGACCAGGGGATGACGCCGAGGCCGTAGTCCTGGGCGGCCGGGATGACCTCCATCTCGGCACTGCGCTCGGCGAGGTTGTAGAGGCACTGCTCGCTGACGAGGCCGTAGCTGCCGCGCCGCTTGGCGATCTCGTTGGCCTGGGCGATCTTGTATCCGGGGAAGTTCGACGACCCCGCGTAAAGGATCTTGCCCTGTGTGATGAGGGTGTCGATCGCCTGCCAGATCTCCTCGAAGGGAGTGCGGCGGTCGATGTGGTGGAACTGGTAGATGTCGATGTAGTCGGTCTGCAGCCGCTTGAGCGAAGCTTCCACGGAGCGGCGGATGTTGACCGCCGAGAGCAGATCGTGGTTGGGCCAGGCGGGCTTCCCGTCGAGGGCCATGTTCCCGTACATCTTGGTGGCGAGCACGACCTTGTCGCGCCGCTCGCCGCCCTGGGCGAACCAGGTGCCGATGATTTCCTCGGTGCGGCCCTTGTTCTCGTCCCAGCCGTAGACATTGGCGGTATCGAAGTAGTTGATGCCCGCGGCGAGCGCGGCGTCCATGATCGTGTGGCTGTCGGACTCGTTGGTCAGCGGCCCGAAGTTCATGGTCCCGAGCGCGAGTCGGCTGACCTTGAGTCCTGTGCGTCCCAGCTGCGTGTACTTCATGGTTGCCCAGCCAACGACTTGGAGTGCGCTCTATGCAAGGGGGGGTGGGTCAGTCGCGGGGGAACTCGTCGGTCTTGAGGACCAGGTCGACGACGGTGCCGGTCAGGTCGACCTCGTCGCCGAAGTCGGACCTCGACACCGTGAGGTAATCGCCATTCTTGGGATGGGTGTAGACGTGGCACCGGCCCTGGTACGGATCGGCGATGAGGTAGACGGGGACCTCGGCTTCGGCGTACGCGGCCTTTTTCGGCCCGTAGTCGTTCAAGCCGGTCCCTCGTGAGATGACCTCGGTGACAAACTCGACGTCCTCGTAGTTCCAGCGGCCACGCTCGTCCTTCTTGGCCCCGTCTCGCAGCTTTGCCACGTCTGGGCAGAAGCCGTTGTCATGGCCTGGAAAGTCGATCCGTACGTCCGACTTGACCAGGACTTTCATGCCGAACTGGTCCTCCACAGCTCGCACGATCCTGCGGATGATGTCCCAGTGACTGTCACGCTGCGGCACCATGTAGACGGCCCCCTCGACGACTTCTGCCTTGATTCCCTCGGGGGCCATCCGCTCGATCAGCTCGAACCATTGGTCCAAGCTCCACTCGGCGTTGTCGTCAGCCATCTCGATCCTGTCGGTCTCTACGACGGTCATCGTGGCGCTCCTCCCCGGCCGCCTCTCGGTCGAGCACAGCCGCGCAGTACAACGATACGCACGGAGACAAGGTCACGACCCGCCGAGCCACCCCGCCGCGTCGAGCCGGAACGCCTCCGGGGGGACGACCGAGCGCAGGTCGTCCTGGAGGGCGTCCAGGCGTCGCGCGCCGAGCTGCCCGGCCCACTCCCCCCGCAGCTCGTCGAAGATCGCCGCCGAGCGGCGCAGCATGTCGATGCCGTGCGGGGTGAGGCGGACCAGCTTGCGGCGGGCGTCGGCGGGGTCGTCGGTGCGTTCCGCGTAGCCGAGGGTGATCAGGCGGTCGATGGTCTTGCCCGCGGCCTGCTTGGAGACGCCGAGCCGGCGGCCTACGTCGCTCGCGCTCGCGCCCCGCACGCCGATCGCCTGCATCGCGAAGCCGTGGGCCGGGCGGGCTTCGGGGTGGCCCTGGCGGGCCAGCTCGGCGTGCAGCCGGTCGATCAGGGTGCGGAACCCGGCGAAGAGGAGGAGCGGCAGCTCGAAGCCGCGTACGTCGTCGCCGCGTACGTCGTCCGCCGGAGGGTCGTTCACCTTGCCAGAATCGACAACCTGGTTTACTTTATTTCCGTCAACCATGTTGTCCATCGTAAGGGGTACACCTTGTCTGCCTCGTTCGCCTTGTTCGCTGAGCACACCGTGGAAACCGCCCCCGCGGAGTCGCGCGCCGCGATGGAGCGCACGGCCGCGGCCTTCGGTAGAACGCCGAGCGCGGTGGCCCGCCTCGCCGAGTCGCCCGAACTGCTCAACGGCTTCCTGGAGTTGAGCGCGTCCTTCGATCGGACGACGCTGGAACCGGTGGCCAGGGAGGTCGTCGTCATGACCGTCGCCGTACGCAACGAGTGCCACATCTGCGTGACCATCCACACCGCCAAACTGCGGAAGCTGGGCGCGGACGCCGAGCTGATCGCCGCGTTGCAGGAAGGGCGGGCGCCGGGTGATGAACGGCTGGACGCGGTACGGCAGTTCACGCTGGAGGTGCTTGCCGCAGCCGGGGGCGTCGGGGACGAGGAGCTGAAGAGGTTCCTGGCGGCGGGCCACACGGAGCGCAACGCCCTGGAGGTGGTCATGGGCATCGGTACGTACACGATGTCGACGCTGGCGAACCGGCTGACGCGGGCCACGTGAGGCGCGTGAGGCGCCGCCCGCACCGCGCCCTCACCTCCGATACCCCCGGTACATGACCCGCCGCAACGCCACCTCCATCGGCCCGCGCCGCCCTGCCCGCTCCACCGCGATGCCGATCAGGGCGGTCCGGCGAAGGAGGGGGTGTTGGGGAGTTGTTGGTGGGGTGGGCGAGGATGCGGGGCATGACCGTGAAGAAGATTGCCCGCTCGCTCGGCGTTCTCGCCGCCGCCGTAGGGCTCGTCGCACTCAGTAATCCGGCTCACGCCGCGGGGGACGTCTACCAGGGCACCGGGTGGAAGATCCTCAAGCAGCGGGGCATCCAGTCGCTCAGCCCCGACCCGTACGTCATCAAGATCGTCAAGCCCAAGGCGGCCGACACCAAGCTCAACGCCGCGCGGACCAAGGCCGCCGAGGCCCAGCTGAGGGCGCAGTTGAAGAAGACCGCCGCCCAGCTGACTTCGGTCACCGGCACCAAGTTCACGCTGGCCGGCGGCTATCAGAAGGAGGAGACGGCCTGCTCCACCGCCGAGCGTCACGTCATCGCCGTGGGGCTGAAGTACCGGCCTTTCACCCCCGGCAACAAGCCCGGCTACTCCCAGGCGCACCCCTGCTCGGCGAGCGGTAACCAGAGTGCGTGGGGCGGGTGGATATGGGTCGACAGTGAGTACTGGATCCCGGGGGACTGGGCGGCGTCTCCGGCGCGCGTGTCGAACATGATGAGCCACGAGGTGGGGCATTCGATCGGGCTCGACCACGCCAATGTGGACGGCCCGGACGCGAACAAGACCGCCGACCCGTACGAGTGCGTCTCCAACAGCAGCAAGGACCTGCCGGTGATGTGCTCCCCCAACGGGGGTCACGGCAGGGCCAAGGGCGGCACCGACGCCCGCGCCAGGAAGTACGCCGGGCAGTACACGAAGTGGGACATCGCCGGGCTCAAGGCCCTCAAGGCCAACTTCAGCCGGTAGGGGAGAGATCGTTCAGGGGGCGGAGAGGGGCTGGGGGTGCGGGCTCGTACCGCGCCCCCACTCCCCACGCCTGATGCATCGCCTCCGCGAACGCCGCAGCCAGCTTGTGCTCGCCGCTTCCGTTGGGGTGCGTCCCGTCGTATGTGTCGTTCTCGATCTCGTACGACAGCGGTGACGAGGCCAGGAGCAGCGGGGACGGGCCCGTGTCCAGGTCCGCCACCGCCTTCGCGAGGAGCGTGTTGAAGCGGGACACCTCCGTCGCGAAGGGGGCGTCCGTCCTGGCCCGGACGTTCGGGATCACCGGGAGCATGACCATCCGGATGTGCGGGTTCGCCGACCTCGCTGCCGCGACGAAGGCGTGCATGTTCCGCGCTGTCTGTTCCGCGTTCGTGTAGAAGCCCAGGTCGATCAGGCCCAGGGAGATCAGCAGGACGTCGGGGCGATCGCGCCGCACCGCATCCGCGATCTGCGGCGCCATGTGCAGCCAGCCCTCGCCCCAGCCTGCGAAGTGGTGGCGGGGGAAGTCCGGGTCCTCGCAGGCGTACGCGTACGAGACCGGCTCGCCCGTGGCCTTGTCGTGCAGCGCCCGGCGGGGGCCCACCACGGCGAAACGCGCGTCACCGAGCGACGCCCGCAGGTGCTGCCACATGCGGTAGCGCCAGGTGTGTTCCCCCGCGCTTCCGATCGTCATCGAATCGCCGACGAACATGAACCTGAGCATCCGCTCATCATCCCGGATCAACGCCCCGGCCTGCGATGTGAGGCTGAACACCCGCCCTGCCGGGTGGGGGTGGCAGGCTTGGGCCCATGCGTTCACTGCGTTGTTCCTTGCTGGGTGCCAGGGGTGCCAGGGGTGCCATTGGCGCCATGAGTGCCGGGTGCCTGGTCCTCCTTGCCACCGCTGGTCATGCCGCCGCCGATGACAGCCACGAAGGGTTCACCGTCAAGGACCCCCGCATCATCGAGTCCAGCGGCCTCGCCGCGTCCCGTGCCCACCCGGGCGTCTACTGGACGCACAACGACCAGGACAAGGGCGGGGCGCTCCTCTACGCGGTGGACAGCAGGACGGGGAAGACCGTCGCCACCGTCACCATGACCGGCGTCGGGACGCCCCGTGACGTCGAGGCCATTTCCGTCGGCAGCGACGGCAACATCTACGTCGGCGACATCGGCGACAACCTGGGCGGCACCTGGTCCCACGTATGGATCTACAAGCTGCCCGAGCCGAAGAAGCTGGGCGACCAGACGGTCCGCGCCACCCAGTACACGGTGAAGTACGCGGACGGGGCGCGGGATGCAGAGGCGCTCATGGTGCATCCCAAGACCGGGCGGATCTACATCGCCGACAAGAAGGAGGAGGGTGGCGCACTCTACGAAGGGCCCGCCCAGATGTCCGCCTCCGGAGTCAATGTCTTCAAGCGCGTGGCCAGTACGGGGCTCTGGACCACCGACGGCGCCTTCTCGCCCGACGGCAAGCAGCTCTCGCTGCGCGGATACTTCGGCGGTGTCTCGTACGCCTGGAAGGGCGACGGCGAGAAGCCCGAGCGCGAGGGGCGGCTGAGCGTGCCGTTGCAGCGGCAGGGCGAGTCCGTGACGTACACCCTGGACGGGACGACCCTCATGTACGGCACCGAGGGCGAGCAGAGCGAAGTCGAGGCCGTCGCGGTGGATGGCGCGGGCGGAGGCCACAACTCGTCCTCAAGCGGCGGGAGTTCAGGTGAGGCCGGGGCGGGCGGGGCCTCTGGGTTCGGCGGTGACGTCAAGATGGGCGCGCTGGCCGTCGCCGTCGTGCTCGCCGCCTTCTTCGGACTGAAGCGGATGTTCCGGCGGAAGTAGCGGAAGTAGCGGAAGTAGCGGGGCTGGGGTGGGGCCGGGGCTACTCGTCCAGCACCCGCACCTCGTAATGCAGCGTCTTGTCCCGCTTGACCTTGTGCGCGAGCGGGACGAGGACCCCGTGCATGACCGGATGCTTGCGCCGCATCAGCTTCGACGCGTGCTTGTTCTCCTCGCTGCCCTGGTCGAGGAGCCGTACCCGCGCCTTGATCTCGGGCCCGGTCGGCGAGCCGCGCAGCGTCGACGGGGCGATCTCGACCTGGGGGTTGCGGCGCATCCGCTTGGCCTTCCAGGACGTGGCGTAGGTGCGGACGTACGCGTGGTCGCCTTCGACGACGATGCTGACCGGGGTGCCCACGCCCGTGCCGTCCTTTTTGTGGCTCGTGAGCAGGACGGCGTACTGCTTCACGAACGGGGCGAGAGCGGGGCTCGCTCCGGGATTCTCTCCGGGATTCGCGTGATTCGCGGGTTTCGGCGTCATGTCTCTATCTAGGCAGTGATCACCTGGTTTGTCATGCCCCCCGGGCGACCCGGGCGCCGTTCTCCTCTCCCTCCTCACGCTGGGCCACCAGTACGTCGAGACCGTCGAGCAGGCGCTGGAGGCCGAACTCGAAGTGGTCGAAGTCCGAGCCGAACGCATCCTCGGAGAGGCCTGCGAGGTGGGGGTAGCGGCCGCTTCTCATGATCCGGTGGAGGGTCGGGTACTGCGCCTCCCAGAACGCCCGGTCCGTCAGGCCGCTCTTCTTCACCGCCTCCACCTCGTGCACCTGGGTGCGGGCGACCCCGGTGACGTACCCCTCGACCATGACGATCACCCCGATCAGCTCGGGGTCGGTCAGGCGCATCGACTTGATGCCGGACAGGGTCCGCTCCAGGCCGCCGACCGAGCCGGGCCCGAGTACCGGGCGGGCCTGGTTGACCTGGAGCAGCCAGGGGTGCGCGTGGTAGAGGACGAGCGTCTCGCGGGCGTACGCCTCCATGGCCTGGCGCCAGCCGCCGCTCGGGGGCTCGGCCTCGCCCGCCGGTGTGTACACGCGGTCCAGCATCAGGTCGAGCAGTTCGCCCTTGCCGGGGACGTAGCGGTACAGGGACATCGTGCCGGTGCCGAGCTCGGTGGACAGGCGGCGCATCGAGACCGCCGTGAGCCCCTCGGCATCCGCGAGGCGCACCGCCTCGGTGACGATCCGGTCCAGGGTGAGGCCGGGCTTGGGGCCCCGCGTGGGACGTTCACCCCCGCCCCAGAGCAGTTCCAGGCTGCGGGTGATGTCGCCGCCGGTGCGCTGGGTTTCGTCGCTGCTGCTGCCGTCGGTGCCGCCGCCGTTCGTGCTCGTCATGGCGCTCACCTTAATCGTCGGATCGCTTATTGAGTACACCGTACCCAAGAAATTGAGTACGGTGTACTCTCCACTGGGTACGGCGTACTCAAAGACTGGAGGGGCAGTGAGCGAGAACGAATACGCGGTGCGGGCCGAGGGGCTCGACAAGCGCTACGGGGAGAAGAGGGCCCTGGACGCCTTCGACCTCCGCGTCGCACGCGGCACGGTGCACGGACTGCTCGGCCCGAACGGCGCGGGCAAGACCACCGCCGTACGCATCCTCTCGACGCTGGTGCGGCTCGACGGCGGGCGAGCGGAGGTGGCGGGCGCCGATGTCGTACGCAGCCCCGATGTCGTACGCGGCCGCATCGGCCTGACCGGCCAGTACGCGGCGGTCGACGAGGTCCTCACCGGGCGGCAGAACCTGGAGATGTTCGGCCGCCTCTTCCACCTGGGCGGCAAGCGGGCCGCGCGGCGCGCGCAGGAGCTCCTCGATCAGTTCGACCTGGTGGACGCGGCCGACAAGGGGGCGGGCCAGTACAGCGGCGGAATGCGGCGCAGGCTCGACCTCGCCGCTTCGATGATCCTCGCGCCCGCCGTCCTCTTCCTGGACGAGCCGACCACCGGGCTCGACCCGCGAGGCCGCCTCGAAGTCTGGGACACCGTAAGGAAGTTGGTCGCGGACGGCACGACCGTGCTGCTCACCACCCAGTATCTGGACGAGGCCGACAAACTGGCATCCCGGATCACCGTCATCGACCAGGGCCGCGCCATCGCCGACGACACCCCGGACGGCCTCAAGAACACCGTGGGCGGCAGCTATCTGGAGGTCGTGGTGCGCGATGCCGCCGACCTCGGGGCGGCATGGACCGCCGTGTCCCGCGTCGCCGAAGGCGTACCGGAATCCGTCGCCCTGGAGCGGCGCGTCCAGGCGGCCGTGACGGACCGGGTCGGCGCCCTGACGGACGTGGCGCGGACGCTGCGGGACCAGGGGGTCGCGGTGGAGGACATCGGACTGCGGAGGCCGAGCCTCGACGACGTGTTCCTGCGGCTCACGGGACACCGCACGGAGAACGAGACGGATACGGCAGGGGAACCGGCCGCCGACACCGACGAGAAGACGGGGGTCGCGGCATGAGCGCCGTACAGACCGTGGATGCCATGGACACCCAGCCCTCGCGCGGACGCCTCTACTGGGCGCTCGCCGACACCTGGAACGTCACCCGCCGTTACCTCACCCACTTCCAGCGCCAGCCCGTCAACATCGCCTGGCAACTGGGCTTCCCGATCATCTCCGTGCTTCTGTACGGGTTCGTCTTCGGCGAGGCGATGAAGGTGCCGGGCGGGGGTGAGGACGGCGATTACAAGCAGTTCCTGATGCCGGGCATGTTCGTGATGACCATGGCCTTCGGCTTCATGAACACCGCGATGGCGGTGGTCACGGACTCGACGAAGGGCGTCATCGACCGCTTCCGTTCGATGCCGATGGCGCCTTCGGCGGTGGCGGCGGGGCGCGGCCTCGCCGACCTGATCGTGGCCTGCGCCGAGCTGACGATCCTCGCGCTCACCGCGCTCGCGATCGGCTGGCGGTCGAGCGAGGGGCTGCCAGAGACCCTGGCGGCCTTCGGGCTCCTGCTGTTCCTGCGGTTCAGCCTGATCTGGGTGGGCGTGTTCCTGGGCCTCGTCGTACCGACCCCGGAGGCGGCGGGCGGCCTCTACGCGGTCGCCTTCCCGCTGACGATGATCTCCAGCGTCTTCGTGGCCCCGTCCCTGATGCCGGACTGGCTGGCGCCGATCGCCGCATGGAACCCGGTGTCCTCCACGGGCACGGCAGCACGCGAACTGTTCGGCAACCCCGGGGCGGGCGGGGCGAGCTGGGTCGAGCAGAACGCGGTACTGATGGCGGTGGTGTGGCCGGTGGCAGTCTCACTCCTGTTCCTGCCACTAGCGGTAAGAAAGTTCAAGCAACTGAGCAGGTGAGGGGTGCGCTGAGAGGGCGCCCGAAGGGGCGCGGGGAACTGCGCGACCAGCCACGACGCATCCGCGGGTGAGAGCCGAGCCGGTCAACGCAAAGGGGGCGCCGGGCAGGTGATACCTGCCCGGCGCCCCCTCCGCCTAGGAGCTGCCGAAGCTAAAGCTGCCCAATGACATAGTCCACGCACTTCGTGAGCGCCAAGACATCCGCAGGATCAATCGCAGGGAACATCGCCACACGAAGCTGGTTCCGGCCCAGCTTCCGATACGGCTCCGTGTCCACGATGCCGTTAGCCCGAAGGGCCTTCGCCACCGCCGCCGCATCAATCTCGTCCGCGAAGTCGATCGTGCCGATGACCTGCGACCGCTTGGCCGGGTCCGTGACGAACGGCGTCGCGTACTTGGACTCCTCGGCCCACCCGTACAGCGCCTGCGACGACGCGGCCGTGCGGCCGGTCGTGAAGTCGAGCCCGCCCTGGCTGTTCATCCACTCAAGCTGCTCGGCGAGCAGGAAGAGCGTGGCGAGGGCCGGGGTGTTGTACGTCTGGTTCTTGCGGGAGTTGTCGATCGCCGTGGGGAGCGAGAAGAACTCCGGTACGTGGCGGCCCGACGCGTGGATGCGCTCGGCACGCTCGATCGCGGCGGGCGAGAACGCGGCGATCCACAGACCGCCGTCCGACGCGAAGGACTTCTGCGGGGCGAAGTAGTAGACGTCCGTCTCGGCGATGTCGACCGGGAGGCCGCCCGCGCCGGAGGTGGCGTCCACCAGGACGAGGGAACCCGCGTCCGCGCCGGCCACGCGCTTGATGGGGGCCGCGACGCCGGTCGAGGTCTCGTTGTGGGTGAACGCGTAGACGTCCACGCCCGCCTCGGCCTGCGGCTCCGGGTGCGTGCCGGGGTCGCTCGTGATCACGGTGGGCTCGGCGAGCCACGGGGCGAGCTTCGAGGCCTTCGCGAACTTGGAGGAGAACTCGCCGAAGCTGAGGTGCTGCGACTTGTTCTCGATCAGGCCGTGCGTCGCGACGTCCCAGAAGGCGGTGGAGCCGCCGTTGCCCAGGATCACCTCGTACCCCTCGGGGAGGGAGAAGAGGTCGCGCACACCCTCGCGCACCTTGCCGACCAGGTTCTTGACCGGGGCCTGGCGGTGGGAGGTGCCGAGCAGAGAGGTGCCGGTGGCGGCGAGCGCGTCCAGAGCCTCCGTGCGCACCTTGGAGGGGCCCGCGCCGAAACGTCCGTCGGCGGGCTTGATGTCAGCGGGAATCCGGATCTCAGCCACGGGGTGAGCCTAGCGGCTCGGGGTGGGCCGACTTCCGGGTGTCCGCCGGGTGAGATCGTCCCGCCCCACAGCGTGGACGCCTCCGGTGATGGACGGTGCGCATGAGAGGGCGGAGCCCAGTTCGGGAAGGGGCGGGATCGGGGAAGAGGAATGGCATGAGCGATCTGGGAGACGTGGAGCGGGAACTGCGGAAGGCCGTGCGCGGGGAGGTCGACTTCTCCACCACCGCACGCGCCCTGAACACGATGGACGCGTCCAACTACCGAAGAGTGCCGCTGGGCACCCTCGCCCCGAGGGACGCGGACGACGTGACGGCTGCCCTGACGCTGTGCCGGGAGCGCGGTATCCCGGTGGTCGCACGCGGCGCGGGCACCTCCATCGCGGGCCAGGCGACCGGCACGGGTCTCGTCCTCGACTTCACCCGCCACATGAACCGCATCGTCTCGATGGACCCGGAGTCGAAGACGGCCGTCGTACAGCCGGGTGTCGTACTCGACGACCTGCGGGGCGCGGCGGCGGCGCACGGCCTCACCTTCGGCCCCGACCCGTCCACCCACAACCGCTGCACGCTCGGCGGAATGATCGGCAACAACTCCTGCGGCTCACACTCGGTCGCCTGGGGCACGACGGCCGACAACGTCTCGTCGCTCTCGGTCGTGAGCGGGGCGGGCGCCCGGCTCGCTCTGGGGCAGGGCTGGTCCGGCGCCCCTGAGGGCCTGCGCCCGCTCGTGGAAGGAGACCTCGAGCTCCTGCGCACCGGCTTCCCGGAGCTGCCGCGCCGTATCTCCGGCTATGCCCTGGACGCCATGCTCCCCGAGCGCGGCGTGGACCTGGCCCGCGCCTTCTGCGGCTCGGAAGGCACGCTGGGCGTGGTGACGGAGGCGGTCGTACGCCTCGTAGAAGCGCCACGCGCGCGTGCCCTCGCGGTCCTCGGTTACGCCGACGAGAGCGCGGCGGCGGAGGCGGCGGCTGGACTGCTGCCCCACCAGCCCCTGACGGTGGAGGGCATGGCGGCCGATCTCGTACGGGGAGCGACGGGGCTCCCCAAGGGCGGCGCCTGGCTGTTCGTGGAGACGGGTGGCGGCAGCGAGGGCGAGGCACGCGCGCGTGCGGAGTCGATCGCGCGGGCGGTCTCCGGGGACACGGTGGACTCGGTGGTCGTGACGGACCCGGCGGGGCAGCGAGCCCTGTGGCGGGTCCGCGAGGACGCGAGCGGGACGGCGACGCGGATGCCGGACGGCAGCGAGGCATGGCCGGGCTGGGAGGACTGCGCGGTGCCGCCCGCCCGCCTCGGGGCGTATCTGCGGGACTTCAGGGGGCTGCTCACCGACCACGGCCTGCGCGGCACTCCGTACGGGCACTTCGGGGACGGCTGCATCCACGTACGCATCGACTTCGACCTGATGAGCGACGACGGCGTGCGGCGCTTCAGGCGCTTCTCGGAGGACCTGGCGGAGGTCGTGGTCGCGCACGGCGGTTCGCTGTCGGGCGAGCACGGCGACGGCCAGGCACGGGCGGAACTGCTTCCGAAGATGTACGGGGCTGACCTCGTCCGGCTGTTCGAGCGGGTGAAGGGGGTGTGGGACCCGGCGGACCTGCTGAATCCCGGGATGCTGGTGCGCCCCGCGCCGCTGGACGCGAACCTGCGGTTCGCGGTGCTGCCGAGGGAGCCGGTGGACGTGGCCTTCGGCTACCCCCATGACGGCGGGGACTTCTCGGCGGCGGTGCGGCGGTGTGTGGGGGTCGCGAAGTGCCGTACCGCATCCGCTGGTTCGGGCAGCGGCGTCATGTGCCCCTCCTTCCGGGCCACGGGCGAGGAGAAGCACTCCACGCGGGGCCGGGCCCGGCTGCTGCACGAGATGCTCGCGGGGGAGGTCGTCACGGACGGCTGGCGCTCGGAGGAGGTGCGGGACGCGCTCGACCTGTGCCTGTCCTGCAAGGGCTGCCGGTCGGACTGCCCGGTGGGCGTGGACATGGCCACGTACAAGGCGGAGTTCCTGCATCACCACTACGAAGGACGCAGGCGGCCCGCGGCGCACTACGCGATGGGCTGGCTGCCGGTGTGGCTGCGGCTCGCGGACCGGACGCGCACGGCGGGGGTGGCCAATGCCCTGATGCGGGTGGGGGTGCTGGCGTCGCTCGCGAAGCGGGTGGGCGGGATCGCGCGGGAGAGGGAGATTCCGCGTCTTGCGGGGGAGTCCTTCCGGCGGTGGTTCCGCGGGCGGAAGGATGCCGGCGCTTCGGAGGGCCCGGCGGTCGTGCTGTGGCCCGACACCTTCACGGACCATCTGTCGCCGGGGGTGGGCCGGGCGGCGGTGCGGGTTCTGGAGGACGCGGGGCTGCGTCCCGTGGTGCCGCCCGGGGATGTGTGCTGCGGGCTGACGTACGTGTCCACGGGCCAGCTCGACCGGGCTCGCGCGGTGATGCGGCGGACGCTGGAGCGGATGGGGCCGCTCCTTGACTCGGGGGCGCTGCTCGTGGTCCTCGAACCGAGCTGTGCGGCGGCGCTGAAGACGGACCTGGTGGAGCTGCTTGGGGAGGATGCGCGGGCGGCTGAACTGGCGGGCCGGGTACGGACGTTCGCCGAGGCCCTGGAGGAGCTGGCCCCGGAGTGGTCGCCGCCGCGGATCGGGCGGCCGGTGGTGGGCCAGACGCACTGCCATCAGCACGCGGTCCTCGGTGACGCGGCCGAACGCCGACTGCGGGAGAAGGCGGGCCTGGTGGGCGAGCTGAGCGGCGGCTGCTGCGGGCTCGCGGGGAACTTCGGCTTCGAGGCGGGCCACTACGAGGTCTCGGTGGCGTGCGCGGAGGAGCAGTTGCTCCCGGCGGTGCGGGGTTCCGTGCCGGAGGCGGAGGGCGGGGCGGTGGTCCTGGCGGACGGCTTCTCCTGCCGGACGCAGCTGGAGCACCTGGGGGAGGGGGCGCGGGGGCGGCATCTGGCGGAGGTGTTGGCTGAGGGGTTGGGGGAGGGGTGAGGGCCCGCGGGGCGCGGTGGAGGGTGCTGAGCTGAGGGGGCGGCGGCGCGGCCGTTGGCCGCGCAGGGGCGGCGGTCACCGTTCGCGAGCACCGGCAGCAGACGCTGCGTCCAGCGGCGTACGTGGCTCCCGCTGGAGCCGGAGGGCCCTATCGCTGGCTCACTGAAGTCGCGGAGCACGGCACGAACCCTTGCAGTACGAGTTCACGCCGTCTTGACCGGGCCTCAGCACGGTTGGCGCGGCCGTAACCGATGAGGTGCACGCGGCCGGACTTGTCGACGACGCCGGGACACAGAAATTCCGCCGTGGCGCGGTGTACGCCCTGCGGGGGTGGGACTTTCCTGCAGTCGGGGTGGGGAGGCCGCTGCCTCGGAATGTGGACGTGGTTTGCGTACAGCAGTGAAAGGGCTCCACAATCCTTACGTGGTCTATTACCTTGGACGGGGTGGTTCAGGGAAGTGGACTGGTTGGTCGGTTGGTTGGTTGGTTGGGGTCCAGGTAAGGGAAAGGGTTGTTGTGGACGCGTCGCGTAGTGGTCAGGAGGCGGCGGCCGGAGGGCGCTGGGAGGCCCTCGGGCCCGTCGGGCTCGTGCTCGCGGGCGGCGTCTCCGTCCAGTTCGGCGGGGCCATCGCCGTGAGCGTGATGCCCAAGGCCGGAGCGCTCGGCATCGTGACCCTGCGCCTCGCCTTCGCCGCGCTCGTGCTGATGATCGTCTGCAGGCCCAAGGTGCGGGGGCACTCGCGCGCCGACTGGGGGACCGTCCTTGCCTTCGGTGTGGCCATGGCCGGGATGAACGGGCTCTTCTATCAGTCCGTCGCCCGGATCCCGATGGGCCCCGCCGTCACGCTCGAGGTGCTCGGGCCGCTCGCCCTGTCCGTTTTCGCGTCCCGGCGTGCCCTGAATCTCGTCTGGGCCGGGCTCGCCCTCTGCGGTGTCTTTCTGCTGGGGGGTGGCGGTGGGTTCAGCGGGCTTGATCCGGCCGGTGTCGCCTACGCCCTCGGCGCCGGTGTCATGTGGGCCACGTACATCGTCTTCAGCTCGCGTACGGGGCGTCGCTTCCCGCAGGCCGACGGGCTCGCCCTCGCCATGGTCGTCGCGGCCGTCCTCTTCCTGCCGCTCGGCCTCGTCGAGTCGGGGGAGAAGCTCATCCGGCCCGAGGTGCTCGGGCTCGGTGCGGCCGTCGCGGTGATGTCGTCCGTCCTGCCGTACACGCTCGAACTGCTCGCCCTGCGCAGGCTTCCCGCCTCCACCTTCGCGATCATGATGAGCCTGGAACCGGCCATCGCGGCCGTCGCCGGGTTCCTCGTGCTCAACCAGGCCCTCTCCGTCAATGAGGCGCTGGCCATCTCGCTCGTCATCGCCGCGAGCATGGGTGCCGTCCGGACCCAGGTCGGGCGCGGCCGGGCCCGGAAGAACGGGGAGGTCGTGTCGGGGGGTACCCCGGAGGCGGCCCTTGTCGCCGCCGGCGAACCCGTTCCGGAGACGTCCGGAAAGTAATGCAAGCACGCTTGCTTGTTTCTCTGGGCGCTGCCATGCTCCAGGGCACTTCCCCAAGCTCTCAACTTCGTTCGAGCAGGGGAGACCCCATTCGTGCCCCGAGGGGAGCGCTCCGTGCCCGAAGCCGTGCCCGTACTCGACGATCTGCGCCGTGAGAGTGAGGAACTCGACCAGCTGGTCGGGGGGTTGAGCGAGGAGCGCTGGGCGCTCCCCACCCCCGCCGACGGCTGGACCGTCGCCCATCAGATCGCCCATCTCGCCTGGACCGACCAGGCCTCGCTGACCGCCGTCACCGACGCCGACGCCTTTGGGGCGCTCGTCGAGGAGGCCCTCGCGGCTCCCGATTCATTCGTCGACGACGGGGCGGCGAAAGGCGCCGTGCTGCCGCCCGGTGAGCTGCTCGAGCGGTGGCGTGGCGGGCGCGACGCGCTGCTGAAAGCCCTGACGGCCGCCCCGCGCGGCACCCGGTTTCCCTGGTACGGGCCGCCCATGTCGGCCACCTCCATGGCGACCGCCCGGCTGATGGAGACCTGGGCCCACGGGCAGGACGTCGCCGACGCGCTGGGTGTCGAGAGGGTGCCGACGGACCGGTTGCGGCACGTGGCCCATATCGGGGTCCGGGCCCGGGACTTCTCGTTCGGCGTACGGGGCGCGAGCGCGCCGGAGGCGGCCTTTCGGGTCGAACTTCGACTGCCCTCCGGTGAGTTGTGGGTCAGTGGGCCCGAAGACGCCGGGCAGCGAGTGACCGGGCCCGCGCTCGACTTCTGTCTGCTCGTCACGCAGCGCGCGCACCGGGACGACCTCGCCGTGCACGCGGAGGGCGCCGATGCCGAGCGGTGGCTGGACATCGCGCAGGCCTTCGCGGGGCCGCCGGGTGCCGGGCGCCCGGCCAAGGAGAGCGGTCGGTGACCGCCCCGCTGCGGATCGGCAATGCTTCCGGGTTCTACGGCGACCGCTTCGACGCCCTGCGCGACATGCTCACCGGCGGCCCGCTCGACGTCCTCACCGGCGACTATCTCGCCGAGCTGACCATGCTGATCCTGGGGCGCGACCGGCTCAAGGACCCCGTGCGCGGCTATGCGAAGACCTTCCTGCGGCAGCTGGAGGAGAGTCTGGGCCTCGCCAAGGAGCGGGGCGTCAAGATCGTCGCCAATGCGGGTGGACTGAATCCCGCCGGACTCGCCGATGCCGTACGGGAGTTGGACGGGCGGCTCGGGGTGGGCGTGCGCGTCGCGCATGTCGAAGGTGATGATCTCGGGGGGCGTTTCCCGGACGCGCTCACCGCCAACGCCTACCTCGGCGGCGGCGGAATCGCTGATTGCCTGCGCGCCGGAGCCGATGTCGTCGTCACCGGGCGCGTCACCGATGCCGCCCTCGTGACCGGGCCCGCCGCCGCGCATTTCGGGTGGGGGGAAGGCGATCACGACCGGCTCGCCGGGGCCGTTGTCGCCGGGCACATCCTCGAATGCGGGACGCAGGCCACCGGGGGCAACTACGCCTTCTTCGGGGAGCGTTCGCAGCGGGAACTGCTGCGGCCCGGCTTCCCGCTCGCCGAGATCCATGAGGACGGTACGGCCGTCATCACCAAGCACGACGGCACCGGTGGGTTCGTCGACGTCGGCACGGTCACCGCGCAGTTGTTGTACGAGACCTCCGGCGCCCGGTATGCGGGGCCCGACGTCACCGCCCGGCTCGACACCGTCACGCTCACCCAGGAAGGGCCCGACCGGGTGCGTGTCTCGGGCGTGCGGGGTGAGGCTCCGCCGCCGACCCTGAAGGTCGGGCTCAACCGTCTCGGCGGCTTCCGTAACGAAGTCGTCTTCGTCCTCACCGGGCTCGATGTGGGGGCCAAGGCCGATCTTGTGCGTGCTCAGGTCGAGGAGACGGTGTTCGGCGGCTCGGCAGCGGCTGGGGACTCCAAGGCGTGGCCAGCAGAAGTGACGTGGGACCTCATCCGGACCGACCGGCCGGATGCCGATACCGAAGAGGCCGCCTCCGCCCTCCTGCGGCTCGTCGTCCGCGATCCGCAGCAGGAGCACGTCGGCCGCGCCCTGAGCGGCGCCGCGATCGAGCTCGCCCTCGGCAGCTACCCGGGGTTCCATGTGACCGCACCGCCGGGCAAGGGCGCGCCCTACGGAGTCTTCGAGGCGGCGTACGTCGAGCGGGGCACCGTCGAGCATGTGGCCGTCCTGCCCGGCGGGGAGAGGCGTCTCGTGGAGAGCACCGGCGACAGCCTCGTACTCGAAGACCTCCCCCAGCCGCCCCTGCCCCCACCCCTGCCGGACGGTCCCACCCGCCGCGCGCCCCTGGGCCTCGTCGCCGGGGCCCGCAGTGGGGACAAGGGCGGGGACGCGAATGTCGGGGTGTGGGTGCGTACGGAGGAGGCCTGGCGATGGCTCGCGCATGAGCTGACCGTCGAGCGGTTCCGTGAACTCCTGCCGGAGGCGGCGGAGTTGACCGTCGTACGCCATGTCCTGCCGAACCTGCGGGCGCTGAACTTCGTCGTCGTGGGGATTCTCGGCGCGGGCGTCGCATCCCAGGCCCGCTTCGATCCGCAGGCCAAGGGCATCGGCGAGTGGCTGCGAGCCCGCCACCTCGACATACCGGCCGCACTTCTTGAAGCGAACGAAGCGACTGAACTAGCGACTGAACCAGCGACTGAACCGACGATCGAACCGACGGAGGTACGCCCGTGACCGTCCTCGCCTCCGCGCTCGACCCCGCGAGCGCCGAGTACGCCGAGCGCCGCGAGGCCATGCTCGGCAAGCTCACCGAACTCGACGCCGAGCAGGCCAAGGCCCTCGATGGAGGCGGCGAGAAGTACGTCGCCCGGCATCGGGGGCGCGGCAAGCTGCTCGCCCGTGAGCGGATCGAGCTGCTCCTCGACCCCGATACGCCCTTCCTGGAGCTGTCGCCGCTCGCCGCCTGGGGGAGCGACTATCCCGTCGGCGCCTCGATGGTCACCGGGATCGGTGTCGTCGAGGGCGTGGAGTGTCTGATCACCGCCAATGATCCGACCGTCCGGGGCGGGGCCAGTAA
This sequence comes from Streptomyces sp. NPDC048441, assembly GCF_043200235.1. Taxonomy (NCBI): domain Bacteria; kingdom Bacillati; phylum Actinomycetota; class Actinomycetes; order Kitasatosporales; family Streptomycetaceae; genus Streptomyces; species Streptomyces sp. NPDC048441. The sequence continues at coordinate 224,706 of NZ_JBICXM010000011.1, forward strand.
TCCGTGGACCCTGAAGAAGGCCTTCCGGGCACATGAGATCGGGCACGCGAATCGGCTGCCGTCCATCCATCTCGTGGAGTCGGGGGGTGCCGATCTGCCCTCGCAGAAGGAGATCTTCATCCCGGGCGGCGCGCTCTTCAAGCACCTCACACAGTCGTCGGCCGCCGGGATTCCGACCGTCGCCGTCGTGTTCGGCAACTCGACGGCGGGTGGCGCGTACGTACCCGGCATGAGCGATCACGTGATCATGGTCAAGGAGCGCGCCAAGGTCTTCCTGGGCGGGCCGCCGCTGGTGAAAATGGCGACCGGCGAGGAGAGCGACGACGAGTCGCTCGGCGGCGCCGAGATGCATGCGCGCGTGTCGGGCCTCGCGGACTATCTCGCCGAGGACGAGCGGGACGCGCTGCGACAGGCCCGGCGGGTCGTGAAGCGGCTCAACTGGCGTAAGGCGTACGCCGATCCGGATCCACTCTCCGTGGAGCCGCCGAAGTACGACGAGGACGAGCTGCTCGGCATCGTGCCGGGTGATCTGAAGGTGCCCTTCGAGCCGCGCGAGGTCATCGCCCGCATCGTCGACGGCTCCGATTTCGACGAGTTCAAGCCGCTCTACGGGTCGAGCCTCGCGACAGGGTGGGCGTCCCTGCACGGCTGTCCCATCGGCATCCTCGCCAACGCGCAGGGCGTGCTCTTCAGTGAAGAGTCCCAAAAAGCCGCCCAGTTCATCCAGTTGGCCAATCAGCGGGACATTCCGCTGCTCTTCCTGCACAACACCACCGGCTACATGGTCGGCAAGGAGTACGAGCAGGGCGGCATCATCAAGCACGGCGCGATGATGATCAACGCGGTGTCGAATTCCCGGGTGCCGCATCTGAGCGTCCTGATGGGGGCCTCGTACGGAGCCGGGCACTACGGCATGTGCGGGCGCGCCTTCGACCCGCGCTTCCTCTTCGCCTGGCCGAGTTCCAAGTCCGCCGTCATGGGGCCGCAGCAGCTGGCAGGGGTCCTGTCGATCGTGGCCCGCGCATCGGCCACCGCCAAGGGGCAGCCCTACGACGACGAGGCCGACGCGGGGCTTCGCGCCATGGTGGAGCAGCAGATCGAGTCGGAGTCCCTGCCGATGTTCCTCTCGGGCCGCCTCTACGACGACGGGGTCATCGATCCCCGCGACACCCGCACGGTCCTCGGCCTGTGCCTGTCCGCGATCCACACCGCCCCCTACGAAGGTGCGCGCGGTGGCTTCGGCGTCTTCCGGATGTGAGGAGTCAACTCTCCATGATTACTTCCCTGTTGGTCGCCAACCGTGGCGAGATCGCCTGCCGCGTCTTCCGCACCTGCCGCGAACTGGGCATCGCCACCGTGGCGGTGTACTCCGACGCCGACGCGGACGCCCTGCACGTCCGTGCGGCCGACTCGGCCGTACGTCTGCCGGGCTCGGCGCCCGTCGACACGTATCTGCGCGGTGAACTCATCGTGAAGGCCGCGCAGGCGGCCGGCGCGGACGCCGTCCACCCCGGCTACGGCTTCCTCTCCGAGAACGCCGACTTCGCTCGGGCTGTCATCGACGCCGGGCTCGTGTGGATCGGCCCGCCTCCCGAGGCGATCGAGTCCATGGCCTCCAAGACGCGCGCCAAGGAGCTCATGGGCATCGCGCCGATGCGCCTCGACGGTGTCACCGATGCCGATCTGCCGATACTGGTGAAGGCGGCTGCCGGTGGTGGTGGGCGCGGTATGCGGATCGTACGAGAACTGGCCGAACTGGAGCGGGAGTTGGCTGCCGCCCGCTCGGAGGCGGCCAGTGCCTTCGGGGACGGTGAGGTCTTCGTCGAGCCCTATCTGGAGGGCGGTCGGCACGTCGAGGTGCAGATCATGGCCGACGCGTACGACACCGTCTGGGCGCTCGGGACGCGGGACTGCACGCTCCAGCGCAGGCACCAGAAGGTGATCGAAGAATCCCCGGCGCCGGGCCTGAGTGACGGTCTTGTCGGCGAGCTGCACGCGCAGGCCGTGCATGCGGCGCGGGTGACCGGCTATCGCGGGGCGGGCACGGTGGAGTTCCTGGTCGAGGGCGACCGGGCGCACTTCCTGGAGATGAACACCCGGCTCCAGGTCGAACACCCCGTCACGGAGGCCGTGTTCGGGATCGACCTCGTCGCGCTGCAGATTCAGGTCGCGGAGGGCTCGCGGCTCCCGGAAGAGCCACCCCCGGCGCGCGGGCACGCCGTGGAGGCCCGCCTCTACGCCGAGGACCCGGCGGCGGAATGGGCCCCGCAGACCGGCACCCTGCACCGGCTCTCCGTGCCGGGCGTGCGGCTCGACACGGGGTACGTGGACGGCGACCAGATCGGCGTGCACTACGACCCGATGCTGGCCAAGGCCGTCGCGTACGCCCCCACGCGTGCGCAGGCGCTGCGGAAACTGGCGGGTGCGCTGGACCGGGCGGTCGTCCAAGGCCCGGTCACCAACCGGGAGTTGCTCGTGCGTTCGCTGCGGCACCCGGAGTTCGTCGAGGCCCGCATGGACACCGGCTTCTACGACCGGTACCTCGCCGAACTCTCGGCCCCGGCCCCCGATCCCCACGCCGCCCTTGCCGCCGCCCTCGCCGACGCCCACGGGCGCTCCCGGTTCGGCGGCTGGCGCAACCTCGCGTCTCAGCCGCAGGTCAAACGCTTCCGCAGCGAGCCGGACGGCGTCGAGCACGAGGTGCGCTACCGGCACACGCGGGAGGGTCTCGCCGCCGACGGGGTGCGGGTCGTCTCCGTGTCCGGTGAGCGTGTCGTGCTCGAAGTCGGGGGTGTACTGCGGCAGTTCAAGGTAGCGCGGTACGGGGATCGCGTGTACGTCGGCAACGCCGCCCTCACGCCGCTGCCGCTGCTCCCCGAACCCGCCGTCCGGCAGGAGCCCGGCTCCCTGCTCGCGCCGATGCCGGGCACGGTCGTGCGCCTGGCCGATGGGCTTGTGGCGGGGGCGCGGGTCACCGCCGGGCAGCCCCTCATCTGGCTGGAGGCCATGAAGATGGAGCACCGCATCTCCGCGCCCGCCACCGGCACGCTCACCGCCCTGCACGCCGCGCCCGGCCGCCAGGTCGAGGTCGGCGCACTGCTCGCAGTCGTAGACGTCGCAGATCTCGCAGATCTCGCAGATGTCGCAGATGTCGTACAGGAGGAGCAATCCGTATGAGCACCGTCCTCGAAACCGAAGAGCACCAGGCCCTGCGCGCGGCGGTCGCCGCACTCGGCAAGCGCTACGGCCGCGACTACCTGACCCGCGTCGTGGCGGCCGAGGGCCACCCCGACGAGCTGTGGGCCGACGCCGCCAAGCTCGGCTATCTCGGCGTGAACCTGCCCGAGGAGTACGGCGGAGGGGGCGGCGGAATAGCGGAACTCTCCATTGTCCTGGAGGAGTTGGGGGCGGCAGGCTGCCCACTCCTGATGATGGTCGTCTCGCCCGCGATCTGCGGAACCGTCATCGCCCGCTTCGGCACCGACGAGCAGAAGCAGGCCTGGCTGCCCGGCCTCGCCGACGGCACCCGCACCATGGCGTTCGGCATCACCGAGCCCGACGCGGGCTCCAACTCCCACCGGATCACGACGACCGCCCGCAAGGACGACGTGACCGGCGACTGGCTTCTCACCGGCCGCAAGGTGTTCATCTCGGGTGTCGACATCGCCGACGCGACACTGATCGTGGGCCGCACGGAGGACGCCAGGACCGGCAACCTCAAACCCTGCCTGTTCATCGTTCCGCGCGAGACGGACGGCTTCCAGCGGCGGCAGATCGAGATGGAACTCCAGGCCCCGGAGAAGCAGTTCGAGCTGACCCTCGACGACGTACGGCTGCCCGCCGAAGCCCTGGTGGGCGACGAGGACGCGGGGCTTCTCCAGCTCTTCGCCGGACTCAACCCCGAGCGGATCATGACGGCGGCGTTCTCCCTCGGCATGGCGCGTTACGCACTCTCGCGAGCCGTCGGATACGCCAAGGAACGCAGCGTGTGGAAGAGCCCGATCGGCGCCCACCAAGCGATCGCGCACCCTCTGGCGCAGTCCCACATCGAGATCGAACTGGCCCGCCTGATGATGCAGAAGGCCGCCAGGCTCTACGACGAGGGCGACGACATGGGTGCGGGCGAGGCCGCCAACATGGCCAAGCTCGCGGCTGCCGACGCGTGCGTGAAGGCCGTCGACCAGTCGGTGCACACGCTGGGCGGCAACGGCCTGACGAAGGAGTTCGGGCTCGCGTCGCTGATCGTCGCGTCGCGGGTGGCGCGGATCGCCCCGGTGAGCCGGGAGATGATCCTCAACTACGTGTCGCACCAGACCCTCGGCCTGCCCAAGTCGTACTGAGGAGCGGGAGCCCCCATGAGTGTGTCCGTCTCCTCACCGGCGCGCGGCATCACCACCGTGACCCTGGACCTGCCCGAGCGGCGCAACGCGATCTCAGCGGATCTGCTGGGTGCGCTCGCCGAGATCTTCGACGACCTCGGCGGGGACACCGACACCCGCGCGGTCCTCCTCACCCACACCGGCACGACGTTCTGCTCGGGCGCGGACCTCAAGGAACCGCCGGATCCGGCCGCCTTCGTGGCACTGCTCCGGCAGCTCGTGGCGCTGCCGAAACCGGTGCTCGCCCAGGTGGACGGGCATGTGCGGGCGGGCGGGCTCGGACTGCTCGGCGCCTGCGACATGGCGGTCGCGGGACCCGGCTCCTCCTTCGCGTTCACCGAGGTGCGCATCGGCGTCGCACCCGCCGTGATCTCCATGCCGCTGTTGCCCCGTATCGACCCGAGCGCCGCGTCCCGCTACTACCTCACAGGGGAACGGTTCGACGGCGCGGAGGCCGCCCGGATCGGTCTCGTCACGGCGTACGCGGCCGAACCCGGCAGCATGGTCCAGGCCCTCCTTGACGGGGTGCGCGCGGCGGCGCCCGGCGCCCTGGCCGAGACGAAGAAGCTGCTCACGGCTAGGGTGCTCGACGCATTCGACCACCACACGGACGACCTCATCGCCCTGTCCGCGCGGCTCTTCGCATCGGCGGAGGCGCGTGACGGGATGGGAGCGTTCCTCGAACGACGGGAGTGCCCATGGGCGCTGTGACCGCGGCTGACCGCTCGCCCAAGCAGGACCGCAGCCGCGCCACGCGGCAGCGGCTCCTCGAGGCGGCGGTGGCGTGCCTGGCCGAGAGCGGCTGGGCGGGGTCCACGGTGTCCGTGGTCGCCGAGCGGGCCGGTGTCTCGCGGGGCGCGGCCCAGCATCACTTCCCGACGCGGGAGGACCTTTTCACGGCGGCGGTGGAGTACGTGGCCGAGCAGCGGTCCACCGCACTGCGGGAGCTTCCGGCGCAGGACCGGGCGTCGGTGGTGGCGGCGCTGGTGGACCTGTACACGGGCCCGCTCTTCCGGGCGGCGCTGCATCTGTGGGTGGCGGCGTCCAATGAGCCGCAGCTGGGGTCTCGGGTGACGGAGCTGGAGGCGAGGGTGGGGCGTGAGACGCACCGGATCGCGGTGCGGCTGCTCGCGGCGGACGAGTCCCGCCCCGGGGTGCGGGAAACCATCCAGGGCCTCCTGGACATGGCCCGAGGCCTCGGCCTCGCCAATCTCCTGACGGATGACGGGGCGCGCAGGGAACGGGTGGTGGCGCAGTGGACGGTGCTGGTGGAGGGGGCGCTGCGCTGAGCGTTCCCCAATCCCGCCCCTTCCCGAGGGCCTTGGTTGCCGTCATCACCGGCTTCGCCGAGTTCGTCCTCAAACGCCGGACGGGCTGATAGTTCAGCCCGTCCGGCGGTTGAGGACATCTTGTACGGGGTCCGGGGCGGAGCCCCGGCCAGGTCCGGGGCGGAGGCACGGTTTTCGGGAAGGGGCGGGGTTGGGGATAAATCCCTACCTAGCGATATCCCCGTACCCCACAACCTCCCGGGGATCCCGCGTCCCCGGCCCCATGTAACGGGCCGAAGGCCGAACCAACCGCCCCGTCCGCTTCTGCTCAAGAATGTGCGCCGACCACCCGGCAGTTCGCGCACACGTGAACATGGACGTGAACATGTGCGCCGGCACCTCGGCGAAGTCGAGGACGATCGCCGCCCAGAACTCCACATTGGTGGCGAGGACCCGGTCGGGCCGACGCGCGTGCAGCTCATCAAGAGCCGCCTTCTCCAACGCCTCAGCCACCTCGAAGCGAGGAGCCCCCAGCTCGCGCGCGGTACGGCGCAGGACCCGCGCCCGCGGGTCCTCGGCCCGGTACACCCGGTGCCCGAAGCCCATGAGCCGCTCACCCTTGTCGAGCGCCTGCTTCACGTACGCGACCGCGTCCCCCGTCCGCTCGATCTCCTCGATCATGCCGAGGACGCGGGAGGGGGCGCCGCCGTGCAGTGGCCCGGACATCGCACCCACGGCCCCGCTCAGCGCCGCCGCCACATCCGCGCCGGTCGAGGCGATGACGCGGGCCGTGAACGTGGACGCGTTCATGCCGTGCTCGGCGGCGGACGTCCAGTACGCGTCGACGGCCTGCACGTGCTTGGGGTCGGGCTCGCCGCGCCACCGCTTCATGAAGCGCTCGACGACCGTGTCGGCCTTGTCGATCTCATGCTGCGGCACCATCGGCAGGCCCTGGCCGCGGGCGGACTGGGCGACGTACGAGAGCGCCATGACGGCGGCCCGTGCGAGGTCGTCGCGGGCTTCCTGCTCGCTGATGTCCAAGAGGGGCTTCAGGCCCCATACGGGGGCGAGCATGGCCAGGGCCGACTGGACGTCGACGCGGATGTCACCGGAGTGCACCGGGATCGGGAACGGCTCGGCGGGCGGCAGGCCGGGGTTGAAGGCGCCGTCGACGAGCAGGCCCCAGACGTTGCCGAAGGAGACGTGGCCGACCAGATCCTCGATGTCGACGCCGCGATAGCGAAGCGCGCCGCCTTCCTTATCCGGTTCGGCGATCTCCGTCTCGAACGCGATGACTCCCTCAAGTCCGGGTACGAAGTCGGACATCAGGCGGCTCCTCGTGATGTGTACGACAGATAGTGGTGACAGACAGCTCGTGACCATGTGTCAGAAGTGGGCGCTTACGGTCCGGTTCCACGGTCAGCCGGTACGTCGGAATGCTTACGGCTCTCGACTCGCGGTCCGGATCGGTCACCCGGGTGATGCCCCGCGCGGCTGGTGGTCACCCAACCGGTACGCCACCGGAACGATATCCGTTGGTGCCACCCTTGGCGATGGTATGCGGCACTCAGTGCCACACGTCACCCCTCCTCGGCGAACGGAGGGAAAGGGGGCCCGTCGACTGTTTCTTCGTATACGGCAAGATGACCGCGTGACCGATCGAGCCGCCGCCTCATCATCAGCAGCTTCCTCACCTTCCTCACCTTCCTCGCCCTCCTCACCTTCCTCGTCAGCCGCGTCCGTGTCCGACCCTGCCGCCATTCGTGCCCACTACGGCATCGACGGACTCGTCGAGGCGTCGCTGCCCGCCACGCCCGTCGAACAGTTCGAGCTCTGGTTCACGCAGGCGCTCGCCGCGGCCGACGCGGGCGCGCTCCATGAGCCGAACGCCATGGTCGTCTCGACGGTCGACACAGAAGGCCGCCCCAGCTCGCGCACGGTCCTGCTGAAGGGCTACGACGAGCGCGGCTTCGTCTTCTTCACCAACTACGAGTCCCAGAAGGCTCGGGAGCTCGCCGCGAACCCGCACGTCGCGCTGCTCTTCCCCTGGCACCCGATGGCCCGCCAGGTCATCGTCACGGGCACGGCCGAGCGCGTCGGACGCGACGAGACGGTGGCCTATTTCCGCACCCGGCCGCACGGCTCCCAGCTGGGCGCCTGGGCCAGCGCACAGTCATCGGTCATCGCCACACGCGATGAACTGGACCGTTCCTACGCCGACTTGGAGTCCCGCTACCCGGAGGGCGAGCAGGTCCCTGCCCCGCCGCACTGGGGCGGCTTCCGTGTCGAGCCGGAGACCGTGGAATTCTGGCAGGGCAGGGCGAACCGGCTGCATGATCGCTTGAAGTACGTACGGGTGGAGAAGGGCGCCATCGACGCGGCCACGGGCTGGCGGGTCGAGCGCCTCAGCCCGTGACGGAGGGAGTCCGCCGGGCCCCCTACCCCGTCAGGACCCCGTCCAGGAACGGCTCGATCGCCTCGCGCCAGGCCTCCGGCTGGTCGTAGTGCACCAGATGCCCCGCGTCCGCCACTTCCGCGTACGCCCCGCGCGGCAGGCCGCGGACCATCTCCTGGGACTCCGCGCGGCCCAGCTCGCCGTCCAGGCCCCGGACGACCAGGGTGGGGCACTGGACCTGCGCCAGCTCCTCCCAATGGGCGTCGTACACCCAGGTCTCACGGGACTTCAGCATCTGGTCGCGGTCGAAAACGGGGCGCCAGCCGTCGGGGCCCTCGGCCATCACCTCGGCGAAGAACTCGCCGCGTGAGGTGTTGGGCCGCTCCACCCAGGGATCGTCCTCGCCGAACCATTTCCGTACGTCGGCGAGTGTCGCGAAGGGCACGGGCCAGGCCTTGAACCAGTCCTCCCACTCGCGCTGCGACGCGGCGCCGAGCGCGGAGGCCCGCATGTCGCAGATGATCAGGGCGCGGACGAGATCGGGGCGCTTCGCGGCGAGCTGCCAGGCGGTGAGCGCGCCCATGGAGTGGCCGATGAGGACGGCGGGGGCGAGGCCGAGCTGGAGGAGCGCGGCCTCGGCGTCGTCCACGTAGGCCTCGCGGCTGAAGGGGCCATCGAGGGGCTTGTCGCTCTGCCCGTGCCCGCGCTGGTCGAGTGCGACCGCGCGATGCCGCTCGGCGAGCCAGCGGGCGGTGCCCGCCCAGTGCGATGCGCGGCCCATCAGGCCGTGCAGTAACAGCACGCCGCCGGGCGGCCCTTCGGCCTCCCTGGACTTGGGAGGATCGGCGAACTCCCAGGCCGCGAGGCGTACGCCGCCCGCGCCCGTCACGTCGATGCGCCGCACCATGGTTCCTGGCACCCCCCTTGGGTCTTCTCGGGCTGAACGCCTGGTTCTGTCACGCACCCCCGCACGCTATCGAACTCTTTTTCGAAAGCGTCTGTATCGCCGGCAACACCCCTCGTTCGAGTGACCACGCTCAAGGATTGGCCGCCGTCGCCGAGGGGAGATCTTCATCGGGAGGCGGGCCGCTCGGGGAAATCGGTCCGAGGGGGATGACCCTGGGAGCTCGGGGCTCCGGGTCAGCACAGGGGAGGAAAGGTCCCGGCGCTCAAGGGCGCCGGGGCCCTCTGTGTGTCCGTCTGCGTATCCGTGAAGTGCCGATGCACGTCCATGAAGTGCCGACGCGTGTCCATGGGGTGCCGATGCGCGTCCAGGAGGTGCCGATACGCACCGCTTGCGCACGCCCTCACCAGATGGGCACATCTTCCTGCCCCCTCCCACGGCCGTGACGGCCAGACCCGGTGCCGACAACGGTCAAGAGCCCTCAGGTCATATGCCTCTCGCGACAGCCTCGCACGCAAAACGTCCGCGCGCTGCGATTCCGCACACTGAATCTTGGACCTCATACGATCGCGGAGTCTTCACAACTGTCCAACAGTTACCGCCAGTTGACGTGAACTCCCGGTAACGGGAAGCAGATTCCGTCACCGCCCGACGTCACCGCCCGACGCCACGCGCCTCAGCGCTTGGCGACGAAGACGTGCGACGCGACCTCCGAGTCCAGCTCCGCGGCCTCACCGCTGCTGCCCACGAGCACCCCGCCCGCGGATTCCGTCACGCTCACCACGGAGCCGGGCTGCACGCCCGCCCGCCGCAGTGTGTACATCAGCTGTGCGTCCGTCTGGATCGGCTCGCCGATGCGGCGCACCACGACGGTCTTGCCCTCCGTGCCCGGGTCGAGATCGACCAGGGAGACCATCCCCTCGTCCAGGAACGGGTCCGCGCCGTCCTTCTCGCCCAGCTCCTCGAGGCCCGGGATCGGGTTGCCGTACGGAGACTCGGTGGGGTGGCGCAGGAGCTCCAGGACGCGGCGCTCCACCGCCTCGCTCATCACGTGCTCCCAGCGACACGCCTCCGCGTGGACCTGCTCCCACTCCAGGCCGATCACGTCGACGAGCAGGCACTCCGCCAGGCGGTGCTTGCGCATCACGCGGGTGGCGAGCCTGCGGCCTTCCTCGGTCAGCTCCAGGTGGCGGTCGGCGGCGACCGCCACCAGGCCGTCTCGCTCCATGCGCGCGACCGTCTGGCTCACCGTCGGTCCGCTCTGGTCGAGCCGCTCGGCGATCCGGGCGCGCATGGGGACCACACCTTCCTCCTCCAGCTCGAGGATGGTGCGCAAATACATCTCAGTGGTGTCAATAAGCCCCGACATGGGTGCCCCTCAGATTTCGCTCGTGCGGCTGGCCCTGCCCTCAAGTCTGACGCATACCACTGACAACCGGGTCGCCCAGGAGGAAAACCCAGTCCAGGCGGTCTTGACGGGGGTGCTCATGCCGTATTGACAGGGCACTGGTCCAGACCGCACCGTGATCCGCGGCACACGGGAAATCCGTGCAGGACATACGTGCAGAACGCAGGAAATACGTACGCACAGAACAAATTACGTACGCACAGAACATACGTACAGAACATACGTACCCGGAAAGGTTCCTCGGCGCATGGGCTCGAAGAGCGAGAGCAAGCTGGCCGGTCAGTACATCGACGCCGCGATCGGCCTCCTCGGGCGGGTGCGCGACGAGGAGAGCGGGAACGTGGAGGCGGCCGGCACGCTCCTCGCCGACGCCACAGAGGCGGGCGGCAGGCTCTTCGCCTTCGGCGCGGGCCACTCCTCGCTCGCCGCCCAGGACGTCGTCTACCGCGCGGGCGGCCTGGCCCTGATGAACCTCCTCGCCGTCCCCGGAGTCGTCGGCGTCGACGTCATGCCCGCCACCCTCGGCTCGGCCCTCGAGCGCGTCGACGGGCTCGCGGGAGCCGTCCTGGACTCCTCGCCGGCCCGCTCCGGCGACGTACTCGTGATCATCTCGCTCTCCGGGCGGAACTCCCTTCCCGTGGAGATGGCCATGAACGCCCGCGCGCTGGGCCTGAAGGTCATCGGAGTGACGTCGGTGGTGTACGCGACGGAGACGAAGTCGCGGCACGCGTCCGGCACCTTCCTGAAGGACCACTGCGACGTCGTGATCGACTCCAAGATCGCCCTCGGCGACGGGGAGCTCAGCATCGACACGGTCGACGCACCCTTCGGGCCCGCGTCCAGCGTGGTCGCGAACGCGATCATGCAGGCGATGATGGCCACCGCCGTGGAGGCTTTGGCGGGGCGGGGGATTCAGCCTCCGCTGCTTCGGTCGGGGAACGTGGACGGGGGCCACGAGTGGAACGGGCGGGTGTTTGAGGAGTACGGAGACCGGATCTTCTATCGGCGCTGAGTGCCGTCCGCGGGTCCGCTCCGGCCGGCCGCGCGGTGCCCCGCGCCCCTGACGGGCGCTTCAGCCCCTCGGCGGGAACCGCACCCGCACTGTCAGCCCTCCGCCGTCTCCGTTCGCCTCTGCCGACACCTCCGCCCCGTGTGCGCGCGCGATCGCGGCGACGATGGAGAGGCCGAGCCCGGCGCCCTCCCCGCGCGCGTGGGTACGTTCCCGGAGCCGCCGGAAGGGCTCGAAGAGGTGCGGGACGGTGTCCGGCGGGACGGCGGGACCGGTGTTGGTCACCTCGACGCCTTCGGGACCGGTACGCAGCTCGACCCGGCCACCCTCCTTCACGTTGTAGTGCACGGCGTTCGCCACCAGGTTGTGCAGGAGACGGTCGAGGAGCACCCCGTCGCCGTACACGGTCAGCGGTTCGGCGCGCACGGTGAGGGTGACGTCGCGCTCGGCCGCCCGGCCCGCGAGCCCTTCGGCCACCGCGTCCGCGACGACGTCCAGGGCGATCGGCTCGCGCCGCTCCAGACCGTGCTCCGACGTGGCGAGAAGCAGCAGCCCTTCGATGAGCTGCTCGCTGTCGTCGGCGACAGCGATGAGCTTCTTACGGATGCGGGCCACTTGCCGCGCGTCGGGCTCACCGTCGAGGCCGATCTCGGCGGCGGCCCGCTGGACGGCCAGCGGGGTGCGCAGCTCGTGCGCGGCATTGGCGGCGAACCGCTGCTGGGCGCCGACCAGCTGCTCTATGCGGCCGAGCATCTCGTCGAAGGTGTCGGCGAGCTGCTTCAGCTCGCCGGGCGGGGCGTCGAGCGCGATCCGCTCGTGCAGATTCTCGCCGGACAGCCGGCGCGCGGTGCCGGTGATCACGGCGACGGGATGCAGCACGCGGCCCGCCATCCACCAGGCGAGGAAGATGGAGAGCGCCGCGTACACGAACAGGACGATGACGGAGACGGTGAGCAGCCTGCTGAGGGCCGCCTGCTCGGCGACATCGCTGATCTTCGTGACGGCGAGACCCTGAGTGACGTCGTCGGACGTGACGCCGAAGGTCGGCATCGGGCTCGCGGCCGAAGCGGACGCGGCCGGGGTGGGCATCCGCCAGGGCGGACTCAGCGGCTTGGCGGGCACGGCAGTGGTGACGGCGGTACTGATCGAGGAGTAGAGCCCCTGCCGTACGAGGAAGTAGACGAGCCCCGTGAGCAGCGCCCCGGCCAGGACGAGCATCCCTCCGTAGAGGGTGGTGAGGCGGGCGCGTTCGCTGCTGAGGCGGCCGATGCGAGGCCGCTTCACGCCGACCAGCCCGTGATCCGGTAGCCCGCGCCGGGGACCGTCTCCACCACCGGTGGGTCGCCCAGTTTCGTGCGCAGTTTGGAGAGGGTGACGCGGACCGCGTTCGTGCGGTAGCTGGTGTCCTCCTCCCAGACCTGCTCGATCAGGTCGTCGCCGCTGACCACCGCGCCCTCCGCCCGGAGCAGCACCTCCAGGACCGCGAACTCCTTGCGGGAGAGCGCGAGATGGCGGCCGTCGCGGCTGGCCTGGCGGCGGGCCGTGTCGAGGACCAGACCCGCGCGTTCGATGACGGGCGGCAGCGCGGGGCGCGTGCGGCGGCCGAGCGCCAGGACGCGGGCGAGGAGTTCGTCGTACGCGAAGGGCTTCGTCAGATAGTCGTCCGCGCCGAGGCCCAGACCCCCGACCCGGTCCCGGATAGTGCCGGAAGCCGTCAGCATCAGGACGCGGGTGAGCAGCCGCTGCCGCACCACCCTGCGGCACACCTCGTCGCCGTGCAGGCCCGGCAGGTCCCTGTCCAGGATGACGACGTCGTACTCGCCGAGCTGGAGCTTGCGCAGCGCCGTCAGGCCGTCGGCCGCGACATCGACGGCGAGCGCGTCGCGGCGCAGCCCGTCGGCGATCATCTCGGCCAGGAATTCCTCGTCCTCCACCAGAAGTACGCGCATGGGGCCCTGTGTACCTGAAGTGGACCTTTCGTCGGTGTAAGCGTCTCGGTTGAGAGAAACGAAACCTCGCTTCCCGCAAGCCTGAGCGCGTCAACGCGTCAACGCGTCAACGCGACAGTCGTGTCAGTGAGAAGTGAAGGGACGCCATGAGGACTCGTACGCGCTCAACTGCCATCGCATCAGGGGTCGCCGCACTCGCCCTGTTTGCCGGAGCCTGTTCCTCCGGCGGTGGCGAGAGCAGCCAGGACAAGGCCGACGGCGGCAAGGGCAAGCAGGCCGACGCCGCTTTCAAGGAGCGCGAGTGCCTGCGCAAGCACGGCCTCAAGGTGGCCGAGCCCAAGTCCGGCGAGGACAGCCGGGGAGTCACCATCGGCGGCGACATGAGCAAGGAAAAGATGGAAGCCGCCATGAAGGCCTGCACCGGCAAGGGCGGCAGCGCGGGCGCCAAAGCGCCCTCGCAGGCCGACAAGGACAAGATGCTCAAGTACGCCCAGTGCATGCGCAAGAACGGCTACAACATGCCCGACCCGAAGTTCGACGGCGGCGCCATGCAGGCCCAGCCGATGCCGAAGGGCGCCGAGGTGAAGAAGATGGAGAAGGCCGCCAAGGCGTGCAAGGACATCGTCGCGTGAGGCGCCGCACCGCCGTCGTCGCCACGGTGGTGGCCCTGCTCGCCATCACCGGCGGCGGCGTCGCCGTCACCGCGCTCGCCGACAACGGCAAGGACGGTTCCACGCACCAGGACGCCGGACTCCCGCCCGCCACCGCCCCCGTCGAACGCGGCGACCTCAGCAGCGGCACCCAGACCGACGGCACCCTCGGCTACGCCAAGGAACGCAAGGTCAACGCGGGTACCGCCGGAACTCTGACGTGGTCCACGGGCAGTGGTTCGACCGTCACACGCGACGGGCGGCTGTACGAGGTCAACGGCGTCCCGGTGCGCCTCATGTACGGCACCGAGCCCATGTACCGCACGCTGAAGACCGGCGACGAGGGCAACGACGTACGGCAGCTGGAAGAGAATCTGCAAGCGCTCGGACACGGGGCCGGACTCGCCGTCGACGACGAGTACACGGCAGGCACAGCGGCAGCCGTCAAGCAGTGGCAGAAGGCGCACGACAGGAAGCAGACGGGGCGCGTCGGCCCTGACCAGATCGCCTTCTCGCCGGGCGGCGTCCGCGTGAAGTCCACCGAGTCGGCCGTCGGCGACCAGGTCGCGCCGGGCAAGCCGGTGCTCAGCACCACCGGGTCCGAGCGGGTCGTACGTTTCCAGCTCGATGTCGCCGAAGGGAAGCTCGCCAAGGTGGGCACCAAGGTCACCGTGGACCTGCCGGACGGCTCGACGGTCAAGGGCGAGGTCGCGTCCGTCGGCAAGACCGCCAAGCCGGGCGACGACCCGGCCGACAAGACCCCCAAGATCCCGGTAACGGTCTCCTTCGACGACCCCGGCAAGGTCGAAGGATTCGACCAGTCCCCGGTGACGGTCAACCTCACCGGAGAGACCCGCGAGGACGTACTCTCCGTCCCCGTCAACGCCCTCCTCGCGCTGCCCGGCGGCGGCTACGGAGTCCAGGTCGTCGAGCACGGCCGCGCACGCCAGGTGAAGGTCGAACTCGGCATGTTCGGACAGGGACGCGTCGAAGTGACGGGCGGCGGCCTCCGGGACGGCATGAAGGTCGGGGTGCCCAAGATATGAGCGCCGTAGTGGAGTTGGGCGGGGTCACCAAGGAGTACCCGGGCGGGGTCGCCGCCCTGCAAGGCGTGGACCTGACGGTCCAGGAGGGCGAACTCCTCGCCATCGTCGGCCCTTCCGGCTCCGGCAAGTCGACCCTCCTGCACATCATCGGCACCCTCGACCGCCCCTCCGAGGGCTCGGTGGCGATCGCCGGACACGATGTCGCGACGCTCGCCGACCGCAGTCTCTCCGCACTGCGCGCGCGGCACATCGGGTTCGTCTTCCAGGCCTTCCACCTGGTCCCCGGGATCAGCGCGCGCGACAACGTGGCGGAGGGGCTCCTGTACTCGGGCCTCTCGCGCACGGAACGCCGCGCACGGGCCGCTGAGGCCCTGGACCGGGTCGGCCTCGCGGACCGCATGAAGCACTGCCCGCACGAACTCTCCGGCGGCCAGAAGCAGCGGGTCGCCATCGCGCGGGCGGTGGTCGGTTCGCCGGACCTCCTCCTCGCCGACGAACCGACGGGAGCGCTCGACTCGGCATCCGGCGACGCGGTCATGGAGCTCCTGCACGACCTCAACGCGGAGGGCGCGACGATCGCCGTCATCACTCACGACGCGGAGATCGCGGAGAGACTGCCGCGGCAGGTGCGGATCAGGGACGGGCAGGTGGTGGCGGATGTGCGTACCGCCGCGTCCGGTTCGGAGGTGCTCGCCGGATGATCCGTACGAAGAAGGTCAGGAACCCGCGGCTGAAGGCGGCGCGGCTCGGACCGCGCGACGTGCTGCACGTCGGCTCGGCGGGGCTTCGCAGCCGGCCCGTGCGGGTCGTGCTTTCCGCGCTGGGCATCGCCATCGGGATCGCCACGATGATCGCGGTGGTGGGCATCTCCTCCTCCAGCAAGGCCCAACTCATGAGCGAACTGGACGAGCTGGGCACGAACATGCTGGTGGCCACGCCCGGTGAGCCACTGTTCTCGGGGGAGAAGGTGGTGCTCCCGAGGGACGCGGCGGGGCGGGTCGACCGGGTGGAGGGCGTACAGGACGTCGGCGCGACCGGCGATCTCGAACGCTCCGTACGGCGCAGCGAGAAGATCCCCGAGGACGAGACAGGCGGGATCGCCGTCAAGGCGGCCACCGAGGACCTGCTGAAGGTGCTGCGGGGCGAAATGGGCCACGGCACGTGGTTCAACGCGGCCAACAGCCGCTACCCGTCCGTGGTGCTCGGCCACGTCGCCGCACAGCGGCTCGGCATCACGGCTCCGGGGCAGCAGGTCTGGCTCGACGACCGGTACTTCACGGTCATCGGCATCCTGGACCCGCTGCCGCTCGCGCCCGACGTCGAGCGTTCGGCGCTCGTGGGGTGGGACGCGGCGAAGAGCGAGCTCGGCTTCGACGGCCGCCCGACATCCGTGTACGAGCGGTCGACCGACGCGTCGGTACGCGACGTCCGGGGGCTGCTCGCGCCCTCGATCGACCCCGAGAACCCACGGAACGTCCAGGTGACGGACCCGTCATCGGCACTCAAGGCGAAGGCGGCCACAGAGGGCGCCTTCTCCACGCTGCTCCTCGGCCTCGGCGGAATCGCCTTGCTGGTGGGAGGAGTCGGAGTGGCGAACACAATGATCATCTCGGTCCTGGAGAGGCGGTACGAGATAGGCCTCCGCCGCTCGATGGGCGCGACGAAGGGTCAGATCCGGATCCAGTTCGTGGCGGAGTCACTGATGCTGTCGGGTCTGGGCGGCCTGGCGGGCATCGCACTGGGCGCGGCGGCGACGGCCGCGTACGCGGTGTCGGGCGGGCTGCCGTGGGTGGTCCCCCTGTGGGCGGTGAGCGGAGGCTTCGGGGCGACGCTGGTCATCGGGACGGTGGCGGGGCTGTACCCGGCGGTACGGGCGGCGAGACTGTCCCCGACATTGGCGCTGCACGCGGCCTGAACCGCCGCTTCGCGGCGGAGTTCTCCCACCCACCCGTCACCCCACAGGGGCCGTCACCCGGCGCCCAGCACCCCCGCCAGATCAAGCGACCCCGCAACCCTCGCCGCCACGCTCTCCGCGTACATCGCATCCGCCCGCTCGAACTGCGCACGGCTCGCGCCCCGCAGGAACGTCACCACGCCCAGCGTCCGCCCCCGGCTCCGCAGCACCGCGCACAGCGCATGTACGGAGTCCTCGGGCCACTGCCTGGCCGCCGCCCACTGCCGGGCGCGGTCGGGCGGTGCGGTGCCCGCGCTGGTCCGCACGGAACCCACCCGCTCCACGCACTGCGGGGCCGGATGCCCCTCCAGATAGCGCACCGGCAGCCCCGCCATGCCCACCGGCAGGCACGGGCCAGGAGCACCCGCGGGCGTCGCGGCGGCGCGTACGAGCCGAACAGGCTCCTCGTCACCACCCCCACCTCCAGCCCCAGCACCAACCCCAACACCCGCCACCAGATCGATCAACGCATGGTCGGCGAACCCGGCCAGGGCGAAGTCCAGCTGGACCGTCGCCGCCTCCATCGGATCCTCGCACTCGCCCGCGGCCCGCGCCGCCCGGTGCAACTGCTGGGAACGGAAGCGCAGTTGCGCCGCCTCCTGCTCGGTCTGCTTGGCCTCCGTCACATCCAGGAAGAGCCAGCCGACCCCCAGGGGCACCGGCTCCTCGGCGAGCGGCGAAGCGAGCCGTACGAAGCCGCTGCGCCAGCAACGCCGCTCCGGCTCACCGCTCTCCGTGGCCCGCACCGACACCCACATCTCGGCGGGAGCGGGCGGCGCACCCTCGGCGAGCACATGGCTCAGCGCGCTCTCCAGCTCCTCCACACCCTGCCCGAGGAGGTCACCAAGAGGCCGCCCCAGCAAGGCCGTACGCCCCATGCCCAGGGCGCGCGCGGCATGTTCGTTCGCCACGGCGGGACGCAGATCGGCATCGACGAGCACCACACCCCACGACGCGTCCTCGAACAACGCCTCGCTCAGTGCGATGGACCGCTCCAGATCGATCTGCGTGTGCACCTCGCTGAACGCGCAGTACACCCCGGCAGGCTTCCCGTCCCCGCCCCGCACGGCAGCGGACTGCGTCCGCACGAGCACCCGCCTGCCGTCCTTGGTCAGCAACGCGAACTCGTGCACCTGCCGCCCAGGAGCCCCCATGACCGAAAGCAGCCGCGCTTCGACCTCCTCGGCGTCAGCGGTCCGCACCGCCCACCCCGCGAACCCCAGCCGCCCGACGGCCTCCGCCGCAGACCAGCCGAGAATCCGCTCGGCCTCACGATTCCAGTGCGTCACCACCCCATCGGCATCGAACGCACACAACGCGGCGTCCATCCCGTCCAGCAGTGCCGCGAGCAATTCGGCCCCACCGGGCTCGGGCTCTTCAGGCCCCAGCTCGTCGGTGGTTCCGCTACGCCGGGAAGCACTCACCTGGCACCCCCTGCAGGCCGTGTCCTCATGAGCTGCATGTTCTGCGAGTTCCGCGTGTACCGCACGTCAGATCATTGAACTCGAACGTGACGCAGCCCACAGGCACTTCCCAGAAGTTGCACGAAATCATTGCCCCGACTGAACGTTGCAGGCGGACTCGATGTTCCCCACGAGGCCGCGCTCCGCAACGTCGAACTCACCTCTGATGATTCGCACAAATGGCTGACATCGAGTGATCTGGATCGCTGAGAAGGATGTGATCGCTAGCGTCGGCGATGTACACACGAAGGGAGATCACTCGCTCTTCGGCTCAAGGCCGGAGCTTGTCCCTCGTAGGGGCAGGCGGAGTGATCAGCCCTAGTCATCAAGACCACCAGGCCAAAGGAAGGCGCCCTTTGATGACTACGTTTCCCGCAGGCGAGCAGACCCACCGGGCTGTGCTTCCTCAGCAGCCCGCTCTGGAATCCGTGAGAGCAGACACCCTTGGGAGCAAGGACGAAACGGCTCACGGACTTCCCGCCACCGTGCGGGGAACCGGCGGGGAACATGGGCGAGGGGAGACCGGCGGGCATGGCGTCAGACCCCGTCGGCGGCACGTCGAATCGGCCGCTGAGGCGGCGGAGACGGCAGAGAACGGGAGCGGTGACGCTCCCACGTCCCCCAGGTACACCGGGGGCATCGGCGCGAGCAGAGTCTTCGTACTGGCCAGAGACAGACGGCCGTTGATGCCTTGCCACCCTGCCCGCGCCCGGGAATTACTCAGCAACGGACGGGCCGTCGTCCACCGGCAAGTCCCGTTCACCATCCGGCTCAGGGACCGTACGCGCGCCGACTCCGAAGTCGACGGCGTACAGCTACGCATCGACCCCGGCTCCAAAGGAACCGGCATCGCACTCACGGACGAGAAGACGGAGACCGACGAGCGCGGGGAAGCCGTCCTAGTGCGCCGGGGTTTGGTGACCGCCGAGCTCCAGCACCGCGGCGATCAGATCCGGCACTGCATGAGGCAGCGTGCCGGGTACCGGCGCAGACGACGATCCGCGAACCTCCGCCACCGGGCGCCGAGAAGCAACAACCGCACCCGTCCGGAGGGATGGCTTGCCCCGTCGCTGCGCCACCGTGTCGACACCACGATCTCCCTTGCTCACCGCTTCTGTCGGTACGCGCCGGTCACAGAGGTCCACGTGGAAAGCGTCGCGTTCGACACCCACTCCATGAGTGCGGGGAAACAGCTCAAGGGGGCCGAGTACGGGAATGGCACCCTCGTCGGAACTGACGCTCGAGCATTCTTGCTCGCTGTCCGGGGTAGAGCCTGCGCCTACTGCGGCGCCACGAGCGTTCCTCTGAACCTTGACCACATCCACCCCAGCAGCCGTGGAGGCTCCAGCAGGATCTCCAACCTCGTGCTTGCATGCGTCCCCTGTAACCAGGCCAAGGGCAGCAAACCCGTCGCCGTGTTCCTTGCCGATCGGCCGGAGCGCCTCGCGGAGATCCTCGCGCAGACCCGTCCGCCCCTGCGTGACGCCGCCGTCATGAACTCGACCCGTCGTCGGCTCATCGAGGCACTGGGCGTTCTCGGCCCGCCAGTTCATGCCTGGCCGGGTGTCCGTACTCAGCAGAACCGCACCGCGATGGGACTCGACAAGACCCACACCGCCGACGCTCTCGCCATCGGTGAGCTGGATCGCGAGAGCGGCGGCCGGATCGTCCGCGTGCCCGCCCGCGTTCTGGTCGTGAAAGCCACCGGACGCGGCTCCTACGCCCGCACCACCCCTGACCGTTTCGGTTTTCCCCGGCTTCAACGTGCCCGGATCAAACAGCATTTTGGGTACATCACCGGGGATCTCGTACGTGCGACGCTGCCCACCGGCAAGTGGGCGGGCACCTGGAGCGGACGCGTCTCCGTGCGAGCCAGGGGTCAGCACAGCCTGACCACGCCGACGGGGCGGATCAACGTCTCCCACATGAATCTGCGGTTGCTCCAGCGCGGCGACGGATACGCCTACGACACCCGGCAGGAGTCCGTTTTGCTGCCGGGTCGAAAAACCGGTTGAGGCGAACCGACACAGTTCCTAGGGTGTGAGTCATCACGGAGAGGAGGTGGTTCGGCAGATGTATGGAAACCGGACGCGTGAGGTGACTGCGGGCTAGTGGCCCGTCGTCGCAACTCGATTTCGGCGCCGGACCAGCACGTGTGATGTGCGTGCAACCGGCCCAATCCCAAGCAGTCACCCGACCCGCGAGCCGCCGGTAGGTCCGGCCGGCTCCCCGCCGTTTCGTACGGCGGGGACCATGGCTCGCGGGTCGTCTGCGTTCCCGAGTGAGGCCGTATACGAAAGGCGCTCAGCCCTTGCTGACCGCCATCAAGATCTCCGGCAGCCGTCGCGCCACCCTCGGTGCCGCGAGGCGCAGGCCGAAATATGTGATCACCGCTCCGTAGGCCCCGCCCAGCGGCAGCAGGATCCAGGACCAGGAGGCCGCGTCTGTGACGTGCAGCCAGATGGTGAAGGTGAGGACCGGGGTGCAGAGCAGGGCCGCGGCGACCATCCCGCCGAAGATCGAGATCCAGGCCAGGCCCGCCTGCCCGGGGGCCACGTTCTTGTAGCCGTCCTGCGGGATCGAGTACGGGAAGCGGGCCGATGACCAGGCGCCCGTCGCCAGCATCGCGCCGAGCAGGGCGAAGGAGAGGCCGAGGGCCTCGGGCAGTGTCGTCCAGTCGCCGAGGACCGCTGCCGTGATGGCTGTCACCAGCGTCGCGTACGGGAGGGTGATCACCAGGAGCGCCAGTGCGCGGGCCCGGAGTTCGATGTACGCGTCGTACGTCGACGAGATCGTCATCGCGACCATCCAGAACGCCGAGGTGTCCTGGCCGAACTGGTTGTACATGAGGACGCCCAGCATCCCGGCCGCGAAGCACGCGAAGTAGATCGATCCTGTGCCCTGAAGGGCGTTGAAGAGCGGCACGATGAGGCCGATGGCCAGGGACGTCACCCAGGCCGCCTTCGTCTTCGGGTCGCGCCACACGTACCGCAGGCTGCGCTCCATGACCGTGCCCGTGCGCCCGCCCGGCAGCAGCCCGCCGAGGCCGCGTGCCGAGCGGGCCTTGGTGGGTTCCGCCGCCGCGAGCGTCGAGCCGTCGGGGGTCGTCATCAGGTGCGTCAGGCTGCGCTGCCAGAGGGCGAGGAGGGTGGCGAGGGCGGCGGCGCTCAGGGCGAGTTGGGCGACCCCTGTCGCGTACGAGCCCTTGCTCACCGAGTCGACCGCGCCGATCGCCGATGCGGGCGGGATCCAGCTCAGGACGTCGGCGGCCGGATCGAGCCGCGAGAGCCCGGACGAACCGAGCTTCTGCGCCCCGAAGTTGACCACCTGCGCCCCGACCGCGATCACCAGGCCGCTCAGGACTGCGAGGTCGCGGCCCTTGCGGCTGCTCAGCAGGCGGATGTTGGCCGCCGCGACGGTGCGCGCGAGGGCCACGCAGATCAGCAGGGTGAGGGCGATGGCCAGGACACCGGTGACGGTCGCCGCCGCGCCGTGCGCGAGCGAGATCACCGAGCCGAGCGCGAGGCAGAGGCTGAAGAGCGGCCCGATGCCCACCAGGGATGCCACGAGCAGCGCGCGCACCAGGGGGCGCGGGCGCAGCGGCAGCATCACCAGGCGGGTGGGGTCGAGGGTCTCGTCGCCGCTGGGGAAGAAGAGCGGCATCACCGCCCAGCCGAGCGCGAGGATCGCGGTGAGCGGGACGGAGACGGTGGCGGCGTGTTCGTTGCCGCGCAGGGCGATCAGGCCGAGGAGCTGGAGCGCCGCGACGAGGAGAGCGGCGACGACCGACGCGATGTAGGCGGCCCGGCGGCCCGTCGACTGGTGCAGGCCGTTGCGCAGGAGCGAGAGCTTCAGGCGTACGAAGATGGGGGTGATGGGGGTGATGGAAGGGGCGGATGCCGGGGCGGGTGCGGGCGTCGCCGTCGGCTTGCTCATCGGGTGCCGCCGCCCAGCCAGTCGAGGTGCGATGCCGTGTCGCGGCTGTTGGCGCCGACCAGTTCGAGGAACGCCTCCTGGAGGGACGGTGCCGCGCCGCGTACCTCCGCGAGGGTGCCCTGCGCACGGATGCGTCCCGCCGCCATCACGGCGACCCAGTCGCAGAGCGATTCGACCAGTTCCATCACGTGTGAGGAGAAGACGACCGTCGCTCCGGACGCGGTGTAGCGCTCCAGGACGCCGCGGATGGTCTGGGCGGACACCGGGTCGACGCCCTCGAAGGGCTCGTCCAGGAAGAGGATCTCGGGGTTGTGGAGCAGGGCTGCCGCGAGGCCGATCTTCTTGCGCATTCCCGTCGAGTAGTCGACGACCAGTTTGTGCTGGGCGCCCGCGAGGTCGAGTACGTCGAGGAGCTGGGTCGCCCTCTTGTCGACCTCGTCGCCGGGCAGTCCGCGCAGCCTCCCGGTGTACGCGAGGAGTTCGCGCCCCGAGAGCCGCTCGAAGAGGCGCAGGCCTTCCGGGAGGACGCCGATGCGGGCCTTCACCTGGACGGGGTCGGCCCATACGTCGTGGCCGACGACCTCCACAGTGCCCTGATCCGGGCGGAGGAGGCCGGTCACCATGGAGAGGGTGGTGGTCTTGCCCGCGCCGTTCGGTCCTACGAGGCCGATGAACTTGCCCGCGGGGAGGGTGAGGTCGATCCCGGCGACGGCGATTTGCTGGCCGAAGGCCTTCCAGAGCCCTTGTACGCGTACCGCCGCCGGTGCTGCCTCGGTCACGGTGTCCGCCTTTCGTCGCCGTTTCCGCACGATACTTCGGCGAGAGACACAAACGCCGGACGGGCTGGATATCCAGCCCGTC
Organism: Streptomyces sp. NPDC048441; assembly: GCF_043200235.1. Taxonomy (NCBI): domain Bacteria; kingdom Bacillati; phylum Actinomycetota; class Actinomycetes; order Kitasatosporales; family Streptomycetaceae; genus Streptomyces; species Streptomyces sp. NPDC048441. The sequence goes on from NZ_JBICXM010000011.1 coordinate 247,928, forward strand.
CGGCGCTGAGCCCCGGTGACGTCCTATCGGCGCGCCTCACGCCCGCACGCGTACGCCAACGGCGAGATGATCTCCTCCGCATCGGGGAGCCACCGGTTCGCCGCGGTGGGGCGACATGCCCATTGCACGGCGCCCGATGCGCCGAAGCGGGTCGGGGGCGCGGCGACGTACGCCCCCTCGCCGAGCGCGATCAGGTCGATCGCGGCAGGCGGCCACCCCAACTTGCGTACAAGATCAGGGATCTTCGCCGTGGCGCCGGGAAGGACGAAGAACTGCATCCTGCGGTCGGGGGTGCAGGTGACGGGACCCAGCGTGAGCTGCATGCGTTCCATGCGGGCGAGGGCGAGGAAGCCCGCCGTCTCCGGCACGTCGATCGCGTCGAACGTGCGGCCGGTCGGCAGCAGGATCGACGACTTCGACTGCTTGGACCACAGCCGCCTGACCACCGTCGAGCTCCCCGTGGCCTGCGTGGCCCAGTCCTCGCGCGCCGGGTGCGAGCCGGGCGTCGTACACGCCGCGTCACCGCACGAGCAGGCTTCGGCTCCCTCGACGGACTCGAGCCATGTCCCGGGGAACACGTCCCAGTGGCGCTCTTCCGCGTATCGCACGGCCGTGTCCAGCAAGGATTCTCCGCGCTGCTTCGGGATGTGCGCGGCTGACGTGACTCCCAAGGTCTCTTCCACGGACATCTCAACTCCGCCCGCCACCTACGGTTACGGCTCGCGCGTGCGCGGGGGCGGAGCATCGATCCTGCATCTGGGGCGCATGGGTGCACGGGCGGGGGCGCGCATGGGGAATGGGTTCCATGTGCGGGTAGCCAGGTCTGGGGCACTCAGAAGAAGCGACGAAGCGACGAAGCGACGAAGCGAAGAAGTGACGAAGCATAGAAGCCCAGTTGCTGACTTATGGTCCGTTTGTGGTGCATCTTCCGTTTGTCCCTAGGGCATTGATCATTGTGGGTGGCTATTCCAGCCCTCCGTACCGATGGTCCACAGTGCACATCAGGGGGTACGCCATGGCCGCAAGGCCGCTCGTCGCGCGGCAGCCCAATGAAAGGCTGCAAGCACTCATTCAGGAAGCGGGCTGCTCGAACGCGGGCCTGGCCCGCCGGGTCAACATGTGCGGCGCGGAGCACGGTCTCGATCTGCGCTACGACAAGACGTCGGTCGCCCGGTGGCTGCGCGGTCAGCAGCCGCGCGGCAGGGCGCCCGGGATCATCGCGGAGGCGCTCGGCCGCAAGCTGGGCCGGACGGTGACGATCGACGAGATCGGCATGGCGAACGGCAAGAACCTCGCTTCGGGCGTGGGGCTCCAGTTCTCGCCGACCGTCCTCGGCGCCATCGAGCAGGTCTGCGAGCTGTGGCGCAGTGACGTGGGGCGGCGGGACTTCCTCTCCGGCTCATCGGTCGCCGCTTCCGCGCTCGTCGAGCCGAGCCGTGACTGGCTGATCTCGTCCCCGGACTCGCAGGTCGGGCGGATGGCCGGGCCGCGGGTGGGGCTCTCCGACGTGGCCGCGGTGCGGGCGATGACGGAGGCGCTGACGCAGCTGGACCACCAGTACGGCAGCGGGCATGTGCGGCCGGTCGTCGTGCATTACCTCAACAGTGTGGTTTCGGGGTTGCTCGCCGGGTCGTATCGGGAAGCCGCGGGGCGTGAACTCTTCGCCGCCGTCGCCCGGTTGACGGAGCTGGCCGGATACATGGCGGTCGACACCGGGCAGCCAGGCCTCGCCCAGCGCTACTACATCCAGGCGCTGCGACTCGCGCAGGCGGCGGGCGACCGGGGGTACGGCGGTTACGTACTCGCCGCGTCCATGAGCCATCTCGCGGCTCAGCTCGGGAATCCGCGGGAGATCGCGCAGTTGGCGCGGGCGGCCCAGGAGGGGACGCGCGGGCGGGTCACCCCGCGCGCGGAGGCCATGTTCTACGCCGCCGAGGCGAGGGGGCACGCGCTGCTCGGGGACGGGCGGTCGACGCAGGTCGTGGCGGGCCGGGCGGTCGAGGCGATGGACCGGGCGGCGGGGGAGGCGTCGTCGGGCGACGATCCGGTGTGGATCCGGCACTTCGATCACGCGTATCTCGCCGATGAACTGGCGCACTGCCACCGTGACTTGGGTCAGGCGGACGCGGCGGCGCGCAGCGCGGAGGAGTCCCTCGCGGGGCATCCGGAGACGCGGGCGCGGCGGCGGGCGATCGGGCTCGTGCTCCTCGCCACGGCGCAGGTGCAGCGGCGGGACGTCGAGGAGGCGTGCCACACGGGCCTGAAGGCGGTCGAACTCCTCGGGACGCTGCGGTCGAACCGTGGCGCCGAGTACTTGGAGGACTTCCAGGAGCGGCTCGAGCCGTACCGGGAAGAGGCGGTGGTGAGGGAGTTCGGGGCGCGGATGGACATTCAGGCGGCGTAGGGGCGTAGAGAGAGGCCCGTGCGGGGGTGCGTGAAGCAGGGAGAGTGCGCGCGGGGGTGCGTGAAGGGTTTGTGATGTGTGTCGCCCTCGGGTGAACACGGCCCGTCCCTGCCCTTTCACCACCGTGAACGGCCAACTTCCGTACGAGGCAGATCTACTCCTGTGCCGTAATCAGCGTTTCGCGTGGAGGTTTTGTTACTTCCGTGATTGATGCGGTCACGGAGGTTTGAGCTGCGTGGCAGATGGCTGTGGGGACCCGGTAGCGTGACCCGACGGTTCCGTAGGTCCCCCATTCGTAGGAGTCCCGGTGACGCAGCAGAGCGGGCAGGGTGCCGCTTCCTCCGATCCGCATCCAGCGGACCGGCACGCGCACGAAGGCATCGTGCTGCCTGCCGATGGAAGCGAGCCCTTGATGCCCGGCACCGCCGGCGACCAGACGGCCCCCGCGGGCGGCAGCCCCTGGGGCCAGCCGTGGGGCCCGGCCCCGGCGGAGCCGCAGCCCGGCGCGGGCCAGGCGTGGGGCACGGCGGACGGCCCCGTGGACGGCTCTGCGCCCGCTCCTCAGCAGCAGGCGTACCAGCCCGCTCCTCCGCAGCAGGCGTACCCGCAGCAGGGCTATCCCCAGCAGGGCTATCAGCAGCAGACGTACGACCAGCAGAACTATCAGCAGCAGCAGAGCTATCAGCAGCCGCAGAACCACCCCCCGCAGCAGACCTACGGCGCGAGCGCCCCGCTGCCGCCGTCCGAGGGGGCGCCGCAGCCGCCCTACCAAGCGGCACAGCAGCCCGCCGACGCCTCGTACGGGGCTCCGCACGCGGGACAGCCCGCCGACGGCTCGTACGCCGCGCAGCCGGGCCAGCTGCCGCCCGCCGCTCAGGCCGGCCAGCTTCCCCCCGCCGAGCAGCCGGGCCAGCTCCCGCCCGCCGCCCAGGCCGGTCAGCTGCCGCCCGCCGTCAGCGGTATGCCGCTGCCCCCCGCCGGACCGCTGCCCGCGGGTGACGCCGACGCCACGCAGTACATCCCCCCTGTGGCCCCCGGCGCCCTGCCGCCCGAGGCGCCCGCGGGGGACGCCACGCAGTTCCTGGGACGCGGGCCGATGCCCGGTGCGCCGATGCCCGGTGCGCCCATGCCCGGCGCCCCCATGCCCGCGGCCGGTTCCGACAACGAGGCCACGCAGTACATCGCTCCCGTGCCCGCGGAGCCCGGCGCCGCCCCCTTCGGGATACGGCCGGGAACCCCCGGCGAGCGGCCGCCGCACGCCGAGTTCGACAGCCTCTTCCGTACCGAGCAGCCGGAGTCCGACGGCCCCGCGTCGACCCAGCAGATGCCCCGCTTCGAGCCGCCGCAGCCCGCCGCCCACGGCCAGGGCAACGGTGACGGCGGCGGACGAGCCGCCCGTCGCGCCGCTGCCGCGGCTCCCGCGTCACGCGGCGGGGGCCGCACCGGGTCGAAGGTGCCGATCTTCGTGGCCGCCGGTGTCGTCATCGCGCTGATCGGCGTCGGGGCGGGCGCCCTCCTCAGCGGCGGTGGTGACGAGAAGAAGGACAGCCCGAAGACCGTCTCCGACTCCGCGCCGTCCGACGAGAAGCCGTCGCCCTCCGTCGACCCGGCCAAGGAGCAGGCCGTCGCCCTGGACAAGCTCCTCGCCGACAGCAACAACAGCCGTGACTCGGTGATCGCCGCCGTACGCAACGTAGGAAAGTGCACCAACCTCAGCCAGTCGGCCACCGATCTGCGGAACGCGGCCAAGCAGCGGAACGGCCTGGTCACGCGCCTTTCGGCGCTCTCCGTGGACAAGCTCCCGACCAGCGCCCAGCTGACCACGTCCCTCACCAAGGCCTGGAAGGCGTCCGCCGCGGCCGACAACCACTACGCCGCGTGGGCGGGTCAGGTCGGTGGCAAGAAGGGCTGCAAGAAGGGCCACCCGCGGACGACTCCGCAGGCGGCCGCCGCGAACAAGTCGAGCGGCGAGGCGACCACGGCCAAGACGCAAGCGGCCGGGCTGTGGAACACCATCGCCAAGCAGTACGGGCTCACGACCCGCGACAGGTCGCAGCTGTAGGGCTCTCCAGGCGGCTGCGGGCCCCGCGGCTACCTCACCCGTTCCAAGGTCTTCGCCACGTTCACGACGCCCTTGTGCGCGGGAACGAGGCGGCCGTCCCGCACCACCTGGAAGGTGACATCCGCGTTGACCAGGCGCGGGAAGTCGCCCGCCGCGAGCATGTCCTTGAAGCGCCAGCTCAGGGTCGGGGTCAGACCACCCGTCTCGACCTTGAGCCCTCGGTCGAGCGCGCGCCGCAGTGTGCGGGCGGAGACCTCGCCGCCGTCCAGCGACTCGACGGTCCGCTTCAGGACGGTGTACGCGATCCACGTCGTCTGCACGCCCGCGTCCGCCGGGTCCACCCGGTTGTCGCCGAAGGCCTGCTCGCGGATGGCCCCACGCATGTCGTCCCAGCGCGCGTCGCCGGCCGCCGGGTACCAGCCGGTGACGTACGCGTCTTCGTACGGGCCTTGGCCGCCCCCCGTACGGTCGATGAGGGACTGGTCGACGCTGCCGAGCACGGAGGAGATCTTCGCGGGCGGGTACGCGTCCTCGGTGCGCCGGTAGGAGTCGTAGAACGTGTCCGTGCGGGCGCCGAGCGCCGCCGTCACACAGCCGCCGGTGCCCGCGCGGGTCAGCGCCTGCTCGGCCTGCGCCGTGAAGTCCGTGCCGTCCTCGGGCGCGCGGATGTCGGCGGAGGGCTTGTGGCGGCCGTCGTTGAGGCCCGCGTCCAGGATCTTGTGCAGGTCGTCGCCCGCGATCGTGTCGGGGCGTACGAGGGAGACGCGCTCGCAGCGGGCGGCGAGCTGTCGGCCGTTGCCCGCCATGAGTGCCGGTTCGCCGCCGTTCACGGGGTACGACAGGGGGCTGCTGAACTCCGCGTCGGTGAGGCCGTATCCGCCTATGTAGGGGATACCCGCGACTTCGAGGGGGGAGAGGAAGGACTGGCCGTGCTGGCTGTACGAGCCGACGACGGCCGCCACCTCCTTGTCGACCGCCTCGCGGGCGCAGTCGGCGGCGCCCACCGGGTCGTTGTGGTCGTTGCAGGTGATGACCTTGAGGTCACGGCCGTCGAGCCCGCCGTGCGCGTTGGCCCAGCGCGCGTAAGCCTGCGCCATCGCGGGGATGCCGGGCTTGTTGGTCGCCTTGGTCTTCTCGGGGGCCCAGGTCATGACGGTCACGGGGTCTTTCCCGGATCCCTCCGTGGAACCAGGGACGACCCCGCACGCGGTGGTCAGGGACGCGCACACCGCCACCAGGGCGGCCGCGGTGAGGGTTGCGGTCTTGGAGGGGCGGGGGAGCAAGGTGCGTCGCGAGACGGGCATGGTCATGCACGATTCCGCCGCAGTGCCAACCATGGAGTGACGCACTCTCAACGCATGGTGACAAGAAGGTGAATGGCAGGGGCCGGTTCGACTGCACGGAAGGGGAACGTACGATCGATGACCGTGCAAGGTTCGGAGAAGTCTTCCCGTCGCGGCGGTCGCTCAAGCACCATGGGCGGTATGCCAACGAACGACATGCCATGGTGGCGCTGGCGCAGCAACGTGCGCTCGGCGCTCCACATGCTCTCCGACCCGGGGTTCCAGCGTGAGTGCTGGCTCGCCGGGCGCGAGGAGTACGGGGACGTGACCGACGCCGTGTACCGGCTGGTCGAGGACACGTGGCTGGACAACTGGTCCGCCGAGAAGTACGTCGGGACGATCTTCCGCGACGCGGAGGAGGCGGCGCTCGTCGATGCGGCTGTCCTGCGGGTGCTTCGGATCATGCATGAGGTCGGGCCTGATGCGCTTGTCTCCGCCTATCTGGATCATCCGGGATGGCCGGAGGCGGTGCGTGCCGCCCGGGACGCGCATGTTCGGCTCTCTGTGAGTGACGGGGATGAGCCTGATGTGCCGCCGCGGACGCTTGAGATCCTTCGGATCATGACGCGGGCCGCGGGCTGAGCACACCTGCGGCCCGGTGGGGGCTTGGCGCGCAGTTCCCCGCGCCCCTACGGGGCTCTGCCGGTCCGCGGCAGGTATCGGTTGTGGGAACCTTGTCGGCATGAATGAGCCGTCCGTCGCCGCGTCCGCCGACCCCGCTGAGCAGTACGTCCTCACCCTCTCGTGCCCGGACAAGCAGGGCATCGTGCACGCCGTGTCGAGTTATCTCTTCATGACCGGGTGCAACATCGAGGACAGCCAGCAGTTCGGCGACCACGACACCGGGCTCTTCTTCATGCGCGTCCACTTCTCGGCGGAGCCGCCGGTGACGGTGGAGAAGCTGCGGGCGAGCTTCGCGGCGATTGGTGACTCCTTCCGCATGGACTGGCAGCTGGGCCGCGCCGACGACAAGATGCGGGTCGTCCTGCTCGTGTCGAAGTTCGGGCACTGCCTGAACGACCTGCTTTTCCGCTCGCGCATCGGAGCCCTGCCGGTCGAGATCGCGGCGGTCGTCTCGAACCACACGGACTTCGCCGAGCTCGTCGCCTCGTACGACATCCCCTTCCACCACATTCCGGTGACCAAGGACAACAAGGCGCAGGCCGAGGCGCAGATCCTGGATCTTGTGCGCGCCCAGGACGTGGAGCTTGTCGTCCTCGCCCGCTATATGCAGGTGCTCTCGGACGACTTCTGCAAGCAGCTCAGCGGCCGGATCATCAATATCCACCACTCCTTCCTGCCGAGCTTCAAGGGCGCGAAGCCGTACCACCAGGCGCACGCGCGCGGCGTGAAGCTGATCGGCGCGACCGCGCACTATGTGACGGCCGACCTCGACGAGGGCCCGATCATCGAGCAGGAGGTCGAGCGGGTCGGCCACGACGTCACGCCGAACCAGCTGGTCGCGATCGGCCGGGACGTGGAATGCCAGGCGCTCGCGCGGGCCGTGAAGTGGCATGCCGAGCGCAGGATTCTGCTGAACGGGCGCAGGACGGTTGTCTTCGCCTGACCCTGCCCCTGACCCTGATCCACCACCCCTCGGGCTACGTCTAACCCCTCGGGCTACGTCTTTGGGCTACGTCTTTGGGCTACATCCGGCTCAGTGACGCCGCCGCGAACAGGACATCCCTGATCGCCTGGCGGTCCCCGTCCTGTCCCGCTGCCGCCTCCTCCGGCGACACGTGGCCGGCGGCCAGGCGGCAGAACTCGACGCCGTCCAGGGCGACATGGGCCACCTCGCGGTCCGCCGAAGCCCCCGCGCCGGGGGAGTCGAGCGGGATGAACCACTCGCCGCCGCCCATGCCCTCGACCTCGAGGCGCAGGCTCCTGCCCGGGGCACCGGCCGCCACCAGGCCGTGCGGCGGGGCGGCGAGCCCCGCGCGGCGGCGGTCGGCGAGGGTGCCGGGGAGCATCCTGGCGGCGAGGTCGATCATGCGGTGCAGATGGCGCGGGGACGGCGGCTCGTACGGATAGTCCACCGCCTCCGCGATGTCGCCCGCGTGGATCCAGCACTCGAAGGCCCGGTCCACCATCGAGTCCCGCAGCGGCAGTGCGGCGCGGCGGCCCTCGTCGTCCGGGGCGCTGTACGGAACGGTGAGGCCGCCCGATCCCGCGCCGGACGAGCTGTCGGCAGTGAAGGACACCGTGCGGATCAGGTCATGGGTCTGCTCGCGCCAGGGGACGCGGACCGCGCGCGTGGGCGGGAAGTACGAAGCGCGCCAGTACGCCTCGGTGCGGCGGCCGGGGCCGGACGGCTGCGGGGCGTCCGTGCCCAGCGGATCGTCGAGGCCGAGGGCGAGCGCGACAAGGCCGTCGACGGCGAGGAGATGCGCGATCACCCCGGCCACCGTCGTCTTGCGGCTGACCGGGCTGTCCTCGTCGAACCACCGGAGCCGCACCGGAGCGTGCCACTCCGAGTCGCCGATGTCCCGCAGGAGCGCGTCGAGCCTGGCGGTCTCGGCGTCGTACGGGACGGCCCACTCGGGCACCGGGATGCGGGGCGGGCGCCGCCCGAGGCAGCTCTCGATCACGCGGTTGCGCAGGCCCGGGTCGAGGTCGAGGCTCTCCTCCTGATGCAGCAGGCCCACCGCGTCGCGCAGCCGCAGCGCCTCTTCCGCGCAGGGGCCGCAGTGGCCCAGGTGCTCCTCGACGGCGATGGCTTCCTCGACCGAGCAGGCGGCGAGCGCCCAGGCGCCGAGGAGGGACCGCAGGACGCGGTGGTCCAGGGCGAGCGGGGGGTCGGGCAAGGGGTGTCCGGTGTCCTCTATGGAGGTGCGGGGCAGCGGTATACGGGGCGGCCGGCGGGCGTCCTGCCGCTGCTGCTCCCGGTTCTCCTGCTGCTCCTGCTGCTCCGGACTCTCCGGGTTCTCCAGGCCATCTGAACCGTTGCCGTTGCCATCGCCGCTGCCCTCGTACGGCTCTTCTCGCTCGGGTCGGTCGGGCCCGTTCACAGCGCTCTCCGATAACCGGGATGCGGTTCCGCCCGGTCGCCCGCGTCGTTCTGGACGCCCGCGTCATTGGCGGTGGAGAGCAGCTGCAGGCCGAGGCGGAGGCGGCGTCGCGCCTCGTCCTCCGTCACGCCGAGGTCGGCGGCCGTCTGGCGGTAGTCACGCCGCTGGAAGTAGGCCAGCTCCAGGGCGGCGCGCAGCGGGGCGGGCATGGCCGTGACGATGTAGTCCGCGCGGGCGGCGGCGGATGCGCGGCGCACCTTGCGCTCCAGGTCCTCCGCGGTGCCTTCGCCGCCGCGGGCCAGGGCGGCGGACCCGGTCTGGCGCAGCCGCTGGACGGCCCGCTGGTGGGTGAGCGTGGCGACCCAGGAGCGCAGGGGGCCCTGCTTGGGGTCGTACGCGTCGGGGTTCTCCCAGACGTGGGCGAAGACCTCGCGGGTGATGCGGTCGGCCGCGTCCTCGTCGCCGAGCACGCGGTGGGCCAGGCCGTGCACCAGCGAGGCGAAGCGGTCGTACAGCTCTCCGAGCGCGGCAGCTTCCCCGTGCGCGAGGCGCTGCTGCATACGACGGTCCCAGCGACGCGGCGCATCCTTCGCCATGCGGCCCCCTCTGCCTCTGCCTGCCTCTGGCGCGTGCCGTTCCTTGCCCGACGCCCGACCGTTCCTTGCCCGACCGAAACCTTCCATCGAATGTAGTCGCCGCCACCGACAACGCACGCCCCTTTATGGCAAAGCGTGCCCAGGTCCGGCCTCGGATGATAGGGACCGGCGTCTCTGGTGTTTCATGGTGGGGAGGTGGGGCAGCTGCGACGTAGGAAACCGTAGGGACGGCTTCCGGATCAGCCGGCGGAGCGAGCGCGAAGCGGCGAGTGAGCGGCCGGCGCGCGAAATCAGCGAGCGAGAGGCGGGCATGTGACGCTGAAGGTGGCCGTGGACGAGCAGGGCGGCTGGGCCGTGCTGCGGGTGTCCGGCGAGATGGACCTGGTGACCTCGCCCGTAGTGCGTCAGCGCGTGCACGACGCCGTGGCCGATGGCCGCCACAGCCTTGTCCTGGACCTCTCCGACGTGCTCTTCTGCGACTCCAGCGGCGTCGGCGTGCTGATCGCGACGCGTCGCCTCTTCCGCTCCTGTCAGGGCCGCCTGCGCCTGATACTGCCCGCGAAGGGCGCGGAGGACGGCTCCCATGTGAACCGCGTCCTCGCGGCCCTCGGCGTACGCCGTCTCTTCGAGGTCTACCCGGACGTGACGGCGGCGGTGGACGACGAGGCGATCCCGCTCTCGGCGTGACGTAACCCTCGCCTTCCTGCCGCCGGGGAGTTGGGGAAGACGTACGCTCGCTGCCAGAGGACCAGGGAACCCCCTGAGCACACGCACCCAACCGCAGGAATGAGGCGGCTCGAACACCATGGACAGCGCCGAGTACGAGCGTAAGATCGCGGCCCGTTTCGCCACCTTCGACCAGGATGGCAACGGCTACATCTCCCGCGAGGACTTCAGCACGGCCGCCGCCGCCCTGCTCACCGAGTTCGGCGCGACGGCACGCTCGGAGAAGGGCCAGGCCCTCTACATCGGGGCGGAGGCCTTCTGGCAGGGCATGGCCGGGATCGCCGACCGTGACGGTGACCAGCGGATCACCAAGCCGGAGTTCGTCGGCGGCGCGGTGAAGCGCCTGCGCGACAACCCGGCCCGGTTCGCCGAGATCGCCCGGCCGTTCCTGGACGCCATGATCGCCGTCGCTGACAGCGACGGGGACGGCGCGGTCAGCCCCAAGGAGGTCGAGCGCGCCCTGAAGGCCCTCGGTGTCGAGGCGGACATCGCCGTGGCGGCGGGCACGGCACTGGACACGGACGCGGACGGCAAGGTCTCGGAGGCGGAGATCGTGGCGGCTTTCGCGGCGTATTTCACGGTGCCGGAGTAGTTGGACGGGGCGCCCCGCTACAGGGGCGCCCCTGTAGCGGGGCGCGGGGCTGTGGCATCTTGCGGCTCCGCCGCGTGGGCGCGAGCAACCACAACGCACCCGCGGTGAAGAACCACCTCACCCCTCCGCGAACCGCTCCCGCAACTTGTACTTGAGCACCTTCCGCAAAGTCTCGTTACGAGGCAGCGCCTCCACCAGCTCAAGCTGCTCCGGCAACTTGTACGTGGAAAGTCCCTCCCCCCGGAGATAGGCGACCACCGCCTCCAGGGTCAACTCCGCGGAATCGCCCCGCGGTTCGACCACCGCGCAGACACGCTCGCCCCGTTCGGGGTCCGGGAGGCCGATGACCGCCGCGTCGTCCACGGCCGGATGCCCGTGGAGCAGATCCTCGATCTCCTTCGCGGAGATGTTCTCGCCCTTGCGGATGATGATGTCCTTCGCCCGGCCGGTCAGGACGAGATGGCCCGTCGTCCGTACGTGCCCCAGGTCACCCGTGATCAGGAAGCCGTCCGCGTCGAAGACCCCGGCACTCTGTTCGGGGTCCAAATACCCCTGGCAGACGGCCTCCCCGCGCAGCCGCACCTCGCCGTCGACCCCGGCGGGCACCTCCTTGCCCTCGGCGTCCGTGACCCGGATCTCCATCCCTTCCGGCGGCATCCCTTCCGTCGTCGCCAGGTTCTCGGCGGTGTCGTCCGGCGCGCCCATGGTGATCATCGGCACCTCGGTCATGCCGTAGCCGTGGGTGAGTTGGCAGCCCATCTCCCGTACGACGGCGTGGTAGATCTCAGGCGGCTTCGGCGCCCCGCCGCCCGCGAGGAGGCGGAGGGTGGGGATGAGCTTCTCGCCCGGCGCCGCCAGCTTGCGCTGCTCGGCGAGGAACATCGAGTAGAAGGCTGTCGAACCGCCCGCCACCGTCACGCCGTGCCGCCGGTAGCCGTCGAGCGCGTCCGGCAGCGCGAACTGCTCGAACATGACCGCGGGGAAGCCGTAGAGGAGCAGCATCACGGTGTAGTCGGGGCCCGCTATGTGCGCGAAGGGGAACGCCATGGAGCCGATGTCGTCCGCCGACAGGTGCAGCGCGTGGGCGAGGCACGAGCCTCCGGCGATCAGTGAACGGTCCGTGTGGAGCACGCCCTTGGGGTCGGACGTCGTGCCCGATGTCCAGTAGATCCAGCGTACGGATGTGCCGTCGGACGGCGGCGGTGGCAGTAGCGACGGATCGGCGTCCGGCAGATCGCCGTACGCGTACGCCTCGAAGATGCCGCGCGCGCCGAGGCGCCGCGCCATCTCCGTGTGGTCGAAGCCGCGCCACACACCCGGCACGGCGAAGAACTCGGCCTTCGACTCCCGCAGCGCGAAGCCGACTTCGCGGTCGCGGTAGAAGGGGATGACAGGCGACTGGACCGCGCCGATACGGGCCAGGGCGAAGGAGAGCAGGGCCGTCTCGATGCGGGTGGGCAGTTGCCAGGCGACGACCGTGCCGGGGCGCACGCCCATCTCGTAGAGCCCGGCGGCCACCCGCTCGCAGCGGTCGCGCAGTTCGCCGAAGGTGAGGCGCCGGTCGTCGGCGGGATCGGCCTGACCTGCGGACGCCTGGATCAGGACGGGTGCGTCGGGGGTGAGCGCGGCGCGGCGTTCGATGAGCTCCCAGAGGGTGCGGGACGCTCCGAGCGCGTGGGCGGTCTCGTTCTCCGAGGTCCTCATGCGATCCCCTCCTGGAAAGCGCTGAACTGACGGGTAGTCAGATCGTGTCGAGAGCGTAAGGCTCGCCGCCTTGTCGGTCCAGGGGTGCGGGGCTAGCCTGCCATCTGACGGATCATCAGATATCTCGGAAAGCCCGTAGTGGCCGGAGAGATGACCGGAGGGACTGACGTGGACCTCACGTACACGCAGGAGGAGGAATCCTTCCGGGCCGGGCTGCGGGAATGGCTCGCGCGGACGCTTCCCGGACTGCCGCCGCGCCCCGACCCGCTGGACTGGCCGGGGCGGCGCGCCTACGACGTGGGTTGGCAGCGCAGGCTGTACGACGCCGGGTACGCGGGGCTCCACTGGCCCGTCGACGCGGGCGGCCGGGGTGCCACTCCCACCCAGCATCTGATCTTCCTGGAGGAGACGGAGAAGGCGGGCGCACCCTACGTAGGGGCGAACTTCGTCGGTCTGCTGCACGCGGGTCCGACCATCGCCTCCGAAGGGACGCCCGAGCAGCGCGCCCGGTGGCTGCCGCCGGTGCTCCGTGGCGACGAGGTGTGGTGCCAGGGATTCAGCGAGCCGGACGCGGGATCGGACCTCGCGTCGCTGCGCACGCGCGCGTGGCGGGACGGCGACGACTACGTAGTGAGCGGGTCCAAGATCTGGACCTCGCACGCGGAGGTCGCCGACTGGTGCGAGCTCCTCGTGCGTACGACACCGGTGAGCGAGGACGCGCCCAAGCACCGCGGCATCACATGGCTCGCCATGCCGATGGACGCCCCCGGGATCACGGTCCGTCCGCTGCGTACGCTCGCGGGCTCGACCGAGTTCGCCGAGGTGTTCCTCGACGAGGTGCGGGTCCCGGTCGCGAACCGGGTCGGCGCGGAGAACGACGGCTGGCGCGTGACGATGGTGACGCTGTCCTACGAGCGGGGGACGGCCTTCGTGGGGGAGGTCGTCGCCTGCCGGCGGACCCTGGGCGAGCTGGCCCGTGAGGCCCGCAAGAGCGGGCGCTGGGACGACGCGGGGCTGCGGCGCAGGCTCGGCAGACTGAGCGCGGAGTTCGGGGCGCTGTGGCGGCTCACGCAATGGAACGTGAGCGAGTCGCAGCGGGCTGGGGGCGGGGTGCCGGGGATCGGCGGCTCCGTCTTCAAGCTGCGGTACTCGCACGCACGGCAGGAGCTGTACGAGGCGGCGGCCGAGGTCCTCGGGTCCTGCTCGCTCGATCTGGGCCACGAGTGGACCCTGGACCGGCTCTCGTCCCTGTCGTACACGATCGCCGCCGGGACCTCGCAGATTCAGCAGAACATCGTGGCCGAGCGGATACTCGGCCTGCCGAAGGGGCGGTGAGGGTTCGCGTGGACTTCCAACTCACGGATGACCAGCGGGCGTTGAGGGGCGGGGTGCGGGAGCTCCTTGAGGGGCGCTTCGATGGAGCGGCCCTGCGGGACGCGCTGGACCCGGATGCCCCTTCGCTGGACCGGGCGCTGTGGCGGGAGCTGGGGGATGCCGGGTTCTTCGCGCTGCGGTTGCCGGAGGAGGAGGGCGGGGTCGGACTCGGGCTTCCGGAGGCGGTGTTGGCCTTCGAGGAGGCGGGGCGGGTGCTGCTTCCCGGGCCGCTGGTGGCCACGTTCCTCGCGGCGCGTGACGTGGCGGGGGCGGCGCGCGGGGAGGTGGTGGTGACCGCGGTGTCGGGTGGGCTTGTTCCCTGGATGGATGAGGCGGATGTCGTCAGAGGGGACGCTTCGGATGTCTCGGGTGCTGTTCCGCTGCGGTCCGTGGATCCGTTGACGCCGCTGCATCGGGTGGCGGGAAGCGAAAGCGGGGCAAAGGCGCCGGAAGCGGATCTGCTGATCGCCGCCGAGCAGCTCGGCAGCGCGGGCAGGACCTGTGAGATGGCCGTCCGGTACGCCCGTGAACGTACCCAGTTCGGGCAGGCGATCGGGGCGTTTCAGGCCGTCAAGCACCTCTGTGCGCAGATGCTCGTCCGGGCCGAGGTCGCCCGCGGCGCCGTGTACGCCGCGGCCGTCACCGGTGACGTACTGGACATAGCGGGCGCCAAGCTGCTCGCCGACGATGCGGCGGTGCGGAACGCGCGTGACTGTCTTCAGGTGCATGGCGGGATGGGGTTCACCTGGGAGGCCGACGTGCATCTGCATCTGAAGCGGGCCTGGGTGCGGGCCGGGCTCGGGCAGTCGGCGCGGGATGCGGAGGAGGGGCTCGCTGCCGCCCTGTGAGGCTCCCGGAGTCCCCCCGTGAGGCTCCCGGAGGCTTCGCGTAGGGTCCGTGTCCATGTCACTCGGCGGCGATCTGGGAAACTTCGGGCAGCGCGACAACGGCCTGCTCACGCCCCCTCCCGGGGCCACCCCGGGCGGGCGGGTGCTCGGTGTCTTCATGCTCCTGGTGACCCTGCTGGTCTGCGGCATCGGCGTCGCGAAGTTCGCTGCCGCCGCCGGGTACATCGGCACGCGCGGTGATCTCGTCGTCGCGGAGTGCTATATGGCGTCGGGCGGCCGGAACCACTCCGATACGCGTTGGTGCAGCGGCACCTTCCACGCGTACGACAATGACGGCGCCGACAGCGGCCCGCGCGACGAGTACGCGCGCGTGAAGACCCGCGACGCCCAGCCGAAGGACACCGTCGAAGTCAGCCACAGCGGTGGCGAGTACGTCGCGGTCGGCCTCGGGTCCAGCTGGGGCTTCATGGTGATGGCCTTCTTCGGGCTGCTGCTCGCCGCGCCCGCGCTGGCCGTCGCCGTCAGCGGCATCAGCCCGCGCGCGGGGCGAGGTGCGGCCGAGGCGATACGCGAGTCGGTGAGCGGGACTTGGGCCGGCCGTGTCGTGAAGTGGACCGCGATCACATCGGCGGCCGGAATGGCGCTCTTCGGCTACCTTGCCTGGTTGTTCTGAGTGGCGGCAGCCCGTTCGGCCTGTTCAGCCAGTTCAGCCAGTTCAGCCTGTTCGGCCAGTTCGGCCAGTTCGGCCCGTTCAGCCCGTCATTCTGAGTGATCGAAAATGATCGACTTGTGCGGTCCGCGAAGTAGAGGGAGGCTACTGAGCGTCGATACCGGGTTGTGTCCTATGCGTGACTCGTCACGGCATGGAGTTGGGCTTCCGCTCCGGTACCTTGTGTGAGATGCGAGTGGTTCTGAGGTCGAGCCATGCCGGTGTTGCCCCCGAGGCGGCGCCGGACCTGGCAATGCGTGCCGCTCGCAGTGCAGGAAGGGGCTTCATGCCCGCCTGTTCGACCCCCCGCAGCGCGCGTCGCACAGTATGCCGCACGCGTACTCCTTCGCGCTGGAATATGCCTGAAGCGCTTGTTGGGGTGACTGAACGTCAACCATGCTGTTTCTCAAGGGGATCACGTTCCGTGACCCTTCGGAGTCGCGAGGCGATGTGTCCGCCGGTTCGGATGGTGTGAGCGGTGCAGGTGCTTCAAGTTCAGCTGGAGGTCAGGCCCGACCCCGCGGAAGTGGGGCGGGCCCGCCGGTGGGCACGTTCGCGGCTCGCCGGTTCGGGGATAGGGGTCGATGAGCCGCTGGCCGAGACGCTGATCCTGCTGATCTCGGAGCTGGTCACCAACGCGGTGGTGCACACCGGCTGTCCGGCCGTGCTGCGTATGCGCCTCCCGGACTTCCTTGATGCCGCCGAAGCCGCCGAGGAGGCTGCGGCCGAGGCGGCCGGGGCGGGTTCCGCAGCGGGGACCGGGACGGTCAGGGTCGAGGTCGCGGACGCCAGCGCGTGCCCGCCGGCGCCGCGGCACGCGGACGGTGGGGAGACCAACGGCCGGGGCCTCGAACTCGTCGACGGCCTCGCCGACCGGTGGGGCTGGCAGACCGAGGGCGTCGGCAAGAGCATCTGGTGCGAGGTCGACCGGTGTGAGTCGGAGACGGCTGCGGTGGCGTTCGACGGGACGACGACTTATGAGGGTGTCGCTTACGAGGCCGTGTGAGTGCTCTGAGTGCGCTGGGTGCTCTGTGGGTTTTGGGTGCTCTGCGTTGTCTGGGTGCGCGGCCGTGCGCAGTCGTTGCATAAGCGGCATAATTCATTAATCACCGGACGGGTGTTGACGTACCGTGTTCGATTGATCACGCTTGTGTGCAGCGATTCGCCGCGAGGGGACGCCGAGGGGCAGTGGTCTGTGTCTGTGTCTGCGACCTGTTCCTCGACGAGATGTGGGTCGCCGATCGGCGTCAGTCCCTTCGTGGCCGAAAGGGCAGGACTCGTGCGCCGGAGCCGGATGGCGGTGCGTGCGGCAACGCGCTCGGGGCGAAAGCCGGGGCGCCGCCATCCGAGGGCTCACCCCGCCGGGCTCACGGCTTCGGGCTCACCGTGCCGGGCTCACAGCACCGCGACCGGTGCCACGGGTGTTCCCGTACCGCCGATGAACGGCTCGGGCATCGCGGAGAGCAGGAAGCTGTAGCGGGAATCTTCTGCACAGGCTGTGGACAACTTTTCGAGATTCCAGTTCTGGCCCTGCAACATCCCCATATCGACCAGATCGAGCGCGTGCACGGGCAGCCAGAGGTTCTCGATCTCCGGCGGGAAGATCTCGAAGGTGAGGGTGTCGTTGGCGACCGCCGCGACATCGCGGGCGTGGAACCACTCCGGCGTGTGGACCGAGAGGCCGGGGGACGGGTAGCCGTACGCGTGCTTGTCGCCCGCGAGGTAGGTCTGGATCTGTCCCGTGCGTACGAGGACGATGTCGCCGGATCGGACGGTGACCCCCGCGAACTCCTCGGCCTCCGCGAGGTCTTCGGGGGTGACGGCGTGATCGCCGGGCAGCCGGTCGACGCCCTTGGCGCGGGCGACGTCGAGCAGGACGCCGCGCGAGACGAGGTGCGGCACCTTGTCGATGCCGCTGAACCGGGCGCCGGTGTGGGCCTCGATGGAGTCCGCGGGGCGGCCGTTGTAGATCTTTCCCGAGTATGACGCGTGAGTGAGCGCGTCCCAGTGGGTGGCCGTCTGCAGGCCCATCGTGACCGCGTCGTCGCTGGTGGCGACCGTGTCGGGGCCGAAGATCTCCTGGTTGATCTGCACCATGGTGTGGAGGGGGTTGACCCGGCCGGGGATGAGTCCGGTCTGCACGCCGTCCTCCTTGAGGGGTAGCGCGAGCGGGATGCGGCGGCCGGTGCGGATGGCGGCGGCGGCCTCGCGTACGACCTCGTCGGTGATGAGGTTGAGCGTGCCGATCTCGTCGTCGGAACCCCAACGGCCCCAGTTGTTCACGCGTTTGGCGATCTCGTGGAACTCGGGTGGCAGCGACATGAGTCCTCCCTGGGGCTTGTCTTTCGGTATCTGACGGGTCATAGAATCTAACGGTCCGTCAGAAACCGCGGGAAGGGGCCGGACATGGGGAACTTCTTGGCAGGCAAGGTCGTGGCAGTCACCGGTGCGGGGCGCGGCATCGGCAGGGCGGTCGCGCTGGCCGCGGCGGCCGAGGGCGCGAGGGTCGTCGTGAACGACTACGGCGTCTCCATGGAGGGCGGCGAACCGGCGAGTGAGATAGCCGACGGTGTGGTCAAGGAGATCCAGGCGGCGGGCGGCGAAGCGGTCGCCGTCGCCGATGACATCTCGACCATGGCGGGCGGGCAGCGGATCGTCGACATCGCGCTCGCCGAGTACGGGCGTATCGACGGGGTCGTCTGCGTCGCCGGGATCCTGCGCGAGCGGATGCTCTTCAACATGTCCGAGGACGAGTGGGATCCGGTCGTCGCCACGCATCTGAAGGGCACGTTCACCGTCTTCAGGGCCGCCTCCGCCGTGATGCGGAAGCAGGGGACGGGGACCCTGATCGGGTTCACCAGCGGCAACCACCAGGGGTCCGTCGCGCAGGCCAACTACAGCGCGGCCAAGGGCGGCATCATCTCGCTGGTGCGGAGCGCTGCGCTCGGCCTGAACAAGTACGGGGTCACCGCCAACGCGGTCGCGCCGGTCGCGCGGACCCGGATGTCTGCCAACGTGCCCATGGAGTTGAAGGAGATCGGGGAGCCGGAGGACGTGGCGGCGTTGGTGACTTATCTGCTGAGCGAGCGGGCCCGTGAGGAGAAGATCACCGGGCAGGTCTATACGGTCGCGGGCCCGAAGATCGCCGTGTGGGCCCAGCCTCGTGAGTTGCGGGCCGGGTATGTGGAGGGCGGCTGGACGCCGGAGAAGATCGCGGACTTCCTGCCGGGGACGGTGGGGACGGACCCGATGCCGATGCTGGCGCAGCTGGAGGCGATGGCGGCGGCTGCTGCTGCCAAGGATCGGCCGAACGCGTAGGGCGGGGATGCGGGATGCCGGGTGGCCGGTGCTCGGGTGCTCGGGTGCTCGGGTGCTCGGGTGCTCGGACGAGATTCAGCGGGACATCATCGC
Source organism: Streptomyces sp. NPDC048441 (assembly GCF_043200235.1). Lineage (NCBI taxonomy): Bacteria > Bacillati > Actinomycetota > Actinomycetes > Kitasatosporales > Streptomycetaceae > Streptomyces > Streptomyces sp. NPDC048441. The sequence continues at coordinate 266,705 of NZ_JBICXM010000011.1, forward strand.
CGGGCGCGTGCTCGTGCTCGGCCTGCCGAGGGAGGCGCGATGAGGGGTGTTGTGTTCGATGGGACCAGGGTTGAGGTGGTCGACGACCTGGAGATACGTGACCCGGGGCCGGGGGAGGTGCTTGTCGCTGTCGCCGCCGCGGGGCTGTGCCACAGCGATCTGTCGGTGATCGACGGGACGATTCCGTTTCCTGCGCCGGTGGTGCTTGGGCATGAGGGGGCGGGGGTGGTGGAGGCTGTCGGGGCCGGGGTCACGCATGTGGCGCCTGGTGATCATGTGGCGCTGTCCACCATCGCCAGTTGTGGGGCGTGCGGGGAATGCAATCGAGGTCGGCCGACGATGTGCCGGCGCGCGATCGGGATGCCGGGGCAGCCGTTCTCGCGGGGCGGGCAGCCCGTGTATCAGTTCGCGGCGAACTCCGCGTTCGCGGAACGCACGGTGGTGAAGGCCGTCCAGGCCGTGAAGATCCCCGAGGACATTCCGCTGACTTCGGCCGCGTTGATCGGGTGCGGGGTGGTGACGGGGGTCGGGGCCGTGCTGAACCGCGCGAAGGTTGATCGCGGGGACAGTGTGGTGGTGATCGGTACGGGGGGTATCGGGCTCAACGTCCTTCAGGGGGCGCGGATTGCGGGGGCGACGAAGATTGTCGCTGTCGACGCGAATCCCGAGAAGGAGGGGGTGGCCCGGCAGTTCGGGGCTACGCACTTCTTGTCGTCGGCGGAGGCGGAGGGGGTGAAGCGGATTCTGCCGACCGGGGCTGACCACGTGTTCGAGTGCGTGGGGCGGGTGGAGCTGATCCGGCAGGCGGTTGATCTTCTGGACCGGCATGGGCAGGCGGTACTGCTCGGCGTACCGGCGGCGACGGCCGAGGCGTCGTTCCTGGTGTCGTCACTGTTCCTGGACAAGTCGATCCTGGGCTGCCGATACGGCTCGGCCCGGCCGCAGCGGGACTTCGCGCTGTACGCGGAGCTTTACCGGGAGGGGCGGCTGCTGCTCGACGAGTTGGTGACGGAGACGTACCCGGTGGAGGACTTCGCCAAGGCGGTGGGGGATGCGGAGGCGGGGCGGGTGGCTCGGGGGGTGTTGACGTTCTGAGAGCTCAGGCCTGCGGCGCCTGTGGCTCGTTGGGTGGGGGTTGGTGACGCGGCATCGGTGCGTCGGTGGCAGCGGGGCCGCGCCGGTATGTCCGTCCTCGCCATCACGGTCTGGGCGTTGGGCTTCTTCGGTGCTGGAGTTCTGGGAACCGTGCTCCGGGCGGAAATACCGACACGACCCCGCGCGAGCGCTGCCGACAGCAGGTGCATCGGGGCCGAGCCCTCGTCGGCAGGGGCGTGTTCGCTCCCCTGTTGGTGGGTTCACCGCCCCATCCCGTTTGCCCCGCAGTGATTGAGGGGTGGGCGGGTGGCCCGTACGCCGGGTGGGTGGGTAGCGGGCAGGACGGCGGGAGTGGGGCCCTGCTCCTTAAGAGCTTGGGGGAGGGCGGGAAAGGCCCTTCGGTGCAGGCGAGGCTGCGGGGCAATCGGGATAGGCCCCCAGGAAAAGCGGTGGGCTTCCGGGCAGGAGTGCCCCTAGCTTCGGGGGGTGAGTTATCGCGACGTCGCTACCAAGCCGGTTCTGGGGTGGGCCACCGTGGCCGTGGGGGCCCGGATGCCGGTTGCCATGGCCCCATTGGCCCTCGTGTTCCTGGTGCGGGAGCAACCCGGCGGATACACGCTGGGCGCGATCCTCGCCGCCGCGTACGTCGTCGGCGAGATCGTCGGCGCGCCTCTCCTGGGGATGCGGCTCAGGGCCCAGCACGCACGGCCGCAGCTCGCGGCCGGCCTCGCCGTCGGCGCGCTCGCCTTCGGGGCGCTCGGCGCGGGCGAGGGCACGCACCCCCTCGTACTCGGCGGCGCCGCCTTCCTGGCAGGGGCCGCCCCCGCCGCGGCCCCCGGCGGACTGAGAGCCCTGCTCACCAGCCTCGTGCCCGAACAGTCCGTCGCTCAGGCCCTGTCCGCCGAGTCCGTGCTGACCTTCAGCGTGTGGGCGGTGGCGCCCGCCGCAGTCACCGGTCTCGCCCTCGGCGTTTCCCCGCAGCTGCCGCTCCTCCTCGCCGCCGTACTGATGGCCTCGTCCGTGGCCGGTCTCTGGCTGCTGCCGGCGGGGTGGCAGTCGGACGAGGACGACCGGGGCGGTGAGTCGATGCTGAAGATCATGGTCCGGGCGTGGCCCGTCTACGTCACCGGCGCCGCGAGCCTCTCCCTGCTCGCCCTCGCAGAGCTGGTGCTGCCCGCCCTCCTCGAGCAGCGGGGGATCGCGGTGGGCTGGGCCGGGCCGCTCCTTGCCGGGCTTGCGGTGGGGTCCGCTGTCGGGGCGTTGGTCTATGGGCTGCGGCCCTGGCCTGGGCGGCTTCGGACGCAGAGCATGGCGCTGATGTTCGGTGTCTCCGGGTGTATCGCCGTGGTCGCCCTGCTGCCGAGCGTCGGGTTGCTTGCCGTTGGGCTTGTTGTCGCCGGGGTGCTGCAAGCCGGTGCGATGCTCACCCGGAATCTCAGCCTGCGCGAAGTCCTCCCGCCCAGCGCCCTCGCCGCCGGATACTCGGTCATGTATGCCGCTGTCGGCGCCGGTTACGCGGCCAGTGGCTCCCTCGCCGGTGGCCTCTTGAGCGTCGTCGCGCCGTCCACGGCGATCCTCGCCGGGGTCGGTCTCACCCTCGTCCTCACGGTCGTGGGCGTGCTCGGCGAGGTCCGGCCGGCTCTGTCAGCGGGCGGGCACGCCGCCGAGGGTGTCCCGGAAAGTGCGCCGGTACGCGGTGGGGGTGACACCGAGAGCCGCCTGTAGATGCTGCCGCATCGACTGGGGCGTACCGAAGCCCGCATCCCGTGCGACCTGGTCGACCGACAGATCGCTCGACTCCAGGAGGTGGCGGGCTCGCTCCACGCGCTGCTGCGACAGCCACTGGCCGGGGCTGATGCCCACCTCCTCGCGGAAACGGCGCGTGAAAGTGCGTACGGACATGGATTCATGGTCTGCCATGTCGCGGAGCTGGATCGGCTCGTGGAGGCGGCCGAGCGCCCAGGCGCGTGCTGATGTCGTGGTCGCCAACTGAGGGTCGGGGACGGGGCGGTGGATGTACTGGGCCTGGCCGCCGTCCCGGTGGGGCGGCACCACCGTACGGCGGGCGAGCTCGTTGGTGACCGCAGAGCCGTGATCGCGGCGTACGACATGGAGGCAGAGGTCGATGCCCGCCGCCACGCCCGCCGATGTGAGGACGTCGCCGTCGTCGATGAAGAGCACGTCCGCGTCCACCCTGATCTGGGGGAAGAGGCGTTGGAAGTGCTCGGCCGACGCCCAGTGCGTCGTCGCGGCGCGGCCGTCGAGGTAGCCCGCGGCGGCGAGGACGTAGCCGCCGGTGCAGATGGCGACCAGGCGTGTGCCCGGCCTGATGTGGGCGAGGGCCGCCGCCAACTCATCGGTGAGGCGGCCTTCCTCGAAGACCGGGCCCAGTTCGTACGATGCCGGGATCACGATCGTGTCGGCGGTTGCCAGGGTCTCCGGGCCGTTCTCGACGAGGATCGCGAAGTCCGCGTCGGTGCGGACCGGGCCCGGGGGGCGGACGGACGCGGTGACGACCTCGTAGAGCAGCTTGCCCTCGGTGCTTCTCGCGCGGCCGAAGATCCGCTGCGGAATGCCCAGCTCGAAGGGGATGACGCCGTCCAGGGCCAGGACCACCACTCGGTGCCGGGGAGCCGTGGTGGTGGTCGGCTTGGAGGCGCTGGTCGTTGGGGTCATGGCCCGATCCTAGCTAACGGTGTCCCTTGGGCCACTCGTTCAGAGGTGAGGGAGATCAGATGCTGTTGTCGTGACCCAGACAGACGTGAATCAGGCGGTCGAGCCGCCCGTGGAGGTGCCGAGGCGGCGGCCTCGCATCCACCGGGCGTGGTTCGTCGCCGCCGTCACCTTCGTGACGATCATCGGCGCCGCCGCCTTCCGGTCCCTGCCAGGGCTGCTCATCGATCCGCTGCACGCGGAGTTCGAATGGTCGCGCGGCACGATCGGCCTCGCGGTCTCCATCAACCTCGCGCTGTACGGGCTCACCGCCCCGTTCGCCGCCGCGCTGATGGACCGCTTCGGCATCCGGAAGGTGGTGGCGGTCGCTCTTGTCGTGATCGCGCTCGGGTCCGGTCTTACTGTGTGGATGGAGTCCGCCTGGCAGTTGTTGCTGTGCTGGGGGCTGCTCGTCGGGCTCGGGTCCGGATCCATGGCGCTCGCCTTCGCCGCCACCGTCACCAACCGGTGGTTCACCACCCGGCGCGGGCTCGTCACCGGCATCCTGACCGCGGCCTCCGCCTCCGGGCAGCTGATCTTCCTGCCGGTGCTCTCCTGGATGGTGGAGACGTACAAGTGGCGGCCCGCCGCGGTGACTGTCGCTCTGGCCGCGCTCGTCGTCGTTCCGTTCGTGTGGCTGCTGCTGCGTGACCATCCGGCGGACGTGGGTCTGAAGCCGTACGGCGCCGAGGAGTTCGTGGAGAAGCCGCCGCCCGCCACGGGCGCCGCGCGGCGTGCGGTCACCGTGCTCGTCAAGGCGGCCCGCACCGGGCCGTTCTGGCTGCTCGCCGGGACCTTCGCCATCTGCGGCGCCTCGACGAACGGGCTCATCCAGACGCACTTCGTGCCCGCCGCGCACGACCACGGTATGCCGATCACGGCGGCCGCGTCGCTGCTCGCCGTCATCGGCGTCTTCGACGTCGTGGGCACGATCGCGTCCGGCTGGTTCACGGACCGCTTCGACGCGCGGCGGCTGCTCGCCGTCTACTACGCGCTGCGCGGTATCTCGCTGCTCTTCCTGCCACTGCTGCTCGATTCGACCGTGCACCCGCCGATGATCTTCTTCATCGTCTTCTACGGCCTCGACTGGGTGGCGACCGTGCCGCCGACCCTGGCACTCTGCCGCGAGCAGTACGGCGACGACAGCGCCATCGTCTTCGGCTGGGTGCTCGCATCGCACCAGGTGGGCGCCGCGATCGTGGCTGTCGTCGGCGGTGTCGTGCGGGACACCTTCGGGTCGTACGACGTGATGTGGATCGCCTCCGGGGCGCTGTGCGCGGCGGCGGCACTGATGGCGCTGGTCATTCGGCAGGGTGGCAGCGGGACTGAGGGTGAGAAGGCTGGGCAGCCCTCGGTGGCCGGGTAGGGGTGCCTGGGGGTCTGGGTGCCTGGGGGGTCTGGGTGTCTGCTCTGGTGCCTGGTGGTCGCGGTCTGTTGTACGTGATGAACGTGGCGGTCGGTCTTGCGTGTTGAACGTGGCGGTCCGTCCTACGTGCTGAACGTGCCGAACGCGCCCTTGTGGAACAGGAGCGGTTCGCCGTCGGCGGTCGCCCCCAGCGCGTCCACCCGGCCGACCACGATCAGATGGTCGCCCCCGGTGTGCACGGCCTGGATCGTGCAGTCGATCCAGGCCGGTACGCCGGTCAGGCGGGGCGAGCCGGTGACGGGGGCGGGGTCATGGTCCACGCCGGCGAACTTGTCGGCGCCGCTCACGGCGAAGCCGCGGCACAGCGCGCCCTGGTCCGCGCCCAGGATGTTGACGCAGAAGACGCCCGCACGTGCGATGCGGGGCCATGTCGTCGACGTACGCGCGACCATGAACGAGACGAGGGGCGGGTCGAGGGAGAGCGAGGAGAAGGACTGGCAGGCGAACCCGGCGGGACCCGGTTCGCCTGCCGCTGCCGGTGCCGTGACAACGGTCACGCCGGTCGCGAAGTTCCCGAGCACACGCCGGAATTCGCCCGGATCGAGTGGCGCCCGCTCGTCGTCGCCGACCGCCCGCAGCTGAGGGCGCGGCAGGGCTTCGACCGGGCCTGTGGTGGTCGGTGCTCCGACCGACCTGAGGTATCGGACAGCGGTGGCCGCCATCCCTGCGTGTCCCATCACATCCCCCATTGAAGCTGACGGGTCGTCAGATTGGAAGGGTGCGGAGGCTGCCGCGTGGGCGGGCTTCGGGGCAGGTCGCCGGCGGCGTTCTTCAGCGGACAGACGTCAACGGCCCTCGTACGAAGGCGAACGCCTCTCCACGAAGCTGGCCACCCCCTCGTTCGCGTCCGCCGTCGTCATGTTGATCTCCTGCGCGGCGGCCTCCGCGGCGAAGGCGGTCGCACGGTCCGAATCGAGGGCGGCGTTGACCAGTTGCTTGGTCATGGCGATGGCGCGGGTCGGACCTGTGGCCAGGCGTTCGGCCCAGGCGCGGGCCGTCTTCTCCAGTTCGTCGGCAGGTACGACGCGGTTGACGAGCCCGAGGCGTTCGGCGTCCATGGCGAGGAGCGAGTCCCCGAAGAACATCAGCTCCTTCGCTCGCTGCGGCCCGACGAGGCGGGGCAGCAGATAGGCTCCGCCGCCGTCGGGCACCAGGCCCCGGCGCACGAACACCTCGATGAACTTGGCCTGTTCGGCCGCGATGACCAGATCGCAGGCGAACGCGAGGTGCGCGCCGATCCCGGCCGCCGTGCCGTTGACGGCGGCGATCACCGGCTTCTCGCAGTCGAGGACGGCGGCGATGAGGCGCTGGGCGCCCAGCTTGATCGTGCGGGCCACGTCGCCGGGCACGCGCTCGGCGGCTGCGGGGGCTCCGCGCAGGTCGGCGCCCGCGCAGAATCCCTTGCCGGTGGCGGTGATCACGACGGCACGGACCGCGGGGTCGGCGGAGGCCTCGGCGAGCAGCTGGATGACGCGTTCGCGCTGGTCCCAGGTGACGGCGTTCATGGCTTCGGGACGGTTGAGAGTGATCCACGAGACGCCGTTGTCAGTGGTGTGGAGTACCAATGAGTCGAGGGAGTTGACCGAGTCGGGGGAGGTGCTTGTCATGGGGGAACGGCTCCGTTCGTTCATCTTGCGCTGCTGGGTGATCGTGTGGGTGGGTGGGAGACATTCGCCGCGAGGCGGCGTCCTGAGAACCCACTCACCGGCAGACGGCCAAGGCATCGAGCGCGACAGCGCCCTGCCCCCGCGGCAACACCATCAGGGGGTTGATATCCAGCTCCGCAAGGTCATCACCCAGCTCAAGGGCCATCCGCTGCACCCGCAGCACGACCTCGACGAGCGCGTCGATGTCAGCCGGGGGCGCGCCACGGACCCCGTCCAGCAACGGTCGCCCGCGCAATTCGGAGAGCATCGCGAGGGCCTGGTCCTCCCCGAAGGGCGGCACCCGTACGGCCACGTCCCGCAGGACCTCCACCAGGACACCGCCGAGTCCGACGGTCACGGTCGGCCCGAACAGCTCATCGTGCGTCACGCCCACCACCATCTCGACGCCCCGCTCCACCATCTGGCAGACGAGTACGCCGTCCAGCGCGATCCCTTCGTAGCGGGCGATGTCGGTCAGCTCCCGATAGGCGTCGCGGACCTGGCTGGCCGAGGTCAACCCGACTTTCACCAGGCCCAGTTCACTCTTGTGGGCAAGCCGCGCACCGGACGCCTTCATCACCACCGGGTAGCCGACGAGCCCCGCCGCCCGCACGGCCGCCGCCGCGCTCGTCACCAACTGCTCGCGCGGTACGCGAATCCCGTACGCGCGCAGCAGCTGCTTCGCCGCGTGCTCGCTCAGCTGCTGAGCGGGCCGCATCAGGGCCTGGGCCTTGCGGAAGGAGGGCGATGCCGTGCGCGGGGCGTCGGCGAAGGGGGAGCGGTAGCGGGTCGTGAAGCGGTGGTGGTCCAGATAGGCGCGCACCGCCGTGATGCAGTTGGCGAAGGTGCGGAAGGTGGCGACGCGCGACGAGCCGAGCAGCGTTGTGCGGTAGGCCTCCTCGGTGCCCACGGGCGAGCCCCACACCACGCACACCAGCTTGTCCGTCTGTTCCGCCGCGTCCACCAGGTCCTGCGCGAGCTTGTCGCTCATGGGCGGGAAGGGTCCTGTGATGGGGCAGATGAGCACCCCCACCTCAGGGTCGTCCAGGATCGCGTCGATGATCTTCCGGCCGCGCCAGTCGCCCACCGGGTGACCGCCGTTGTCGACGGGGTTGGTGACGTTCAGGTAGTCCGGTATCCACTGGTGCAGCTCCGTCTGCTTGGCGTCCGAAAGCGCGGGGAGCCGCAGCCCCGCCTCGGTCGCCAGGTCCGAGAAGTGCGCGCCCGTGCCGCCCGAGATCGAATACACCACGACGCCCTCGGCCTGCGGAGGCCGAGCCCGCGCCAACAGGGCGGAGGTGTCCTGGAGTTCGTCGAGTCCGTCCACGCGGATCACGCCGTACTGCCGCATCGCCGCGTCGACGACCGCGTCGGCGCCGGTGAGCTTGCCGGTATGTGAGGCGGCCATCCGGGCGCCGGTCTCCGTGCGGCCCACCTTGACCGCGACGACGGGCACGCCGTGCTGGGCGGCGCGGTCGGCGGCGAGCAGGAAGGAGCGGCCGTCCTTGAGGCCTTCGACGTAACAGGCGATGGCTCCGACCTCGGGGCGTTCGGCGAAGTAGGAGATGAAGTCGGCGGTCTCCAGGTCTGCTTCGTTACCGGTGGGCGCCCAGTGGGAGAGGCGCACGCCGATCTCCTGCATGGTGAAGACGGGGCGGCCCTGATGTCCGGACTGGGTGATCAGGGCGATCGCGGGGCCATCGAGATCGTCGCGGAACTTCTCGAAGGCGTTGAGGTTGGTGTTCGGCCCGAGCAGCCGGAGCCCCGAGCGCTCGACGGCGGCGGCGAGGCGGGCCTGGGCGGCCGCGCCCTCCTCGCCGGTCTCGGCGAACCCGGAGGCGAAGGCGACGGCGAACTTCACCTTGGACTCGGCGAGTTCCTCGATCACGGGAAGGGGATCGCTGACGAGGAGTACGGCCAGATCGACCTGTTCCGGCAGGTCCGCGACGGAGGGGAAACAGGGGATGCCGAAGACGGCCTGACGGGTGGGGTGCACGGGATGGAGCCGGGCACCGCACCGCTCGGCCCAGGCCATGAGCTGGCGTGTGATGCCGGTGTTCGGCCGCCCCTCGGCGTCCGATGCGCCGATGACGGCGACGGACTCGGGACGGAAGAACCGGTCGAGGTCCGGTACGTCCGCGTGCAGGGGACGGCCGCTGACGTCCAGGTCGTCGGCCGTGGCGGCCTGGCCGTGGACGGTAGGTGCCGGGGCTTCGCCGCAGGCCACAACACGCGCGCGGCGGGGGTCGGTGGTGAAGGTGCCGTATGTCGATCCAAGCATCGGTCCGCCCGCTCCTGTGTGACAGCAACTCAACTGACGCTCAGTCAGATTACTGAACTGACGCTGTGTCAGGAACAGGGCTGCACGCAAAGCCTGAAGCGGATGCCGCAGGGGATCTGCTGTCACACCCGTACCCAGGTGCACCGGCGTACTACCCCGCCCCGGCGGTCGGGGCTGCCGGGGCGGGGGGTTCAAGCCATCGGGGCGGAGCGGGAGGGCACGGACGCGAGGGCACGGACGCGAGGGCGCCGGTCAGCGTGTCCTGCCGCTGCCGCTGCCGCTGCCGCTGCCCGCCACCGCCTTCGCGATCTTCTCGGCGTCCCGGGCCAGTTCGCGGAGCATCCCGCTGATGGGGTTGGTGAACCCGGTGAAGTAGAGGCCCGGGGCCGAGTGCGGGGTGCGGGCGCCGCGGACGACCGGGGCGCCCTTCTCGTCCAGTACGCCGAGGTCGCCGAGGAGGGGCTCAAGGGCGCGGCGGTAGCCCGTGGCGGCGATGACGACCTCAGGGGCGATGCGGGTGCCGTCGGCCAGGACGACCTTGCCGTCCTCGAAGGACTCGACGGCCGCGACCGGTTCGACCCTGCCCTTGCGCACCGCGTCGATCAGGCCCACGTCCTGCACCGGGATCGCGCCCTCGTTGACCCGCGAGTACAGGCCCGTGCCGGGCCGGGGAAGACCCTGCGCGGCCAGGTCGGGGACGCTCGCCTTGGCGATCGGCCCCGCGAGGCGGTCCACGAGTGCGACGGGCAGCCTGCGGCACAGGATGCCCATGCGCTGCGCGGACCAGCCGGCCGTGGAGCGGCGGACGATGTGCGGCACGGTGCGCACCGCGATGCGGACGCGGGCCGCGCCGCCGTCGATGAGGTCGACGGCGATCTCGGCGCCGGTGTTGCCGACGCCGACGACCAGGACGTCCTTGCCTTCGTAGGGGCGCGGGTTGCGGTAGTCGCTCGCGTGCAGGAGTTCGCCCGCGTACGTGTCGCGGCCGGGCCAGCGCGGCAGGCTCGGCGTGTGGTTGTAGCCGGTGGCGACCACCACCGCGCTGCCGGTCAGCTCCCGCCCGCCGGTGGCGTGCAGCAGCCACCCGGTGCCGTCGGCCGCCTGCTCCAGGCGGGACACCTCGACGCCGGTGACGATCTCCAGTTGGTGGAACTCGGCGTACTTCTCCAGGTAGCGGAGGACGTTGTCACGTGACACCCACCGTCCGAAGGCGCGGGGTATCGCGAGCCCCGGCAGTGCGGAGAGGCGGCGCGTCGTGTGCAGGTGGAGGCGGTCGTAGTGCGCGCGCCAGGAGGCGCCGACCCTGTCGGACTTCTCGAGCACGACCGCGCGTACGCCGCGTGCGCGCAGGGCGGCCGCCACGGAGAGCCCGCCGGGTCCGCCACCGATGACGTACACAGGGCGGTCGTGGTGTGGCGCTTGTGGGGGAATGGTGTCGGCCATGAACCTGAGAGTAATCAGGTGGTCACTTGATGGGGGACGGTCAAGCTCCAAACCGGTTGCGAATTGATCACGGGTGTACGTGGTGTGCCCTATGTCCATGGCCCGCCCGCTCCTCGGACGCGGTACACCTCTTGCGTACGAGGGGCTCGTGCGCTGAACTGACGTACCGTCAGAAACGTATCGTCAGAAACCTGTGCCGTTTCAGAAACCTGTGCCGTTTCAGGAATCTGCGCCGTTTCAGGAACTCGCCCCCGGAGGTCGCCGCATGGACACGATCTGGCTCACCGGCGCCGAATGGCTCGCCGTGCTCCGCATAGGCCTCGGCCTGTGGTGGCTGGAGAGCTGGCGGCACAAGGACAAGAAGAGCTGGTTCGAGGGCGCGGGGATCGCCTGGGCAGCGGGCGTCGCCGAGAAGCACAAGTGGAACGCGGTCCGCAGCGGCTTCGACGCGGTGGTCGTGCCCCGCCCGAAGACCATGGCGTACGTCGTCGTCTACGCCGAACTCGCCCTGGGACTCGGCCTGATCGTCGGCTTCCTCACGCCGATCGCCCTGATCGGCGGGCTGCTGCTCAACGTCATCTACCTCGTCCTCATGATCCACGACTGGGCCGAGCAGGGGCAGAACGCGATGATGGCGCTGATTTCGCTCGTCGCCCTCTTCGCCATGTCCTGGCAGTCGTGGTCGCTGGACAACGTGATGGGTTTGTTCCTGTGAGCACCGCTTCGGCGGGCGCCGCGAACCCGCGTTTCGACCTCCCCGAGCCCGACGCCTTCACCCGCCCCTACTGGGACGCCGCCGCCGAAGGCCACCTGCTGCTGCGCCGCTGCGGCGCGTGCGGCAAGGCGCACCACTATCCGCGCGAGTTCTGCCCGTACTGCTGGAGCGAGGAGGGCGGCTGGGAGCGGGCGAGCGGCCAGGCCACGCTCTACACCTGGTCCGTCGTCCACCGGAACGACCTGCCGCCGTTCGGCGCCCGCGTCCCGTACGTCGCCGCGGTCGTCGACCTCGCCGAAGGCCCGCGCATGATGACGGAGATCGTCGACGGCGGGGACGGCGGGGACGGCAGGGACGGCAGGGGCGTCGGGGGTGAGCTGCGGATCGGGATGGCGCTGGAGGTGGCGTTCCGCGAGGCGGAGGGGGAGGGGGAAGGTGTGACGGTGCCGGTCTTCCGCGGCGCGCGGTGACGGCGGCCCCGGCAGGCGTCGTAATCCGCTTCTGTCGAGGGTGTGGCATGGGGGATCATGACCTATGGACTCCTCAAACGCACCCGTCGCCACCTGGCAGTTGACCGCCGACCTCGGTCAATTCCTGTCCCGCGCCCAGAGTTTCCTGCACTCGGACCCCGCCGCGCACACGGCGCTGCTCAGCGTCTCCGACACCCTGCGCACGCGTGGCCTTCATGTGTACGGGGAAGGGGAGCCCCTCTTCGGGATCCGTACCGAAGGCGGTGGCGCCGTGTGCGGAGTCTTCGTGTGGACCCCGCCGCACCGCCTCGCGCTGAGCCCGCTCGCCGACAGGGCCGCCGCCGACGAACTCGCCGCGCTGCTCGCCGACGCGGGCGAGAAGCTGCCGGGAGTCGGCGCCGAGCGGGACACCGCGGAGGCGTTCGCGCAGGCCTGGCAGCGGAACACGGGGGCTGTCGCCGATGAGCTCCACCGCGACCGCCTGTACCGCCTCGGCACCCTGACCCCGCCCGAACCCACCCCGGAAGGCAGGGCGCGCGTGGCGGGCGACGCTGACCGGGAGCTGCTGGCGCGCTGGCACGGGGAGTTCGGGGAGGCCATCGGCGAGGCCGGTGCGATGGACTCCGGCACGTGGGCCGACTCCCGTATCGCCTACGGAGGTATCACCCTCTGGGAGACCCCCGACGGCACCCCGGTAGCGATGGCGGGCGCCACCCGCCGCGTCGCGGGCCAGGTCCGGGTCGCCCCCGTCTACACCCCCGCCGAACTGCGCGGCCGTGGCTACGCGGGAGCGGCGACCGTCGAAGTCAGCCGTGCCGCGCTGGCCGCGGGGGCGGACGAGGTGCTGCTCTTCGCCGACCTCGCCAACCCCACGAGCAGCGGGCTCTACCAGCGGATCGGCTACCGGCCGGTGCGGGACTTCACGCAGTACGGCTTCGGGCAGTGAAGTCTTCAGTGAAGTCTCATTGAAGCCGCCTCAGTGAACCCTTCAGCGCCTCAGTGAAGCCTACAGCGCCTCAGTGAACCCTTCAGCGCCTCAGTGAAGCCTACAGCGCCTCAGTGAAGCCTTACGGCCACAGCAGCTCCTTCGCCCAGCCGCCGTCCGTCTCCCTCCGGTACCGCAGCCGCACGTGGCGCCGCCGCGCGTCTCCCTGGAAGAACTCGACCTCGTCCGGTTCGAGTACGTACAGCGTCCAGCTCGGTGCCGGGGCGTCCGGCTCCGCCTGCGCGTGCTCCCAGGCGGCCTGACTCGCGGCCACCAGATCCCCGTACGACGGCAGCACTTCGCTCTGCCTGCCGACCAGTGCCGAAGCCAGTGCCCCGGGCGAACGGCGTGCGAGGTCGGCGCGGCTCTCGGTGGCGCTCGCCGTCGTGACCCGGCCCCGCACCCGGACCTGGCGGCCCTGCACGGGCCAGTAGAAGCCGAGCGCGGCCTCGGGGCGTGCCGCGAGCTGGCGGCCCTTCGCGCTGCCCGCATGCGAGCCGAAGTGCCATCCTGCCGCGTCCGCGTCGTGCAGCATCAGCGTCCGTACGTCGGGGCGGCCCGACTCGTCCGCCGTGGCCAGGCTCATCGTGTGCGGCTCCACCTGGCCTGCCTCGGCCACGTCCACGAACCACTGCCAGAACAGGGGGAGCGGGGCCGCGGGGGCGGTCGCCAGGTCGAAGGCGGGCAGTCCGGTGTCCCAGACGCGGAGGGTGCGGAGGAGAGCGCGCCCGTGGGCGGTGTCGTCGGGCCTGCTGTCGGAATCGTCCATCCGGCGAATCTACGTGAGCGGTCGCCGCCGCCGGGCAGGTCGTAGAGGTCGAAGAGGTGGATGAGGGGGACGAGGTGGATGAGGTGGACGAGGCGGACGAGGTGGACGGAGGTGGACGAGGTGGACGAGGTGAAGCCTCTCCTCGATGGCGCGCCACACCTCGCCCGCCCGGCAGGAGGGCCCCTCATCCCCGGCCGAGCACCACCGTCCCCGACGAGCAGAACCACCCGCCCGTCCCCGACGCCACCGCCACCTCCGGGAGCCTGCCTCCCGCCCTGCGCACCTGGCGGCCCTCACCCGCCTCGCCGCGCAGTTGCCGTACCGCCTCCACCAGCAGGAACAGGCCTCGCATTCCCGGGTGCTGGGCGGAGAGCCCGCCGCCGTCCGTGTTCGTCGGCAGCTCGCCGTCCCGCAGCAGGCGGCCCTTCTCCACGAACGCGCCTCCCTCGCCCTTGGGGCAGAATCCCAAGTCCTCCAGGGTCACCAAGGTCATGTAGGTGAAGGCGTCGTAGATCTCCGCCACGTCGACGTCGGCGGGGCGAATCCCCGCACGCTCGAACGCCAGACGTCCGCTCACCGCCGCCGGGGACACCGTGAAGTCCTCCCACTCCGACATCGTGGTGTGCGAGACGTGCTCGCCGGTGCCGAGCACCCACACCGGCGTCGACGCGCAGTCGGCCACGTACTCCTCCGCCGCCAGAAGCACCGCGCATCCGCCGTCGGAACGTATGCAGCAGTGCAGTTTGGTGAACGGGTCCGCGATCATCGGGCCGCTCAGGACCTCGTCGACCGTGATCGGGTCGCGGTACATCGCGTCGGGGTTCGTCGCGGCGTTCGCCCGCGCCTGGACCGCCACCGAGGCGAGCTGTTCGAGCGTCGTGCCGTACTCGTGCATGTGGCGGCGCGCGGCCATCGCGTACTTGGAGATCAGGGAGTGGCCGTACGGGACCTCGAACTGGAGGGGGCCTCGTGCGCCGAACGACAGGTTCGACGTACGCCGCTTCGCCTTGATGTCGGCCCTCGCCGTCGAGCCGTACACGAGGAGCACCGCGTTCGCGCGCCCCGCCGCGATCGCGTCCGCCGCGTGCGCCGCCATGACCTCCCAGGTGGAGCCGCCGACGGAGGTGGAGTCGACCCAGCGTGGCTTCAGGCCCAGGTACTCGGCGACCTCGACCGGCGCGAGCGTGCCGAGGCCCGCCGACGCGATGCCGTCGATGACGTCACGGCCGAGGCCCGAGTCGGCGAGGGCGCGGCGGGCCGCCTGGGCGTGCAGGGCGTAGGGGGTGGCCTCGTCCACGCGGCCGCAGTCGGCGAGGGATATGCCTACGACGGCCACCTTGCGGGGGCGGGCTGCCGCCTCACGGGGGCGGGAGGGGAGGGTAGTTGGCATGAATCTGACGGTACATCAGATACGGAGGGTGGCGGGAGGTCTCGGGAGGTCCAGGGAGTCCTCGAGGGGACTCGAGGGGACTCGGGAGGTGGTCCCCCGTGAGCGTGCGGGAGTGGTCCCCGTGCGGGAGTGATCCCTGTGCGGGAGCGATCCCCGTAGGCGTTACGTCTCGTCGCAGCCCTGTGCATCTGCCGGGCGCCGCCCTAGCATGACGGCCCGTCAGATCTGGGTCGGCGGACACCGCCGCGACCCGGGGGAGGAGCCCGCCGATGGACGCCGCCTTCACCGCGGAGCAGGAAGAAATCCGCCGCACCCTTCGTGAGCTCGTCACCAAACGCTGCGGGCCGGACGAGGTGAAGGCCGCGGTCCGCACCCCCGTCGGATACGACGCTGCCCTCTGGTCCGCCCTCGCCGAACAGCTCGGCCTGGCTCGCCCAGGGGAATTCGGAGGGGTGGGCTGTGGGGCGGCCGAACTAGCCCTAAGTGGCGAGGAATTGGGGCGGGCACTCGCTCCCTCCCCCCTCTTCGCCACCGCCGCCCTCGTCACCCCGCTCCTCCAGCGCCTCGGCACCGAGGAGCAGCGGGCTGAGCTCCTGCCCCGGATCGCGGCGGGGGAGCTGACCGCCGCCCTCGCGGTGCCGGGCACCGGACTCGCCACCGCGCTCGGCCTCGTCGGCGACAACCTCGGCGATTGGTCGGGCGGCGGGCGCGCGGGCGGTGTGCAGGCCAAGATCTCGGACGGCGCCTGGCGGCTCTACGGCCAGGCGGAGCAGGTCCTCGACGGGCACAGCGCGGGGCTGCTCGTCGTGGCCGCGCACACGGGTGGCTTCGCCCGTTCCCGTACGCTCCTCTATCTCGTGCGCGAGGGGGCCGCCGGACTCGTACGATCCCGGCAGACCTCCCTGGACGAGACCCGGCCGCAGGCGCGAGTGGAACTGCGGGACGTGGAAGCGGAGTTGCTGGGCACAGCTGCCAATGCCAATGCCGATGGCGATGCCGATGCCGCGGATGACGCCGATGTGGCGGGCGCGCTCGCCGCCGTCGGTGACGCCGCCGCCACCGTGCTGGCCGCGGAGGCCGTGGGCGCCGCTGACCGTGCGCTTGAGCGGACCGTCGAATACGTCAAGCAGCGCGAGCGGTTCGGGCGGGCGATCGGCTCCTTCCAGGCGGTCAAGCACCGGCTCGCGGATGTGTATGTGCAGGTGCAGGCCGCGCGGTCGGCGGCGTACTACGCCGCGTGGGCCGCGGGGGCAGGCACCGAACGGGTGGGTGGGCTCGCGCTCGCGCAGGCGCTCGACGCGCTGCGGACCGCCGCGTCGGAGGCCGTACAGCTGCCCGGCGGCATCGGCTTCACCTGGGAGAACGAGGCGCATCTCTACTTCAAGCGGGCATCGAGCGACGAGCTGCTCTTCGGGCCCGTCCACCGGCTGCGGGCCCGTGCGGCGGAACAGGCGGTGCTGTTCGGAGCCGAGCCGGGAGCGGCGTCGGGAGCGGCGTCGGGGTCGGCGTCAGGAACTGGTCGCGGACCGGCGCCCGGATCGACACCCGGCTCCCCCCAGAACCGGCTGGCCGTCTGATGGCCCCCGGTGTCCGGCTGATGCAGAAGGTGTCGTCCACCAGGACCTTCGCGAAGATCGCGCCGCACTTCATCCCCGCGATGGACCGCACGGTGCACCGCCTCACGCGCGGCAAGGTGCTGCTCAGCGCGAAGATGCTGCCGGGGGTGATCCTGACGGTGCGCGGCGCGAAGAGCGGGCTGCCGCGTACGACACCGCTGGCCTGTATGCCGGAGGAGGCGGGCAGCTGGATCCTCATCGGCTCCAACTTCGGGCGTCCGGGACACCCCGCATGGACCGCCAACCTCATCGCCCATCCGGACGCCGACGTCAACTGGCGGGGCGTGGACATCCCGGTCACCGCACGGCTGTTGGCGGGGGATGAGCGGGCGGCTGCCTGGGCGGCGGTGCTGGAGTTCTGGCCGCCGTACGCGACGTACCAGTCCCGCATAGAGCGGGAGATCCGCCTCTTCCGTCTGGAGCGGCGTACGGAATAGATAGACGGGATAGATAGACGGGATAGGCAGAACGTCGGCTGGAGACCGCAGCGGCGGATCACTGGTACACCGTGATCCGCCGCTGCGGTGACAGGACTTGAGGAAGCGTCAGAAGACAGTCGAAATTTGCCCTACTTCGTCGGCTTCTTGCCTGTTACTCCCAGATGCACCAACAGCGCCAGGTTGGGCTTCAGTTCGGCCTGCTTGACCCCCCACGTCTGGAAACCCCGCTGGTGCGAGGCGACCGCGGCGAGCATCGCCACCAAAGAGCCCGCCATCGCGGCCGGGTTGACGTCCTTGTCGACCTTGCCCTTGGCCTGGAGTTCCTTGACGGTGTCCGTAAGGGAGTTGTTGACCGAGTTCAGGATCTTCATGCGGAGTTTGTAGAAGCGTTTGTCGCCCTCGGCGGCGCCCAGATCGACGACCCGGAGGATCGCGTCGTTCTTGCGCCAGAAGTCGAGAAAGCCCTCGACGAGCTCCTGCGAGGTCTGCCATCCCGCCTTGCCGACCCAGGAGCGGCCGTCAAGGAGCTGGGTCAACTCGGCTCCCTCCGCGGCCATTTGCTCCGCGATCTCGAGGACGGCGCCCTCGACGTCGGGGAAGTACTGATAGAAGGTCGCGGGTGAAGTCCCCGCCTTCCGGGCGACGTCGATGACTTTGACGTCCCGGTAGGGCGAGGAGCTGAGCATCTCGCTGAGGCAGTCGAGCAGCTTCTGACGCGTCGCCTGACCGCGCCGACCGGCCACGCGGCCGTCGACGGTACGTACCTGTCCTGTCATGCCGTCAGCTTACCGAGGGGTGATCGGAGCGCGATTCGGCCGAGTGCAAATGGGGTTGTGTGCGGTATTGGGGGGCGTATTCCTCGCGCCACTCCCTCGTCACTTCTCCCGTCACTTCTCCCGTCATTCCTCGCGCCGCCCCGTGCGTCCACCGAATAGCCCAGACGTTCGAATCAGGTTTCGCTCACAAATCTCCTTCTTCTTACGTCTTCTTTGTCCCACAACACCCTGATCCCGCCCCCGGTTCGCAACCACCGCCCCGGACAGGAAGAATCAGGGTGCGTGCCGCCGGAGCGGCTCGGTGGTGAGACGCTGCACGGGGCTGCTCATACGGCGCCCGCGTACGGGGAGGTGGCAGGGCAAGTGGTGGATCAGCTGACGCAGCACGATCCGAGGCGGATCGGCCCGTTCGAGGTGCTCGGCCGGCTCGGAGCCGGTGGCATGGGCCTTGTCTACCTCGCGCGCTCCGCGTCAGGGCGGCGTGTGGCGATCAAGACGGTCAGGACCGAGCTCGCCGAGGACCAGCTGTTCCGTGTCCGCTTCACGCGCGAGGTGGAGGCGGCACGCGCCGTGTCCGGCTTCTATACGGCCGCCGTCGTGGACGCCGACCCGCGCGCCGCCGTGCCGTGGCTGGCCACCGCCTACGTGCCCGCTCCCTCGCTCGAAGAAATAGTGAATGAACACGGGCCGCTGCCCACCCAGGCCGTGCGCTGGCTCGCGGCCGGTGTCGCCGAGGCCCTGGAGTCCATCCACGGCGCGGGCCTCGTCCACCGTGACCTCAAGCCGTCGAACGTCCTCGTGGTGGAGGACGGGCCGCGCGTTATCGACTTCGGCATCGCGTCCGGCGTCTCCAACACCCGGCTGACCATGACGAACGTCGCCGTGGGCACGCCCGCGTACATGTCGCCCGAGCAGGCCAAGGACTCGCGCAGCGTCACCGGTGCGAGTGACGTCTTCTCGCTCGGCTCGATGCTCGTCTTCGCCGCCACAGGACACGCGCCCTTCCACGGCGCGAACCCCGTCGAGACCGTCTTCATGCTGCTCCGAGAAGGTCCTGACCTGGAGGGACTCCCGGACGAGCTCCGTCCGCTCATCGAGACGTGCATGCAGATGGAGGCGGTGCTCCGGCCCAGCCCCGCCGACCTCCAGGCCCAGCTCGCGCCGCACCTCTTCGCCTCGGAGAGCGAGGACGGCGACAGCGGTACGGCGTCCGCGTGGCTGCCGGAGCGTGCCGTCGCGCTCATCGAGGCGCGCCGGGGCGGCCGCCCGCCCGCGCGCCCCGCGCTGTCCGGCTCCGGCAGGAGCGGTGGACGTGGTGGGCAAGGCGGGCACGGCGGGCACGGTGGCGGTGCGTCCGCCGTCTCACCACCCTCCCCCCAGCACGCGTCACCACCCTCCCCCCAGCACGCGTCACCGCTCTCCCCGCAGCACGCGCCACCCCCGCCGACGCAGCCTCCGCCGTTCGGGAACGTGCCGGACGCCGGTCCCGTGCATCTCGCGGGGGCCAAGGTGCCGATCGGTCCGGGACCGCGAGTGGCCGACGCGCGGGCCGCCGCCGTAGGCGCTGTGCCCGCCGAGACCGGCCTCGCCGCCTCGTGGTCGCGGTCCAGGGCCGCGGCGAACGGCGTCGACCCCGTGTTGCCCGCCCCCACCGCCGCGCCGGACGCGGGGGCCGCCTGGCGGCCGTGGCGGTTCCGGATGTCGAACGACGTGTGGGGGACGCCCGCCGTCGCGGGGAATCTCGTGTACGTCACGTCCTTCGAGGTCCACGCCCTGGACGTCGGCACGGGCCGCCGCAGCTTCAAGACGCGGGACGTCGCCTGGTCCATGGCGGTCGCCGACGGACGTATCCACGCATCCGACGGCCCGACGCTGTACGCCCTCGACGGCGCCGAAGGCAACGACCTCTGGCGCCTGTCGACCGACGCCTGGGTGTACTCCCTCCAGGCCGACCGTGGCACCGTCGTCACCGGGACGCGCGGCGGCGGCGTACAGGCCTGGGAGGCCGCGAACGGCGAGAAGCTCTGGGAGATCACCGGGGCCCAGACCGACTTCGAGACCCCCGAGGCGGGACCCGTCGTCCACGACGGCACGGTCTACATCTGGAAGGACGCACGCCTACGTGCGCTTGAGGCCCGTACGGGCGACGAGCGGTGGTCCTACCCCATCGGCGACGCGGCCTCCTGCGGCGGCGTGCCGGTGCGGCTCGCGCCCGCGGAGGACGGGTATGTGTACGTGTCCGCGGGCACGCGCGTCCTCGCGATCGACGTGGTCGGCGGGCATGTGCGCTGGCACTTCGAGGCGCCCGCCGCGTTCCTGTGTCCCCCGGCTTTCGCGCCGGGGCCCGCCGTCACAGGCGGCGGTGTGTATCTGGCGGACTACCTGGGCACGGTGTACGCCCTCGACGCCACGGACGGGCGTGACCGCTGGCGCATCGCCACGGAGTCACGTGCGTCGATCGAGCCCGTCCTGGTCTCCGACGGGCATGTGCACGTCGGCAGCGGCAAGGGGCTCTACACGCTGGACGCGGTGACGGGCACGCCGAAGTGGCGGTTCCAGGCCGGTGGCGAGGTCGTCGGCACGCCGGTCGTCGCCGACCGCCGCATCCACTTCGGCTCGACGGACCACCTGCTGTACACGCTGAAGGCCGACGACGGCCGCCTCCGCTGGAAGCTGGCCACGGGCGGCGAGATCACCGGGGCGCCCGTGGTGCGTGACGGGGTGGTCTACGCGTGCAGCAAGGACCGATGCGTGTACGCGTTGGACGCGGAGCGGGGGACGGGGACGGCGCGGTCCTAGGCGGGTCTGGCGTACCGCCCGTACCGCCCGTACCGCCCGGTTCCAGGCGCCTCCGCGCGTCGGGTCACGCCTCGTGACGGCCGTCGCACCAGCTTTGGAAGGGGCTCCGGACGGCGGCCGTCCACTCGTGACATTACGCCGCCCGAGTGAACCCCGCGAGGCGGCAGCTGGCCGCGCTCACCTGGTGCGGAAGCCGCTGCCGCGCCCCGTGAACAGCCCCGCCTGCCGTTCCGGCGGCAGATTGCCGAGCGCGATGAGGTGCGGTGCCTGGGCCAGAGCCGGGCCGCGGGCCGCTTCCTTCGCCGCCCAGAGCGCACGCACGGTGCCTTGGACCGGCTCGGTCGGATGGGAGGCGATGACCTCAGCCGCGCGGGTCGCCGCCGTCAGGAGGTCTGCGGACTCGGCAAGCTCGGAGACCAGGCCCGTCTCGTACGCCCGACGGGCCGAGATCCGCTCGGCCGTACCCATCAGCGACATCCTGGCGACCTCGCCGTACGGCATACGCTGCGCCATGAGGATCGCCTCGTACGCGCTGACCATGCCGTACGTGGTGTGCGGGTCGAAGAACGTGGCGTGCTCGGCGGCGATGACGAACTCCGCCTCGCCCAGGAGGTAGAAGGCGCCCCCGCACGCCATGCCGTTGACGGCGGCGATGACCGGCTTCCACAGGTCGTTGGCCTTGGGCCCGATGGAGAGGAGCGGATCGTCCATCGAGTAGGGGGAGCCGGGTTGCGGTACGTCCGTATCGCGGTCGATGCCGGTGCAGAACGCCTTCTCCCCGGCGCCGGTGAGGACGATCGCCCGCACGGTGTCGTCGAAGCGGAAGCTCCGCCAGGTGGCGGTGAGTTCGGCAGCCGTATCGGGGTCGATGGCGTTGTGGCGAGCGGGGCGGTCGAGGGTGACGACCGCTACGCCGGTGTCCTTGTCGACCGCCGTACGGACGGCACCCGTGGCTGTCATGGCCGCTCCAGGAGCCAGCGGGGCATCGCGATCCCGTCCACGTCGGTGAAGGCGACCTGCACCTTTGCGCCGATGCGCAGGCGGTCGGGGTCGACGGAGTTCAGCGGGGCGTCGGGGGCGGCGACGAGGTTGCCGACCAGGCGGATGCGGGGGGCGTCGGTCAGTTCGACGACGATCGCGTTGTACGGGGCCTGTGCCGCGTAGGCGGGGAGCAGGGGTGGGTGCGGGCGTACGTAGGACCAGATGCGGCCGCGGCCGGTCATCCTGCGCCATTCGCTGTCGAAGGACTGGCAGTGGGGGCAGCAGGGCCTGGGCGGGAACCTTAGCTCGCCACAGGCGGGAGCGCCGCAGGCCTGGATTCGGAGTTCGCCCTGGGCGGCGTACTCCCAGAAGGGGGCGCCGTCACTGTCGATGGTGGGGGTCAGCAGGGGCTCGGTTGTTGCGTCTGCCATGTTCCTGGCCTCTTCCGGCTGGCGGGTTCGTCTGTGGTTGCTCGCGCTCACGCGGCGGAGCCGCATATGTCGCAGCCCCGCGCCCCTCAGGGGGCCCGCAGCAGCACCGCCGACGTCGGGACGCCCTCGCCCGCCGTCACCAGGCACGTCGACGCGTCCGGCACCTGAGCCGTGCTCGTCCCCCGCAGTTGCTTCACGCCCTCGTTGATGAGGTTGAAGCCGTGGACGTACGCCTCGCTCAGGCCGCCGCCCCCGGTGTTGATCGGAAGCCGTCCCCCGCTCTCCAGTGCGCCGCCCTCCGTGAACGCGCCGCCCTCGCCGCGCCCGCAGAAGCCGTAGCCCTCCAGGGACAGCGGGATCAGGGGCGTGAACGCGTCATAGATCTGCGCCACGTCCACGTCATGAGGGCCGAAGTCTGCCTGCTTCCACAGGTGTCGGGCCGCTGTCCAGGCGGGGCCCGTCAGCGGGTCGTCGTTCCAGTAGTTGACCATTCCGTGGTGCTGGGCGGGCAGCCCCTGGGCGGCGGAGTGGACGTACACGGGCTTCTGGCGGCAGTCACGGGCCCGCTCGGCGGACACGATGACGCACGCCAACGCGCCATCGGTCTCAAGGCAGTTGTCGAACAGGCACAGCGGTTCACTGATCCATCTCGACGACATGTACATCTCGCGGGTCAGTGGCCGCTCGTACATCATCGCGGCCGGATTCTGGTTCGCCCGGTTCCTGCACGCGAGGGCGACATTGAACAGGTGGTCGCGGGTCGCGCCGTACTCGTGCATGTAGCGGCGCGCCAGCATCCCGATCTCGTCCGCCGGGCGGAGGAGGCCGAAGGGCCGGGTCCACTGGGCGGGGGTGGGGAGTTGGACCGCCGTGTTCTTCCAGGGGCGCGGTCCGCTGCCCCGTTTCCGGGAGCGCCAGGCGACGCCGACGCTCGCCTGCCCGGTGGCGACGGCGGACGCGAGGTGCGCGATGGTCGCGCAGGAGCCGCCTCCGCCGAAGCCGACCTTGCTGAAGAAGGTGACGTCGCCGGCGCCGATCGCCTTGGCGACCTCGACCTCGTCCGTTTCCTCCATCGTGTACGAGGCGAACGCGTCGACCTCGGACGCGGCGATGCCCGCGTCGTCGAGCGCGGCGACGATGGCACGACAGGCCAACGTCTTCTCATCATCGGGCAGTTGCTTGGCGAAGGCGGTCTGCCCGATCCCGACTATCGCTGTAGCGTCTTTGAGTGAAGCCATGGGCAAGGACACCTCCGCGAGCGGCGAGCCCCAGGGCTTCGCCATACGTCGTCCCGACTGCTGACAGCGCGTCAGGTTACCGTTAATCTGACGGAGTGTCAGCTACTGCGGTGGGAGGGCTTGCGATGCGCGGCGACCTCGAGTGGGGCAGCGTTCCGGGACTGGTCCGGGCGGCGGCCGAGCGGTACGGAGACCGGGAGGCGGTCGTCGAGGGCCGCACCCGGGTCTCGTACGCGGAGCTCGGCCGGCGGGTCGAGAGGGCCGCCGCCGCGTGTATGGCCAACGGCGTCAACGCCGGTGACCGCGTGGCCGTCTGGGCCCCGAACACGCTGGACTGGATCGTCTCGGCCCTCGGCGCGGTGTCGGCGGGCGCGGTCCTGGTCCCCCTGAACACCCGCTTCAAGGGCACAGAGGCGTCGTACGTCCTGGAACGCAGCCGAGCGAAGCTGCTCTTCGTGACGGGCACCTTCCTCGGCACGTCGTACGTCGCCTCGCTGCGCCGCGCAGCCGCCGAGGGGAAGGGAGACGGCCCCCTGCCGGGCCTCCCGCACCTGGAGCAGGTGGTGGTCCTGTCCGACGACGCCCCGGAGAACTTCCGCACCTGGAAGGACTTCATGGCCAGCGGCGACGGGGTGGGCCTCGATGCCGTACGGGCACGGGCGGACGGCATCGACGGGGCGGCACCCTCCGACATCATCTACACCTCGGGCACCACGGGCCGCCCCAAGGGCGCGATCATCACCCACGCGCAGACGCTCCGCTGCTACGGAATCTGGAGCGAACTGGCGGGCCTGCGCGAAGGCGACCGCTACCTCATCGTCAACCCGTTCTTCCACACCTTCGGCTACAAGGCGGGGATCATCGCCTGCCTGATGCGGGGCGCGACGATGATCCCGCAGCCGGTCTTCAACGTGGACACGGTCCTGGCGAACGTGGCGGCGGAACGGATCTCCGTCCTCCCCGGCCCACCCACCCTGCACCAGTCACTCCTCGACCACCCCGCCCGCGACCAGCACGACCTGTCGGCCCTGCGCCTGGTGGTGACGGGAGCGGCGGTGGTCCCGCTCCAGCTGGTCGAGCGCCTGCGCACCGAACTGCACATCGCTACGGTCCTGACGGCATACGGCCTCTCCGAGGCGAGCGGCATCGTCACGATGTGCCGCCAGGGAGACGCGGCCCGCGTGATCGCCTCCACCTCGGGCAAGGCCATCCCGGACACGGAGGTCCGGGTGGTGAGTCCGGGGGGCGAGGCGCTCTCGCCGGGCCACCCCGGCGAGATCCTCGTACGCGGACACAACGTCATGCAGGGCTACTTCGAGGACCCGGCAGAGACGAAGAAGGCGATCACCCCGGACGGCTGGCTGCGGACCGGGGACGTCGGGGTCCTCGACGAGGCGGGCAACCTCCGCATCACGGACCGGATCAAGGACATGTACATCGTCGGCGGATTCAACGCCTACCCCGCCGAGATAGAGCAACTCATCGGCGTGCACCCGCAGGTGGCGGACGTGGCCGTGATCGGCGTCCCGGATCCGAGGCTCGGCGAGGTGGGCAAGGCCTACGTGGTGCGGCGGCCGGGGGCGGTGCTCACGGCGGACGACCTGATCGCGTGGTCGCGCCGCGAAATGGCGAACTACAAGGTCCCCAGGGAGATCGAGTTCGTGACGGACCTGCCGAGGAACGCGAGCGGGAAGGTGCTCAAGCAGGAACTGCGGGGCCGCCGGGACTAGCTGCCGCCGGGACTAGGGGGCGAGGGGGCGAGAGGGCGAGAGGGCGAGAGACCCTAGTCGCCCGCCCGCTCGGCGGCACTGCGCTCGACGCAGAACTCGTTGCCCTCCAGGTCGGTCAGCGTGACCCAGCCGCGCCCGTCGGGCTGGCGGTGGTCCTCCGAGACCTCGGCGCCCAGCTCCAGGAGCCGCTCGACCTCTTCGTCGCGGGTGCGGTCCTGCGGCTGGAGATCGACATGGACGCGGTTCTTTATGGTCTTGCCCTCCGGCACGGTCACGAAGAGCAGAGTGATGCCTTCCGCGCTGACCATGGCTTCAGGATCCCCGGGGAAGTCGTCGTCGGCGATCTTCCCGCTGAGGACTTCGGCCCAGAAGGTGCCGAGTCGGTAGGCGTTGGAACAGTCAAAGGTGAGGTGACGCACGAGAGTTGCCATGGACGGCACTATCGGCGAGGGGGCGGGGACTGTCCATCGAGTTTCGGGCCCTTGGCGACTTGAAGGATCGTTCTGAACCAATGTTCTGAACGTACGTTCTGAACCTCCGTTCTGAACGAACGTTCAAGACTGTTGTACGGTAGCCCCATGGGACACCGAGAACAGCTGATGACCGGCGCCAAGCGATGCCTCCAGGAGCGGGGATACGCCCGCACGACCTCCCGGGACATCGCGGCCGCCGCGAACAACGCGCCCGTAGGGACGATCAACTACCACTACGGCTCCAAGGAGGCCCTGCTCAACGCCGCCCTCCTGGAGACCCTCATGGAGTGGGGCACGGCGATCGTGGCCGTACCGCCGGAGGCGCCGGCGCCCGAGCCCCTGGAGCAGATGTGGACCCGCATCATCGGCTCCCAGGCCACCGACCGCCCCATGCTGGTGGCCAGCACCGAGGCCTTCGCGCAGGCCGAGCGCGCACCCGAGATCCGCGAGCAGATCGCAGCCGCGTACGAGCGGGCCCGCCCCGAGATGGCCGCCCACCTGCACGGCATCGACGCCGCAGAGGACCCGGAGACGGCCCGCGCGGTCGGCTCGGTCCACATGGCCCTGGTCGCGGGCCTGACCCAGCAGTGGCTCATCGACCCCGACCACGCGCCATCGGCACGCGAGATGGCGGTCGGCCTGCGCGTCATCGCCCAACGGCTGGAGGAGGAAGCCGAGTCCACCCCGACCGCCGCTGACTGATCCACGGACCGATCGACTGACCGATCGACTGACCGACCATGGGAGTGGAAGTGCCAGTGCCGCAGCCCTTCACCCACCTGCACGTCCACACCCAGTATTCGCTCCTCGACGGCGCTGCCCGCCTCGGCGACATGTTCAAGGCCTGCGCTGAGCTGGGCATGTCGCACATCGCGATGACCGACCACGGCAATCTGCACGGCGCGTACGACTTCTTCCACCAGGCCCAGGGCGCGGGCGTCACGCCGATCATCGGCATTGAGGCGTATGTGGCGCCGGAGTCCCGCCGCGACAAGCGGAAGATCAAGTGGGGTCAGCCGCACCAGAAACGCGACGACGTGTCCGGTTCAGGTGGCTACACCCACAAGACGATCTGGGCGTCGAACAGCACCGGCCTGCACAACCTCTTCCGCTTGTCCTCCGACGCGTACGCCGAGGGCTGGCTCCAGAAGTGGCCGCGCATGGACAGGGAGACCCTGGCCACGTGGTCGCAGGGTCTCATCGCCTCCACCGGCTGCCCTTCCGGAGAGCTCCAGACGCGCCTTCGCCTCGGTCAGTTCGACGAGGCGGTGAAGGCTGCCGCCGATTACCAGGACATCTTCGGCAAGGACCGCTACTTCCTGGAACTGATGGACCACGGCATCGAAATCGAGCGCAGGGTCCGCGACGACCTGCTCCGGGTCGGCAAGAAACTCGGCATCCCCCCGCTCGTCACGAACGACTCCCACTACACCTACGCCCACGAGTCGACCGCGCACGACGCCCTGCTCTGCATCCAGACCGGCAAGAACCTCTCGGACCCGGACCGATTCCGTTTCGACGGAACGGGATACCACCTGAAATCCACGGCCGAGATGTACGCCATCGACTCCTCGGACGCCTGGCGGCAGGGCTGCGCCAACACCCTCCTGGTCGCCGAACAGATCGATACCACCGGGATGTTCGAGAAGCGGGACCTGATGCCGAGGTTCGACGTGCCGGAGGGTTATACGGAGGTCAGCTGGTTCCGGGAGGAGGTGGCAAGGGGAATGCGGCGCCGGTTTCCGGAGGGAGTGGGGGACGCGGGGGACGCGTATGCGCGCCAGGCGGAGTACGAGATGGACATCATCATCCAGATGGGGTTTCCCGGATACTTCCTCGTCGTCGCCGACTTCATCATGTGGGCCAAGAACAACGGAATCGCGGTGGGCCCGGGTCGCGGCTCGGCGGCCGGTTCGCTCGTCTCGTACGCCATGGGCATCACCGACCTGGACCCGATCACGCACGGACTGATCTTCGAGCGGTTCCTCAACCCCGAGCGCGTCTCCATGCCCGACGTCGACATCGACTTCGACGAGCGCAGGCGCGTGGAAGTCATCCGTTATGTGACGGAGAAGTACGGGGCCGACAAGGTCGCGATGATCGGCACGTACGGAAAGATCAAGGCGAAGAACGCCATCAAGGACTCGGCACGGGTCCTCGGATATCCGTACGCGATGGGCGACCGCCTCACCAAAGCGATGCCACCGGACGCGGGCGGAAAGGGAATCGAGCTCGCGGGCATCACCGACCCCGCCCACCCCCGGCACGGCGAGGCGGGCGAGATCCGTGGAATGTATGAGAACGAACCCGACGTACGAAAGGTCATCGACACCGCGAAGGGCGTGGAGGGCCTGGTCCGGCAGATGGGCGTGCACGCGGCCGGCGTCATCATGTCCAGCGAGACGATCACCGACCACGTCCCGGTATGGGTGCGGCACACGGACGGCGTGACGATCACGCAGTGGGACTACCCCCAGTGCGAGTCGCTAGGTCTCCTGAAGATGGACTTCCTGGGCCTGCGGAACCTGACCATCATGGACGACGCGGTCAAGATGGTGGCGGCGAACAAGGGCGTGGAACTGGACCTGCTCTCCATCCCCCTGGCCGATTCCCGCACCTTCGAGCTCTTCGGACGCGGCGACACTCTCGGCGTCTTCCAATTCGACGGCGGCCCGATGCGTTCGCTGATGCGGCTGATGAAGCCGGACGAATTCGAGGACATCACGGCGGTCACGGCGCTGTACCGCCCCGGCCCGATGGGCATGAACACCCACACGAATTACGCGCTGCGGAAGAACGCCCAACAGGAGATCACCCCCATCCACCCGGAGGTGGCGGAACCCCTGCGGGATGTGCTGGGCCTGACGTATGGCCTTGTCGTCTACCAGGAGCAGGTACAGAAGGCGGCCCAGGTGCTCGCGGGCTACACCCTTGGCCAGGCAGACCTGCTGCGCCGGGCGATGGGCAAGAAGAAAAAGGAGGTCCTGGACAAGGAGTTCATCCCTTTCCGGGGCGGCTGCCGGGAGCGCGGATACAGCGACGAGGCGATCCAGGCGGTCTGGGACGTCCTGGTCCCGTTCGCGGGCTATGCGTTCAACAAAGCACATGCGGCGGCATACGCACTGGTCTCGTACTGGACGGCGTACCTGAAGGCGAATTACCCGGCCGAATACATGGCGGCCCTGCTGACCTCGGTCCGCGACGACAAGGACAAGTCGGCGGTGTACTTGAACGAGTGCCGCCGGATGGGAATCAAGGTCCTGCCGCCGAATGTGAACGCGTCGGTGGCGAACTTCGCGGCGCAGGGCGACGACGTCATTCTCTTCGGCCTGACGGCGGTACGGAACGTGGGCGCGAACGTGGTCGATTCCATCGTCAAGTGCCGTGAGCGGAAAGGGAAGTACGAGTCCTTCCCGGACTACTTGGAGAAGGTGGACGCGACCGCCTGCAACAAGCGGACGACCGAATCCCTCATCAAGGCGGGGGCGTTCGACGAGATGGGGCATACGCGCAAAGGTCTTGCCGCCTGCTATGAGCCCCTGATCGACAATGTCGTACAGGTGAAGAGGAGGGAGGCGGAGGGCCAGTTCGACCTCTTCGGGGGCGGGGCGGCGGAAGTGGCTGAGCCGGGCTTCGGGCTCGACGTCGAGTTCCCGTCCGAGGAGTGGGAGAAGGCGTATCTCCTGGCCCAGGAACGGGAGATGCTCGGCCTCTACGTCTCCGACCACCCCTTGTTCGGCATCGAGCACATCCTCTCCGGCAAGGCGGACGCGGCGATCGCGAGCCTGACCGGGGGCGAGCACGCGGACGGTGCGGTGGTCACCATCGGCGGCATCATCTCCGGCCTTCAGAGGAAGGTGACGAAGCAGGGGAACGCGTGGGCGGTCGCCACGGTGGAGGACTTGGCGGGGTCGCTGGAGTGCATGTTCTTCCCGGCGACGTATCAACTGCTGTCGACCCAACTGGTGGAGGACACCGTGGTGTTCGTGAAGGGCCGCCTCGACAAACGGGAGGACGTCCCGCGCCTGGTGGGCATGGAACTCTCGGTCCCGGACCTGACCCGCGCGGCGCCGGACGCCCCGGTCGTCCTCGACATGCACGAGCCCCAGGTGACCCCGCGCTCGGTCGGCCGCTTGAGGGAGATCCTCCGCTCGCATCCGGGCCCCACGGAGGTACGGCTGCGGGTGCGGGGGAGGGAGCGGACGACGGTGTACCGCCTTGGGTTCAGGGTCGCGGTCCGCCCGGAGCTGTGGGCGGATCTGAAGGCGGAGGTGGCGGCGGTGGTGGCTTCGCGGCCCGGCTGCGGCTGATTTGCCGACTCGGCAAATTTCCTCGCGGGTGGTGGGGGCGTGAGCCCAGGATAATGACGTACGTATCCATACGTCACGTATCTATACGTCACGTATCCATACTTCACATATCCACTGTTCCTGTTCCTGTTCCGTTCCTGATCCGGGAGGAAGTATGCGGCACCCCGCGCACCACCGTTTGGTCGACGTCCCTGGTGGCCGGATCCACCTGGTGGAACAGGGCGAGGGCCCCCTGGTCCTCCTCGTCCACGGCTTCCCCGAGTCCTGGTACTCATGGCGCCACCAGCTCCCGGTGCTCGCCGAGGCGGGCTTCCGCGCGGTGGCGATCGACGTGCGCGGCTACGGCCGCTCGTCGAAGCCGCGTGAGGTGGACTCGTACCGGATGCTGGCGCACGTCGCCGACAACGTCGGAGTCGTACGCGCCCTGGGGGCGGAGTCCGCGACGATCGTGGGCCACGACTGGGGCTCGGGCATCGCGGCCAACTCGGCGCTGCTCAGGCCGGACGTGTTCACGGCGGTGGGCCTGCTGAGCGTCCCGTACGCACCGAGGAACGGCTTCCGGCCGACGGACGCCTTCGCGCGGATCGGTGGCGACGACGAGGAGTTCTACGTCTCGTACTTCCAGGAGCAGGGGAGGGCGGAGGCGGAGATCGAGCCGGATGTGAGGGGGTGGCTCGCGGGGTTCTACGCGGGACTGTCGGCCGACACGATGCCGTCGGCGGACGCGCCGAGCCTCCACTTCGTCGCTCGGGGCGGAAGGATGGCGGACCGTTTCGTCGGTGGCGGGCCCCTGCCCTCCTGGCTGACGGAGGCCGATCTCGACGTCTACGCGGCCGAGTTCGAGCGGACGGGCCTGACCGGCGCGCTCAACCGCTACCGCAACGTCGACCGCGACTGGGAGGACTTGGCGGCATGGGACGGAGCGCCGATCGTCCAGCCGTCACTGTTCATCGGCGGCGACCAGGACGCGTCGACGACGTGGATGGCCGACGCGATCAAGGCGTACCCGGAGACCCTGCCCGGCCTGGTGTCCTCGCACCTCCTTGAGGGGTGCGGGCACTGGGTGCAGCAGGAGCGGGCGTTCGAGGTGAACCGGCTCTTGGCGGAGTGGCTGCGGGCGTTGGCGGCGGGCGGGTAGCCGGACGGGCGGCCGGGGCGGGCTCAGCGGGATACGTCTAGGACACGGTCTGCGCCCGGAACTTCTCCACCAGCGCGGCCGGGGCCTTGTCCGGTGAACCAGCGTCGTACGGCGGCTGGGGGTCGTACTCGATGAGCAACTGGACGGTCTGCGCGTGCTCGTCGCCCGCGATCTTCCCGGCGAGGGTGAGCCCCATGTCGATCCCGGCGGAGACGCCCGCGCCGGTGACGTACTTCCCGTCGAAGACGACGCGCTCTCCGGTCGACTCGACCCCGAACTGCTTGATCTGTTCGAGCGCCAGCCAATGGGACGTGGCGCGACGGCCCTTGAGGAGACCGGCGGCGGCGAGGATGAGTGAGCCGGTGCAGACGGAGGTGGTCCAGGTGGTGGTGGCGTCGACGGCGCGGAGCCAGCCGAGCACGGCCTCGTTCTTCAGGTCGGGTTCAGGGCTGCCCGGTACGACGACGATGTCCGGGCTGCTGACCTCGGCGAGGGACTTCGTGGCGACGAGGGAGAGGGTGCGGGTGTCGTCGAGGACGGGTCCGGCCTCCTCGGCGACGAAGACGACTTCGGCGCCGGGGAGTGAGGCGAGGGTCTGGAAGGGGCCTACCGCGTCGAGGACGGTGAAGTTGTCGTAGAGGAGGATCGCGATCTGCATGGGGTCCCTTTCCCGGGTGAGGTGAGGTGAGGTGAGGTGCGGTGCTGTGCTGTGGCTCAAGTCTTCAGGCGGGCGCGAATGTCTGCAATGACAAGTAGCCCACCTTTACTGCCACTTGCACGCACTGCGCAGTGCGTTATCCACAGGCTGATCCGCGCGAGGCCAATGTGCGGCAGTCTGGGGTGATGGGGGGTTCAAGGGAGCTGCGGGGTGCGGGGGAGCGGGGTGGGCTGCGGGAGTTGGCCATGGAGGGGGTGTTGCTCACGTGCTGGGCCAGGGACGCGGGCTGGCCGACGAGCACGCTGTCCAGAAGCCTGGCCGCCGAGGGATGGACGCGCATCCCGGGCGGCGGCTGGGTGGAGCCCGGGCGCACGGTCGATCTGGCGGTGCGCCTCTGGGCCGGGCAGTTGACGACGCCAGGCCTGGTGGCGAGCCACCGGTCGGCGGCGGCGCTGTGGCGTATCGAAGTACTGCGGGAAGAGCTGGAGTTCACCGACCCACTGGGAGCCCGCCGCAAGACTGGCGCCCGCGTCCACTGGCTCCCCCTGCCGCCTGCCGAGATCACCGTGGTGGGGGACCTCCTGGTGACGACGGTCGCGCGTACGTTGGCGGATCTGCTGCGCGGCGGCCCCCGGGAGGACGCGCTGGTGGCGCTCGACTCGGCGCTGAGCAGCCGCAGGTACGGCGGGCGCTACTGGCGGGGCCCGCTGATCGGCGGCCTCGACACGGTGGCAGCGGCCTTGGATTCCCCACCGTCGGCGGTGGTGGGGACGACGGGGACGACCATGAAGACGAGGGCACGTAGGTGGCTGGGATTGGCTGACCCGGGGGCGGGTTCACCGGCGGAGACGGTCGCCCGACTCCGGATGTACGACGCGGGGTTGCGCCCGGAGTCCCAGGCGGAGCTCTTGACCCCGTCCGGCCGCCTCCTGCGCCCGGACTTCCTCTTCCGCGGGGAGGGCGTGGCCGTCGAGATCGAGGGCTACGCCTACCACGGCTCACGAGAGTCCCACCGCCGGGACCTGGCCCGCTACAACGACCTTGTGTCCTGCCCCGAGGTGCGGGTGCTATTGCGCTTCGGCGCGGAGGAGGTCTTCCACGCACCGGAGGCGTTCGTGGCGAGGGTGAGGGAGGCGGTGGCGGCTGGCGGGTGACCCTGCTGGGGGCGGGGGCTTCGCGGGGCCGGGGGCGTGGGGTGGTGATCGGGGCCGCCCGGCGCTCGGGAGTGTGGCGGTTCCGGCGGCCCAGTAAAGGGCGCTCCGCTGCGCTACGCGTCGGCTGCGCCGATTGCGCTGCGCTCCACCCTTGACTGCCCCGCCTCCACCGCAGGAGCTTTTGTTGGCCGGGCGGCCAGGAAGGGGGCGTATGGGGACGGTGGATGGGCTCGTCGGTCTCCTGCCATCTGCGGACCAGTTCTTCTGGTGCGAGCGTCACGCGGTGAGGAGGTACCGCCTGACAGACGGGGACGCCCCGGTGGCGGTGACGGGTCTCCGGCCGGGTGCGGACTGGTTCTCCTGGTGCGAGCGTCACGAGCGACGACACTCGGCCCGGCCGACCGGCCGGCTCAACTCCGGTGGCGCTGCTGTCCTGTGTCACCGAGTCGTCCCTGACGCGGTCGCCCTGACCTGCGACGAGGAATCTTGAGTGGCGAAGTGGCCGTGAACCGCGGGTGCCGCCGTTCGGAGATGCGGAGAGTGTTCGCCAGTGGATCTTGCTGGATCATGAGGATGCTTGGCGAGTACTGCTGCGGCGAGTTCGTTGGCGTCGGGGCAGATCGCGGCGTGTGTGTAGGTATCGAGGTTGGTCGGGATACCGCGGATTGCAGTTCGTCTCATCGAAGATGAGGTACGCAGGTGAGAGCGTGGGCATAGTGCCTGATGCACCGCTGCTCACCGCGTCCGGCCTTCATGAAGTCAGAGCTTCAACGCTGTCTGATTGGCATTGGCCAGGCGGGCTCGGCGGGTCCTGATGTCGCGGTAGCAGTACACCGCGAAGGACAGGGCAGTTATCGCAGGGGCCGATCCACCCGAGCCACCCACGAGCATTTTCGGGAGAGAGCTGTAAACCCCGGCGAAGAAGAGGAGCACGGTTGCCGCATAGCCCGCCGCGCGTGTCCGGGTTCTTGAGCTAGGTGTGAGAGCCGTCGCCAGCACCAAGACGAAAGCGAAGAGGAGAACGTAGATGGCCAGGGCGAGAGAGGCGTCCCAGGTTGTCGCGCCCTCGTCACTGTGGTCCTTGGAGAGAGAGAACACGGCCAGCACTCCGACGACGATCAGCAGGGAAGCCGACGGGACATACCGCTCCAGCTTGGTCAGGACATGGCCCCGACCATGAGGCCGTGCCACCGCGTTGGCATTCGAAAATGCCACGGCCCGCTTCGGGCCCCTGTCAGAGGTGCCAGAGGCGGATACGGAGGTCCTGGGCGAAGTCGCGGGTTCGGATGCGCGGGCGAGTTGGTGTAGTGCCTGGGCGAGGTCGGTGGCGTGCGCGTACCGGTGGTCCGGGTCCTTGCGCAGCAGGTTCAGCACGAGGTCGTCCCAGGCGGATGGGATGTCGGGGGACACCGAGCTCGGAGCGGGTGGCTCCTGGGTGAGGTGAGCGGAGAGGTAGCCGACGGTGTCGGGAGCTTGGAACGGCAATTGACCTGTGATCAGTTCGAAGAGCACACAGCCCAGCGCGTAGAGGTCGCTGCGCGGTTCCGGATGGCCACGCGCCTGTTCGGGCGCCATGTACGGGGGCGTGCCAACGATGAAGCCGGTCTGCGTGAGACGGTCCGCGGTCGCGTAGGGATCGGCGGCCCGCGCGATGCCGAAGTCGAGGACTTTCACAGCTCCGCCGGGTGTGACGAGGATATTGGAGGGCTTGATATCCCGGTGCATGATTCCGGCGCCGTGCGCATCGGCCAGCGCGTCCGCGATCTGCGTGCCCCACCGGGCCACGTCGCGCAATGCGACAGCACCTTGGCGCAGCTTCGCGTCCAGCCCCTCGCCCCGGACCAGCTCCATCACCAGGAACGGAACCTGATCGCCTTCCGGGCCGGTCTGACCGAGATCGTGGATGGTGACAATGTGCGCGTGTTGCAACTGCGCGGTGATCCGCGCCTCCCGCAGGAACCGGGCGCGCGCCTCCTCACTACGGCTCCCTCCGCCTGCGAGCAGCGAGATCAACTTGACCGCGACGGGCCGGTCCAGCGTCTGGTCCCACGCCTCCCAGACCTGCCCCATCCCGCCCTCACCAAGCTGCCGCACCAACCGGTAACGCCCCTCAAGGAGCTGACCCCGCACTGCTACGCCTCCCATGGATCGTGGCAACGCGCTCGCGGGCCTTCAGCACCGCCGAAACGGAGCGTGAACCCACCCCGGCGATGTCATGCCTAACGCACCCGCAGTGCTCACCCGGCCACCTCGCCCCTATCGAGTAAACCGTAGTGGCGACAAGCCGAGCTTGAGCAAGATTCAGTGACAAAGAGGAAGATCGACTGTCACAGGACAGCTGCCAGGTTTTGCTGCCGAGTGCGGACTGGCTCTTGTTGTCCCGTCTCACTCAATCGAGTCGTTTTCTCAACGAACCGGGTCGTTCGGACTTCTGTCTCAGCGAAGCTAGTCGCGCGACTGAGGGCGCTGGGGGTGTTGGATGGCTGTACCGGCTGGGGTGGATCAGGCGGGACCGTACGTCGAGTTGTCGTACGTGGACGCAGTGCACGGCGTCGTCGGTGTCCGCTGCGGGACTGTGTGACGGGCCGGTTCGAGGATGTCGCTCCGGTGCGTACGTTCCGCTGGTCGCGCGGTGAGCGTCACTTCCCGGGCTGGTACTGGGCGGCGACGACCGGGCGGCACGTCGGCTTCGAGTCGCTGGCTGGAGCGGGACCGACTGCTGCCGATGGACTTCGATCCCAACGTGGTGGGGATCGGCTCGCAGCCGTTCTGGCTGCACTGGCATGACGGTGAGCGGGAGAATCGGCACGCCCCGGACTACCGAACTCCCCGCCGACTCCTACGCTGAGTGGGTCAACAAGCGTTGAGTGAATGGAGCAACCCCTGTGTCGCATCTGGATACGTCTGCGGTCCGAACCCCTCGCGAGGCGCTGGCCCGCTACTACCAGGCCATGCTCGACAAATCCCCAGACGATCTCGCCGATCTCTACGCCACGGACGCGGTGCACGAGTTCCCGTTCTCCTCTCCGGGGTTCCCCCCACGCTATGAGGGACGCGAGGCCGTGCGCGCGGGATACCGGGCGGCCTGGGGCGCCAGCCCCGTCCAGGTGGAGGAGGTCAGGAAACTCGCGGCCTACGAGACCGCCGATCCGGAAGTGATCATCGCCGAGCATGTCGTGGTGGGAACGCTGCCGACCAGGCGCACCACCTTCACCGTCCCCGGTCTCCTGATACTCCACGTCCGCAACGGACTGATCACATGGGTCCGCGACTACATGGACGGCTTAGGAGTCGCCAGCGCCAGAGGATGATGGACAGACCAGCATGACGGCATGCGGCCGATACGGGGCAGCTCCCAGCTCGTTCCGGCCCCGAGACCAGAGATCTGTCTCAATGAACCGAGTCCCTGCGTCTCACTCAAACCAGTCCAAGCAGGTCAGCGCGCTGCGGACGACTAACTTCGTTGAGACAGGACACTTGTGGTGCGGATGCCAGGCGATGCTCCTCGGCCTGGCTTGGCCGGGCGGCTCCGCTTCGGTAGCGATGGCAGGTGTCGTGGCCGTCTGCGGGCTGGCACTTCTCACGGAGGCGGCGCGTGGCGATGCGGGGTGGGGGGGGGAGGGCTCCGGTGGCGGCCTTGGCTGCCGTCTGCGGACCAGTCCAGGCGGGGCTCGCCCGGAGCGCGGCACTTTGCAGGCCCGCCTGGGCGTACGCGCCGCTTTCGCTGCCGACAGCGGACCGGCCCATGCAAGACCCCGCCAAGAGTCAGCGGGCACACGGCCCGGCGGGAGGCGGTCGCCGAGTGGAGGGAAGGGCCGCAGAATGCAAGAAAATCCCACGACACGCCACCCCGCCCCCCAGCCCATGGGATTTTCCTGCATTCAACCCCCAACCACCCCTCCCCACACCCGAGATGACCGATATGTGAGCACGCGAGGCGATCCGTGA